>CAVPOY010000023.1:0-164734 GCA_963707135.1 uncultured Gammaproteobacteria bacterium | reverse complement strand
TGCCGCCCCCGGCCGCTGGCCTCTACAGCGCCTACCGCAAGGTCCGCACCCGTCGCGCCTGGGACTTCGCCATCGCCGGCTGCGCCCTGGCGCTCACCATGGACGGGAAGCGGGTCCGCGACTGCCGGGACGCTCTCCGGCGCCGCGCCCGTTCCTTGGCGCTCCCACGAGACGGAAGAGGCCATCCGGGGCCGGGCGCTTGACGCCGCTGCCATCCGGGACGCGTCCGAAGCCATCGTCGCCAATGCCCAGCCGATGTCGAAGAACGGCTACAAGATTCCGCTGTTCAAGGGCATCATCGAGGAGGAGCTGCGCAAGGCTTCGGAGTAAGGCTCGCGTCGCCAAGAGGGACATGAGGTTGAAGGACGAGTGCCGACGGCCGGGTGGCATCGTCCCCCATGAGGCACATGGTACCGGCGGAGTCTTTCGGGACTCGACGTTCGCGTGGCGCGAAGTGCGATTTCAACAGGTGACGTGCAGGACGGCGTTGATGTCCTCGGGTTTCAAATTTTGCAGCATGACGCAGAGCTCCGCGGTGGGCAGCGCAACCACTTCGATTCCCTTCTTCTCGGCCTCGACGTAGACCTCGGACATGATGGGCAGCTTGCCATACATGCCGGTGCCGACGAACAGCCGCGTACCGTGCCATGGGATGACTTTTTCAACGGACAGCGGGGTGTGCCCGTAGCGGGCCTGAACACTTTCGAGGGCTTTTTGCCTCGCTTACGAATTCCGCCCTGCTCAATGACGATATCGTCGTCGTAACGCTCGCCCTCGACCTCGACCTCACCGAATGTCTGCATGCGCATCTTCACCGATCGCACTCCTGTGGAGTTGCTCTGATTTGAATGTAGATCAAGCGGGCCGTTCCTCTGCTCCCAACCGTGATGCCGAAACACACCCCGGACACCGGCAGAAAGACCTCACGCCCAATCGGCGGGAGGCTCGATTTCTCGCATGTCACGGCAGCCTGGGCTCCCTTGGAAGTTCTGTAACGGTTCCGTTTAGGTCTCGTGACGTTTGCTTCGAAGCGGCGGATGTCAGACGCGCGGACCGATCGGCTGACCTGGGCGCGTTCTCTTGGCGGTCAGCAAACCGTGGGGAGACCCTATCGTAAGGGCGCGATGGCCTCCCCCGGCGCGCCTTGATGGCGAAAGCAGGGCAAGCAGGCGACTTGAAGCCCAGGTACAAGACCCCCAGTAGCTTGGTTTGACGGCGCAAACCGGCTTCGTCGAGCACTTGCCCGAGGAACAAAGAAGCGAGCCGGACTCTGATGGTCTTGATGACCGTGGTGTTCCCCATGAACCCGAGCCCCGCCGCCGGCCTCCTTCTGATCGACGACTTCTCCCGCGACGACGGACGCTCCCTGCTCGGTACTCCCTGGCGGCTGATCACCGACCGTGTCATGGGGGGCGTGTCGGTCGGTCGTATGAGCATCAGCGAGCAACACGGCCGACGTGCCCTCTGTCTCGCGGGCGAGGTGAGCCTGGCCAACAACGGCGGCTTCGTGCAGGTGAGCCTGGACCTAAGCAGCACCCGGACCCTCGACGTCTCGCGTCTCACCGGAGTGCACCTGGTGATACGCGGCAACGGGGAGGGCTACAAGGTCCACCTCAAGACCCCCGATACCGCCCTGCCCTGGCAGTCCTATCGCGCCGAGTTCCGCGCTGGGCATGACTGGCGCGAGGTGCGTTTGCCCTTCCTCGGATTCGAACCCCATCGACTGGACGCGCCCTTGGACACGCGCCGCCTAAGCCGCCTGGGGATCGTCGCCATCGGCCGCGCCATGGCGGCCGAGGTCTGTCTGACCGAAGTCGGGCTCTATTAGGGCCCGCGTCCGACGTCCACATGACCAGGAACGCGATCAAGACCTGTCCCCGCTGCGGGGCAACCTTCGAGTGCACGCTGAATAACCCGAGTCATTGCGGCTGCGCGAGCGTCGAGCTGCGCGAGGACGTTCTGCTCGCCATCGCCCGGCGTTATACAGACTGCCTGTGCGTGGCCTGTCTGCGGGAGATGGAGGCAGGGGCCCCGCCGCCTACCGGTCAGTCGCCGTTGTGAACTGGCGGACCGGGGGCCTGATGGTGCTTACCGGCATCGCCGCGGCGGTAACCCAACCCTCCATCAAGCCGCAGCCATTTCCACGACGCCTACTCCGATGAGCCCCCCATGCGACAGTGGCCCGTGAAGGACGGTACCCGCTGAACCGTCGGATTCAGGTGACCCGAACATTGACGGTCCGGCGCCGCCGCGCGGGCGACTTGGGAAGCTCGACCCGTAGCAGCCCGTTCTTATAGTGGGCACTCGCCCAAGGCGCCGATCGACGGCGAATGGCCGCGGACACCCGTCTGGCCCGCCGGATTTTCCACTCGAGGCGAACTATTTGTCGGACATCGGCCCGGCCTCCACGGCCCGGTTCACTTCACTCCCGCGGCGGCGTTACACGACGCGTTTCAGATGGGTCGATTTGAACGCTTCACGCTGTATCTTGTCCGTCGCGTCGTAGCCCGCGACTTCCATCTTTTCGCGCAGCCACGCGGGCAAGGGCCCCTTCCCGTAAGTGAGCGCGGGGTTGTCGGGATCCACATAGCGGGCATGTTGACCACCACCGCGGCGCCCAGAGGCGGTCTTTCTTCCCTTTTGTAGTAGCGCGATCACCTCGTCAATCTGGTAGCCGCGCTCGGCGATCTGGTCACGTAAGGTCTCGGAGAAGGCGATGAGATCTGCCCGACGCCGCTGCTTGAGCGCGGCTTCAAGCGTCTCGCGGCTTACTTCGATCTGCGCGAGCTGTTCCTGAATCTGGTCGATGGTGAGCGGTGCGGGTTCGAGCTTCTTCTTTTTTGGCATCTGCGGTCTCCAAGCGTATTGCTGTTTCGTGTTGCCGATTGAACGATTGGTTCAGGCAAGGATATTTTGAAAACAAGAGGCTTTCAGGGCGTCCGGTTGTTTTACTGGGTTCGTGACTGCGAACTCAGGATTGGCTGGCGTCCGCCGTCTTGAGCAATCCCCGGGGTGTCGTTGTGCGGACTCCGTTGCCCTTCAACAGGCCCAAAGAGATCCTACCAGAAAGACATTCTGTTTATCGGCACAACGGCTGTTGGCTATGGGCATTTGATTGTCGGCCTAGTCGTGGGTTGGAGCGAAACGGTCTTCCCCGACGCGTGGTGAAGGCGCTGAGGGTGCACTCGGAGCTTCCTGTGTCGTCATAGGCCCCTGCTCAGCCAACTTGCAACGCGTAAGGGCTCAGATTCTCTTCGGTATCCGTATCGGGCGAACGTCCGCAAAGGCGAGTCAAGTCTTCAGCCAACGGACGGCGACGCTGCCCAGGCTCGCTGCCTTGAGGCGGTCATCCGCTCGAGGCTGTTCGCCGTTTCAGA
Source organism: uncultured Gammaproteobacteria bacterium (assembly GCA_963707135.1). Classification (GTDB taxonomy): domain Bacteria; phylum Pseudomonadota; class Gammaproteobacteria; order Chromatiales; family Chromatiaceae; genus JBGSTR01. The sequence continues at coordinate 161,357 of CAVPOY010000023.1, read as the reverse complement.
ACCTTGATCTTATTTCAGCTGATTCCGTGGCCTTCGTGGTCGTTGGCATCGCGAAGACTTTTCTACCGGTCCATCCGGATACTGTAGGGCGCAATACTGGCAGCGCGATCTCCAACCGCTCGACCTTTGAAAAGAACACCTTTGCGCTATCGTTAGCCCAACAGAGCCGAGATGCGTTTCATGGACCTGCGCTGCATCCACCGCAACAAAGCCGGCTACTACCAGGCACACCTGGTGCGCGACCTGTTCGGAGACTTGACGATCATCACAGCGTGGGGTGGTTGGGATCTCGCGTTGGGGGAATGCGCTGGACGGGCGTGGTGTCCTATGAGGACGACGTGGCGAAGATCGAAGAGATCGCCAAGCGCCGGCACCAGCATGGGTCCGCCGCCGATGGCGATCCCCATTGTAGAAGAGGCGCGCCAAACGCTACGGGAGGGCGCCTGACGGGTGGCTGGATCCAAAGGCGCTAACACCCTGCTGACCAGCCCATGGAACGATCTCCAGAGCGATGCGGAGCAGGAAAACGCGCTCCCACGATTGGTCCAGGATCAGTAGCGTGCTCGACTCGGTCGCGCGACAAGGGGGGTGAATCTGACTCAACGGTCCCTCCCGGCCCGCAACCAAACGAACGCGGACGTTACCCACCGGACTCCCCGTGGCATCACCGAAAAAGCCGCGGCCTGGTCGGGGCCTTCGGCCAAACCCAGCTTGCCGGCGCCAAACTGACTAAGGTCTTCTGACCTCCAGGTCCTCTCTCGGAGTGGAAGCGGAAGGACTGCCCTCCCCTGTCGTTGCCCGTTGCTGGAGCTGGGATTCGGCGGGAAGGTATTGCGGGGATAGCAACCTCGACGGGGTCACCCCCATCAAGGGGCCCCATCATGGCGACGGAGCGGCTAGCCGGCAGTCGCGATTCGCCGAGCAAATACGCGGACGTTTATGACCGCGGCGGGCGCCTGGGATCGCCGTCGAGAGTGAGCGATCCCAGCAACTGCTCCGGCGTAACGATCTCGGCGTTCCACGGTCGTACTCGTTGTGGTGGACCCCGTAGATTCAGCGGGTACGGGCACTCTGCAACAGAATCCCAGTCGTCGCGTCTTTTTCACCAACGCTCCCGTTCCTCGGGGCGAAGCGCCGCTCCTCTCGCCGCGCGCGCGTGCGCATACGCGTTTCAATTTTCTCTTAATTTTCAATTTTAGAGGCCTGTATCCCTCGGTTTTCTAGACATAAAAAACCCAAAAGGACTACAGATTCCGATTGGTACGACTACAAATTCCGACTGGCATGACTACAGATTCCGACTGATACAACTACAAATTCCGACAGCTAGGACACGGGCGATTGCATCAGTAGGTTACGCATGGCCAAATGACTACAATTTCCGACGGGCAGCTATCCGACGAGGCCCGCTTTGGCCCCGTAATGACTACAAATTCCGACAGAAGAGCGGAACAAAACGGGCCCCCGGGTGGCCACGGAAGTCCGTGGGCAGAGGCCCCCACGGGAACCAACGTCTTGGAGTGGTGACATCAACACCGAGGCCGGGCTCTACGTGGAGAGCCGGGAGCTGGCCGCCCAGCTGCTGTTTCCGAGGCTCAGCGGTAGGCGTGGCCTTCGGTCGAAGCCGCAGCGCAAAGCGGACTGCCAGGATCGTCTACCGCAACCGCCGCTCCACGCTGCGGACAACAGAGTGGATGAGGTTGTTAGCCGACACCGATCTGTAGTGGGTGGGCGTCAGTCACAACCTGTCGCGGGCACAGTCGTTGCGCAAACGAGTGCCCGCTATAGTAAACGCAGGGGCCGTCAAGACCGATCCCCATCCCTCCGCGCGCGAAAAAGACGCAGACCCGAGCCGGCACCCGACACTGGAGCCATTTGCCATGATCAACCGGACACTTCGCTATGGTTCGACTGGAAATGAGGTTACCCAGCTCCAGCAGGGGCTTAACCTGCTGCCGTCCAAGCTGGCGGCCCTGAAACCCGACGGGGTATATGGGACCAAGACCACGAGTCGGGTCAGGGAGTTTCAAAGCACCAACAAGCTCACCCCCGATGGCATCACCGGCCCGCTCACCTGGAAGCTGTTTTCAGACTTGCTGGCCAAGCTCCAGCAGGGCGGGCTGCCGGTGGGACCCAGCCCGACGGCCGCCGCTGCCAACATGCTCCGTCCGATTGTCCTGACGATTGCGCAGCAACATTTCGGAATGGTGGACTTCCAGCAACTCCACAACGGCCGGCCAAAGGGGCTGGACTTCCTGATCGAGATGTTCAGATTCGCCGCGAACGTGACGTTGACGGATCACAATTTCAAAGATCCTAAGACCCAGGCGTGGAGCGCAGAGCCCTGGATTAGCAATCCGAACGAGCAGCGCAAGAGTTGGTGCGGCGTTTTTTGCGTGTATTGCTACCGCAAGGCGGGGCTAAATGCCTCGTGGAATCTCGCCGCGGGCAAACCTGTCGGTCCACTCCGGTTGAATACGTTCAGTCAGAATTTCGTCGCCAATATCCGGCCGGCGGACATCGGCTGCGTCGCTTCCAAGAATCATCATTTCCTGATCGAGAGCGTCGATGGCAAGGGCCCCGTTCCGAGCTTGACGACCATTGATGGAAACCAAGTGTGGGGCCGGATTCTCCGGCGATCGTTGTCCACGGGAAACGCCCATCGCGTTGGCAGTGATAACTTCAATTACTACTCCATCATCTGATTCGCACTCCGCGGTCACTGCGACGCTAGAACCTTTTGCGCGATCGTCTGGGTGATTTTCCTGGCCAACTTCTCGTCCTTGCTCGTCACAGTGACTCTCACTTCCAACATCGCCTTCGCGGAACAGACGCGCAGGGTGCCCATGCCGAAGAACTTCTTGTAGTCCCACCACGCCTGATCGCCGAGACCGGGGGTCTTCTGGTGGTCGCTGCCGGGCATGCACTCCACCTGGCCGGAGGCAAAGTGCTTCGGCAGGCTCACCCACAGGCCGACCTCGTTGCCGTCACCACCCGCGGCGGACCAATCGCACGACTCGCTCTTGTACTTACGATCGTTCGTGGAGACGTTGTTGAAGGCGTAGCTCCCCTTGTCCAGCGGATTCCCAGCCAGCGCCTCGATGTCCGCGGGCGGGAAGAGGCTGCATGGAAACGTCGCCGCTTCCCTGTCCTGCAAACTCTTCATCTGCTCATCGATGATCTTCTGCGCCTCCTTGTCTATCCGCTCGGCCTGTTCGGGAGGGGCTTGTGCGAGCGCAGTGTCACCGGCCTCCGCGTCGCCCGCCCCGGGCGAGGCAGAGAGAAGCCACCCCATCACCATCACAACGATCCACTTCGCTTTCATGACGCCTCCGGTTAGCGCAATTCGGGATCGGGAATCAAGCCCTCCGACCACGAGCTACGGCAACGATTAGGCGGGAGCTGGGCAGCAGTCAAGGGCGAGCGAGCCACTATTTTGCGGGTCACACGCGCGGAGACCGGCCGGGGGTTGAGTCGCATCGGCAACCGCTTACGCGCCGCGAAACGGGCGGGTCAATTCGGTCGCTCACAGCGCCAGCGAGATGCCCTTGGGGTGAAATGCCTGGTAGCCCTTCGCCTGCTGATCGGCGGAGTCGCTCCAGGCGGCCGTGGTGGCGCTCAGGTAATTGAAGTGCAGGCACGGCTTACCGCGGCCCTCGTGAGCCCCGAGCAGCAGTTCGATGGCGCGCGCGTGCGGGTGGCGGAACACCGCACCGCTGGTCGAGACCAAGTAATGCGTGCAACTCAGCCGGGCCAGCAGCTCCGGACTGATATTGGCGACACTGCCGTGGTGCGGTAGCTTGAAGCCGGTCAGCGATAGCCGCTGGGGCTCTGAGCCAAGGCTGCCACAGCCATGTTCCGAAGGGATGCGTAGAATGGTCATTCCCTCGACACATGGTGATCCCTGCCAAATAGCGACAGGATTCACGGGGCAGCCCACTCAGCCTGGATGGCCGTAAAAAGCCTCACGGCCTAGAGAGGGTGCCCGGCTGCTATCCATTCGGCCAGTAACCGGCAGTCCGTCAGGGACGCTTACAGTGGCCCTGGGCCTCTCTGATAAGCGCACCGCGGGCCAGCCCCTCGCGTGGGATTGCACCGACAACGGCCCAGGGAGCCCAAGGGGACCGTTCGCATCTGCGTATTCTCAAGTTCAGTCCATCCGCGGGCCGATTTACGCGGGCAACAGAATTCCCGACGATATAGTAGGGTCGTGCAACCAGTTGCACGCTGGACGCCAAGCGATAGCCCGTGCCTGAGATTCCGTCGGGCAAACATAGGTCGCCGACCAGCACGTCGGGCAGCTCGTAAAGGGGGCCGAGGATGGTGGTACAACGGTCCTAGACGGGCAGCTGGACGTGAACCTTGCCTTGGTCATGGACGGCACTTGTTGATTCCGGTCGAATACTGACCGGGTGTACCGGTTGAATATTGACCAGGGAAGAAGGCCGCTCCGGTCAGGGAGCGGCTGTGGACAAGTGTAACGGTACTCCGATCAGAAGGGCGCCTCGATTGTCCCCCCTCGTTTGGCTTGCTCGCGGGCTTTGATCCTGGATTGGGCTGTCGCGCTGCTGTGGCGGAAGCGGTAGGAGTCGTTGCCGGTCTCCACGATGTGGCAGTGATGGGTGAGGCGATCGAGCAGGGCCGTGTTCATCTTGGCATCGGTGAAGACACTGGCCCACTCGGCGAAGGTCAGGTTAGTGGTGATCATCACGCTGGTGTGCTCATAGAGCTTGGAGAGCAGGTGAAAGAGCAAAGCCCCACCGGCCTGGCTGAAGGGCAGATAGCCCAGCTCATCGAGGATCACCAGATCAACGCGCATCAGGCTCAAGGCCAGCTTGCCGGCACGCCCCTGAGCCTTCTCCTGCTCCAGGCTGTTGACCAGGTCCACAGTGGAGAAGAAGCGCACCCGCCGCCCGTGCTGGGTAATGCCGGAGACCCCCAGCGCCGTGGCCAGATGGGTCTTGCCGGTGCCCGTTCCGCCGATCAACACGACATTGTGCGCGGCCTCGGTGAAGGATAGGTCCGCCAGCTCCCGGATCAGGCGCTCATCGACCTTCGCCTGGCTGAAGTCGAAGCCGGCCAAGTCGCGATGCACGGGGAAGCGGGCCGCCTTGAGCTGGTAGCTGACCGAGCGCATGGCCCGATCGGTATGCTCGGCCTGCAGGAGGTGCTCGATGAGCCAGCGCGAGGCATCGATGCCGACACTGCCTTGGGCGGTCAGTTCGGCCCAGGCCGCGGCCATGCCATAGAGGCGCAGCGCCTTGAGCTCGGTGGCCACTTCAGCCATGGTCCACCTCCGCGCTGCGCAAGCGGTCGTAGCGCCCGGCATCCGCCACGGGGGCCTCGGCGACTACCAGGTGCGTTTCCACCTTGGGGATGGCGGGAGTGGGCTGCAGACGAGCCAGCACGTTGTGGATGTGCTCGGCGTTGACCGCACCGGATTCCAGGACCAGCTCGACGGCCACCAGCACGGCTTCCAGGCCCGCCATGGGCACAGCGGCCAGCACCTTGGCCATGGTGCGGTCGCCGCCCGCACGCTTGAGCAAGAGGCCGCGCAGCCGTTGCAATGGCTCGGGCAGATCGGCAAAGGGGGCACCGTTGCGCAGCGCCCCCGGCTTGCGCTCGATCAGCGGCACTAGTGCTGCCAGTCATAGCGGGTCTGACCGCGGTCGAACAGCCGCTCATGGGAGACGCGCTCACCCTCCTGGCTCAAGACGACGACGCGCTCGGGGTAGAGGCGGATGCTCACCATCTGCCCGACCCATTCGCACGGCGCCGAGTAGCGGTTGCGTGCGACCGTCACCAGGGCGGTGCTCGACACCCGCCCCAGCGTCTCCACATAGCCGTCGAAGGGGGCCGGCATGGGCATCAAGGAAGGCTGCTCATGGGCGAGCATCTCGGCCACCGTCAGCTCGCCACACTCGGGGTGGCGCACCTGCGACCACACCGCACGGCAGCGCTCGAGCAGCCAGGCATTGAGCTCGGCGAAGCTGCCAAAGCGCCGCTCACCGGCCTCCTGCCAGATGCGCCGGCGACTGTCCTGGACGTTCTTCTCGACGACGCCCTTCTCCCAACCGGAGGCGACGTTGCAGAAGTTGGTGTCGAACAGGTAGTGCGAGGCCATGGCGGCAAAGCGCGCGTTGACCACGCGCGCCTTGCCTCGCTGGACCTTGTCGACGGCGGTCTTCATGTTGTCGTAGATGCCGCGCCGGGGAATCCCACCCAGTGCCGCGAAACAGCGGGTATGGGCATCGAACAGCATCTCGTGGCCCTGGCTGGGATAGGCGACCAGCACGAAGGCGCGGCTCGCGCACAGCTTCATGTGCGCCACCAGCAACCGCCGCCATACCCCGGCGATGACCAGACCTTCCTCGCTCCAGTCGAACTGGAAGGCCTCCCCCAGCTCAAACGTCAGCGGCACGAAGGCACGCCCGAGCGCCTTGCCGTCGCGCTTGCGCCAGTTCCGGACAAAGTCGGTCACCAGCGTGTAGCCGCCCGTATACCCCTGGGCCTTGAGCTCGGCGAACAACGTGCGGGCAGTGCGCCGGTCTCGCTTGGGGCGTCTGGCGTCAGCCTCCAGGGCCGCGACCAGCAGCGCCTCGAAGGCCGCGAGCTTGCCGGGCCGGTGCGCGCGCCGATACCTCGGCTCGCTGACCTGCGGCTTCCTCAGCCAGGCCTTGATGGTGTTGCGCGACAGACTCGTGCGCCGCGAAATCTCCGATAGGGACAGTCCGTCCCGAAAGTACATCCTGCGGATCTTGCCTAACGTGGCCATGGTGATCACCCTCCAGTCTCCTGCTCACAAATTGAGCAGGCTAGGTTGAACACCCTGGTCAGTTTTGAACCGGTATCACCCCGAAATGCTGGTCAGTTTTGAACCGGCCTCAACACACGCTGGCCATCCTGCGGCGAGTCGTCAATCTGATGGACAGTAACGACCTGATCTCATGCACGCCCGCTCAGCGTTCACTGGTAGCTCTGAGTCGCGGGTGTGTGCCGCCGCGAAACGATCTGACACAACACTATATCGACTTCAACAACAGAGATGGTTGGGATCATATCAGTTACTGGCGGCGGCCTGGTGACAAAGCCCCGCGCTTCATTATCACCGAGCCTTACCACCTAGATCACTGGACTGTTGAAGGCTATCTCGCTTTTACCGTTCGAATGAATCTAGAGTTCACGATCAGCAACAGCTTCGCCCTATACCACCCACCCCAGTCCACCGCAGTCCTCTGGCATCGAGCTGGAGAGAGTCTGATCCCACCGGACCGGGTCGCCAAGGCAGCATAGGGCACTCGGAGAGACAGCAGGCTGTCTAGTCTGCAATAGGCGTCTGAGCCGAGTTCTTGTTCAGCGCCTGTCCGCAAACAACCCCCTAAAACCCCCTAACCCCCCAGAACGGGCGCCTCAGATATTCAAACGGTTCCTGGGCGAACCGCAAACAACCCCCTCAGACCCCCAAATCCCCCATTCAGAGTTGGCTGACTCTCGTCCCCGATGGACTCCGCAAGGCCGCGTCCCACGCCATCATCTCCATTGTTCGCAGCTCGCCCCCCCATGGGCGTCCCCCGCCACCCATCTTCGTAGTCCAACGTCCCAAGTCCCACCCCCTGGGCACACCGCCCTGCCAACGACGATCAACGATCGTAGTTCTACGATCGATGCCCTTCCTGCAATGAACCCATCCCCCGCTACTGACGGCAACGATCTTAGTTCGAAGTTCGAAGCCCTACGTGCAACGATCGAAGCTCGAAGCCGTACGTGCAACGATCGACGTTCTTCGTTCTCAGTTCGTAGTCCAATGTTCTACGAACGAAGCCCAACCTCCCACGCCCTGCGCACACCGCCCTCTCAACTGGCCGCTTCGATCTACGTTCTACGATCGAAGTTCATAGATCTCATACTCTCGGGACCATGCCCGCACGACTCCCCCGTCTCGCTGTCCTCCTTCTCTCCCTGCTGCTCCTCCCGCCCGCCCAGGCTGAAACCTTCACCGGCAAGGTGGTGCGGATACTGGATGGCGACACCGTGGAAGTGCTCGTCGACCGCACCCCGCGGCGCATCCGCCTGGCCGGGATCGACGCCCCTGAGAAGGCCCAGCCCTTCGAAGCCCGCGCCAAGCAGAAGCTCGCCGAGCTGGTTGCCAGCAAAGAGGTCGAGGTGGAGTGGCACAAGACCGACAGGTACGGCCGCACCGTGGGCACGCTCCTCTCCCAAGGGAGGGACGTGAACCTCGCCATGGTCAGCTCGGGCATGGACTGTTGGTACCGCAGGTATGCTGACGAGCAGGCGCCCGCCGATCGCCTGATCTACGAAGCCGCCGAACGGCGGAGGACTCTGGACCGACGCCACCCCGGTGCCGCCGTCGGAGTTCCGGCATCAACCAGCGCCCGCAGCGGGCTACGCCGCCACCTGTGCGTGCGGGTCAGGCGCCGTCAGCACGGGACCCAGGGGGCCGCTTCTGTTTCACGGAGCACGGTAAGAAGCGGTATCTGAAGAGCGACTAGGCTGGCGGCGGTTCGAGAATCTGCGTTCCGTGTACTTCCTTCAATACACGTTTCGCATACCGTATCGCCCTCACCACCACGGGCTGAGTACTGCGTACGTTGATCTGCGAACTGAGAACGACGAAGCCCCGGCGCGACGACTGCACCGCCTGGTTTCCGCCAGTTCCGGGCGCTCAGGCGGTGCCGGTGAGGGGCAGCTTCACGCGCTTTGCAGCCAGCCGCGCACACAAGGACGATAGGCTGTTCACGCCGAACGTGCCGGTGACCGGCCGCAGAAGCTGCCAGAGCGACCATAGGAGCGGCGGCAGTTTTTCCCGGTCCGCTGTCGGCCGGCTGGGTCTGTCTCCAGTCTATTCCGGTCGGTTCAGCCGGGGAATCTCGTCCGGATCAACAAGCAACTTGATGGAGCGCGCTTGGCCGGGAACCCGACTGATGAATCCCTTCTCCTCGAGCTTCAAGATCATCTGATGGATCGTCGGGGGCGTCGTCCGGAAGAATCGCTGGAGATCCGCTTCCGCGGGGGCACGACGATGCATCGTCAGGTAGCTGGCGATGAATGCCAAGTACTGGCCTTGTTTTTCAGTGAATCTGTCACCCATTCAGAACATCTTTCTCCGGTCAGAACGGCCAAGCTCAGCTGACGCGAAACCGCGCAGCAGTTGAGCGGTCGGCTGGAGCGCTGTGTTATACCCTATGATGACCATACCATCACCGTTACCACACATCTTCTGGATCGACTGACGGATCGTCGTATCGTCTAATTGTGGCCACCCACTCGGGCAAATCTTCCTTAATCCTTTCCTTCATGTCTTTGATTGCCTCTGAATCGACTTCGCCTCGTTCCATCATGAAATCATAGAATTTCTTTAGACTTGTTGCATTGGATTTTATATTTGCTTCACTCGCCCACATCGCTTTGCGTATAAACCAATAGCCAAGGAATATGCCAACATCGTCAACCCCCTCCGAAGCATGTTTCGGGCTTTCATAAAGCAGGAATTCGTTGACGTAGAAGTCAATATTCTCGCGGTGCTTCTTTGCAGTTGCTTCGGACAAACCTTTACTCAACATCCAAGTCTCGAAGTCAGCCAGAAGTGAATGGTTTCTTTCACGGATCGAATTGCACTCACGTTCGTATTCTTCGTACTCACTCATGATCTTCCCTTCAGGGCATAACAGTCGAAATGGACTGACATCCATGCTGACGGTGCTAGACGGACGTCAGCTTATCTCGGCAAATTGGACCACTTGAAACGTTTTGACTCCCGCCGCGCTGAGCGCGTCCGGCGAAATTATAGGCGCCTTGCGGCGCTCTGTTCCCCCGAGTTTGAGGTACGCTTGTGGGCGGTCAGAGTCCCACACCGGGTTGACTGCGGGAGGCCGCAATGCGTCCTTAGCGGTCACCCATGACGTGGGCTCCGAGCGGCAGCAATCCGGGGTTTACCAGTCGCCCCACTTGCAGGGCTGGACGTCCGGACTTGGCCGGGTCCGGTCCCTCCCGGCGCAGACAGCTCCGCCCGCGCGGGGCGCGGCAGGCCTCGCCTCCATCCTCGGATGAATGTCCGCTTTCTGCTCGGCGGCCCGGCCGCTTACGCCGTCGGTCGCTGACCGCAATGCGTCCGTAGTGGTCATCCAGAGGGCGAGCCGCGAGCGTCAGCAATACAGCGTCAAGCAGTCTCCGCACTCACGCGAAGGGGTGTCCGAATTTGGCCGACTGATGTTGGTGAGCCGTGTCGGAGGCCTGGGACGACCGGGCGCGCGGACCACTGGCGGCACCCTTCGCGGTCACCCTTGACGTGGGTCCCGAGCGGCAGCAATTCGGCGTTTTACCAGTCGCCCCACTTGCAGGGCTAGATATCCGGACTTAGCCGCCGGCCGTGTCGGCATCGGCCATCGCTTGCGCGAAAGCCAGCGCGTGGCCTAAGTCCAGCGCGGACCCGGTCCCAACCCCCATCGGAATGTCTGCCATCGACCTTGCTTCATCCAGATAGAGGCGCTGATGTACACGCCGTACACCGCCGGCAGCGCCTTAAGTGCCTGAATTCTGACCGCTGCCAAGGCACACGAGCTAAAGGTATTTCCGCAAACTATAATATTCGTAGGTAGTAAAGCGCGGCGACGAAGGCGAACTCAGTTTCGGTGTCGGTCGAGTTCCCTGGAGAAGCCCGACACAGAGGACGGTTCGCGGGCTGCGGCTGCACCGCCAGGCACAGAGTAGGTAGAACCCTCGCCCGCTTCGGGGTGTCGCGCTCGGTTTCGGCCTGCAGCGACGCGGGGCCCACAAAGCGCTCGGCTGTCTGGCCCAACGACAGATCAGGTAAGCGGGGATATCCGAATCATGACGCGGATTCCGCATCACCTCCCAAAACACCGTTCGCGCCGGCCGGCTGATTACCATCTCCCGCCCCCACCGGTGGCGCGGCCACCACTCGGGATGGCCGGCAACCTGGCACGGCTCTTCATCGACTCCCCTGTCACGCCGCTGCTGATGGCGGCGACCCTCGTCATCGGTCTTATCGGGCTCTTCGTAACACCGCGTCAGGAAGACCCGCAGATCTCGGTGCCCATGATCGACGTCTTCTTCGAGTATCCGGGGGCGTCCGCCGAGCAGGTCGAAAACCTCGCCATTCGGCCGCTAGAGCGCATGATGAGCGAGATCCACGGCATCAAGCACATCTACTCGGTAGCCGAACGGGAGCGCGGGATGGTCATCGTGCGATTCAAGGTCGGCGAGTCCCTCGGACCCTCGATCGTCAAGGTCCACGACAAACTGCAGAGCAATCTCGACAAGATCCCTCCGGGGGTGTCGATGCCCCTGGTTCAGCCCAAGAGCGTGGACGACGTGCCGGTGGTCACGGTGACCTTGTGGTCGGATGTGGCCGACGACAGCGAGCTGCGGAACCTAGCCAACGACGTCCTGCAGCGGCTGCAAGAGGTCAAGGACACCGGGGCGGGGTTCGTTGTCGGAGGCCGCCGACACCAGATCCGCATCGAGGTGCAGCCCGAGCGTCTGGCCGGTTATGACATTAGCCTGGATCAGGTTGCGGAAACCGTCCGCGAGGCCAACCGGGAGCGCGGCGCAGGCACGTTGGAGGTGGGCGACCGGCTGCTCAAGGTCAGCACAGGCGGCTATCTGAGCACGGCGGACGATGTCGCCGACCTCGTGGTCGGCAGCCAATACGGCATGCCCATATACGTCCGGGACGTTGCCCGGGTATTCGAGGGACCGGAAGAGGCCATGCAGCTGGTCACCTTCTGCGCCGGTCCGGCAGCACCCGTTGAGGTTCCCCCCACAGTCCGGGCTCCTGCGGTGACGGTTGCCATCGCGAAGAAGGAGGGGACCAACGGGGTGACGGTGGCCAACGAAGTCCTCGCCAAGCTCGAAAGCCTGAAGGGGCGCCTGATCCCGGATGACGTCCAGGTGAGCGTGACCCGCAACTACGGCAAGACCGCCAACGACAAGGTCAATGAACTGCTGTCCGCGCTCCTAGAGGCGGCCTTGGCCGTGAGCCTCATCTCCTGGATCACCATCGGGCGGCGACCGGCATCAGTGGTCATCATCGTCATACCGTTGGTGATCCTGATCACTATTTGGTCGGCCTGGGCCCTCAACTACACCATCGACCGGGTGAGTCTGTTTGCGCTGGTCTTCTCCATCGGCATCCTGGTGGACGACGCCACGGTAGTGACAGAGAACATCTTCCGCCGCTGGCTATTCGAGGGGCGTACCAGCATCGACGTGGCCGTTGACGCCGTGCGCGAGGTCGGCAACCCCACCATCATCGCGACCCTGACCGTTCTCGCCGCCCTGCTACCGATGGGCTTCGTCAGCGGCATGATGGGGCCGTACATGAGACCCATTCCCGTGCTTGGTTCGGTGGCCATGGGTTTCTCCCTGTTCGCGGCCTTCGTGTTCACCCCTTGGTGCTCCTACAAGTTGCGCCCGAAGCTCGACGCCTTGAAGCGCGCCGAGGCGCGCGAGCACCGCACCCAGGAGATCATCGGCAAGATCTACCGGCCAATTGTTACGCCCTTCATCCGCAGCCGTCCGCTGGCCTGGGTGCTGCTGGGAAGCATTGTCGTGGCCTTCCTGCTCGCCTGCACAATGTTCTACACCAAGGCGGTGACGGTGAAGATGCTGCCTTTCGACAACAAGCCGGAGTTCAACGTGGTGGTCAACTTGCCGGAGGGCACCGCACTGCCGGTAACCGCCAACGTTACCCGGCGCCTCGCGGAGGGCCTGCGGGAGATCCCCGAGATCACGGCCCTGCAGTCCTACGTCGGCACGGTCTCCCCGTTCAACTTCAACGGCCTGGTGCGCCATTACTACCTGCGCGGCAAGGCGTGGGAAGCCGACATCCAGGTCATGCTGCTGGACAAAGGCGAGCGCGACCGTAGCAGCCATGAGATCGCCAGTGCCGCGCGGGACCTGCTCATCCCCATCGCACAGGAAATTGGTGCCCGGATCGCCGTGGTGGAGATGCCACCGGGGCCACCGGTCCTGCAAACCGTTGTGGCGGAGATCTATGGCCCGGACGCAGAGACCCGGCGCCAAGTCGCCAAGGATGTCACGCACCTATTCGAGGAGGTCCCGAACCTCGTCGACGTGGACAATTACCTGAGTGAGCCCTATGCGCGCTGGCGTTTCGAAGTCGACACCGAGAAGGCGACGCGCCGCGGCATCACGGTGGACACGATCAACCGCAATCTGGCCATGGCCATGGGTGGCTATCAGCTCGGTGACGTCAAGCAGCGGACCGTGCTGGAGCCGGTCAACATCGTCGTCGAGCTGCCGCTAGGGGTGCGTGCCTCCACCAGCGCCCTCGGGCAGTTGCCAATCCCGTCGCAGGACGGCGGGAGCGTGCCGCTGGCGGAGCTGGGCTGGTTCGAGAAGGTGCCCGAGGACCCGTACATCTACCATACCGACCTGCGTCCCATGGAGTACGTGGTGGGCGAGATGGCCGGCCGGCTCGGGGCGCCCATCTACGGCATGCTGGGTGTGGGAGAACGTTTGGCGGACTATCGGACGCCCGACGGGGTCACCTTGGCGGGAACTCTGACCGGACCACCGGACGACAAGGGCGTGTCGAGCTTCGAGTGGACCGGCGAGTGGACAGTGACGTACGAGACCTTCCGCGACCTGGGTCTGGCCTTCGCCGCGGCCCTGGTCCTGATCTACATCTTGTTGGTCATCGAGTTCGGGGACTTTCTCATCCCAGCGACCGTGATGCTGCCCATTCCGCTCACCGTCATCGGTATCGTCCCCGGGCACTGGCTGCTGGGCGCCGAGTTCACGGCGACGTCCATGATCGGCTTCATCGCCTTGGCCGGAATCGAGGTGCGCAACTCCATCCTGTTCGTCGACTTCGCGAAGAACGAGATGCACCGCGGCTTGCCGATCGAGGAGGCGGTGCTGCGGGCCGGGCAGATCCGCATGCGCCCGATCTGGGTCACGGATCTCACCATGATGGCCGGCGCGACCGCGATCCTGTTCGACCCGATTTTCCAGGGTATGGCCATCTCTCTGCTGTTCGGCGCCATCACTTCGGTGACCTTGACCATGCTCACCCTGCCGTTGCGCTGCATCGCCGCACGCAGCGCGTTTTGCGCGCGCCCGCGGGACACTGCCGGCACTGAGCTAGCGCCGGACCGCCAAGGCTCTGTGGCATCCTAAACTGGGCTCGCGCTGCCGAGGCGACCAGGGTCTGTTTCCAACGGTTTCGGCTCCCGGGAGCGGGGCGTTGGTCGCGGCCGGGTCGTGGAACGCCCTCTCCTCAGTCCAAAAACCGATGCCAGAGGACGCTTGTCGACGTCTAACCTTAGGTCGCATCCCCGCCAAGGACTGGACGGGAAACGTGTGCCCGACTTCGATATCGGATATTTCCTACAAACCATACAAGGCCCATGGTCTATAGTTGATAGCGAGGTCGATGGAGACGCGGGCAACCACCAAGAAGCGGAGGTCAATGTAGTGATACGCAGGGCGAGGTCACTTCGTCGACCGGGAGTAGATCGAAACGCGGCGGGAAACCGGGGGGTCCACAGGGCCTCCGGTCACCCCTTCCTTGTAGCGGGGCAGGAGGCCAACGAAGTCATACGGGCTCCCTAGGAAGCCGCCAGCATCGAGGAGATCAATCATGTATGTCCTTCAAGAGGGAGACACCAACAAGCGAGGGTTTTTATCCGATCCTGAGCAGTGGGATTCTGACGTTGCCGAGGCGCTGGCAAGCGCTGAGGGCGTCGACCTGACTGTTACGCACTGGGTGGTGCTCAAGACCATCCGGGCTCTGTACGAACAAAACGGGGTGCCAGCGTCCTACCACGTCCTGTGTCAGGAGCTGGGAGATACGCTCATCCCCTCCAAGTACGGCTGTATTCACGCGATCAAGCAGCTTTTCCCGCGAGGTGGCATCAAGCAGGCCGCCCGCATTTCCGGCGTACCGGATCACTTCTGCTTTGGGTGTTGATGCGCTGTCCTGTTCCATGGCTGTGACGCGGTCCTGGGCCGCGTCCATCCCTTAAGACGACCGTGGCAAATTCTGCCTAGGCGGGGATCTTTCGATCCTGCCCCTAATCGGAAGTACATCCTGATAAACTAACACACGAGCCGAACGCGGACTCGTTGAGAAATGGTGCCGATATCTCACGCCCGGAAGCGGCGTCTCTGCATCACATCGTCGACCCCGGAGTTCGAAGTCACACCTAGGATGGATGCCAAGCGAAGCATCGGTGACGAAACGGGCGGACACCAGTTCTGCACCTCGACAGTCGATCCGCAATCGGCCCGCAGCGAAACCATAGCTGTCCAAGGTCTCGATCGACCGTGCAACAGGTCGGTCTTGGTGGTTGCCCCCCAAGCGCACTTGCGCCGATTGCTCGCGAGCACGCTCGCCCCCCGTTTCGCCTTGGTTGAATCGGCGGAGAGCACCGCGACGGCGGAGGCGCTGCTCGCGCGCTGTCGTTTCGACCTTTTGATTTCTGCATTCCGTCTTCCGGAGACCTCCACGCCTGAATGGGCACAGAGGTTGCGCCGCCGTGGCACTGCGACCGACGTGCTTTTAGTCGCGAACGCTCGCGACCGCGAACAAGCGGCGCGAGCAGCAAACAACGCGCATTTCTGTCTGATCTTTGAGCCCTTTGCGCGGGAGCAGCTGATCGTCGCCGCACGGCGCTGCACTACGCGGCGTCATGCCTCGGCCGTACAGGATAACGCTCCTTACCCGATTCCGTGGAACCGCGCTGGGGGCCTGATTGTCGGCGATTGCCCCCAGATCAGGGAGCTGCGCGCCACGATCGAGCGCATTGCTCCCCGGCGTGGCGACCCTCTTGATCGAAGGTGAGACGGGAACAGGGAAGGAGGTCGCAGCGCGGGCGATCCACGCCGCCAGCAGGCGCAAAGGGCATTTTGTGGCCATCAACTGTGGCGCGTTACCGAGCGAGTTGTTGGAAAGCGAACTCTTCGGTCACGCCAAAGGAGCCTTCACAGGCGCCCATCAGGCGCGAGACGGACTCATCCGCCACGCGCACGGAGGCACGCTTTTTCTCGACGAGATTAGCGAAATGCCCGTCCCCATGCAGGCGAAGCTGTTGCGGGTCCTGGAAGAGCGGACCATCCGCCCCGTCGGCATGAACCAGGAGCTGTCTGTCGACGTGCGGATCGTCGCCGCCACCCATCGCGACCTTGACCAGGAGGTGGCTGAGGGGCGGTTCCGCGAGGACCTGTATTACCGGCTCAGCGTCCTCGTTCTCAAGATGCCGACATTGCGCGAGCGTACAGAGGACATTCCACTGCTGGCGCAGCACTTCCTCTCACGCTTGGCGGGCGACATGAATTTGCCGGTCCCGACCGACTGGGACGTCGAATTCGCGATGCTGGGCGATTACGACTGGCCCGGCAACGTCCGCCAGCTGCGAAACATTATCGAGCGTTCGCTGCTTCTTGGCTGTCCGCCAAGTCGATGCCTAAATGTGCGCCCGAACGGTGGCTTTCGGCTGCCGCAGGGCGACGAGGGCGATCTGCGCCTCACAACGATAGAGGAGCGGCACATTCGTGCCGTTCTGGAAGCGACTCAGGGAAACAAGTCCGAAGCTGCCCGCCGACTGGGGATCTGCCGTAAGACCCTGGAGCGCAAACTTAAGGCCTGGGCGTCGGAGACCCGTGCGGTGCCTCATCGTCAATGATTGTTCTGATTTCGCACAAAGCCAGCTGGTTTAGGCGGCGTGGCGGTGTACGAGGCGAGATCCCGCCCAAGCACCATCTGCAACATTGAGTGCATTGGCCTCTTGGTGCCAAAAACGATATGCCGGAGAGTGTCTCCTTGGCGGCTCTAACCTTTCAGCAGTCAGGTCTCGATGGCGGCCGTCCGCCGACAGAAGAGGCCGTACTGAAAGCGAACGTTTCGGAGACTCTTATTGGAACGCTGGAGCCGCCCAAGCAGTCAGCTGCGATAGGCGGCAATGCGTCCAGACCTATGTGTAGTTCCAGACTATGTGAAGTTTGGTATCGCCGGGCGTAGGAAGTTGGTTTGGTCGCTGGCCTACAGCTGTAGGGAGGGCCGGGAATCTTCACATAGTACTCCGGTCTTCAGAGGAGCCTTGTGTTTCTACGGCGTCCATGACGAAGGGGGCAGCACGATCTTCCCGCGCGTCGCACGATCGGCTTCGCTAGAGCCTGCGCGGTCGGCGCACGCGCGGCCGAATAGCCCCGACACGTGGATTCCCAGCGAGCGAATCGCTTGAGGCGCGGGCGCAGTTCCCAGCAGCCCGCAAACTATGTGAAGTAACCGCCAGCCTCAACCCATGGCAGCCCTCGGATCGGCACCGGGACTTCACATAGTTTGGGATTACACATAGACGCGCATAGCGGACGGCGCCGGTCACGCTACCCATACGCGCGTAGCGGTTCGATCAGACCGCTGTGTGTCACCGATAATGGACATTAGGCCGCAGTGTACGGCTACCAAACGCCCGGCAACAAACGCCAGCGAACCCGAGCTTGGTACTGACGATATCCGGCGAGACTGTCCTGAAGCGTCCGTTCTTCTCGCGATGCTCGCGCCACGAAGAACAGTGTGGCTAGCGCTGTGGGCAGCAGAGCCGAGATAGATTCGAGGACGAACGGAAGCGCAAGGTGAGCGAGCAGGACGCCCGCGTATCCGGGATGCCGAATTACGGCATATGGTCCGGAAGAGACAACGGAGTGACCGCGATCCTCCTGGATCCGCACGAAGGTCGCAAAGAATGGGTTAGAGAAGACCGCCCAGTACGCGAAACCATAGCCCAATACATAGATGAGAAGCCCCGCCACCTGAACGTATTGGGGCATCGGAAGGTAAGGGCCGAAGCGAATGGCATCAAGGCCAGCCACGACGAATGTAATTGGGTATAGAGCCAAAACGCCGAGCGTGGCCAGCACCACGTCGCCGCGATCAACTCCGGGCCCAGGAGCCATCCGCTCCCGGATGAGTTCTGGGTCGAGAAACGCCAAGGCGGCCGCCTTGAACAGGGAATAGATGCCGAGAACAGCCCACGCCATCGGCCATGAGAGGCTCCCGGCGGCTCCGAATAGGCACGTTCCGAAAAATACTATCTCGGCGGTGATCGCTGCGATGGCCCGAATCAATGTCCCACCCTGCGGCCTAACGCCGGGCATATCCGGGCGCCGGCGCGCGAAGCGCGGAGGGAACCCAACGGAAACTCTGTTGGGCGCTCCGATTCATGCCCTCCTTCGGTTTCATGCTACCCATGCAAGCGCGTAGCTGCTGGCCCTCAACGGAACAACCGGGCTCATTCCACAAGCTCGGGTTCACCGCGAATGCGCTCGTTGCACGATCAACTCCGGCTGGAAGCCAGTCCCACCAGACGAGCGATGACTATGGCCGGAAACAGGACGCCCAGAGCGGAAAGAAAAGTGGCCAGCATCTTGCCGGAAATATTCACGGCATAGATGTCTCCGAAGCCCACGGTAGTCAGTGAAGCCAGGCTAAAATAAATAAAGTGACCATAGTCATTGTCTGTCCCACTCAGCACGACATTGCCGCCTATGGAAGCACCGGTAGCGGCATGAATGACTTCCAGGGTCAGCGCTCCCATAAGTGCGAACAAGAGGTAAACATTAACCGCTCCGATAATCCGGTAAGCATTCACAATGTGGTCGCGAAACAACAGTTTGAGGTTGATGAAAATGAATACCAATGTGTTGGCGATACCTATGACATTCTCCGAAATATAAAATGAATATGGATTTTCTCCGAAACGAATAATTCGAAGCGTTAGGTGAATGCTAAACAGAATTGCAGAGACAGATATGAGTCCCACACTGCGCGTCGAGAATATCCCTGAAAAAAATACGCTGAGCAAAAGTATGTTGAAGAGCAGCACTCCATGACCACTGATCTCCATGATCACCGGGAGTACGAATACTGCGGCAATGAGCATAATCAGCAAGGTTACGAAACTGGCATCGGCCAGCCAGTAAGACTGGAACTTACTGATTAGAGTTCGCATCGCGTATTAGAGTTGGAGTTGACTGCAGAGAATTGTGTACACATCGGGCGCCGCCTTCGCGGCCATTGCGGTACCTGTGTCGCCACTGGCACCAGCGCGGTTCCCACGATGCCAGGTTGACCCAAATTGGTAGTCAGTTTCTGACTGAGCACTCATGCGACGATGTACGAGGGGCCCGCCGGCGCGAAGGGCACAACGAAGCGCACGCTCGTCGCGGGGTAAGACCGCGCCTCGACAGCGAAGCAGACTGTGAGCACGGCCAGGCCGACGGTCAGCCTGCTGATCGTGCTCACTCCCTCGCCTCATGATGCCGAACTAGGATTCGTCGGACGAGCGGTCCCGATATTTTGGGCGCGACCGGCCAGTCCTCAAATATATCCCGACCTTCGTCAGATCGTTAGGCTGCCGCTGGGACTGCATCGTTGGTGCGTTAGATGGCCATATTGCCGCATAAACCACTTAAGGCGCGTGTTGGCCGCCTAACGCGGAAAGCAACAGCCCTAAAGGTAGTCTGGAATGCTCTGTGCCTCAACAGGATGGAGCGACGTTCCAGCGGTTTGTCGCGTTGTGTTTTGCGGCAGCCGTCGATGGCCGCGCCGCGTTGGGGTGGCTGGCAATGCGTCGAAAGGGTATGCCGCGACAGTCCGCTACGCGTCCTTCGCGGTCACCCATGACGTGGGCTCCGAGCGGCAGCAATCCGGGGTTTACCAGTCGCCCCACTTGCAGGGCTGGACGTCCGGAGCTTGGCCGGTTCCGGCCTGTTGGGGTGGCATCTCGGGACATGGTGGAGTACCCGACGAAAACACTGACCTCCTCGCTCGCGGCTGCCCAGACCGTGCGTCCAACAACGATACTCAACATACAGACAGTCTTGGATATTCCTGGGCCATCCTGTTCCAGAATCCGCCACTCCAGTCCATGGGTACCGCCAGAAACCAGTGCTCGGGAGTTGCACCGACGACAGCATCGACAATTTGGCGTCCGCAGCCCTTGGTCGCGGAGGTGATAGCGTAGAACTGAACGATCTTGTTCGATACGTCGATCAGCAATTCGACCCCCACGATACCGTCTGCTCCGATAACGACGACTGGGTTCTTCTTGCCATCCGCTGAGAGCACATTCGAAGCCGCAATGCGGTCCGAAAAGATCTTGATGTATCGGAGATCGGGAATACGAGCCAGGCTCGTCGCCAGGCTTTGGAAAATGGGCAGGATACTTCGAACGGAGTGAGCCTTCCGCACGCGCCTGCCATCAACAAAATCGTACTTGGCCATAGTGCCACCTTCGAAACATCCAGATTACCTACCGCGCACACGCATCGCTCGCATTGTCTCGCTCCGGTGGCTCAAACGGTGAGTCCATCGCGATCTGTGGTCGGACGCCTGACCTTGCTGGTCGATCAGCGACCGTCGCAGTCAGTGTCCGCGGACGCGCATGCGCGGCGGTAGCTCGACCCAAACGTGCCATCCCGCTCACGGCCGTGAGCGACAGCTTACTAAGGAGTAAGTTGGATAGACGACATCCCGGGATGCGCCGGTCTTTGCCATCAGCACCGCTTCCAATAAATGCAGTGTCGCCAATCCCGTATTCCCCTTAGTAAGAACCGACAGCGGATATTGCCTTCGATGCGGGGTAAGCGAAGTGCTTACCGCACCAGATGTTGCGGGGCAAAGCGACGGGGGGAACCGACCCCGCAATACTGCGGGGCCGCATGCCCACGGGGTCTGGCTTAGTCTTCCGTTTGCTGAGACGCGTCCATTCAAGACTTGACCCCAAAGCCCGGTATTGACTTGGTTCGAGAGATCGGCGAGCGACTGCGCTACGCGAGGAATTCGGCGGGCCTGTCGCTCAGCCAGCTTTCCGAGCTTACCGGCGGAACGCTCTCAAAGAGCCGGATCAGCAACTACGAACAGGGGCTCCGGAACCTGAGCATCGAGGCGGCCCGTGGACTGGCGGAAGCGTTGGGGAACGTGTCGCCGGCTTACCTGATGTGCCTCGACGACCCGATGAACCTTTCCGCCGACGAGACAGACCTGCTTAAGACCTACCGCGCGACCGATGCCATGGGCCGGGCGCGGGTTGGGATGAAGGCAGAGGACGAAGCGAAACGGGCTCTTGGCGAGGAGGGGTGACGCAGGATGTGAGCCTGCGTGCGCCTTACTTTGAGGGTCCATGGAACCCGTCGAAAACCTGGTCGCAGACTTCCCCGCTGAATCGTTCGCCATCCTCGCCTTCTGCGACGCGTGCGGCCATCAGGCATTGTTGGATCGCCGCCGGCTGCCAACCGGCGTAAACGTCCAACAGCTTCGCGCCCGGCTTCGCTGCTCCGCCTGCGGTTCGCGCGACACCTCGATCCGGATCGTATACACGGGAGCTGGAGGGTTCCACTACCGCGGGGAAAGCACAAGGCTCACAACCCGTGATCTCTGCGGCCTTGTCCTGGCGACAAGCACCCGTATCGACTGGCAACTTTCTGGACGGAGAGAGAAAGCGCTCACCCACTCTCGGCCGGTGCGTGCATCGCACGTAGTCCGCCGCGTCGCCGAAGCCCCGGCCGCATTTGGCCGACTCCTGGTTGCCGGGCAGCTTCTATGGGCAGCCAACGCTGGTGTTGCGACGTCGAAGGTGACCCCAATGCTCAACTTGACGTCGAAGAGGCTCACGCACCGCGGTCGCGCCGCACGCTGTGTCGTATAGGGGTCGCAATCGGAGGGCAGGAAGCGCTCGCTTAGAGCCGTTGTTGCGTCCTGTTATTGATGTCGTTTCTCGAAATGGCCCGACAAGCGCAAGCAATGGTGAAAAAAAAACCTTCTTGTGCACCGAACCTGTGGATAACCCTGTTGATTGCGCTCTCTATAGCCGTCGGAGCGCCGCATAACATTAGGGTTTTGTTAGATTGGTCACATATTGATCGCCGCGCTTTCCGGCATTAAATCAGAGAGCTACGGTATATCAGCGATTATTGAAGGGCCGTTGGGATCTAGCATGTAAGTGAATTGGCGTCAACGCTCCCGGTGTGTACAAGATCACATCTACGGCCTTTTTCCACTCGGACGACACAATGGGGTCACAGTGCCGGCTTTCCGCAAGCCGCATCGTCGCGCGGTTGGGTCACACGGCCTGCGTGGGTTTTTCCCGACGGTTCTGAATATACGATTTAACTCCCAAGACGTTGTCGCCCAGACTAGCGTCAGGGGCGTGCTATCTTCGTTACAAATGGTGACCCCTTTGCCCGTGGAGGACGGTATGTGCGGTCGTTTCGTGCAGTACTCGGACCCGGAGATCTATGCCAGCCACTTCGACCTGGACTCGTTCCACGAGGCGGTCCCACGTTACAACGTGGCCCCAACTCAACCTGTGCTCGCCGTCCGCAGGTCCAGCGACGGAAAGCGTGAACTCATCCCCCTGCGATGGGGCCTCGTCCCCTCTTGGTCGAAGGGTCCGGACAGCCGCTTTCAAATGATCAACGCGCGCGTCGAAACGGTCGCATCCAAACCCGCCTACCGCAACGCCTTCAAGCACCAGCGCTGTCTGATCCCCGCCGAGGGCTTCTATGAGTGGAAGGCGGAGCAACGAGGCAAGACGCCTTATCTGATCCGCCGCGAAGACCACGCACCCTTCGCCATGGCTGGGCTCTGGGAGCGCTGGCATGGCGAAGGCACGGAGGCACTGGAGTCCTGCACCATCATCGTCACCGAGGCCAATGCACTGGTCAGCGGCATCCACGAGCGCATGCCCGTCATCCTTCCGACCGCGCACTACGCCGCTTGGCTCGATCCGGACAACACGGATCAGGACACCCTGTTGGCCATGCTGAAGCCGATCGGTCCCGAGGATTGGACGATGCATCCTGTCTCACGGCGGGTGAACAGTCCGCGCAACGATGGGCCGGAATTGATAGAGCCTGTCGCTAGCGCGTAACCGGCCGTACCGAAAACAGCCGAAACCCGCGAAGCCCTCGGATGTGACACCCTCGGATGTGACGAACGAAACCGGCGCTGCCGGCCTCTCCGACAGTGCAGCAGCGTCGCCTACTGGCCAGCCCTTCTAGGGTTGGGTCGGCATCGTCATCGACGAACGATAGCGTCCAGATGCATGGAGCGGACGGAGCCCTGATCGGCACCCCCCCATTTGTTTGGTTACGAAACGTTCCGAAATCGGCAAACCGAAGTACTGGGCGGAGGTGCGAAGAAAGCGTTCGACGTGAAGGCGCTCGTCAGCGGTCGATGGGTGTTCTACGGTCACGGCATCTCCTGCGCAACGCGGCGTTTTCTGAGTTTTCCTCTGGGTAATTAAAGTAAGGATCCACCCGTTTCGCAAGGATCTGAATTGTGGGGTTTCGTTTCCTGCGACCCCGCGTACTTATCTAACGCCCACCGCCCAACGTGTCGCCGAGTGCGATGGTCGGGCGCTGGAAGGCGGAAATCGGCACCAATACGAGGTAGTGGCCGAATGACCGAGGGGAGTCCAGTTCGTAGCCGTGCGCCTAGACCAGCGTCGTGGCGGACACAGGCCTTCAGGAAAACCACGACTTGATCTGCAGGGCAAATGCGCTCGCACCAGTGGGCGCGAGGCGCGCCACCTTGTGAATCTTGAGGTAGGGGTAGAGCTGCAAGTATCCCGATCGCCGGAAAAACACGTTTGTCAGCCAGTCCTGGAACTCCGCTGCACCGGTGAACTGAAACTGGCCGTTGCTCGGGTCCATCAAGCGGAACACCTCGCCTGCACCCTGTCGGGCCACCTCAATCGCCACGACGTGGCCGCTCCCGCCCTCTGCCTTGGTCCGCGCCGGACGCAGGCGCAGGAGGAACCACGTACGGTTTCGATTGGCGCCCTCGGTGAACGTCGGCGACTGGCGCGCCAAACGCGAGACGGTCGCCGCGATCGATTGGTGGTCGGCCTCCACGTCCGGACCGGCGAGGATCGCCTTCTCGACTTCATACTGCTCGGGGTTGAGCACATTCCGGTAGCCTTGCTTGCCCGGAGTCTCGGCGCAGGAGGCTTGGTACGCCCTTACCTTGCGCAGTTCGTCGCTCTCGAAAACAATCGTCGGAAAGCGGAAATCCCCGATTTCGCCCACCGTCCCTTGGGAGTCCCGGTCCTTGCCCCGCAAAAAAATCCAGACGATGACCATCCCGGCGCAGAAACCCTGACCGGCACCAAGGTTCGCTGTCGACTGGTCGAAGGCCCACACGCGGTTGTCAGGCGCCGTGTGTTCGTAGACGATCATGGCGTGGCTCCGTCGTAGGGCAGATCAATCCGGGGTCTTAGGGTCACGTATAGGCAGTTGAGCGGTGCCGTGCAAGTGACAGGTTCCACAGGATCGACGCAAACGCCGCGGGAGCGGGCCCACCCCAGGGAATGGCGGTCTCCTAACCCCAGCCGCGAACTGGACGCCGAGTAGCTACCATATCAACACCGATGACCGATCTAAGAAAGGCGACCGAACAGCGCCTGCGGGCGGTGCGAAAGGCGCAGCGGCTCTCTCAACAGCAACTGTCGGTACCGACCGCAGGGGCTGTGGCCTGGTCCTCCATCAACAATTACGAGCATGGCCGCTCTCGGATGGGAGTCTATGCCGCTCGGTCGCTTGCGCAGGCACTTGGCACGGTGTCGGCAACGCACCTGCTGTGCCTCGACGACGGCTGGCCTCTGACCCAACAGGAGCAGAATCTGCTGATCTTGTTCAGGCGGGCGAGTGACCGTGGAAGGGAGGTGATTCTCGCGGCGGCAGAGTTGAAAGCCCGTACCAAGACAAGCGAGTAAGCGGGTTCGGCCAGCTTCCTCCTCCTGTGATCACTCACTCGGCGGCAATCCGTATCGAACGGGTCCCGCTTCCTGCGGCGCTCATTGGGTCAGTTTCGCCCGGACCACACAGGCCCCGAAACCGGCAATCAGGAACAACCTGCTCCCCCGACTCCATCCCGCGTGCGAGCGGGTGACTCAAGTCGTCGGCACTACCGCCACGAAGCCGTCCACGCGCAGATCCCGTCGCAGTTCCCACCACTCGTCGCCCGTACACCGCAGTTCGTCTGCTCACACCATTTTTGCCGGCTGCCCAATTTGAAAAGCGCAGCGGCTTCGACTGTACTCGTCGCGCCGTGGCGGACGCACGCTGGAGTCGATTCCAAGGTCCCGACGGACTCTTGAAAGGCACAGCGAATGTTCGAGTTGGAGTCATAAGCCAGCGCGATACAGCGTTCACCAACCGCCTCCAGATTAATGCCATTTGAATAGCCGCTTTCGAATACAGAGAACTGTCATTGCTTTCTTTACCCATAGGAACCCGAAAATACACATGCGTACCTGCCTTTCTCTCGCGGTAGCAACTCTCTTCCTTTCTAGCAACGCACAGGCTGTGTTGACCCTGGATCCCAGCGCAAAGCTGGAACGGCTTCACAGCTCGGACATCAACGTGCATGGGCACATGGCAGGAGTCAGGGAAACCGCGGACGGATACGGTTGCTTTATCTGGACTCCGCTCGGCGGCGTCAAGCGCGTACTGTCTGAATTGAGCGACTGTCGCATTGACCATATCAACGACGCCGACGAGGTAGTTGGTACCTACTCCAATAACGGCGTGTCGCGGCCCTTCTTCTGGAGCGAGGCGCAGGGCATCATCGAGTTCCCGGCCATTGGCGAGTTGACCGTATTCTCGGGCTTCAACAACGCCCGGGAAATTGCCGCGTGGGGAGGACAGTCCGCGGGTCCCAACCAGTACACGTTTACTTTCTACGGCACCCCGGAGACCGGGCTTGCACCTGTCGTGACCGGGTACGCGGTGGCGAACGGCATCACGGAGTCGGGTGTCATCGCTGGGCACACCATGGACGCGAGCAACCAGTTTCATGCGTTTACTTGGAGCGCCGCAGGCGGTCTCCTCCTCGTCCCGACGCCCGGGGCGAGTTGGACGTCGATGATTGAGGACGCCGCTATTGGCGTCTACGACCCCGACGCCATGGGCGGCTACGTCTGGAAAGACGGCGTGCTGCATGCAATTGACGCTGCTGACTCTTTCCCCCAGGGCGTGAGCGAAGATGGTCACTTCGTCACCGGGACAAGCGCCTCGGGCGCATGGCGCTGGACCGAGGAGGACGGCCTAGAGCCACTAATTGCGCTGCCTGGAGACGATGCTGTTTCGGGAACCGACGTAGACAGCGCGGGATATGTCTTTGGCTACGGATCCGATCGTGACACCCCTTACCGGCCTCATACTGTGCTGTGGGACGCTGAAGGTACGCCGGTAAATCTAAGCCCCGATGCCTATTTCGCGGGCGGCGGTCTGGAAACATGTCAGGAAGGCGAAGTACGCACCTTCTGCACCGCGCTGTACACACCGACTTGCAATTACGACTTCCGAACGCGCATTTACTCGTGGCGCCGGGAATCGCTTAAGATGGTCGACATGCTGAAGAAAGCCGAGGAAAGCATCACGACACTGCAATTAGAAGGGCTCATTTCGCTCCGCCGTCTGAACAACCTTCTGACCTATAACCTGCGGCCCGCCCAGTTCAAGATCACAACCGGTAAACCGGAAAGATAGGAGCCTGCAATGAGTGAGAAGAAGTCGGTTGAGGTGGCGCCTGGTGCGCCGCAGGGAGCCCGTAGGGCGACTGGAGGCGCACCAGGCGCGGCGGCCGATGCGGCACCGAAGCGCTGGTCGGCCAACCGCAAGAAGGAGACGGTGCTGCGGCTGCTGCGCGGCGAGCCCGTGGAGGCCCTCTCACGGGAGCTGGGCGTGGAGATATACCGTCTCGAGGCGTGGCGTGAGCAGGCCCTGGCGGGCATGGACGCGGGGCTCAAGGCCCGCCACAACGATCCCCTGGAGGATAAGCTCAACGAGGCCACGCGGCGCATTGGCGAGCTGGTGATGGAGAACGAGCTGCTGCGCCGCGAGCGGGAGCTGCGCCGCCCTTTAGGCCGCAAGAGGTCCTCGCGATGAGCCGCGAGACCTCCCCCGGGGCCGCCAAGCGCTATGGCCTGCAGCGGGTTTGTCGCGTGCTGGACGTCCCCCGCTCGAGCAGCTACGCCCAACGCGCCCGGGCGCAGGTGGTGACCCTGCATGCCAGGCGCCGTGGACCAAAACCGAAGGTGTCCGATGAGAGCCTCCTGGAGGCCATTCGGGCGGACCTGGCCGCCTCGCCGTTCCTCGGCGAGGGTCACCGCAAGGTGTGGGCGCGGCTGCGCATCCTGCGCGGGATCCGCGTCTCGCGCATGCGGGTGCTGCGCCTGATGCGCGAGCACCACCTGCTCTCGCCCCATCGATCCCGGCAGGGGATCGCGCAGGCGCACGCGGGCACCATCCTCACCGACCGGCCCAACGAGCTCTGGGGCACCGACGGCATCCGTATCGAAACCGTCGACGACGGCTGGGTGTGGGCGTTCACGGCGGTGGATCACTTCGATGCCTGCTGCGTTGGCCACCACGTGGTCAAGATCGGCAGCCGCTTCGCGGCCCTGGAGCCGATCGCCATGGGCGTGAAGACGTATCTGGGCAGCACCGCCGCGGACGCCGGTCGGGGGTTGGCCTTGCGCATGGACCATGGCACCCAGTACACCTCCGATCACTTCCTCAATCAGATCCGCTATTGGGGCATCACGCCGAGCTTCGCCTTCGTCGCCGAGCCCGAGACCAACGGTGTGGCCGAACGTTTCAACCGCACCCTCAAGGAACAGGCCATCTACGGTCGGATCTTCCGCAACCTCGAGGAGGTCCGCGAGGCCGTCGATGCCTTCGTCAAGCGCTACAATGCTCACTGGCGTCTGGAGAAACTGGGCTTTCAAACTCCCCTGGAAGCCCGTCAGGCAGCACTCCGCCAGGAGGCCGCCTGATTACGCAAATCCGTGTCCAATTATCAGATGCGAAGCGCCGCAACCAAGTTGCAGGAAGGTCTCGGCAAGCTCAAGGGCTGGCTGGGAGACGATGCGGATCATCCTGTCGCGTCGGCGGCGACCTGGGACATTCTCGAAGTGTTGGAGTCCATAAAGGACACCTACCTACCGCCCAGTTGCAGCTGAGGATCACTCAACCGCCGAGCCGAATCCACAACGCTGGTTCGCGCTCGGCAGCGCATCATCGGTGCGCCGTCCACGCGAGTAGCAAGCGAAGCCCTGCGCGCTGTTCCGCGAATAGGTGCTCAAGGGGTGGTCCGCACGGCAGCCGATTGCCACCACACTTTCTTCGCGACCGCCTGCCGGCTGGAGCCTGGAAAAGCCCGTTTGGGCAGCGCCAACCATTGTGCTCTTCCGCGACGGTCGCGAGGTGTCGCGGTACACCGGCTATAACGGCGAGAAGGAGCACTTCTGGAAGTGGCTTGGCTACGTCACGCTGACCGAGGAGCAGAAGCAGATCGCCTACCAGGCCGGCACCGAGCGGCCGTTTACCGGCTCGCTGCTCGACAACCACCGGCTCGGGGTCTACGTGGACCCGGTCAGCGGGGCGCCGCTCTTTCGCAGCGGGACCAAGTTCCAGAGCCGATCCGGCTGGCCGAGCATTTTTCAGCCCATCGACGGCGCGGTGACCCTTCACGAAGGCGGCAGCGAGGGGATGCACCGGGTGGAGGTCCGCGGCGCCAGCACCGGCATCCACCTCAGTCACGTGTTCGACGACGGCCCACCGCCCACCGGCAAGCGCTATTGCATCAACAGCGACATGCTGCGGTTCGTGCCGGACGAGGGGACCAAGGACTAAGCCGGCTTCACGCCCCACTTGGGTCACGGGGGAAAAACCGTCCAAACGCAGTCAAGCGTGGGCGAACGAGCGCTCTCTATTGGGCCGCAGTTGCCGTGACACCGCCAGCCGCAGAAAGCGAGCGTTTCCTGCATGCGCTTTGCGGGCTCCCACATTCGCCTGTAGCAGCAGCCGAACGCCGGACATCGAAGCCGGCAGGATCAAGAGTCCGAAATCGGCGACCTTTAGTGGTCCTTCCGGCCCGACCTTGGTCACAAGGCAATAAGAGAGACGTCCCGCCGGCGCACGCGGCACACGTGGACAAATCGCAACCCTGTGTCCATCTGGCGGTTAGCCGAACAGGCGAATCATTGCAGTCTGGCTAGGTCTCGTCGCGGCGGGGACAAGCATGGCCAACCCAATGACCGATGAGATCTGCACGGAGAACGATCTGTTTTGCCGACCGCCCGGCCATAGCACACGGGTGGTCAAGGACTCCGACGTCATCCTGTTTGGACCGCAGCGCGAGCATACCCCCATCATGGGCCCAACCTTGAGCAGGATGAAGGGCTGATCCTCAACGCTAATCTGAAAGACCCCAGGTTCTGCTAACGAAAGGGACCCACCCCCGGTTGGGAAGGGTCTGCGCTAAGGGAAAAGGCCCCCCCAGGGCTTGTCCGCTGAACCGAGGGCGCGTACTGCCGCTGCGAGGCATCTTGCCGAGCGGTGGGAGAGATGAACCGAGCGCCCTGCTGTCGCTGCTGCGGCCAGCCGTTTCGGCCGCGTCCCCAGAATCCGACCCAGAGCTATTGCTCGCAGCCGCGCTGCCAGCGTGCCCGCAAGCGCGAGTGGCAGCGGGCCAAGCGTGCCGGCGATGCCGACTACCGTGCCAACGACCGGGCCGCCCAACGGGCCTGGGCGCAGGCACATCCGCGCTACTGGCACGACTGGCGGGAACGCCACCCCGAGTACGTGGCGCGCAACCGCCAGGCTCAACGGGAGCGCAATGCCCGCCGGCGCCTGAGGACGATTGCAAAAGAGGACGCGTGGGTGCGCGAAAGCGCTTTGGCGGCGGGTACTTATCGCGTGGAGCCGTGGCGCGGGGAAGATTGCAAATGTGGACGTGTCAACGGGGGAAAGCTGTTTTTGATCAGCCTCTTGGATGTGGCGTCAGGGGTCGGGACGGCGGATTGCAAAGAGAGGACTCTATCGCGCTGGGCCTCCCCCCGAGGCTAGGGTGTGGGCCATGAGCGCCGTGCCTGCCACTACCATCGAGCTGGATCTGCACCGTCTGGACACCCCCTATGCCCAGACCCGGGTGCAGCGCCCCCAGCAGGTGCGCCGGCTGATGGCCTCCCTCGATGCCGATGGCCAGCAGGTGCCGTTGACGGTGGTGGGCGGGCCCCAGCGCTTCGTCCTGGTCGACGGCTACCTGCGCTGGCAGGCGCTGGTTCGCCTGGGTCGCGATACCGCCCGGGTGGAGGTGTGGGCCGGGACGGTGGCGGCGGCCCTCATGCAGGTGCTGGCGCGCCGCCAGGGCCGCAGCTTCGAGCCCATCGAGCAGGCCTGGCTCCTTGCGGCCGCGATGGCCGAGGGGCTGAGCCAGCGGGCGTTGGCCACGGCACTGGGCCGGGATGCCAGTTGGGTCAGCCGGCGCCTGGCGCTGCTCTCGCAGCTCGGCGAGGGGCTTCAGGAGGCGGTCCGCGAGGGCGTGCTCGCGAGCTGGGCGGCCAGCCGGGTGCTGGTGCCGTTGGCGCGCGCCAACAGTGCCGATGCCCAGCAGCTGCTGGCGGCGTTGCGCCAAGAGCCGCTGTCCACCCGGGAGCTGACGACCTGGTACGCCCATTATGCCCAGGCCAAGGGCAGCGCCCGCACCCGCATGGTGGCGCAGCCGCGGCTGTTCATCCAGGCGTTGCAGAGCCCGCAGATGCCTGAGGATCCCGCCGGGCAGTGGCTCGGGGAGCTTCAGCGCCTGCGCCACAAGATCCAGCACCTGGAGCGCCGCCTCGGGCCCCTGCTCGAGGGGGATCGCTGCGCGGCCACCCGGGCGGCCTTCAACGCGGCGGTGCAGAAGACGCTGCGGGCGTTGGAGCGTCTGCGTCAACCGCTGCAGGAGGGCGAGCATGTTGTCCGAGCCGCAACGCCAGGCGATCCTCGAGCTCAAAGGCAAGGGGGCGAGCATCCACCAGATTGCCCGCTGGTTGGGCCACACCCGGCGCACGGTGCGCCGGGTGCTCAAGCAGGGGCCGCAACCGGCGGCGCGCGCACGAGCGAGCAGCGAGCCGTCGCCCGCCGTTGCCTCGATGCTGCCCGTGCTCTACTGCGAGAGCCGGGGCAACGTGGTGCGGATGCAGGAACTGCTGCGTGAGCGCCACGGCCAGGAGGTCCCCTACAGCACCCTGACCTATTGGGTGCGCCAAGCCCAGCTGCGCGCGCCACCCCCTCGGGTCGGCCACTACGACTTCGCCCCGGGTGAGGAGATGCAGCACGATACCTCGCCGCATCGCCTCGCGCTCGCCGGCAAGCCAATCACCGCCCAGTGCGCCGGTCTGATCCTGGGCTTCAGCCGTTACGCCTTCATCCAGTACTACCCGCGCTTCACCCGCTTCGAGGCCGAGGTCTTTCTCAATGCGGCCTTCGCGTTCCTCGGCGGGACCTGTGCGCGCTGCACCATCGACAACACCAGCGTCTTGGTGGCCGGGGGCAGCGGTGCGGGGGCCGTGATCGCCGGCCCCATCGAGCGGCTCGGGGCGCGCTTCGGGGTGCGTTTCCTCCCCCATGCGGTGGGCCATCCAGACCGTAAGGGCCACATCGAGCGGCTGTTCCACTACGTGGAGCATAACTTCCTGCCCGGGCGTACCTTCGCCGACTGGTTGGACCTCAACGCCCAGGCCCGCGCCTGGTGCGAGCAGGTGGCCAATCAGAAGGTCAAGCGCTCCCTGGGCACCTCCCCGCGGGCCGCCTTCGAGCAGGAGCAAGCGGCTTTGCAGCCGTTGCCCCTGCATCGTCCGCCGGCTTGTGTCATCGCCCACCGGGTGGTCGATACCGAGGGTTACGTGCGCCTGGAGACCAACCGCTACTCGCTCCCCGAGCGCCTCCTCGGCAAGGCGGTGGAGGTCTACCAGTATTTCGAGACGGTGGCGGTGTACTTTCAGGGCCAGGAGGTGGCCCGCCACCCCCGGGCGATCGGACAGCGCGATCGGCGCATCACCGCCCCCACCCATCATGGCCCACCCCGCGCGCGGCGCAGCACTCCACCTCCGGCCCAGCAGGCCCTGCTCGCCGACGCCCCAGCGGCGCTCGCGCACTATGTCCAGGCCCTGGCGACCCACTCCCCGGGACGCGGGGCAGCGCGGCTCAAGCGCCTGCTGCTGTTGCAACGCACCTATCCGCCCGAGCCTTTCCTCGCCGCCGTTGCCCAGGCTCTGACCTATGGCCTCTACGACCTCAACCGCCTGGAGTCGCTGATCCTCAAGCAGGTGCGCGGGGTGTTCTTCCAGATCCCGGAGACCGATTGATGCGTGAGCACATCCATACCCTGCTCGGCGAGCTGCGCTTCGCCGGCATGGCCGAGAGCCTGGAGCGCATCCTCGATACGGCCGAGCAGGCCGGCGACGCCCCGGCGGCGGTGCTGCTGGCGCTCCTGCGCGAGGAGGCACGCCACCGCCAGGAGCGCAGCCTCGCCTACCGCTTGCAGCAGGCCCGCCTGCCCTGGGATTGGTCCCTCGAGACCTTCCCCTTCGCCCAGCAGAAGACGGTCGACGCCTCCCACATCCGCTCCCTGTCCACCCTCGGCTTCCTCGAGCGGGCGGAGAACCTGGTCCTGATCGGTCCCCCGGGCACCGGCAAGAGCGGACTGGCTATCGGCCTGTTGCGTCAGGCCCTGGTCAACGGCTACCGCGGCCGCTTCTACAACGCCCAGGACCTGATCGACGAGCTCTACGCCTCGCTCGCCGACCACTCCACCACCCGCGTGCTCAAGCGCCTGGCCGCCTACGACCTGCTCGTCCTCGACGAGCTCGGCTACATGAACCTCAAGCCCGAGCACGCCAACGCCCTGTTCCAGCTCTTGGAGCAGCGCTACGCCCGCAAGAGCACCCTGATCACGACCAACCTCGACTTCGAGCAGTGGTACGGACTGTTTCGCAACAAGCCCCTGGTCGACGCCCTGCTCGACCGCCTGCAGCACCACTGCATCGTCCTGCGCCTGGCCGGACCCTCCCTGCGCGCTCCAGTCCCCTCCCCAGACAGCCCCACCAGCTGACCCGCATCCGCCGATCCGCTCGGCCGTGGCGCCCCGGTTCTTGATGAACCGGGGCGCCACGGCCGCCTGTCACAACCCCCACCAGATCCTCCTGGCAGTCCAGTCCTGCGCATCCGGTGGGTTCATTTCCGTTAGCACAACTGGGGCCTTTTCGATTGGCGTCGAGGGCATGCGTCGCCTCAGCTCCTGCCGATTCTGATCGTCCGGTATCGGCTGTGAACCGGTCGTACCCGAAACCGCTTCAATTGCACATCAGCGAACGGAACCAAGAGCTGCATCCTTTCGACGTCTTGGTCCGCTCCTGGGACCTATGTAGAGTTCGCGTTTATGTAGAGTTTCGGCGCCGACCCCAGTACCACCGGGTATCGGCGCGATCGTTCCTCTACATAAATTACAGGTCCTGAAGAAACTGCATCAGCGCGTCGGGCGGCTGGTACCGTGCCGGTTCCATTCCAGGCTCCTGAAGGCGAGCCAGAGCCGCTTTCTTCATCGCCAGATCGGCCTCGACGTACCGGTGAGTGGTTGTCATGCTCTCATGGCCCAGCCAGAGCGCGATCACGCTGAAGGCCACGCCGGACTGCAGCATATGCATGGCCGTCGAGTGCCTCACCGAGTGCGGTGAGATGTGGCGCTTGGCCAGGTTGGGGTACACCTCGGCGGCACGGGCGACGGCGATATCCAGGCGTTTGTTGACGTTGGAGCGCGTCATCGTCCGCCCGTTGCGGTTCGGCAGCAAAGGCGCGTCGGCACCCAGTGAGCGATTGCGCCGAAGCCAAGCGCGAATCGCCTGAACCGTGGATGTCCACAAGGGTACGGAACGACGCTTGCGGCCCTTTCCGCGCAAATGCACGCAGGGCGAGGCGTCGAGCACGACATCGCCGACATGCACGCCGATCATCTCCGAGACCCGCGCCCCGGTGTTGTAGAGCATGGCCAGCAGCAGATGATCGCGCTGTGAGGTCCAGGTCTCGCCCGGCTCGCCGATCACCGCCACCATCTCCTCGCGGGTGAGGAACCCGAACATGGGCTGCTCGAAGCGCTTCAGCGGCACCCCCAGCGCCCGTTCGATGACATGTAACGAGGCGACGTCACGGCGTGCGGCGAATTTCAGGAAGGCCGCGCAGCGCCGTCAGCCGCAGATTGCGGCTTTGCACCGTATTGTCGCGCTGCTGTTCGAGGTGATCGAGGAAAGCCAGGATCAGGTCGGGCGCGAAATCCGGTCAACGACAGCGCGGTCGGTGCCTTGCCCAGACGCTGGTGGGCGAAGCGCAGGAACAACACCATGGCGTCGCGATAGGCGGCGACGGTATAGCGGGCTCATGGCCCGCTGGCTGACCAGGTACTCGGTGAAGAACTGCTGGACCAGTGCGGGGAACGACGGTGCATCGGAAACCTTGCCCTCAGACATGGTCCACCTCCGCATTCGGCGCCAGCGGCTCGAAACGCTCGGCAGCCAGTCCCATGAGCTCGGGCACGCCGGACAGGTACCAGTAGGTATTGGTCACCCTGGCGTGACCGACGTAGGTGGACAGGGCCAGCATCGCCTGGTCGATGTCCACCCCCTGGGCATGCCAGCGCACCAGGCGACTGACGATAAATGAGTGGCGCAGATCATGGACGCGGACGGCCGCGTGGGAACCGCGGTTGACCCAGCCCAAGCTGCTCGCGCAGCTGCTGGAAGATCCGATCCACCTGGCGCAGACTCAGCTCGCACCCGAGACGCCGGCCCCGGGTGCCGACGAAGAATGGCGTGTCCTCCTTGGCGGTGAGGTAGAGGTTGCGCAGCCCCTGATACCCGCGCAATGCCTCCGTCGTACTGGGATGCAGAGGTACGTAGCGGGACTTGTCGAACTTCGTCTGTCGCACCGTCAGCAGGCCCGCATGCAGATCGACGTCCGCCTGTCGCAAGTGCACCGCCTCGGAGACGCGCAGGCCCGTGGCCGCCAGCAAGCCGAAGAGGGCCTCGTAGGTGGCCCCGCGCAGATCCGGTTCAAGACGCCGGGCGGCGGCCAGCAGATCGCCGATTTCCTGCTCGGTGAAGATATGCGGGGCCGGTCGCCAGCCGATGCGGCCGAAGACCGTGCTATCGGGTACCTCGGTGCCTGGCTCGAACTGCTGCAGCCAGCGGGCAAAGGGACGCAGCCGCTTCAGCCGCCGCGCCCAAGTGGTGGGATTGTCGCTGTTGGTCTTGGCCTGCCGCGCCCAAGCGGCCATCACTTCAACCTTGAGCGGAGTGGACAGATCCAGACCGTCGACATAGCGGGCGAAGCTCCGAAGAGCCAAGGCCGTGCTGCGCAGGTGGTATCCGAGCCGGCGGCGCTCGGCCAGATAGTCCTCGACGCGCGTCTGCATCGTGACCGCGGCGTTCATGCCTCACCTCCCGGCCACGGCAGGGCCACTGCCGAGAGGTTACGGCTGTCGAGCTTGGCGTAGATCAGCGTGGTGTCCAGGGAGCGATGGCGCAGCACATCGGCCACCTCCTTGAGCGAGCTGCCGCCAGCGAGCAGACGGCTGGCCATGGTGTGGCGCAGCAGGTGGGCGCCGGTATAGGGCAGACCGGCGCGGGCGTAGGCTTGGCGGATCGTCTTGCCGACGCAGTCGGGGCCGATTGGTCGACCACGAGGCGTGGCGTGGCGGACAAAGACCGCCCGGCTGTCTGTCTGCGGGCGCTCGAGACGGAGGTAATCGGCGATCGCGCGACCGGTCGCCGCCGGTAGCGGGAGGCAGTCTTCGCGACGGCTCTTGGTCCGGCGCAAAGTAATGGTTCCCGCACGCCAATCAATGTCATCGAGCGAGAGTCCGGCGACTTCCCCGCGGCGCAGGCCCAGATCCAGCGCGCAGCGCACCATGGCATCGGAGCGGCGTGCCGAGGGCCCCTCCCCGCCGAGCGCCGCCTCCAGACGCTCAACCTCGGCGCTGCTCAGGGTCTTGGGCAGGGAAGCCAGTTTCCACTTGATCGGATAGGCGAGCACGCCGATCAGCCCATGGACCTGGTCGCCACAGGTGGTGCGGAAGCGGAAGTAGCCGCGCAAGGCCGAGATCATGGAGGCGGCGTTACCCGGCGCTACTGTAGCGTTCGCTTTGGCACGCCACGAACCGGCGCAGGTCCTCGGGCGTGAGCGCCGAGATCACGACGGGTTGATCGCCGAACTGCTCTCGCAGTAGGCGACCGACAGTA
This sequence comes from uncultured Gammaproteobacteria bacterium, assembly GCA_963707135.1. Lineage (GTDB taxonomy): Bacteria > Pseudomonadota > Gammaproteobacteria > Chromatiales > Chromatiaceae > JBGSTR01. The sequence continues at coordinate 125,229 of CAVPOY010000023.1, read as the reverse complement.
CGCAGGTGCATGCTGCGCGTCTTCGGCGCCAACCCGTGGACATGGTCCATATGGGCGTCGAAGCGGCGTAGCTCCTCGTCGACCGGGGTCGTTCCCGGTGCCGCTTCGGGAATCACCGCCTCGGCGCGCAGGACGTGGAGCAGATGCCCGAGTGCTGCACGCAGCTCAACGCGATTCCGGCACACCGGCCGGGCGCAATCACACTGCGGCAGATGCTCGTCGAGAAATCGACTCACCAACTCCTCGTCGATGCACTCGATGTTCAGCTGGCACTGACTCATCCAGCGCCCGAAGTGGGCGAGGCAACCGAGGTACTTCCGGAGGGTGATGGATGCGTGGCGCCGTTCGCAAAGGTAACGCGCGAACGCGCCAACGTAGGCCGCCAAGGGGCAGCTCGCGAGGAGCCAGTCTTTCGGTAGACGGAAAAGTTGTCGGGTCGAACTCATCACGGTCTCCTGTCGTGCGTGGATGGCACTCCAGAAAACCTGAAAATTATGTTGAGTTCACCATTGAGCTTCCTCGCCCGAACTCAGCAACCACGGCATCTACCGCTGACAGACGACCCGAACTCTACATAAACGCGAACTCTACATAGGTCCCATAACCCGACACTGGGGCCGCCGTCCCTGGCGGCTCACCGTATAATTTCTTGACTGTCCGCTGCGCTCAGCACTTCAGGGTCCCCCGGTCAGGACCGGTTGTTGCGGAAGACATCCAATGGCATTCCCCCTTCACGGGATTCCAGCTTTGCAGGTGGGCAGTGCCTTGAGAAACTGCTTGGAGAAGGTAAGACTCAAGACCCCGTCCTTTCGCGACAGCAGCGGTAAAGAGATCGATGTGGTCGCCGAGCTCGGGCCATGGCTGATGCCTATCGTGATCAAGTCGGGACAGACCCTGAACCCGGATTACTTCCGGGGGCTGCAACGGTGGATGACGCTCGCCGACGATCGCGCGCGGGAGCCGGCGTTGGTCTTCGGCGGGGAGTCTGCGACGCGGCACACGGGGATCCGGGTGTTCCACTGGGGCCGGGTCAGCAAGGTGCTTGACGCCAGCACGAAGGCGTAGCGACTGCCCGGCGGATGCGCCGCGCTCATCGCTAAAGAGGGTTGTAAGCGGCGGGCAGGAGCCCGCCGCCGTGTTGCCAGGGTCTTACTTGACCCAGTAGCCGTCGGACATGGCCTTCATCAGGGCGACCAGGGCGTCCTCCTCCGCTTCGGTCAGCCCGAGGTTGCCCACGATGACGTTGCCTAGCGAATCATGGACGACGACGTTTTCCCCGACCTCGGGGGCCGGCCAACAGTCGTTGGCCATGGCCACGTCCACGGTGGCGTCGTAGATGCCCAGATCCTCGCAACGGTCCTTGACGTCGCGGGTGTTGTAGAAGTGCACCACCTGCTTCAGGGTCTTGAAGTAGCCGTTGTGCATGTAGGCCTTCTCAATGCAGGGCTCGCCAGGCTCGGCAGCCTCGCAGGAGCCGAGGGCGACGTTGCGTGTGGTGGGCACCTTGTGCTTGCCGAGGTTCGCGTCCGCCAACGCCGCATAGTCCGGGACCGTCGCCTCCAGCGTCGCCAGGAAGCCGCCGAGACCCGGGTCCACCCAGCCGGGGTTGTCGAGCAGGAAGGGGTTCAGCGGGTTCTTCGGCACACCGAGGTTGTCGTATCCGAAGTCGCTGAACAGCGGCGAGGGTCCAGTCGGCGGCGAACCCCGATGGCACACGAGCGCATCTCCCCTTGCCGGCGGTCGTGAAGAGACTTTGGCCGAGTGCTTCCTGGGGGGTGAAGCTCGCCGCGCCGGCGCGGACCGCATCGACCTTGGCGGTGAAGGCGTTGCTGGCCTTCGATGCCTCGAAGGCGGCGATCGACAGCGCGATCTGGTCGTAGGCGTTCTCGACCCGCTCCCTGTCCGCTGCGGAGAGCTTCACGCGGCCGGTGGGGCTGTTGCACTGCCCGAAGGTGTTGGCCGGCCACTTGATCGCGCAGTTCTCCCCGCTCCAGACCTGCCGGAACAGGGTGCCGTAGTCGCCCTCGCACACCCGGTTGACGACGCAGGCGGCGTCCGGCAGGGCCTGCTCGACCGGGTTGAGGAAGGGTCCCTGGGCCTGATCGGCGGCGGGGTTGCCGAGCTTCCAGCCGGTCGCGCGGCCGTCCCAGAAGTTGCCTCCCGTGAAGCCCAGCACGGGGTCGAGGTGGAAGACCGGCGACAGGGTCGCGTAGGCGGAGCTCGGCGGCTTGCGGTTGCCGAGCTTGTTCCGGCGCGAGCCCTCGTAGACCGAGCCGCCGAGGTTGATGTCGGAGTCCTCGCCGACCCAGCCCACCTCAGGGCACATGGCAGCTCGCGCAGGCCTGGTTCTGGCGGATGGAGAGCGTCTCGTCGAAGAAGATGAGCGCTCCCAGCTCCTCCATCGGGGTCAGCCCTTCCAGATCCAGCGCCCGGCTACTGCCGGCGCCGGCGAGAAGCAGTGTCGCCGCTGAGCAGGCGACGAGCACCGCGGACGTTTTCGCTTTCATAGGTTCCTCCTATCGGGTTGGCTGCGGACGGTCTCGCTCCCGGCGTTATGCCGGGAACCGGGGTCATGTGCCCGCGTGGGGCACCTTTGGGAAACCGGGATGAGGTGCGCCGCCGATCCGTTCTTGATAGGGGAGCGGCTTGCAGTCGCGATGGGGCGCTTGGGGTTGTGCGAGCGCTGGTGGACAGCGCGCGGCGGCGGATCGCGATTGAAAATCGCTCCCGCAGGCGGCGGGACCCCTGGGACACCCGGCAGGGTGCCAGGGAGGGCGGCGACTGCCCGTCGGGCTTCGTTCCGTGCGCTGCACATGCCTTTGTTGCCTTCCGCTGCTCCTCGTGAGCACCCCAGAGAGACAACATTGAGTGCCGCGGGTACGCGCAAGCTTACGCGAGGACTGTGAGCCCAACCACTAATCTTGCATGGATATTGATCCACGGCAAACAATCCGTGAAATACCCTGCCCGATGCGGCATATCCCGCGGTCGTGGAAGTAGGCCGTGCGTCAGGCTCGACCGGCGCCGAGCAGCACCCCATGGCGCTCAGCGATGGACCGACTGAGCGCCGCGATCTGCCGCGGTTGCTCTTCGTAGGCGAGGTTGCCGAGCCCGGTCAGGGTGAGCAACTCGGCGGCCGGAAGGATGGTGCGAACCCGCTGGGCGTCGGCCGGGCGCACGGTGGGTAACCGGCAATTACGCGACGTAGTTGCTCAGTGCCTCCGGTTGTGCAGATCCGATCGCGGTGGCTCGTCACCGCCTCGGCGCCGACTTCGCTCCAGCCTTACAACCCGCATTCCGGATGGCGGTTTTGGGGGGAATGCCCATCGCGTGCAGGGAGTGCAGTGAGGTGGCTGATGCAGCGAATGTGCGGCGACAGGTCGTCAGGGTGAGTTGTCGCGGTACGTACGCGGGGCAACGGGCTCGCCGAAGAGCACGGCCGTATGGATCAGCAGCCGCTCCACCGGGCTCATGCTCGCCCTTTCGGCTACGACTTGGCGGGCCATTGCCGGCTCGTCCGTGATGATGCCATCCACGCCGATGGACATCGCGCGCGACATCGATACCGGGTCGTTCACGGTCCATACGAACACCTGCTTGCCAGCCGCGCGGGCTTTGCGGACGAAGCCAGGCGTGGCCATTCCCATGTTGACCGCCAGGAAATCAGCATCGAGGCGGGTCAGGTCCCCCACGGCGGCGGCCGAGAGCAGTCCGATGGTCCAGTCTGGACGCAGCGCGCGAATCTTCTGAATAGCCCGGTATTCGAGCGACATCACCGCGACCGCCGAGACCATGTCCGCCTCCTCGACGGTCTGCACCACCCGCCTCTCCAAATCTTTGTCGTAGCCGTAGTACTTGAGCTCGATGACGACCCTCGATTTGCCACGCACGGCCTCGAGCACCTCGCGCAGCGTCGGCACGCGCTCGGCGGCGAACGCGGGGGAAAACCAGCTGCCCACGTCTATGTCGCCGATCTGGGCCAGGCTACCGTCCCACACCTTGAGGTCGACCCCCGCCAGCTTCATGAAATCGCTGTCGTGAATCACCACGACGTGGTTGTCGGCGGACTCCTGTACGTCGATCTCGACCCAGTCGGCGCCATCCCGGATCGCCTGGCGGACCGAGGTCAAGGTGTTCTCGGGTGCCTTTCCTGCGGCCCCTCGGTGGGCGACGATGGTGATGTCGTCGCGTAACTCTATGCTGTGGACCAGCCAGGCGCCCGTCAGCGCAGCGATGGTGGCCGCAGCGAACAGGAGCATGGCCAGACGCCGTGCGGATCCGCGCAAGCTCGGGAAGCGAACCGAAGCGACGCGCTGCTCGCGCTCGGCGACCTCGAAACCAGGCGCCAGTCGTTCGGCCAAGGCGACGATGGCGAGTGCGAATACTGCCGCGCTGAATGCGGCGACCAGCAGGTTCGCGACGAACCAAAGGGCCACCAGTCCGCCGAGGACGACCGCCAGTATCGTCAGTGAATCGAAGAACATCGGGACGATCCAGACACCGAGCCCCCGAAGGACGCCCAGCACCAGCGCACCCAGCACCAAGGCTGCAATCGCCCAGAGAACCATGACCTGCAGGATCAAACGCCGACTGCCCACCGTCAGCCGGTCGCTTTCGATGAACGATCGGGCCGGCGACACGTCGAGAAACAGGACCAGAGGCAGCGCCAGCGACCATGCAACGAGCTTTCGTATGACCAGCGTCAGCATCGCGACCAGCAGCAAACCGACGAGTGCCGCCGTGGTCCAGAACTCCGGAGGACGCGCCTGAAGGTAATAGTTGATGTCGTATTTCGTGATGAGCAGCCACGCGACAGCGAAGCCCGCGAGAAGGAAGGGAGCGGCGAGCAGCAGCAGCCGCGCAACCAAGCGAAGCGTGAACTCCAGGATGCGGGGCGAGCGACCGGCGGCGAAGACGAGGGCGTCGAGGATGGGATTGCGCCCGCCAGAGGAAAGACTGGCGCCTATTGCCATCATCGATGCCTGCTCGAGCGCCATGATGGCGACGAGCACCGCGACGACTAGGACCAGTGATGATATCCCTAGCGGTGTCAACAGGAAGTAGGCGATATCCTGGTCCGCGAGCACCGTGCGACCGGAGAGGCCGATCAGAAGGCGGAACAGAACGCCAGTCACCGGTGCAAGCAACAGCACGCCCAGGGCGGCGTAGCCGAGGTGGATGACAAAAAGCGACCGCCACGTTGTCGGCAGGCGCCCGAGCACCGCTTTCCAGATGTCAGCGACGCTGTAGTTCATGCACGTCTCGTAACTCTGCCTGTCCCCGCGGGGGACCTTACGCGACAGATCTTGTGATTGCCAGGAAAGGAGGCCGGCAGCCGGGCTAGCCGCACCGATTATCCCGCCGGCGTCACCAGATGCACGGATCGCAATCGGCCTGAAATGGCCAATAGCTGGATCATCGCTAGGATCCGTTTCGCGCGTCGGAACCGTCGCGAAAAGCGCCTCAAATGACGCTACTTTTTTCGCCAGCCGATCGCGATGAGCCCGAGACCGAATATACCCGGGGCCCCCGCCCCTGCGAGCAAAGCCGGGCGCCGCGCGGCAAAGGGCACGGAGGGTAGATGGGTGACGTCGTCCCGACACTGGCTCTCACGACAGTCATACACGAGGCCGGTATCAATGCAGCGGCCAACAGCGACCAAGTCGCGACCCTAGTCCCCGAGCATGAGCGCGACCGCGGCGACGAGTGCCAGTAGGCCCGGATTGCGCCGCCGATTCCGCTTGAACCGCGTGCTGCCGAACGTCCAGCCGGGGAGTCACGCCTGAACCAGTCGGACGGCGTATTCGCGCAACCGGTATCTCGGCCCGTCGGCTTCGATGCGTCCGGAGTCGATAAGGACCTGCAGCCGACTCGACCAGAACAGGTCGCTCATGGCGTTGCGTTCCCCGCACCGGCCCATGGCCGTGCCGACGATGCGCGGCGCCGCTGTCCAGGTCGGTGAGCAGGAGTCAATCAGCACGGAGTCGTATCGATCGATCGGCACGCCGATGATCCGCCCGTTCTCCCAGCCGCGCAGGAGGCCCGTTTCGTCGCGGATGCGCTGAAATTCCTTGGCCAGGTTCGCACGCTCGACGTCCGTCAGCTCCCGACGGGATACGAAGAAATCGGCGAGCTCGGCCGGGGTGTGGGTGGCCACATGGTAGCGGCCATCGTTTCCCGGCATGGCCACGTGCAGCACCCTTTCCGGGCGACCGGCCAGCGACCAGCAGGCCATCGCGAGGAAGGTAGCCTCGGAGACGTTATCCCCGCTCCAAATCGCGATTGCCTCCGGCTTTTCGTCCTCGAGCCGCTCGACTAACCTCCCGCCAAGGTGCGAAAGCGTCAGTGACATCGAACAACCAGTCGTCGTAGCCCCGGAAGCAGGCGCGCATGTAGTCGATGCGCGCAAAACCGTCATCGAGCGGGCCATGGCTAAAATCATCCGGGATGCTTAGCACGTTGCCGGGCATGCCGTGAGACCTGCAGGCGGCGCGCAGGCTGCCCGCTGCGCTGTCTCCGAGGGCGATATGAAGCGGACTTTGCATCGATCTGCCTGTGAATCCATGACGTCGGTGGAACCGGCCAGGGCCCGAGAAAAGGTGCCGACCACGCCAGCCTCAGCCCATTCACCCCGACCCTACTCCAATGCCGTAATGCTCCGACCCCCTGACGTCCGGCAGCGCCTTATTGCTCATCCTGCAGCTGACTGATCGCTGGCTCAACTAACTCAAACGCGAAACGTCGGGCACCGGGACCGGGCTCGTGCGTCAGCTGACACTCGCGATGAACGACCGCATCGATGCGGTGAACCGAAACCCCGGCACGGAGCTGCAGCTGAACTTTCCTGCCCCATTTTCCCGCCGCACCCTTGCGCCCCTCGCCTTAGCGACGAGACGGTTTGGGGTGACGAGAGAAAGTCAGGCCGGTCTGCAACGGATACTCTGCGCCATGCCTAGGCGAGCTTGATCACGCGTTCCACCTTGACCTCCACCAGGGGCTCGGGATAGTGATGACCGACGTGGTGCATGGTCTCGACGGCCAGTGTGACCTTCAGGCCCGCGAGGACAGCGGCATGAACGGCTCGTTGCATCTCCGCGGCCGCCATGGTCAGTTCCTGCGCGAGTCGTTCGTCGTGGTCTTGCTCAGGCTTCTTCTGCGATATGCTCATCGTTCTCTTTTCTCCGGGAAAATCGCTGTCCCACTAGCGTAGAAGGCCACGTTTCTGGCCACAAGGGATAGGAGTTTCGAGGGATATTTTTCCCGCTCCAGGTAGCGTTGGAGTCTGCGCTCCACGTGGCCGAGTGTCGCGTGCCCATCCCATGCGCTGGCGCCGAGCGGCAGCCTCACGCCCAAAGCGGACTCCGGGGATTGGCTACGGTAGCTGCCGCTCCACAGAAGCTGCCGGCGGCGGTCCCGACAGGGAATTGCGCCGCTTGAGCCCGGCGGGGAGAACGTCATGCCGCCAGCTATCAGGAGCTGCCTGCGGGTGCCGGGTCCCTGTGCGAGGCGTCCGAGTCGCGAGACGGCGAATTGCCACAGGTACCGAAAGCCGGAACGAAGAGCGGTTGAGCCTTGGCGCATTCGCACCAGTGGGCGACGCCGTCGGCGGGGCCCCGCGTCACGACTTGGGGATGCCCGCTCCGCTTGCCGGATGATGGAAGGCGAGCGCCACGGCATCCGGTTTTACTGCTGCGCCGCGTCGGCCGGGTCGGGCCAGGCCACCAGGGTCCAGCCAAGGGCCGCCAGCTGCTCCTGGGCAAGCGGAGTCGCACCGCCGCGGACGTACATCCGGCGCTCGCGGCCCTGGCCGACCATTCGCTCAGCAAATCCATGAAGGTCCGCATTCCAGGACATGGCGTCCACCGGCGCCGGCACCACCAGCGTGTCGCCGCGTTGGGCGATCAGGGTGCCGTCGAGGGAGAGCCGCTCAAGCGGGCGCTCCGCGGCGTGAACGCGGGCCAGCATCTCCGAAGACTCAACGACGAAGCGTGCTTGCTGGGTGGAGGTTACCGAGAGTGCCAGGGGCATGACGGCGGCGCGGTCGGCGACCCCGGACATCGCGTCCAGCGCCTTCACCAGCCGGGTTCGCAGCGACGTTGTGAAGAACGGGTGCCGGAGCAGCCGATCCACATCGTCCGGTGCCGCCCCGAGCCCGAGTAAGGTCTGCTCGTTGTAGACGCGCAAATCCCCTGGCGTGGTCTCCCAAACCCAGTTCGAGGCGCTGCTCGTGACCGTAACGAGATTGCTGGCCGGAACCAGGGCCTTGATCGCGGTCACCCCAAGCCCGCCGGAGAAGGCGGCCCAGGCGACCTCGTCCAGCCGTTTGGCCAGCACCGGGTTGTCCGTATAGGGATCGACGTTCAGCCGCTTGGCGATCTCACGGCGCTGCTCGGAATAACCGAAGATGTCCGCCGCAGTGCGCCCCGCGAGCTTGGCGGCTACTGCCGCACTGCTGGGTTGATCGCCGGCGTGTTGCGTTGCTCCCGCCAGGGGCGCCCCGGGCAACCGGCTCCCGGGTCCCGGAAGGACCGCGGTGGGCGCGTCCGGCTCCGCCCTGCGGTCCTGGATGGTCTGGTAGCCGGTCTTGGCGGCGCGCTCCAAACGGTTGAAGAATCGGCCGACGCCCTTCGGTACCCCTTTCAGGGTACCCTCTGGATCTTTCGCCAGGTGCCGGAAGCTCTCTTTCAGTCGCTCGGCGGAATGCTCGAATCCGTCCTTTGCAAGTTCCTCCGTCTCGAGTTTCTCCAACTCGGCGAGGGCGCCGATCTCTTGGATGCGGGTGAGTGCGAGGGCCGGTGAGGCGGCTTCGAAGGTGCCGAAGTCGGATTCGATGGTGAAGCGTGTCAGGAAGCCATCTGAAGGAACCGCTTCCACCACCCGGTGGCGTGGTCCCGTGAGGGCATCGGCGGGCAGGAGATCCGCTGACTTGAGTACCGGTGGCGGCTCATAGGCTACGGGCTGGAGTGGGAAGCCCTCCTCAAGGGGTTCCGGCTGGTCGGCGGACGACGGCGACCCTTCCGTCTGCGGGCCCGCAACCAGCAGCGCGGCCCACATCGGCAGGATCGGGAGAGCCAGGAGGGAACAGTACGCGTTGCGCCTCATGTAGCACCACATGCGGCCGAAAAGAGGCTGCACTCTAGCCCATTGACAGCTCGATCGCGAGAGCAGAGCGCAGCGTCGGGCTCTGAGCCCCAGGCTTCCCGTCCCATGGCGTCACGCGGACCGATCCGGTTGCTTTTCCTCTCGCGGTATGGGCGCCGTATCCTGCCGGTCCTTCCGCGGCGGCTGGACCGGCTCGCGCCATTGGCGGGCATCCAACTCGGAATCCGCCGTATCCGTGTCGGCTACGGCGACTCCCTTCGCTTTCTGGTGCTTGAGATAGGCCCTTACGGCAGGCTTCAGCGTTTGGAAGCGGTACTGCTTGGCTGCCTGGCGCCGCTCCTTCGCGTACGCGACGTTGAAAAAGCGTTCCAGGTGCCGCTTCACGCGGGCGAAATAGACGGAGATCCCCGCCGCCGCTAATTCCTGACGCAGCTCGTCGAGTTTACGCAGCCCGGTCACGTCGATGACATTGACCGGACTGGCGTCGATGACGACCCATTCGACCGGGGTCTTTTGAGCCGCAATGGCCGCGCGCATTCGGGTCTTGAGGTAGTCCGCGTTAAAAAAGACGACATTGGATTCGAAACGATAGAGCAGCAGCCCGGGAATCGTCTTTGCCTCCGGATAGTCGGCGACGTTGTGGAAGCCTTTCTGGCCGGGCACCCGACCCAGCACGGCATCGTTCGGCCGCGACGCGACCGACAGGAGCCAGATCAGGGACAGGGTGACCGCCAGCAGGACGCCGGGCAGCACCCCGAGCACGAGCACGCCCAGCGTGGTACTGGCCGACATCAGGAACTCCCGGTAGCTCATGCGCAACAGGGACTGAAGATCCGCCAGATCGAACAGCCCGACCGCCGAAACCAGTATCACCGCGGCCAGCGCGGCCGTTGGTACATAGGCCAGCGGGGAGGTCAGGAAAAGCAGGACCAACAGCATGGTCCCGCCGGCCACCACCCCGACCATCTGGGTCTTTCCGCCCATGGCGTTGTTGACCGCGGTACGCGAGTCCGCCCCGGTCACCGGAAATCCCTGTGCCAGGCCGGACGCGAGATTGCAGGCTCCGAACCCGATTAGCTCCTGATTGGCGTCGACCTCGTAGCCGTTTCGACGGGCGAAGCTCTTCGCGGTTAGCACGCCGCTGGTGAAGCTCACGAGCATGATGCCTGCGGCAGCGGTGAAGAGATCTTGAAAAGCACCGTGGCCGAAGGAAGGCAGAACAAGCGACGGCAACCCCCCGGGGACATCGCCGAGGACCGCTACGCCCTTTTGGTCCAATCCAAGGCCGGCCACCAGTCCGATGCTAACGGCGACCACCACGAATGCGCCGGGGAGCCGCGGCAGGAAGCGGATTACCAGCACCAGCAGGGCCAGCATGCTCAGACCCAGGGCCAGCGTCGGCCAGTGGCTCTGATCGACGCGTTCGAGGAATTCCAATATCTTGCGGAAGAACCGCTCCTCGGTGCCTGGGTAGCCGAACAGCTTTGGCAGCTGGCCCACGATGATCAGCAGGGCGATGCCGTTCAGATACCCGGTCAGAATGGGCTGGGAAAGGAAGTTCGCAATGAACCCGAGCCGGATAGCGCCGGCGAACAGATACAGGAGCCCCGTCATCAGCGTCAGCCCCAGCAGCAGCGTGGCGTAGCGTTGCGGGTCACCGTCGGCCAGGGGCGTGAGAGAGGCTGCGACGATGATGCAGGTCGCGGCATCCGGACCGGTCATCAGCTGGCGGGAAGACCCGAACAGCGCGTAGGCAAAGAGCGGGAATATGGCCGAGTACATCCCGACGACGGGCGGTACGCCGGCAAGGTCGGAGTAGGCGATTCCCACCGGTAACGCGATCGCGGCCACGGAGAGTCCCGCCATGACATCGTTGCGTAGCCAGGACCACCGGTAACCCGACAAGGCCACGACCCCGGGGGCCACCCTTTGGATCAGATGGCGTAGTCGTCTAACGGTTGGATTCTGGCTCAATTGTCAGAGTCCTTTGTTTCAGGTGTCGAGGGACCGGTCTGGCCAATCTGGCTGCGCTCCCGCGGCGCTCGGCCAACGGACTCTCGAAGCATCCGACAAATCCGGCGACGGCCGGGGGATAACTTTCAGTTTCGCGTGTACCGTGCCGAGCGTGGAAAGGCGATGCCGTCGGCATCGAACAGGTAGCAGGCCGCGGCGGGTACCCCGAAGTCGAACTGGCTTCCCTGCTTTGCCGGAGTATCCGGGCGCACCTTGACGGTAAAGTCCCGGTCGCCCACGGTCAGATAGACGAGTGATTCGGACCCCAGGTGCTCGGCGACCTGGACGATACCCGTGATGCGGCTATCCGCGTGCGGGTCGTCCAGCATCACCGTGTGCTCGGGGCGGATGCCCAGTTCCACCTTGTCGCCAATGTTGCCGCGGCTCGCGTCGACCGATGCCTTGACGATGACCCGCACACCGGTATCCAACTTCACCTGACAGGTTTCGGGCTCTATGGACTCGAGCATGCCCCCCAGGAAGTTCATCTTGGGCGAACCGATGAAACCGGCAACGAAGCGGTTTGTCGGTGCGTGGTAAAGCTCCAAGGGGGGACCGAACTGCTCAAGGTTGGATTCTGCATTCTCCGCGAGCGGGCTTAGCACGACGATCCTGTCCGCCAGCGTCATGGCTTCGACCTGGTCGTGGGTGACGTAGATGGTCGTCGCGCCACGCTCCTGATGCATCTTGGCCAGTTCAATGCGGGTCTTGACGCGCAGGGCGGCGTCGAGGTTCGACAGCGGCTCGTCGAGCAGGAACACCGATGGGTGCTGCACCAGGGCGCGGCCGATAGCGACTCGCTGGCGCTGCCCGCCGGACATGGCCTTGGGCTTGCGATCTAGCAGCGGATCGAGGCCGAGCATCTCGGAGGCCTGGGCGACACGCTCATTGAGGGTCTTCTTGTCGACCTTCTTGATCTTCAGCCCGAAGGCGAGGTTCTCGCGCACCGTCATGTGCGGATACAGGGCGTAGGACTGGAACACCATGCCCACGCCGCGCTCCACCGGCGGCACGTCGTTCATGCGCCTGCCGCCGATGTACAGGTCGCCCGACGTGATGTCGTCGAGCCCCGCTATGGCACGCAGCAGCGTCGACTTGCCGCAGCCGGACGGCCCGACAAAGACGATGAACTCACCTTCCTTGATATCCAGATTGATGTTGCGGAGCACGTCCCGTGCGACGCCCGGGTTGTAGTTCTTGACCAGTTTGTCGATCTTGACGTCAGCCATGTCTCGTTCCTCAGCAGAATGGGGTTCGGCGGTCCGGGTGTTGCGGACGCTATCGATCCAGCGGACAGGATCGTCGTGTCGGGTAACGGACGATTGCCCGCGTGTACCTTGTCATCCCTTGACACCTCCGGCGGTGAGTCCGCCGACGAGCCAGCGCTGAGCGAGCAGAAAGACGACGGTGATCGGCAGTCCGGACAGGACCGCCGCGGCGGCGAAATCGCCCCATTTGTACTCCTGCGGGTTCAGGTAGTACTGGGTGCCGACGGCAAGCGTCAGCTTGGCCTCTTCCTGCAGCAGGATCGACGCGACCGGGTATTCCGTGATGGCCGTGATGAAGGACAGGATGAAGACCACCGCCAGGATCGGCACCGACAGCGGCAGGAGGATCAGCCGGAAGGCCTGCCACGGGGATGCGCCGTCGAGCATGGCCGACTCCTCGAGCGACTTGTCAATGGTCTCGAAGTAGCCCTTGATGGTCCAGACATGCAGAGCGATACCGCCCAGATAGGCGAAGATCAGACCCGGGTGGGTGTCGAGCCCGATCGGTGGAATGTAGTCGCTGATGCGGCTGAATAGGGCGTAGAAGGCCACCAATGCCAGCACCGCCGGGAACATCTGGAAGATCAACATGGCGTTGAGGATCAGCGTGCGCCCGGCGAACTTCAGCCGCGCAAAGGCGTAAGCACAGGTGGTCGAAAGCGCCACGATCAGGGCGGCGGTGATGGTGGCGACCTTCACGGAGTTCCATAGCCACAGCAGGACGGGAAAGGGCGGTGGGGTGACGTTGCCGGCCTGGTCGACGACCGTGTAACCGAGGGCCAGCCTCCAATGGTCTAGGGTCGGGTCGGTGGGGATGATGCTGCCCACCGCGTAGTTGCCGGTACGAAATGAGATCGCGACGATCATCAGGAGCGGAAAGATGATCAGCGCCAGAAAGAGCCACAGAAACACGTGGGCCGCCAGCTTGCGGTACTTGAGTGATTCGGGTTGCACCATGGGCATGACGTTGTCTCCTATTGGGGGCGGTCTACGCGCATGATTTTGAGGTTCAGCAGGGCCAGTGCGCCGACCATCAGGAAGATCAGCGTGGCGATCGCGCTTGCCAGGCCGTAGTCCTGTCCTGAGCCCTCGAAGGCGATGCGGTAGGTGTAGGTCACCAAAAGGTCCGTCTCACCGGCGGGGACGACCGCGCTGGTGATGTCCGGACCACCTTTCGTCAGCAGTTGAATAAGAACGAAGTTATTGAAATTAAAGGCAAATGATGCGATGAGCAGCGGTGCCAGCGGTTTCATCAGCAGCGGCACCGTGATCGAGAAAAAGTTGCGGATGAACCCCGCTCCGTCCATCGCCGATGCCTCATAGAGATCCTGCGGGATGGCCTTCAGAAGCCCCATGCTCAGGATCATCATGTAGGGGTAACCGAGCCAGGTGTTGACGATCAGCACCATCGTCTTGGCCAGCGTCGGGTCATTGAACCAGGCGGGACGGACGCCGAACAGTGAGTCCAGCAGCATGTTGATCTCGCCGAAGTTCTGACTGAACAGCCCGCGGAAAAGCAGGATCGAGATAAAGGCCGGAACCGCGTAGGGCAGGATCAACAGGAGTCGGTAGACGCCGCGTCCGGCCAGTTCCTCCCATTGCACCAGCGTCGCCAGGACGACGCCGATGATCAGCGTGAACAACACCGACAACAGCGAGAAGATCAGCGTCCAGATAAAGATCTGCACGAAGGGTCCCTGGACACCCGGATCGGTCAGTACGCGGGTGAAGTTGCTCCAACCGACCAACGTGGTGAAGCCGGGGGCGAGCCCCTTGCCGATGAATTCACCCTCTGCATTCACCGGACGGAAAAAACCGGAAGCGAAGTCCGGCGCGATTCGCTCGCCGGTTTGTTGATTCACGAGTGTCTCGCCGTCGCCGCCCTGTGCGGCGGGCAGTGGCTTATAGAGTGGTTGCAGCGCCGAGAAATCGCGCATCCCGCTCATGCGTAGCTTTACGCCGTCCGGGAGGGTTGCCTCGATCTCCTGGAGGACCTTACGCAGCTTAATGATGTCTTTCACCGCCAGCGGGGTCCCGTCGGGTTTGGAATCGGCGGGCTCCAATGAGACCTCTACCGGTGCCGTTTCGGTCGCTTCCTTTGCCTTGGGATCCGGGGTACGGAGCTCGATGCCTCCGGCGACGAACTCGGCGCCTTCGCGGGAGGTCAACGCCAGCGAATAGCGATTGCCGCCTTCGTCGTAGATTGCGAAGGCGTAGTTCTGGCCCTCTGCGCGGTAGCTCTTGTCCAGCAGGATCTGACGCGCCCGTTCGAAGGTTTGAATGTTGGCGGCACTGTAGTTGGTGAACGCGATCCAGATCGTGTAGATCAGCGGAAAGATGATGAAAATGAACATCGTTGCCACGCCCGGGAAGATGTAGCGATGTACGTAGGCGCGGTCGCTGGCGAAGACAAAGAGGCCGATGCTGACCAGCACCAGGACCACGAGGGCAAAGATGGTCTCCCCCTGGGCATACATGATGACAACGGCGTAGAGGTTCAGCAGGGCGATCAGCCCGAGCGCACCCCACTTGAGCCAATTCGTCTGGCTAGGTTTGGTTGCGGTATCCAACGAGACCATGCGCATTCTCCTCAGGGTTGACCGTCAGGCGCACACTTGGTGGAGCGCAGAGGCGGGCACGTGATCGAAACAGCCACGCTCCGGCGGCCGCCTTTCGACCCGCCGCGGGGGCGCGACGGAGCTCGTTCTCCTTCGCGCCCCGAGCGGGAATAGCGGTCCTAAGTCAGTGGCGTGCCGTCGCCGGGCTAGTTGACCGTCCGGGCGGCGGCGGCATCCAGTGCCTCATCGACGCTTTGGCGGCCCGCCGCGACGTTCTTCAAGGCACTCTCGAGGTTGGTCCAGTAACGGCTCATCTGCGGTACCGAGGGCATCGGCTCGCCGGTCTGTGCGTTCTGGAAAGTCACTTTGATGCGCTCATCCTTGGCGAGCTCCTCCTGATAGGCCTTCAGGGGCACGGCACCGAGCGGCTTGTCGGCGTTGACCTTGGCCAAGCCCTCTGGCGTCAGCAGATATTCCGTCAGGAACAATTCGGACAAGTCCTTGTTGGGGCTGGCATTATTGATGGCGCCGGTGAGCACGCCGACGAATGCCCTGGCGGGCTTGCCGTTGACGCTTGGCAGTGGCGCGACCCCGTAGTTGATGCCTGACTTGTCCAGGTTGTCCCAAGCCCAGGGGCCGTTGATGGTCATCGCCGCGTCCCCCTTGTTGAACTTGGCCTCGGCGACGCCGTAATCGACACCCTTGGGCATTTGGCCCTTCGAGATCATGTCGGCGAGAAATTGCACGCCGGCCTTGGAACCGGCGTTGTTGACGCCGGTGTCCTTGATGTCATAGCTCCCGTCATCGTTCTTCTTGAAGGAATAACCGCCGCCGGCGGACAGCAGCGGGTAGGTGAAGTAGGGGGTCTCGTAGGCCCATAGGATGGCGTGCTTGCCGTCACCCTGGAACTTGGCGTCCATCTCCGCGATCTCCTCGAACGTGGCGGGCGGTCCATCCGGCAGTAGGTCCTTGTTGTATATCAGCGAGATCGCCTCGACCGCCACCGGATAGCCGTAGACCTTGCCGTCGACGGTGACCGCATCCCAGGCGAAATCTTCGATCTCGGCCTTGACCTCCGCGCTCGGGTTCACCGGCGCCAGCAGACCGCCCTTGACCCACTCGCCAAGGCGGTCATGCGCCCAGAACATGATGTCCGGCCCCTGGGCATTCGAGGCCACCTGCTGGAAGCGCTCCTCGACCTTGTCCGGGTGGGACACCTCCACCTCGATGCCAGTCTCCTCGGTGAATTTCTGACCGACCTCGGCCAGGCCGTTATAGCCCTTGTCGCCGTTTATCCAGATGGTGAGCTTGCCCTCCTCGAACGCAAGGGCCGAGCCGCCAAACGCGAGCGCGCCGGACGCGATGGCGGCCAGGGTAATCTGATGCATGACGTTTCCTCATTTGGTTTTGGTAGGGGTCTCCGGAACTCCGAACCGGGGGTGCGACTGGATGGCCCGCCCTCGAGCTGTCGCGTATTGCGTTCCAATCGGGATCATTCTGGCGGTTACGCGAGTTGGGTCTCGCGGTAGGCGGTGAAAGAGAAACCCGTGAAGGTCCTCGGGATACTCACCGCTAACCGCCTGATACCTCCTTGGATCCGCTTATTGTCGTAATTTTCATGAGTCTTTAGGTCACCCCCGCTTTCACCGATGGGGACGCCTCGGGCGCGGTCAGTATAGCCCAACGCGGCCGGACGCCAACATTCCCCCGCTCGTTCAGCCGAAGCCTATGCCGTCCCTTGGACAAAATGCGCAACAGAGCGGCATCCGTGGCGTCGCAATGGGCCGGCGGAATGCAGAAAAGAACATGTAGTGCTTGCGATACATCATCGCTGGACAAATCGTTTTAATGCGGCTAACGTACGCTTGCAGCGCGGGTGTCTGGCGCGCGATAGGAAACTGCTGGACAAAAACAGGTTAAGTCGCTAGCCTAGATTGCGAGCCACTGCACTTTTCACAACAGTGTAACGAAAATGCTGGACAAATCCTTCGTCCGCCGCTAGGGTAGCCTGCATGGACGAGCACCCGAATGAAACGCCCGCACCCTGCGCGCCGATCTCCATCTGCGGGAGAAGGTTCGGGGCCGAAGAGATCGCATTGGTTCGGGACCTCGGTGATCGCTATCCGGGAATTAGCCGTAACGAGTTGGCACTGACCGTCTGCGAACTGATCGACTGGCACCGCCCAAGCGGCAGGGCCAAAAGCAGGGAGTGCCTGGATCTCTTCGATCACCTCGAGCAAGCAGGTGTCTGCAGATTCCCCACCAAAAAGAGGACCCGTCCGCCGGGATCGCCGTCGCGTGCCCCGGCCGTTTCAGATCCGTTCGACCGGAGCGAGATCTCCGGCGAACTGAGCGCACTGCTGCCCCTCGCCTTGGAGCGGGTTTGCGGATCCGACGGGCACAGGCATTGGCGGGATCTGATGGACCGATTCCATTACCTGGGTTACCGGACGGCGTTTGGGGCCTCTATTCGCTATCTGATTTTTGGTCGCGCCGGCCAGGAGCTGGGCTGCCTCCAGTATTCGAGCCCCGCGTGGCGAATGAAGGCGCGGGACGAATGGATCGGCTGGTCGGACGGCATGCGCCGGCTGAACCTGCAGCGCATCGTCAATCAGAGCCGCTTCCTGATCCTTCCCTGGGTCCATGTGCCCAACCTCGCCAGCCATGTGCTCGCCAGGAGCGTAGGCCAGCTCCCGGAGCACTGGTCGAATGAGTTTGGCGTGACCCCTTTGATGGCGGAGACCCTCGTGGACGTCCGCCGGTTTTCGGGAACCTGCTACCGAGCCGCGAACTGGATAGCCGTTGGGCATACCAGCGGTCGGGGGCGCATGGACCGGGAGCACAGAAGGCACGGTGCCGAGGTGAAATCCGTTTTCCTGTACCCGCTTTCGAGCGATGCGCGCGTCAGGTTGCGACGGGGCGATCCGGCGTCGGGCGTGGTGACCCATGACGCTGGCCTGAAGAGTCCGTGCGGAAAGGGAAAAGCCGCGGAACCTCCGGCGCTCGAGCCGGCTGGGAGATAGCGGTCCAGCGCGTTTCCCAGGCAGCGCTCCCGATCGTCCGGAGCGGGCGAGACGGGGCCATTGAAACCTAAATCGGGGGAATGAGATGAGAATGCGACTGCTTCCCGCGGCCATCGCCGCGATCCTGGGGTCAGGACACGCCCTGGCCGAAACCGAAGCCAACTACCTTCCGGATTTTCACGGCTACCTGCGCTCCGGCATCGGAGCCACCTCCGGCGGTGGGGACCAGTCCTGCTTCCAGTCCAACGGGGCGGACACCAAGTACCGGCTGGGCAACGAGTGCGAGACCTACATGGAGATCGTGCTCGGCAAATCGATGTGGGAGCAGAACGCCCAGAGCTTCTATGTCGATACCCGAATCGCCTACAAGTCGGCACAGCAGAACGACTGGTCCGAGGATCCCGGCGACGGCTCCGGCTCCAACAGCGACGCAATATCGGGCGATCGGGCGATGACCGCTCACCCTTACCGGGACTCGGTGGTATCGGTGCGCGAGGCGAATGCGCAGTTCAAGGGGGTGATTCCCGGACAGGAGAAGTCCACCCTCTGGGCGGGCAAGAAGTTCTACCAACGCCACGATATCCACATGGCGGATTTCTATTATTGGGATCTGTCCGGACCGGGCGTGGGCCTGGAGTACTGGACCCTGGGCCCCGGCGACCTGTCGCTGGCCTGGGTACGCAACACGGACGGTCCGTGGGTCAACGGCCAGGGCACCGATTTCTACAACGATGAGATCATACGCCCCAACGTCATCAACAATGTGTTGAGCGCCCGTTACGCCAATCTCAAGACCAACACGGACGGGTCACTGGAAATCGGTATCGAATACGGTACCGCCGATCTCACTAACGACCAGGATAGTTTCAGGCGAATTGAGCTCGAAACGGGGGAGATCCGGAACCTGCAGCCGTTCAACTACGAGAACGGCTGGCTGTTCACCGCGGAGCATACCCAGGGCAACTGGTTCGGCAACGGGTTCAACAAGTTCATCCTGCAATACGCGACCGGCAGCATGGCCGCGACCGGCAACAATAACACCCACTCCTCGAGCAACGCCGGCGCCGATTATTATGCCCGTGACATCGATGGCAATCCGACGGTACTGCCCACGCTTGATTACATGTGGCGGGTGATCGACCACGGCACTGTCGAGATCGGCAAGCGCGTCGAGATGATGTACGCGGTCTGGTACGAGTCCAAGAAGCGCAACGATGCGACGCTCGCGGACGGCCTTTCGGCCACCGGAAGCGGCGGGGAGAAGAACTGGTTCTCCATCGGTATCCGCCCGATCTACAAGTGGACCGATACCATGAACACCGCCCTTGAGATCGGCTACGACAATGTGAACTTCAGCGGGGGTTACGCGGGCTACGGATTGTCCTCGGACGATATTGACAATGTCCCGGAAGGCATGACCGCCGACGACCTGCGCTCCTGTGCCACGCTCAACGACAGCTGCGATCTGTTCAAGGTCACCCTGGCCCAGCAGTGGCAGGCAGGACCGAGCATCTGGGCGCGCCCGGTGATCCGGCTGTTCGTGACCTACGCGGATTGGAACAGCGGCAACTTTCCCCAGACCCCGGGTATCATCGCTGCGGATGACACCAGCGGCGTGACATTCGGCGCCCAGATGGAGGCGTGGTGGTAAGGTCAGCCAGCGCCCCGGGGTGAGCGGGGCGCCCACCCTTGCAAGACGACACCGTGCGGTGGCCAAGCCGCGCGGTGCACGCGTATAAAGCCATACCAGGAATCCGCGATGCCCAGATCGAACGCTCTCGCTGCCCTCGCACTCGTTTTTATTTGTCCCGGACTGCTCGTGGTCGGGGGATGCGCCAGCTCGGGGGCAAGCGGCGAAACAGCCAAGAGCTCCTGGTTCGACCCGCTCCAGGCCAGCTCTCCGATGTATACGGCGGTGAGCCCCAACGCGGCCCAGAGCCGCGCGACGCTCAACGCCGCCCGGGTCTGCTGTGACTCGCTCTCGCAACTGCGCTTCGAGCCGCTGAACACCAGGAACGCGGATTTCTACAAGGTCGACGCGACCGCCCAGGCCTTCGCGTTCAGCACCGGAAAGAGCTTCGTCCGTGCTTTTGCGATTCCAGACAATCTGGATCGGGCCACGGTCACCCTGGAGGCGGTCGCGGCAGCCACGGTGTTCGTGCCGACGGTCTTGATCCTGGACGGGGACTACCGCGTCAGCCGGGCCGTCGATGCCAGTCAATTCGTTTACACACCCGCGGGCTTCATGGAGCCCCAGCGCTTGAGGGGCAGGTTCTACCTGGACCGGCGCCAGGGGGGCGAGTTGGAAAACGAGAAGTATCTGGTCGTGTTCACCACCGACGATTCTCTGAACGGCTCCACCGAGATGATCAGCGAGGCGCGCCTGCACGCCCGCTCCCGCGGTCTGGCCGACCCCGGTTTGCCGAATCCGGTCGCCGAGCATGCGGCAACGGGCGTGTTTCGTCTGACCGTGAGTGATCTCGAGACTGGCGCGGTCTCGACCACTGAATACGTCAGCCAGCGACAGGGTGCCGGACGTTACGTGGCCGGAGCCGGGACGGGCGCCGTTGCCGCCAAGCCCGCCCCCAGCCGCGCGGCGCCTGCTCCTCGCCCCCAGACGCCGCCCCCGACTCGCGGCAAGGCCACAACCACCCCGTCCGGGGACCAGCCCATGCTAAGCGAGACCCAGGCCATGTACGACCGCATGATCCGGGAGTCCGTAGCCAGCGGCGACATGGACCGCGCCTGGCGGCTGGTACAAGAGGCCGAGCGGGCCGGATCGACGAGCGCCAGGCGAACCTTCGTCGACGCGGTCGAACGGAAGTGAACGAGACTGCGGAAGGATCAAGACGGCGCAAGGACGTGCCGTCATAGCGATCCGCGGGCGGGCCCAGTTGAGCCAAGATGGACCCCGCGCTACAGCTTGCGTGATCTCGAGGGGAAAAAGCCATTGATTCCATTGCACCGGACCAGCGGCATCCTGCTTCATCCGACGTCTCTCCCCGGTCCCTTTGGGATCGGTGACCTGGGCCCGGCGGCGTTTCGTTTCGTCGACTTCCTGCAGGAGGCGGGACAGGGGCTGTGGCAAATACTCCCCCTGGGGCCGACCGGCTACCAGGACTCCCCTTACCAGTGTCTGTCGGCGTTCGCGGGCAACCCGCTGCTCATCAGCCCCGAGAGTCTGGCGGCGGAGGGCTGGCTGGACGACGCCGACCTGGATCCCCCGGGGTTTCCCGCTGGACGTGTGGACTTCGGATCGGTCAAGGCTTGGAAGTGGGCTCTGATCGACAAGGCCTTCCAGCGGTTTGGGCGTGCTGGAACCGCTGAGCAGAAGGCCGCGTTTGAGGCATTTCGCGAACGACATGCCCGATGGCTGGAGGACTACGTCCTTTTTGCCGCCCTCAAGGACCATCATGAGTCGCGCTCATGGGTCGAGTGGCAACCCGAGTTTGCCCTTCGCGGCCGTGCGGCCCTGGACCGGTGGGCGGGCCTGCATGCGGTCGAGCTCGATCTCCATCGCTTTGTCCAATTCGCCTTCTTCCGCCAATGGCAGGCGCTGCGCGCCTACGCGAACGCGCGGGGCGTCCGCCTTATCGGAGATATCCCGATTTTCGTCGCGCACGACAGCAGCGAGGTCTGGAGCCATCCCGAATGGTTCTGGCTCGACGGCCGGGGACATCCGACCCTGGTGGCCGGGGTGCCACCCGACTACTTCAGTGCCACCGGTCAGCGCTGGGGCAATCCCCTGTACCGTTGGGACGCGCTGGCCGCGGACGGCTATCGTTTTTGGGTCGAGCGTCTGCGCGGGATGCTTGAGCTCGTCGATATCGTGCGTGTGGATCACTTCCGCGGGTTCGCCGGGTACTGGGAGATCCCTGCCCAAGAGGACACCGCGGTAAAGGGGCGCTGGGTCCCGGGTCCGGGCCTGGACCTGTTTCGAGTGCTGCGTGCGGCTCTGGGAGAGGAATTGCCTCTGATCGCCGAGGACCTGGGCGTGATCACCGAAGACGTCGAGGCACTGCGGGACGGGCTGGGTCTTCCGGGGATGGCGATTCTGCAGTTCGGCTTCGAGCCGGACGAGGACGGCTTCGGCCGGCCCGAGTATCTGCCCCACAATCACCACTACAGTCTCGCGGTCTACACCGGCACGCACGACAACGATACGCTGCTCGGGTGGTGGGGCGAGAAGCCGGAGGCCGTGCGCAAACGGGTGTGTGCCTACCTCGACACGGATGAGACCCAGATCAGCTGGGCCTTTGTCCGCTGCGCCTTGGCGTCGGTGGCTCGTTATGCGATCTTTCCGCTGCAGGATCTGCTGGGGCTCGGGACCGAGGCGCGCATGAACCGTCCGGGATCGGACCGGGGAAACTGGGTGTGGCGATTCCGGGAGAACGCCTTGGGCTCCGACCTCGGCGCGAGGCTCAGGGATCTGACGGAGTTGTATGGCCGGAAGGCTTATCTGCAGTGACTCCGCGTCGTACGGGGTCGGACCGTAGGTCTTCAGAAGTGAAGATGAATCTAGAAACTGATTGGAAAACGAGGAGATGATGATGTCGATCAAACAACTGCTCTTGTCGACCGCCGCCGTGACGGCGCTCGTGCTCGGAAACGCGGCGTATCCCGGCGACGCGGCCGTAGCGGAGGACCTTGCCAAGGAGAAGGCTTACGAGGCGGCTGCCGAGGCCGAGGCCAAGAAGGTTGCCGGGGACGAGGCAAAGGAAGCGGCTGGGGCGGAGCATTCCAAGAACGCGCTCGAGGCGGCCGCGTTCGCGGAGTCGGAAGAAAAGAGCGATGTCGCCGAGGAAGCTGCCAGCCCGGCCGTCGAGCCTCCAGGGAGCGCGAAGTAGCGAAACGGCGCAGCGGTTCGCGCCTGCTCGACGGAGTTGATTCAGCCCCCGAACGGAGCCTGTGGTTGTGGGTCCCGTTCGTCGCGCTCGCGGCGCCAAGCAGTTGCGTCGAAGGTGGCTCCCGCCGTCAGGCGGGCGCGTCCTCCTTCGAATTCGAGCCGCGTCGGCATCCGATGACAGCGCACGAGGCCGCGTGCGACGGCCCACCTCCCGCGGGTGGTTGATCGGCAGCAGTTTGTGCGGCGCGTTGGCGCACGCCCCGGACAGGTGGGACTGCGCGCCTTGGATCTGCCCGGAAGCCGATACCGCGTCTATGCCGGCGAAAACCGGACCCACGCCAAAGGGCTCGCCCCAGCCACCGCGGTACGCCGTCACTGGGGCGTGGAAAACAGCTTGCACTGGAGCCTCGACTCATCTTCCGCGAAGTCGGCTCCCATCTACACGAACGCAGCTTAGCTACTGGCTCAGATCGAACTCGGCGACCTGCCGCGCCTCGGCGCGTAGGTCTTCCAGGGAAACCTCGGGCGGGGTGAAATAGACCGTCACTCGCCCATCCGGCTCATCAATCGTAAAGCCTTCGTTGACGAACGGTGGCCGGCCGTAGAGGTCTTGCAGAGTCGGCCGTTCACCCGTTTCGCTGGCGAGAGTCGCGCGACAGAAAGCCTCGCTGCACTTCATGTCCTCAAGGATGAGTCCGGGCGCCTGTTCAAGGCTCGTCGCGGCCTGGTTGATAGCGGAGTCCGTGGCGCCCCAATTCACGTTTCCGACCTGCAGCGCATCGTCCATCCAATGACCTAGATCGCTCTCCGAAATACTTTGTGCTTCGGAAGTCTCGGAATCGTCCGCCTCGTTTGTCAGATGCAGTCGTACTCTCTCCCTTCTGTATTGGCACTACCTTCCACGACTTCGAATTCGAGCACCCAGATCCGCGATCGTCTTGCTTAACTGCCTCTGTTCCTTTTGCGCCTGATTCCATAGTTTTTGGCTGTCGTCTTGGTAGCGCCGAACAACGTCAATAAGCTCGTCGAGTCTGGCTTCGTATAAGCCCTAATTCTCGGCTCGTGTATTGACCGCGGCGGCAGCGATGGATTCGCCTTGACGTGCGATCGGGTTCAATTTCCGTGAGACGCAGCGTCCTCGCGGAGCGCAATAATAGGCTGTCGAGGCAATCCCAATTACTAAGAGCGACGCGACAATCTGAGTACGCATATCCGGACTCCGGTGGGGCTTCATTTCGTGTGTACCGCGTGAACTTTCGTTTGCCCTAGGTGCAAGCGGTGATTTCGCGTGGTCACATGCGGGTTCCGATGCCCAGACGGAGGTCTTAACCTCCTCTGGGACTAAGGCGAACGATCCGACATTAGTTGGTAGAAACAAGTAGCGGAGCAATAAACATCCGCGTCACTCGACGTACCCAGGATTGCTTCAAGTGTCCACACCAAAGATCCGCGAAGCAATCGGCAGTGTGCGCTTTCTGAACCGGTGTCAGTTTCCACGCACCCCGACTCTGCTAAGGACGCAGTGGGTGCTTGAGGAGTTGGTCTCAAGTTATACATAGCTCGTCCCTCCGGTATTGTATCGGGACACGCTCCAGGTGCCGGCGTAGCTGACCGCCCCTGCTGGAAGGGCCGTTAGATATCAGGCTTGAAGAAAGAAGCGCGCTCGCGATAATGGATTGTTTACGCATTTGATTAGCCTCCGGGCTACGGTTGATTCGCGATCCTAGAATTACGGTTGGCTGTATCCATCGGGTCTGGCTGTTCCTTGCCTGCTCGGCGTCCATTTGAGCGCGTTTGCATCTATGCAAAGACCCTTTCCTGATTCCTTTCGGCTATTAGATTAGTTGTCAATATTGCGGTCTGGCGCTGGTCGATATTCCGCCGTACACGTACGCAAAATCCTGATCGGATGTCAGATAAATCCCTATACGCTCATTAGGCATCGGATTGGGGGCGGCTCGGTATTCCGGTGTCGGCCACTGGTCGATGTGCATCGAGCCGGAGGGGAATAAATTTGTTTTACATAGGTTCGCCGGCTTTCAACCGCTGAGCTCTGGACCGGAAGGGAAAAGCTGATGGCGGTGCCGGCGCCTGGTTGGCTGACGACCTGCACGCTCGCTGTCGTGCAGATCCAGGATTCGCTTGGCGATGGCCAGGCCCAACCCGGCGTGCCGGTCGTCGTTATCGGACCCGGCGGCCCGAAAAAAGCGATCAAAGATCCGCGAAAGGTCTTCGGGCGCTATGCCGTGTCCGGTGTCGCTTACCTGGACGCTTACGGTCTCGCCGCGCAGACGAGTGCTGACGGTGATGCCTCCGGACGCCGGGGTGTGCTCGATGGCATTGTCAATCAGGTTCTCGAGCACCCGTTCGATCAGCCCGATGTCGGCCGTCACCAGGGGCAGGTCGCGGGCCCGCTTGAGCTCCAGCCGGACACCCTTGCGCTCGGCCGTCAGGCGAAACTTCTGCACCACGTCCTGCGCCAGGTCCGCGACCGATACGGGCTCGATAGACGGTTGCACGTCGCGGGCGTCGAGCTTGGCCAGCTCGAAGAGGTCTTCGACCAGGCGGCGCAGCCGGGCGCTGTGACGCAGGGCGACATCCAGGTATTCGGCGCGCTCCCGGCCGTTCAGGCTGCCCGCCTTCATCCGAAGCGTTTCGAGGTAACCGTTGCAGGGAAGCGAGCGGCGTGCGGAGGTCGTGCGAGACCTGCGCCACCAGCTCGCGGCGCAGGCTGTCGTTCTCCGTCAGCGCCTGAATCTGGTCCGTGATGCGGTGTGCCATGGCCTCGAAGGTGCGGCCGAGGCGGTCGATCTCGTCGCCGGAACCGGCGTCCTTTGCGCTCGGATACTGCACGAGCGTGGTGAAGTCGCTCTCGCGAAATAGATCCATGCTGCGTCCCAGTCGTTGGATTCGGCGGGTGAGCAGCCGGAACAGCGCCAGACCCAGCACCAGGCCGAGCGCCAGGCTGATGGTGACCGCCCAGCCGCTCAGTCGCAGGAAATAGCTTTGCTGGATCAGTGCGTCGAGATCGTCGAATTCCTCGCCCCTGAGGACGACGTACAGATAACCGTCCGGCGCCTCGGCGAAGGGATGGGGGTTACGGAGAAGGCCTTGCGACGGTCGTGACTGCGCGGATCGTCGCCCAGCAGCGGGAAATCGCGCTCGCCTTCCAGAAAGCGCCGGATCGGCTCCAGGGAGACGCCGCGGCGCTTCACCTTTCCCGGGTCGGCGGAATAGGCCAGGATCTCCCCGGTGGCGCTGAGCAGGTAGATCTCGATGCTGGGGTTGATCACCATGTAGTGGCGAAATGTCTCCTCCAGTGCGGCCTGGTCGAGGCGGCCCTGTTGAACGAGATTGCGGTCGGCCACCAGATTCTGGGCCAGATCCCGGTTGAGACGCTGATCCGCCTCTTGGAGGTGGTTCCGGGTGGCGAAGACCGTGAGCGCGGTGAACAGAATGCCGACCAGGACGAGCAGCCCGGTCAGGGCCAGCGCGAGCCGGGCGTAAAGGGTGCGGGGCAAGGCCTACGTCTCCGCGTCCGTAAACTTGTATCCCACGCCCCACACGGTCATCACGAAGCGCGGCTTGGCCGGATCTGATTCGATCTTGGCCCGCAGCCGATTGATGTGGGAGTTGACCGTGTGCTCGTAGCCGTCGTGGCCATAGCCCCAGACCTGCTCCAGCAGCTGGGTGCGGGTGAACACGCGGCCGGGGCGCCGGGCGAAGTGAAGCAGGAGGTCGAACTCCCGCGCGGTCAGGCCGACCTCGAGCCCGCCGAGGGTGACCCGGCGCTTTTCCACGTCGATGGTCAAGTGCGCCCCGCCGAATCGTCTCGTCGGCCGAGACCCGGGCGGCTTGGTCCCGAAGTGCCTCGGTGCGCCTCAAGAGGGCCTTCACGCGCGCCAGCAGCTCCGGGACGCTGAAGGGTTTGACCAGATAATCGTCGGCACCGATCTCGAGGCCCAGCACCCGGTCGAGCTCGGAGGATTTCGCGGTGAGCATCAGGATGGGGACGTAATCGGGGCCGCCGCGCAGTGCCCGGCAGACGCTCAAACCGTCCATGCCGGGTAGCATCAAGTCGAGAATGACCAGGTCGTACGGACGGGCCCGAAAGCGGCGTAGCCCCTCCTCGCCGTTGCCGGCGATTTCCGCCTCGAAGCCGATGTCGTGCAGATGCAGTCGGACCAGGCGGGCAATGTCCCCATCGTCCTCGACGATAAGTGCACGGTGCTTCATGGCGATCCTACGCTGAACGATGACCCGCCGCGGGCCCGGGATATAGGACCGGGCCCGCGGCGGATCGATTTCGGGGATCGTCCCTGGATCCTGACTCAGTAACGGTCCGGCTTACCGACGGTCACGGTCAGCTTGGCCACCGGGTTCAGCCAATGATGGACGCCGGCGTTCAGATCGCTGGGTCCGCCCGCGGGATCCAGATCCCCTACTGTGCCGCGGTGTATGTGCACCGTGGCGTTGACGTCCGGTCCGGCCACGCCGGTCCCGCCGGTTCCCGCACTCCCGCCTGGATCGGCCGGGATACCCGGCACCCCCGGCGCGCCGCCCCCGGTGATGTGCTCGTCGTTGGCCTCGGTGCCGGCATCGTAGCCATTGAGGTAGTAAGTGTAGACGCCCGGCCGATAGGGGATCGGCAGTCCGTCCAGGCCCACGAAGCCGTCGTTGGTCGGCAGCAGCATCGCGGTCACGGACAGATGACGGGCATTCCGGCCGATGTCGAGCGTCGCCGATGCCGACGCGCCCGGGGCCAACAGACCACCGGCCGGATCCGCGACATAGCGGCCGCCGGCTGACTCCACTTGGTCGATCAAGCCCGCCAGCTCGCCGCCCTCGGCCATGGCCTGCAGATCGTCGGACGCCGGCGTCGCGACCTCGAACAGATGAAAGCTCCGGCCGTGGGCCGCGAACAGAAGCGGGGTGAAATAGGTGGCGTGGGTGAGGTTGGTGATCTCGACCTCGACCGTCCGGAATTCCGCCAGAGCGGGCGCGGATAGCCCGACCGACAAGGACGCGAGGGCCACACGAATGATTGGTTTCATGGAAGGATCTTCTCCGATTGGCTGATACGCGGCTTCAATTTCAGCCGACGGAGATCCCGCCCTATTCACGGAATTATCACGATTGGGTAACAACGTGCGGCGCGTGACTCGCCCAGGCGTCATAATCCGCCGTCCCGTGCGCGGGCTCGCCATGATCCAAGCTATACGAGTCAAATGGACCGGTCGAGCCGACACGAAGCGCGGTGCGCGTTTTGAGCACTCTGGAGGCCGGCGAAAACGGCCACCCCGCGCCGGACGGACGCGGTTCTTTCCCATTGGCGCCGAATCAGTGAGATCCGTTACGCTTTTCCGGGACTACAGGGAGGACCAACGCACCAGCATGGAGGTCTACGCGGACGGCCTCTCGGCCGGGCTGCGGGGGCTCGCTCGCCGAGAGTTTGCCGTCAATGAGTATCGCCCGCGGCTCAACGGGGCATGCCGCCGCCTGCCCGAGGCGGCCAATATCCGGATGCGCGCGGCGCGCTACCTCGCGTACCCGCGCCAGGCGTCAAGGTGCCAGGGCGACCTGAACCACATACTCGACCACGGCTACGCGCACCTGCTGTCGGTCCTCGACCCCGGCAGGACGGTCGTCACGGTCCACGACATCATTCCGATTCTCGCCGGACGAGGTCGGATCCCCGGGGCGCGGCTCCCTCGCCGCAGCTGGCTCGCCGAGTGGACGGCGCGCCATTACCGGCGGGCGGCCCGGCTCATCGCGGTCAGTGAGCAGACCAAGTACGACTTGGTCGAGCATTGCGGCTGCGATCCGGCGCGCATCGAAGTGGTGCATGGGGGCCTCGATCCGGTGTTTCGCGCGTTCAACGTGGACGAGCGCGCCGGGGTTCGAAAAGCGTTTGGTCTGCCGGGCGGGGTGTTCCTGGTTCTGATCACCGGCGTCCAGTTCTACAAGAATCAGACGACCAGCCTGCGGGTCATGGAGCGACTTCGCGACAGATTCGGCGCGGGTGTTCGGCTGGTGCGGCTCGGCCGGCGGACGGCCGAGTGGTCCCGGACCCTCGCGGCCAGTCCGATGCGCGGGGAGGTCATCGAGATCGGTCACCTGGCGCGGGCCGATGTCCCCCGGCTGTACAATGCGGTGGATTGTCTTCTGTTTCCGTCCTGGTACGAGGGCTTCGGCTGGCCGCCTGTCGAGGCGATGGCCTGCGGGGTGCCGGCCGTCACGTCGGATGCGGCGGCGCTCCCGGAGTCGGCGGGGCCGGCCGCCCTGATGGCCGCGCCGGGCGACGTAGACGGGCTGGCGGCCCATGTGGCTCGCCTGATCGAGGATCCGGATCTGCGCGCGCACCAGATCAGGAGGGGCCTTGGGCACGCTAGTCGGTTTCAGTGGGCGAAGACGGCGGAGAGCGTTCAGAAGGTCTATGAATCGATTGCGGGTTGAGTCCCACCAGGAGAAGCGTTGTGGACCAACCGGACAGAACGGCCCTCACCCCGGCCCTCTCCCGCCCGCGGGAGAGGGATAGGTTCCATGCCTGAAACATCTCGCCAAAACGGCTCTCACCCCGGTCCTATCGCGCCCGCGGTGGAAGGGCAGGAGGAGCTGCGCCGGTGCCGGGTCGCGATCGAGCGTTGCGCTCACCCGGTCCACCTCCCGTGGGGAGAGGGGGAAATCGGGCATGTCGGGCGTGCGTTTTCGCTGGTAAGGGGCGTCTTGTCGGGGGCTCATCGACCTATGATTGCCGCACCGTGAGCCCGCACGCGGACGACCTGTTCGACCGGGAGCACCTCACCGTCATCGAGCCCCCGAGCGGGTGGCGGATGCTCGATCTGCGCGAGCTCTGGGCCTATCGCGAGCTCCTGTGGGTGCTCACGATGCGCGACGTCAAGGTGCGCTATAAGCAGACGGTGCTCGGCGTCGCCTGGGCGGTGATCCAGCCGGTCATGACCATGGTCGTCTTCTCGGTGGTCTTCGGCCGGCTGGCCAACATACCGTCGGACGGCTTCCCGTACCCGGTGTTCGTCTACGCGGCGCTGCTGCCCTGGACCTTCTTCGCCAACGCCCTCAGCACCGCGGGTACCTCGCTGGTCGGGTCCGCGCACCTGGTCAGCAAGGTCTACTTTCCGAGGCTGATCATCCCGCTCGCCTCGGTCGGGGCCGGACTGGTCGATCTCGCCATCTCCACCGCTATCCTGCTGGTGCTGATGCTCTACTTTGGCGTGCCAGTTACCTGGCACTTGCTCGCGGCACCGGTATTGCTGGCGGCGGTGGTCTTCACGGCCCTAGGTGTCGGCACGCTGCTCGCGGCCCTTACCGTTGCCTACAGGGACTTCCGATTTGTGGTGCCGTTCATGGTCCAGGTCTGGCTCTACGCGACGCCGGTCGTCTACCCTCTGAGCCTGATCCCGGAGCGTTGGCAGTGGGCCATGTTCCTGAACCCGATGACCGGGGTGGTCGAGGGGTTCCGGGCGGCGTTCCTGGCCCGGACCTTCGATCTGCCGGGGCTCGGCCTGTCGTTTCTCGTCGCGACCCTCTTCTTCGCGGCGGGGGTGGCGTACTTCGAACGGGTCGAGCGGCGCTTTGCGGACATCATCTAAGTGAGACGCCCCGCCATTCAGGTTCAGGGCCTCGGCAAGGAGTACGTAATCGGGGCCAGGGAAAAGGCCCCGCCGAGCTTTCGCGAGATGCTCACCGACAGTCTTGCGGCGCCACTGCGGCGCCTGAGGCGGCTCTCGGGCAACGTTAAGGCCGACGAGAGGTTCTGGGCGCTGAAGGACGTTGGCTTCGAGGTCCGTCCGGGCGAGGTGCTGGGCATCATCGGCCGAAACGGGGCGGGCAAGAGCACGTTGCTCAAGGTCTTGAGCCGGATCACGGCGCCCACCGAGGGAAGGGTGGAGATCCGCGGCCGGATCGCGAGCCTGCTGGAGGTCGGCACCGGCTTTCATGGCGAGCTCACGGGACGGGAGAACATCTATCTCAACGGCGCCATCCTCGGCATGTCGCGCCGGGAGATCGACCGCCGGTTCGACGAGATCGTCGCCTTCGCGGAGGTCGAGTCGTTCATCGACACGCCCGTCAAACGTTACTCGTCGGGCATGTACGTCCGGCTGGCGTTCGCGGTGGCGGCGCATCTGGAGGCCGATACGCTGCTGGTCGATGAGGTGCTGGCGGTCGGCGACGCGGAGTTCCAGCGCAAGAGCCTGGGCAAGATGAAAGACGTCTCCGGCGAGGGCCGCACGGTGCTGTTCGTCAGCCACAACATGGGCATGATCGGCAGCCTGTGCGACCGCTGCCTGTTGCTCGACCGAGGCGCGGTCGCGGCCCTGGGTGAGCCGCGCGCGGTGATCTCGGAGTATTTCACCGGTGGGGGGGAGGCCGCCTCCTGGGCCCTGCAAGGGACGTTGGCCAAGGACATCCGATTCGAGTCGCTGACCGTAAACGGCAGCGCCGACGCCGGGCCAGCCCGTGTGCTGCCGTCGGAAGAGATCGAGGTCCGGTTGGCGGGACGCTGTTCCAGGAACCTTTCCGATGTGCGGATCTCGCTGATCATTTCAGTCGACGGCTACCGTCTTACCGTCGTCCCGGATGGGCGCGGCTTCGCCGCCCTGCCGAGAGGCGGGTTCGAGTCCGTGTTCCGGCTGCCGGCCTATCTGCTCCGCCCCGGCGATTACGTCATCGGCGTCGGCGCGGACCGGGGCCGGGTGGGACACTGGTTGTTCGGGGAGAACCTGCGTCAGCTCAAGGTCTTGGAGCATTGGGACGAGCGTTGCCAGATGGGCAATTGGGGCGTCCTGAATGCACGCGGCGATCTCTTCTCCGGGGTCCGGTTGACCCCGAACCGGGTACCGCCGCATTGACCGCCGGATACCGCACGCGATCGCACGGATCGGAGGAGATCATGAAGCCACCCAGCTACCCCAACTACAAGCGCTGCCGATGCGCGCGAAATAATGGCCTTAGGATCTCGCTGCCAACGGAGTCAAGCGGTTTGAATAACATATCAAGCTGTTATTCGGAAAAGACAAATCAGGATTCTTTGAAAGGAATGCGTGTCTTCCGAGTGATCGCCCGGACCATATTGCCGAGAAGACTTCATATATCGGCTCAACTCCACAAGGAGATATTGAAGCGTTGCGAAGGGCGTATTGCACAAGGCCTTTTCGGTGGCTTGCGTTATGTTTCCAATAGCTATGGGAGCGCATGGATTCCTAAGATGTTAGGCACATATGAGCTCGAATTAGTAGATGCCTTGGAAGATCTTCTTGTACGGACGTTTGATGTTGCCGTGGTGGTCGGCGCGGCAGAAGGCTACTATGCAGTTGGTCTTGGTACTCTGCATAAGATTGGACGGGTTATAGCGTTTGAGCCGAACAAAGAAGCTCGTAGGCTGATTGCCGAGTTGGCGCATCTTAACGGTGTTGATTCAGATTTGGATGTGCACGGTATCTGTGACGCGAGAGGTCTCAGCTCGGCGTTGGTAGCAGCGCAGAAACCGCTTGTTCTGATGGACATTGAGGGTGGGGAGGCTATCTTGCTGGATCCAGAAGTTGTTTTCGAGCTTCGTAGCGCGACGATCGTCGTAGAGTTACATGAATTCGCGGTGCCCGGTGTCACTGATCTTGTGAAGAAGCGATTCGCTGTCAGTCATGCGATGTTAGAGATCAAATCCCGCCCTCGAGAAGTCGCAGACTACCCTTTCCCCTTGCACGGTGCTATGGGGCGAATTAAAAGGGGAGCCGCGATTCAGGCTATGGCCGAGCATCGTCCGCCAGGCATGTCATGGCTTGTAATGACCCCGAAGGCGGACTAAGAAATGGCGTGTGCTGGTTCTCCGAGCCCTCAGCGTACTCTAAAATTGCTTTTTATCGCCCCGTCTGCCTACCCGCTGGGTGGAGTGGCGAGTTGGCTCGATTATCTTCTGCCTGGTCTGAATGCTAGGGGCTGGAAGTGTTCTTTAGGTTTGGTAACGGGGCATTACCATAATGCAGATAGTTATCTTGAACGTCATCCGTGGTCTGATGTCGTACAGATGCGGAATCCGACGGGTAGCCGGGAAGGGCGCATACATGAGATCGCTCGTGTGATTAAGAAGACGGTCCCAGATATCGTGTCGGTAGTCAATATCGCTGATGTCTATGAAGCGGTGCGGCGTTTGCGGCTTTCGGGAAAATACTCTGTTCGCGTCGTCGCGACTTTACACGGTTTGCAGCAAGACCTGCTCGACGATTTGGCGGCGGAGGCGGACGTGATTGATGCTGTCATTGCGACGAACAAGTTGTCTGCGAAACTAGCGGGGCAGTCCCTGAACTCTGAAGAGCGCGTTCTCTATGCACCCTATGGCGTCCCGTATGTCGATGGGGACGTAGCTGGCGAGCGTGAAAGACGGAGGGTGTTCAGTCTGTTCTATAGTGGTCGGCTTGAGCAAGATCAAAAAAGAGTCCTTGATCTGCCGGATCTTTTGTCCATGGTTCGCGCGCGCGGATTAGATGCTCATCTCACACTGGCCGGTGACGGACCTGATGAAGGGGCTCTGCGGGACAAGTTCGAGGCTCTAGGCTTGCTGAACAGAGTAAAGTTTCTCGGTGTGCTCGCTTCGGGGGAATTGGCCGAAGAGTACTGCAAGCACGATGCATTGATTATTACCTCGGTTTGGGAAACGGGACCCATCGTTGCGTGGGAGGCCATGAGTCACCGACTCCCTGTGTTGAGTAGCCGATATACGGGTAGTGGTACAGAGGGGGCATTGGTGGACGAAGTAAACTGCCTGCTTTTTCGAGTGGGCGATATGCGAGCGGCTGCCAATTCAGCAATGAAGTTGACCAGCCCTGAAATGAAGAGTCGCCTTGTTGAAGGGGGCCTGGAATTGCTCCGACAGCGTTACAGCCGTGAGGCCTCGGTCGCCAAATGGTCCGTAGCGTTGCAGCAGGGGCTTGATTTTCCGCCTTTGGCTGTTCCGAAGCCCAGTGAACCCGAGCCGCCGAGTGGGAGGTTGGACAGATTCCTTGGGTTCGCGTGGGGCGAGCGGGTCAGGCGTGTGCTCGGGGTGTCATATCGACATCAGGGTCCGGGGGGCGAGTGGCCCCATTCACGACATTCAAATCAGAGGCAAGAAGAGTGCCTTGCTCGTGCGTTGGCGGTGGACGGGCTTGCGCGTTGAGCAAAGCGAGGTTTTTGCCCTCCAACCAGTTGGAATTGTCTCTACATGCACTTCTCGTTGGCGCTTTGCACCTATAATCGCGCGGCCTTGCTGAAGCGGGCGCTAGAAAGCCTCGTAGGTTGCTGGCCGCCGGATGGAAATTGGGAGTTGCTACTGATAGACAACAACTCTCGAGACGATACCCGTGCCGTGACGGAGTCCTTTGTTGGCCAGCTTCCGTTGCGCTACCTGTTTGAAGCGGAACAGGGCTTGTCGGCAGCGCGCAATCGTGCGTTGTACGAGTGCGCGGGAGACGTGTTGCTCTTTACTGATGACGACCTTTGGTTCGATCCCGGTTGGCTGGTCAATTTTGAGAGGGCGTTTTACCGCCAGCCGAACGCAGGTTGGTTCGGCGGGCGCATTCGCCCGCTTTGGGAACAAGGCCCACCGCGCTGGTTGCGGGACGAGAAAATGGCCCTGATTGCCGGTTTGCTGGGGCACTACGACCTCGGCGTTCAGGACCGCGCGTACAGTGATGCTGACCCCTCACCCTTTGGCGCCAGCTTCGCGCTGCGTCGCTCAACGTTCGACCGGATCGGACGTTTCCGCACGGATCTTGGCGTGCAGGGTGATGTGCCGGGGCGTGCCGAGGAATCGGAGTATTTCGATCGGATCAGGCAATCCGGTATCGGAGGCTATTACGTGGGCACTTCGACTGCGTGGCATCGGCAAGACCCGGCCCGGTTCCGCTTTGGCTACTTGTACCGTTATGGTATCCAGAAGGGTTTGGCGGCAGTACGTATGGGAGACAGATGCGTCGGCTCGGCCTCTTACATGCAAGAGCTTGTGTATGGGATAAAAGGGGCGTGGCAGTTCGTCAAAGGTCGCCGGGATCGAGCCCGTCAGTGTGTCATCAATATGGGTATTGTACATGGTCTGCGCCATCGTAAAGTTCTTGTGCGGACGAGCAATGAGCTATAGCCTCACCCATTTGGTACCTGCCTATTGGGTAGCTGCGGATATATTGGTTTCGGCAGAAAATGGCATTGCGGCGTGCCGAAGCTGCGGCAGCACGCCAAAAGAATATTTTTGTAACAATGGCGGTACGAAGAATCCTCAAGTCGAGCCCATACCACAGTGACGATGCCTTTTTGTCCGAAGTGACTGATCATTGCTCCAATCCTCGAGCGGCGAGCGGCTCGCCCGCCGGCATGGTCAGCACCATCATTCCCGTTTTCAATCGTCCCGAGTTAGTCCGGCAAGCCGTAGTCAGCGTTCTGAAGCAGCGCTATCGTCCGATCGAGCTCATTTTGGTTAACGATGGCTCTACGGACGAGACGCCACTTATCCTCGATTTTCTGGCGGAGGAGTACCCAAACGAAGTTCTAGTGATCCATAAGTCCAATGAAGGACCCGGCGCGGCTCGCCAAACTGGGATCGACGCTGCCCGGGGCGAGTTCATCGAGTTCCTCGACAGTGACGACCTGTTGTTGCCAGAGAAATTCAGTCTGCAGGTCAAGGGGCTCCGCGGGGACCCCAAAGCGGGGATCTCCTACGGAGTCACCCTCGTCGAGGACAGCCGCACAGGCGAGCGCAGGGTTACGCATGGTACTGACCGGGTACACCGTGAGATCTTTCCGGAGGTGCTGAGCGCCCGCCTGTGGGCGACCCTCACGCCCCTTTATCGGCGCTCGGTTTGCGACGCAATCGGCCCCTGGAGCCACCGCCGGATTCTGGAGGATTGGGACTATGACTGCCGTGCGGGTCTGTTGGGCGTCAAGTTGCATTACTGCGATACGCCGGTCGCCGTAATAAGACATGGTCTGGCGGAGCACGCCGGGCTTGCATGGCAGCGCAGCGACGACGCGCTTCGCGATCGCGCCGCGGTCTATCGGGATGTGTTGGGCTATGCCCAACGCGCCGGTATCCCGCCGGATGCACCCGCGATGCGGCAATTCGTCCGGAGCCTGTTCTGGGTGGCGCGTATAGCCGGCAGTCGGGGGTTGACTGAGGAAGCTAGCGTGCTATACGACTTGGCGCGGGAGAACACAGCAGGCCCTCGCTGGGATTATCGGGTTTTTGGCGTGGCAAAGGCGCTGTTTGGCTGGAAACTGGCCGGTCGTTTGGTCGACCTGGCGCACTCGAAACGGGTTGATTCCGGGGGAAAAAGCAGTACCAGCTAGTTACGCTGACGGCGGCGCTTGTAGCTGGGGCGGAACCCTTGGAGCTTCGCTGGTGCTAACTTGCGCGATGCCGAGCGATCCGGTCATTTGGTGTAGTAACGTAGTGATTTCTAAGAGCTACGGCGCTCAGCTCAGTGCCATCCCCCTTTTGGAGATGGCAATACACTCTAGCCCAGATCGATTAAGGAGATTTCCGCTGAAAGTTATACCATTGTGTGAGAAAGTTTGTGCACTTTCTTAGGCGGTGGTGTGATCTTCATGAGCTCAGCCCAATTTTCCGCGGACGCCCCATTGACGCGAGTCATGTCGAAGATCTGAAACTGGCGGCGTCGAAGCTCTCGGGTTCGAGACGGCGATCATTCCAGGCGACGATGGCGTTGAAGTACTGCGCCGGGAGCCCGCGACAAGCAGAGGTCGTGTTTGGCTGGAGCCGCCAGGCGGTCGAGCTGGGGCTGCATGAGCAGCGCACGGGCGTGGTTTGTTTGAGCGCGCACTCGGCCTTTGGGGGCAACAAGTGTTGGGAGGAGAAGCATCCCGACGCGGCTGACGCCCTCTGGGCACTGGCGCAGGCTCATTCCCAACAGGACCCGAGCTTTCGCAGCACCTTGTCGTTCACGCGGTTGACTGCCGCGGAAGCCATCAAGCAATTGGCTGCGCAGGGATTTTCAGAGGATGTGCTGCCCTCTGCGAGCACCATGGCCGAGGTGCTGAACCGCAACGGCTACCGGTTGCGCCCGGTGCTCAAGGCCAAACCCCAAAAAAAGTCCCGGAAACCGACGCCATCTTCACCAACATCCAGACCAAAGATCAGTCCGCTAACGCTAAAGGCGCGGCGGTCATACGACTGAGCATGGACTGCAAGGCGACGGTGAACATCGGCGAGTACTCCCGCGGCGGCATGACACGTGGCGACAACAAGGCCGCTGACCACGACATGGGATGCCGGGAGAAGTACACGCCGTTCGGCATCGTGAACGAAGATACCGGCGAGCTGCATTTGACCTTTGGCAGCTCCGCGAAAACCAGCGACTTCATCGTCGACGCGCTGCACTCCTGGTGGGAGCGACGCTCAGCGCAGGAGCGTGACACCGTCTCACTGCTGCAGATCAAGGCCGACAACGGTCCGGAGAGTAACGGGCGGCGCACCCAGTTCCTCAAGCGCATGGTGCAGCTCGCCGACCACATCGGCAAGCCCATCCAACTGCTCTACTATCCCCCGTACCACAGCAAATACAACCCCGTTGAACGTTGTTGGGGAATCTTGGAGAAACATTGGAACGGCGCCAAGCTGACTGATTGCGAGACGATGCTGGCCTGGGCGAAAAGCATGACCTGGAAGGGCATCCATCCGGTCGTGGAGCTGAGCCGGGGGGTCTACGACAAAGGCGTCTCCATCTCTAAACGAGCGATGCAGTCGGTCGAGGCTCGCTTGGAACGTAACCCCTTGCTGCCCAAGTGGGACATCCTGATACGTCCCGCCAACATGGTATGAAGGTTCACGGAATTCGCCTAAGGGCCGCTCGAGATCCTGTTGCAGTTGAGGGGACGATGCTGGCGTAGTACGACGTCTTGGCTACCCGGCGCAGCTCTTCCCTTGGGATTGTGGCCCGACTCCTGTCCGCCGTGCCCCCCAGGTCGCATGATCGCCTTGGACCCCAAGATGTTTCTGCTACACCGCATTGTCGCTAGGCTTCATAGAACCCGTGCCTGAAGTGTCTGTCGTCATGGGCGTCCGCAACGGCGGGGCCGCGCTGGCCGCCGACGCTAGAAAGCGTGCTGAGTCAGCTGGGGGTCGCGATTGGAGCTGATCGTCGTGGACGACGGTTCGGAGGACGAGACCGCGAATACACTCGACCGCTACGCGGCGCGGGACCCGCGAGTGCGGATCCTGCACCGGCCGCATGCGGGGCTCACCGGGCGCTAATCGCCGGCTGTCGATGCCGCCAAGGGTGATATCATCGCGCGTCAGGATGTTGGTGATGTCTCGCTGCCGGGTCGGCTCGACGCACAGGTTCGCCTGTTGCGCGGCAGCGCCAGGGGCGGTGATGGTCTCGTGCGCGACGCGCTACCTAGGTCCGAGGGGGGAGGTGCTGTATGAGTCGCGCCAGCACGAACGCAGACCTGGAAGAGGGTCTCGATCGGCTGACCGTCCGGACCGCATTCGCGGGTCCTCGTCATCACGGAAGCGTACCCTTTCGTCGCCGATGCCTATCGCGAGGTCGGCGGGTATCGGGCGCAGTTCCGCGTCGCCCAGGATCTCGACCTATGGCTGCGGCTGCGCGAGGTGGGCGGATGTCTGGCGAGTCCTGAGATCGGCTATCCTGGCGACCTGGTCGCCGAGCAGCATCAGCGGCCGGCATGGCGCCGCTCAGCGGCGCCTGTGCGGTCTGGCCATCGAGGCCGCCAAGCGACGGCGTCGCGGCGAGGACGAGGCGCCGATGCTGGCTCGCGCGCGGAACGCGAGGGCGAGACGCCGAAGCGAATGGCCGCGGGTCGAGCGGATGGTGCGGGCCCGAACGCTCTATTTCATCGGGAGTTGCCTGAGACAGCGTGACCCGGCGCGTGCCCGCGGCTACTTCGTTGAGGCGCTCCGCGCCTGGCCGCTGCACGGGCGTTCTCTTCCTGAGACTATTGTGGCCGGTCCTGACCGCGGTTCGCGACCCTGGATATAGGCCCCGATGATGCGACGACTGGTCATCGTCCAATCGGGCCCAACGCAGTTCGACTCGCCCCTTTTTGCACGGATCGCGGCGGACCCGATTGGGCCCTCCGGGTGATATACACTCGGGGTCGGTGCCAGGGCGCCGGTCGACGACGAGATCGGGCGCGCGCCGCGCTGGGACCACCTCGCGGACTCACGCCTATCCCCGGTGGCACCTGCACCGCGGAAGAGCTCAAGCGTCCGAGCCGCGTCGCGGCGGCCATTGCGCGAGACCGGCCGAGCCTGGTGATCCTCTGCGGCTATCTGCCTGCGTTTTTCGCGCGGCTGGCCTGGTCGCTACGGCCGATCCGGCATCCCGATCGGACTCCGGTCCGACAACTCGCTCGGGCATTCGAGCTTCCGAGGGCCAAAGGGTGTGCTGAAGCGAGCGGTACTGCCGGTCTGGCTTCGTGCTACGACACCTGGCACCCGGTCGGGAGCCTGGCGCGGGCGTACCTTCGAGACGGTTTCCAGAAGCCATCGGCCAACCTTCCTGTTTCCCTATAATGTCGACAATGACTGGCTCGACGAGAGGGCGGCCGCGTTCCGTCGGCCAACGGGATGCGTTGCGGGAGACCCTTGGATTGCGGGCCGGGCAATTCGTCGTGCTCGGCGTCATGAAGTGGCATCCGCGGGAGGATCCTCTCACGCTGCTCGACGCCTTTTCGCTCCTGAGACCGCGGGTGGCCGGCGTCAGGCTCATTCTGGTCGGCGACGGTCCGCTGGGGCCCGAGATCAGGGCGCGGGCCGCGAGCTTGGGTGCCGACGTGCTGCTGCCGGGCTATGTGCCCTATTCGCGGTTGCCGATGTACTACGCCTTGAGTGACGTGCTTCGTGCACCCGGCGATCAACGAGCCTTGGGGGGTGTCCGTCAACGAGGCCATGGCGTGCGGCGTGCCTGTCGTTGCCGCGGATAGCGTCGGGGCCGGTGTCGACCTGATCGAGCCGGGTCGACGGGCTTGTGTTCCCGGCCCGAGACAGCCAAGTCCTGAGGCGCGCAGTTGCTGTGGCTCCTGGAGCATCGCGATGATTGTGCGAGGATTGCGAGGCTCCGCTCGTCGGGTCGGTCTCGGCTGGGAGCTACGGGCAGAGCATCCGAGGAGCTGACGGCGGCCGTCGACTACGCCGTAGTCGATCCGGCCCGCGGCGAGCCCCGATGAGCGTCGCGCGACAACCCGCCGACGGAGCGCCCGATGATCCCATCCTCGATCAGCGTCGTCATTCCGACCTACGGCCGTGAACGCGTCCTGGTCGAGACTGTTGAGTCGTTGCTTGCCATCGCCGAGCCAACGCCCGGCTTCCGGGAACTGATCCTGGTCGACCAGACCGGGTGCCACGAGAGCGAGACCGAGCGTCGGCTATCGGACTGGCGGGACACCGGGCGGATTCGCTGGCTTCGCGGCGACGAGCCCCACCTGACCCGCGCCATGAACCGCGGACTGGTCGCGGCGGATTCCGACGTCGTGCTGTTCACCGACGATGATATCGTCCCCGGTCAGGATCTTTTGGGGCGGCATTTGCAGGCCTACCGTCTTCAGCCCCGTGCGTGGGCCGTGGTCGGGCAGGTGTTGCAGCCGGGCGAGGAGCCGGCGGACCTGCCCTACAGTCCGAGGGGCGGGACACTGAGGCGCTACCTAGACTTTCCATTTCGTCGAACCGGCGGTGCATTCGTCGAGAACGCCATGGCGGGCAATCTCTCTGTAATCCGCGGCAGGGCCCTGGGGCTTGGCGGATTCGACGAGAACTTCACCCCTCCCGTTGCGTCGCGCTTCGAGACGGAATTCGCCAAGCGCCTGGTCGCCGCCGGTGGCACGGTCTGGTTCGAGCCGAGCGCTTCGATCCGTCATCTTCGCGCCCAGACCGGCGGGACGCGCTCCCGCGGATCCCATCTCACCAGCATCGAGCCCTGCCACGGGGTCGGGGATTATTACTACGCGCTGCGGCGAGGCTCCGGGTGGGAGCTGTGGTGGTATGTTGTCCGCCGGCCGTTTCGGGAGGTCAGGACGCGTTTCCACCTCGCGCATCCCTGGTGGATTCCCGTCAAGCTGATCGGCGAGATGCGGGCGCTTGCGATGGCCTTCGCACTTTGCAAAAGAAACCCGAAGCTTTTGCCACCCCATCATTTCGCGGGCGTTTCGCCCGTGTAACCCTAAGGGAGCCGCGAAAACGGTGCAGGAGTACTCGTCGTGACCGGTCGGATGCCCCCGGTGGGGGGCCGCCCATGACGGAACTGTCCTATGCCCTGCTGCTGCTCGGCGTATTGGTCGCCCTGGGCGATTGGCGCAAGGGGCTCGTTTTCTGCTTCGCGGCCGCGGTGATCGCGAATCCCCTGCGTGAGCAGATTCCCGGGGAGCCGGTGTACTTCAATACCGAATTTTCCTACGCCCTGCTGTTCATCGCCGTCATGGTCTCGCTGACCGACTGGCGCAAGGGCTTTTTTGTCTGCGTCGTCACGGCTCTTGCGCAGGATGCGCTGCGCAAGCTGGTCCCCGGTGAGCCGGTTTATTTCACCGTCCTGGTGGGCGTGACCTTTATCGGGGCCTGGGTCGCCGCCTACGCGGGAAGGGTGCCGTTGCGCCTCGGCGCGGTCTACGGCTGGCGTCAGAACCTTGGTGCACCCTTCGTTCT
This sequence comes from uncultured Gammaproteobacteria bacterium, assembly GCA_963707135.1. GTDB lineage: Bacteria > Pseudomonadota > Gammaproteobacteria > Chromatiales > Chromatiaceae > JBGSTR01. The sequence continues at coordinate 83,758 of CAVPOY010000023.1, read as the reverse complement.
GCTGCTGGTGCTCATCGTCCTCCAGGCCGTGCATGCCTACGCGCGTTTCGGAAACCCGGTGCTGCCGGCAATCGGGCTGCTCACCTATCTCGCGCCGATTCCGGCGATCGTGCTCGGCTACCAGTTCGCCGTTCGAAGCGGTACCTCGCTGGTGCGCGCCCTGTTGTGGTTCTACCTGATTGCCAGCGGGGTCGCGCTGACGAGTGTCTATTTGGAGTATCTGGGTGTTCCGTTGCCGATTCTGGGAGAGGTTGGGGCCGGCATCGTGATTTATGACGCCTATTCGGGCGCCGTGCTGGACGCCCTCAGCGGCATCTACCGTTCCTCGGAGATTGCGGCCTGGCATGCGGCCACCTCGGTCTGCGTGCTGATTCTGCTGGCCGCGACGGGGAAGCGTTGGGATCTCGTAAAGATCCTTTCCGTCGGCGCGGCCATCCTGTTCCTTGTGGGCGTCGGGATCTTGACGGGTCGCCGCAAGATGCTGGTCGAGGTCGTTATATTTCTGAGCGTATTCCTCGTCCTGTTGGCCTGGTTTCGGCGTGGCGGCGGCCGGCTGGTTTTTGCGGCCGCCTTGGGTGGCGTGATCGCCTATATGGCGGTCCTGTTTCACTCGCCGGTCGAGGAGACCCTCGTCGATCAGCTCGGGCGACAGACGACCTTTCAGTTTTACGCGCAGCGCGGGGCCACCGTGTTCGGCGACGTCGGCGACCGTTTCGCCAACCTGGGGGTCGCCCCGATCCGCTGGGCCTACAACCGATTCGGGCTACTCGGCGCGGGGCTCGGGTCGGCAAGCCAGGGGGGGCAGTACTTTGGCGGCGGCGCGGAGCTGACCGGCGGTGCCGGCGAAGGGGGATTCGGCAAGATCATGCTGGAGCTCGGGGCCCCCGGGCTGCTGCTGGTGCTCTGGCTGGGGATCGCGGCCGGCCTCTATATCTGGAAGGGCATCAAGTTCGTGTCCTGGGCCTCCCCGAATGATGCGATCTATTCGTATGGGTTTGCAGCCTTTCTTGCAGCGAACGTGGCCACCTTCTCGGTCGCCACCCAGGCCTACGGCGACCTTTTCATCCTGCTTGTGCTGGGGTCGGTGTTCGGTTTTTTGTTGGCGATGCCCTTGCTGGCGCAGCCGCCCCTGCGCGACTACGAGCCCGGTACGCTGTGGGCACCCAAGGGCACCGGTCCGGCGGTTGCGACCGCCGGGTAGCCGTGCCGTCTCATCACTGGCCGAACGGCCTCGCCTGGAACCGGGAGGCCCCGGCGGCGCGATTCTTGACCGCCGACCAGGCCTGACCCGCGTGCTTCGCGTACTGCACGTCGTTCCGACTTACCTGCCGGCGACGCGTTACGGGGGGACGATACACGCGGTCCACGGACTATGCCGCTCGCTGGTCGGCCTCGGGCACCAGGCTCGGGTGTTCACGACCAACGTCGATGGGACGCAGGACTCGGATGTCCCGCTCGAGAGACCGGTGTCGGTCGACGGCGTTGATGTCACCTATTTTCCGTCCCGTCGGCTGCGCAGGCTTTATTGGGCGCCGCGCATGGCCGTCGCGCTCGAGCGGCTGGTCGACGGTTTCGATCTGGTCCATCTGCATTCGGTGTTCCTCTGGCCGACCCTCGCCGCGGCGCGGACCGCCCGAGGTCGCGGCGTTCCGTACCTGATCTCCCCGCACGGCATGCTGGTCGAGGACTTGATACGCCGCCGGAGTCCGTGGTTGAAGCGCGGTTGGCTGGCCCTGTTCGAGCGACGCTCGCTGGAGCGCGCGGCCGCGGTTCATGTGACCTCGCCTATCGAGGAGGCCGAGCTGCGGCGGATGGGGTTTCGCCTGCCGCGGGTGGCGATGATCCCGAACGGCGTCGATCCGCCGCGAGCCGGCTCGATGGAACAACCCGGGCAGGATTTGAAGGGGCTGCTCAGCCGCCGACCGTTGGTTCTCTATTTGGGCCGCATCAGTTGGAAGAAGGGCCTGGATACCCTGATCCAGGCCATGGGCGCCGTGCCCGTCGGACATCTCGTCATTGCCGGCAACGACGAGGAGGGCTATGTCCCGGAGCTGCGGGCGCTCGCGGCGCGGGCCGGGGTCGCTGACCGCATGTCCTTTTTTCCCCGCCTGGTCGAGGGCGTTGAAAAGGCCTTTCTGTTCGATTCGGCGAGCGTCTTCGTGCTGCCGTCGCAATCCGAGAATTTCGGTATCACGGTGGTCGAGGCGATGGCGCGGGGCCGTCCGGTGGTGGTTACCCCCGGGGTAGGGGCGGCGCACTGGGTGCGGGGGGCGGCCGCGGGGCTCGTCTCCGAGCGCTCCCCGACGGCGCTCGCGGCGGCCATCTCGGCGATTCTCGCCGACAGGCCCGGTGCACGAGCGATGGGGGAGGCGGGTCGCCGGTGCGCGTTGCAGGCGTTCTCCTGGCAAGCGGTCGCGTCCCAGATGGAGGCTCTGTACCTCGATCTGCTCGGCCAGGCGCCCCCGGCCGATCAGTCCGTCGGCGAGCCGATCAGGTAGTCGGCCAGAGCCCCTCGAAGCCGGTTCGGCAGGCCCCCTCCGCCCGCCCCGTCCACGCCGATCTGGACGTGGATGGTCCGTGCGACCGCGCACTGTCTGCCCGCGCGGTTTCGGAAGCTGTACCCGATCTCGAACGAACGGCGACGGATACCCAAGACGCTCACCGCGACCTCGACGGCGTCTCCATGCCGCAGCGGCCGCAGATAGTCCGCCTCGGCGTGCGTGACCGGCAGCGGGGCATCGCCGCCGGCGATGATCTCCGGGATCGGGTGTCCGATGGACTCCATGAACGCCTCGTAGGCGTCGTGGGTGTGTCGAAACAGGTGTCCGAAGAACAGAACGCCGGCGGCATCGGTGTCGTGCAACCGGACGCGGAAACGGTATTCGAAGACCTTGTCCATGCGGTTCACGCGTTCGCGGGGTTGAATCCGGAGCCTGGTCGCTCGCCGAGCGCCAGGCGGCCATTTTGAGCCTTGGGTGCCGTGCCCAGGTCCTCGGCGAGCCACCGGCCAGTCGCCAGGCCGTGTGGAATGGGGCTCGCGATCGCCGCGGCGAGCTGCGCGGTCGGCCAGAGTCCGGCGGCCGACTCGACCAGGCTCGTGATCACCACCTCGACACCCGCGGCCTGAGCACGGCTCGCCAGCGCGAGCGTCCGCCGGAGACCGCCGACGACGGCCGGCTTCAGCACCAGGCGCCGCACCGGCACCGAGGCCGGGTCAATGCCCGTCCCGGTCCGATACAGCGACTCGTCGAGCGCCAGCGGGAAGGGGGCGAGCATCTGCAGGCGTGTCAAGTCCGCGGGGAGCGGTTGGCGCAGCGGTTCCTCAATCGACTCGATGGGGAGCCCGTACAGTGCCTCGATGAAACGCGTCGCCTCGGCCGGGGACCAGGCGCCGTTCGCGTCCAGACGAAGGCTGACCCCCGGCGGCAGCGATTCGGAGAGTGCGGTCAGACACTCGATTTCGGCCGCCGGGTCGCCGGCCCCGACCTTGAGCTTGAGCACCGAGAATCCCTCGCTGCAGGCCATTTCGATCTCGGGCGTCGAAAGGCCCTCAAGCGCCCCGAGCATGATGTTGACCGGTAACGTGTCGGTGGCGTTCGCGTCGAGCAGGCGTCTCAACGGCTGCCGCGCCTGGCGGCTCGCGAGATCCAGCAGTGCCGACTCCAGGGCGAAACGGGCGGCTGGCGTCGCGGGGCTCGATTGATCGAGCGCGGACAGGGCCGCTTCCAGCGTCCGGCCGACCATCCGGTGGCGCCACGCGAGCAGAGTGTCGGCGGCGGCCTCGGTCGTTTCAGTGCCGGCGGCGGGCAGCGGGGCGCAGTCGCCGTAACCTCGGGTACCGCCGGATTCGACCGAGACCAGCCAGCCGCGACGTTCGCTGAACCCGCCGTGGGAACTCCGCCAGCACCGGCGCAGGGGCAGCCGGTAAGGCCGGATCGCCACCCGCTCGATCACAGAGCGCCTGGCAGGCCGAACCCGATGATCGTGAGTCCCGCCAGCGCGGCCTGGAACATCGCGGTTGCGCCCAACAGCGAGTTGACCCGCGCGCCGACGGCGCCGTGGAACAGCCCGCCGATCAACAAGGCAGCCAGCGGAAGCGCGGCGAGCACCGGCCAGGTCTTACCCGGCAGGTCCGCGGCTAGCATCAGGGGCAGCGGTGCGAGCACCAGCAGCGCGTACAGGACCCGCGCGCCGCGGCGGCCCAGGTAGTGGCAGAGCGTACGGCGCCCGGCGGCCCGGTCGGATTCCAGGTCCCGGTAGTTGTTGAGCAGCAGAACCGCCGCCGCCGGCAGCCCGAGGGCGAGGCCCAGCAGCAGCGGGGACCAGCCAAAGGCCAGGGTCTGCAGGTAATAGCTTCCCCCGACCGAGGCAAGGCCGAAGAAGACCAGCACATAGAGCTCCCCCAAGGGGCCATAGGCGATCGGGCGCGGGCCGCTGGTGTAGGCATAGCCCGCGGCCAGCGATGCGAGCCCGATGCCGAGGATCGGCAGACCGCCCCGGGCGACGAGGCCTATGCCGAGCAAGAAGGCGACCAGGAAGGCGAGGTGTGCGGCCGACTTGACCTGGGCGGCGGTGAACCAGCCCTCGGCGGTGGCCCGCGGCGGACCCAGGCGGCCGGCCCTGTCCGTTCCGCGCTCGAAGTCCGCCGCGTCGTTGTACAGATTGGTGCCGACCTGGATCGCAACCGCGGCGAGCAGGGTGGCGAGCGCGATCAGCGGCGCCAACATCCCGGTCTCGTACAGGGCCAGGGCGACACCCGCGGCCACCGGGGTCGCGGCCAGCAGCAGGGTCTTCGGGCGCGCGGCGGCGAGCCAGCGTCTGAGGCTGAGCCGGACGTTCGACACCCTAGGGCCGCCGGCGGAACCGGTCGAAATCAGGCGCGCGCTTGTCCAGGAAGGCATCACGGCCCTCCTGGGCCTCGGCCGTGCCGTAGAAGAGGGCCGTTGCGTTTCCCGCAAGCTCCTGGATGCCGGCGAGCCCGTCCGTCTCCGCGTTGAAGGCCGACTTCAGCACCCGCAGCGCCGTCGGCGACAACCGGAGCATCTCGCGGCACCACTCGAGCGTCACCTGCTCGAGCTCGGGCAACGGCACCACGGCATTGACCAGCCCCATGGCGAGGGCTTGGGCGGCGTCGTACTGCCGGCACAGGAACCAGATCTCCTTGGCCCGCTTCAGGCCGATGGTACGCGCGAGCAGGCCGGCCCCCAGGCCGGCGTCGAAGCTCCCAACCCGGGGCCCTGTCTGGCCGAAGCGGGCGTTGTCCGCGGCGATGGTCAGGTCGCATACCAGGTGCAGCACATGGCCGCCGCCGATGGCGTAGCCGGCGACCATGGCGACCACGGGCTTCGGCAGGCAGCGGATCTGTCGCTGCAGCTCGAGCACGTTCAGGTGCTCGACCCCGGTGCCGTCGCGATAGCCCTCCGCGCCGCGGACCCGTTGATCGCCCCCGGAGCAGAAGGCCAGCTCGCCCGCCCCGGTGAGCACGATGACGCCGACCGCCGGGTCGTGGTGGGCGCGGTGAAAGGCGTCGATGAGCTCCGTCACCGTCTCCGGCCGGAAGGCGTTGCGCAACTCCGGGCGGTTGATGGTGATCTTCGCGATCCGCTCGGCCCGCTGGTAGAGAATATCGCGGTAAGCGATTTCGGGCGGCGTTTCCCACCGGATTGGCGGCCGCGCCTGATGGCGCTGCCGGGTCGGCGGGTGAGTGTCGTTCGGTTCCAACGGCCGTCCTCGTCAATCCTGTAGCAGGTCTTCTTCGCGGATGCGCCGCCAGAAGTCCAGGTGGACGCGGCGGCTCCGTTCGGCGTCGATATGCACCTCGATGACCCCGCCGGGCGGGGCGCCCAGGGAGTCCGCGAGCGCCTGCCCGAAGCCGGCGCCGTCCCCGGCCTCGCGGTGCGCGATGCCGAAGGTCCGGGCGAGCGCCCCGAGGTCGAGCTCGACCGGCGTGCGCCAGAGTGCATCGAACCCGGGCAGCCCGCGCTGGGGGAGGTAGTCGAAGATTCGACCGCCGCCATTATTCAGGACAATGCAGGGCCGGTCGAGCCGCCGGGCCAGCAGGAGACCGCTGAGATCGTGCAGGAAGGAGAGGTCCCCCAGCAGCCCGGTCGTCGGCGTGCCGCCGGCATTCAGCCCGGCGAGCATGGACAGCTGACCGTCAATGCCGCTGGCGCCACGATTCCCATAGACGGTGAGTCCCTCGGCGCGGGTCCCGGACCAGCAGTCGAGCTGGCGAATGGGCAGCGAATTGGCCGCGAGCAGCCCGTCTCCGGCGACCAGGCGATCCAGCAGGTCGACGATCAGGTGGGCCTCGCACCAGGGACTCCGCCCGAGATGATCGGCGGCCAGCCGATCCAGCCTCTGCTCGGCCAGGACCCATCGATCGATCCAACCGGCGTCGGCGCCCGCGAGCCCCGCGGTCGTGAGCCATTCGCAGAACACCGCGGGGTCGGCCGCGACCCGGCCGACCGCGTCGTGGGTCGGGTCGGCCCAGCGCTCGCCCGGGTCGACCAGGATCGCCGGGATGCCGTTGAGCCATAGGATCAGAGTCTTGGACACCGGCGCCCGGCCGATGCGCAGCGTCCAGTCGGGCCTGAGGGCGCGCGCGACATCGGGGTTGCGCAGGAAACTGTCATAACGGGTGATCCGATGTCGGGATTCGGCGCCGAAGCGAAGATTCGAGAGGGGATCGACAAGCACCGGAAGCCCCAGCTGCTCGGCGCAGCGCCACAGCGCACCGTTCAGGCCCGGCGGTCCGGCGCCGGGGCCGCAACAGATCAGTCCGCGACCGGCGAACCGACCCGGCAGCTCGACTGGGGCAGAGAAGGGCGTCCGGGCAAGCGGGCGCTCTGCGGGAGCGATTTCCAGCGTTTCCGCGGCGTGGCCGCAGGGGCCCTCGGGCACAAGCGGCTCCCGAAACGGGAGGTTGATGTGTACCGGACCCGGCTGGTTCCCGAGACTGACCGCCGCCGCGCGGGCGCCGAGTGCCCGCAGGGCCTTGACGGTACCCGGTGCATCGTCGGGAGGGCCCGGGTCGTGGAATTCCCTGACGAATCGGCCGAACAGGCGTGTCTGATCGATGGTCTGATTGGCGCCCCAGCCGCGCAGCTCCGGCGGGCGGTCCGCCGACAGCAGGATCAGACTGACGCCGGACTCCGACGCCTCGATGACGGCCGGGAACCAATGCGCGGGGGCGCTCCCCGACGTACACAGGAGCCCGACCGGCCGGCGCGAAGCCCGTGCCAGACCTAGGGCGAAGAAGGCCGCGCTGCGCTCGTCCAGGATTGGGGTCAGTTCCAGGCCCGGCCGCCTCTGCGCGGCGAGCACCAGGGGCGTCGATCGAGAGCCCGGGGACAAGACCAGGTGCCTCATACCGCCGATCACCAGGCCGTCGAGCAGCGCGAGCGCCCAGCGCAGGTTTCGGCACCCGGTGCCGTCGGCCGGTGCGCGGTTCACGCGAACTGGAGCGCCGTGGCCATGGCCGCGAGCTTGTGCTCGGTCTCCTGCCATTCCGCCACCGGGTCGGAGCCGGCGACGATCCCGGCGCCCGCATACAGCCGGGCGGTGCGGCCGCGGATTCGGGCGCAGCGCAGGAGGACCCAGAGCTCGCCGCTCAGGTCCGGCTCGAGGATCCCGGCGGCACCCGTGTACCAGTCCCGCGCGATGGGTTCATGGGTATCGAGCCAAGCGCGCGCCGGTTCCCGGGGGTACCCATTGGTGGCCGGCGTCGGGTGCAGCCGGTCCGCGAGCTCGAACAGGTCGCCCTCGGCGAGCAGCTCCGCGCGGACCCGGCTCCAGAGATGCTGGGTGTTGTTGAGTCGCATCAGGCTCGGCGAGTCCGGGACCGCTAGCCGCTCGCAGCGGTCCACGAGCGACTCGCCGATAGCACGAATCACCAGGGAATGCTCGTGGAGGTCCTTGCGAGAGCCGCGAAGCGCCCGGGCGAGGGCGGCGTCCTGGCGGGTCTGCGCCGATCGCGACGCGGTGCCGGCGACCGCGTCGACCTCCAGGTTTCGGCCGCGTAGCGTCAACAGCCGCTCCGGTGTGGCCGCGGCGAAACGGGTCCGGCCCCGGGCCAGGCTGATGACCTCGCACGTCGGGAACAGCCAGGTCAGGGCCGCTGTCAGACGGCGGGTGTCGATGGGACGCGGGCCCGCGAGCTCCAGCTGCCGGCAGACGACGAGCTTGTCCAGCTCTCCGCGAGCGATCGAGCCAAGCGCCTGGTCGATCAGCGCCCCCCAACCGGCGCGGTCCGGACTCTGGCGCCGCCGGACGAGCCGCGCGGGCATCAGCGGCTCGGGCGCGCCCGCGCCAAGCGCCGGGGCCAGACGTTCGAGCCAGGCCCGCCAACGGGCACGAAGCGCCTCGCGTTTCGTCGGAAGGCGTGCGGTCAGCACCAGCGCGGCCTGACCGCCTAACGCCCGCAGAGCAAGCTCCGGGACCCAGAGCAGGGCGTTGGGCAGCTCGTCGCCCCGCGCCCGGTCCGTTCGTTCGGCCGCAGCGGCGAAACCGAGAATCGCGAACCCGGAGAATCCGGTGTCGTCGGCATCGTACTGGTGCCAACCCGCCGACAGGGCGCGCGCGCGGGTCCGCAGGACATCGAGCCGCAGCGGCCCGCGCGCGCGCCATTCGGCGGCGGCGCCGTAACCGGCGAACAGTGACTTGCGCGCGGCATGGACCGAGTGAAACTGTGCGCCGGAGAGGTCGGGAGGTACCTCAGGCAACTGCGGTAGCTCGAGCACCAGGGATGCGAACCCGCCCGGCTCGGCAGTCGGAATCAAGCCGATCGTGTCATCGAGGCGGGCGTAGAGTTGGTCCAGGAGCTTCAGCGGTGCGAGCATGGTGTGTTCTCGGCGGGGAGGGGCGCTCGGTTGCGTGCGAGCGCTGGACCGCGAGGCCTCCGCACCCCGGTCGCCCGACCGGCGTCCTATGGTAGGTCAAGCCCGCGGTTCAGTTCCATCCACGGGCAGAGCCGTTCGGATCGGGCGTGGGCGGGAGCGCGGATACTGCCGATTGCGACCGCCAGACCCCTGGATCGCGATCCTGTTCTCCAGAATTTCCCCGACCCGATGCTCTATGATTATGCGAGACCCACGCGATGCGTTTCGAATTCGTTCGGGCTCCGTCGCAGATCGGTTCGGACATTCGCGCTATGGTTCCAAGGCGATGCGCATGCAGACCAGCGGGGAGTGCCTTCCCGGGCGACCATCGTTGCCGTTCGGGGGCGCGGGTGCTAATGGATATCGATAGGCGCAGGTTGGGGTGAGCGCACGAACCCCAACCCCGCGGGCGCGGGGCGGCAAGATCGTTGGGGTTCGTTCCTTACCCCAACCTACCTGGTCGAGTGGTTGTGACACGTCACTGATGGTCAATCGGGGCAACGGATGATCGGCTCGACAGATCCCCGCGGACTGCCGGATAACCGCCGGGGCGTTTCTCAGGCCGGCTTTTCCCTGGTCGAGGTGCTGGTGGCCGTGTTCGTGCTGTCCGTGGGCATGCTGGGACTGGCGGCACTGCAGGTGGCTGGACTCCGGTCGAACGAGAGCGCCCAACAGCGTACCGACGTGACCTTGGCCGCCTACGACGTGATCGACCGCCTGCGCGCGGACCCGCGGTCGCTGTTCACGGGTGCGACGCTCGTGCAGAGCATCCCGGGCGGGACCTGCGCGAGCCCGATCGATGGCACCGATGCCGTCGCGCGTTGGCGCCGGGCGTTCTGCGCGTTGGGGCTGCCCGCGCCCGACGCCGGCGACGCGGCCGTGGTCGATTGCCAGGACGACAACGCCTGCGGCGCGGACAACTGCGAGATCCTATTCCGCTGGAACGACGATCGCGGCGAGCGAGAGATCCTGAGCGAGACGCGAGATGCGGCCAGCCTAGAGTTTCGGGTCTGCACCCGGCTGGCGGCCGCGAGCTGAGTGGTGGGAGGCATGTACAGGGGCCGGAGATTCGTGACACCGGGACCACGGCCGATCGCGGGCCTGTCGATGGTCGAGATGCTGGTGGCCGTGGCCGCCGGGCTCTTTCTCGTCGCCGGAATCCTGCAGGTGCTGGTTTCGAGCCGTGGGTCCTACCGACTGGCGGAAGCCAATGCGCGCGTCCAGGAGAACGGTCGCTTCGCGGCCCAGATGCTGGCCGAGGACCTGCGGGCGACCCGTAGCGCCGGGTGTCGGAGCGCCGCGATGGAGGAGGTTCAGGAGACCCTGAACGTCACGGCCTGCAGTCTGCTCGAAGACGTCGCCGGTTGCAGCGGCAAGGCGATGATTGGGCCCGACTCGCCGATCGGCTTCGACGCCTCGGCGTCGAGCGGCAGCGACTGGCTCGCTGGGCTGCCGGGCGACTCCACCTCGGGCGCACGGGGCAGCGTCGCGGATCGGTGGCTGCGCGGCGATGTGCTCGTGGTCTGGGGTGCCGAGGGCGAGGGCATCTATATGCAGTCCGACGATAACGATCTGGATCTCGATGGTACCCGAACGGGTCCCATCAACTTGTCCTTGAGTAGCAGTGACCTCAACAGTGGCGATCTCGCGCTGATCACGGACTGCGAGGCGAGCGACATCTTCGTGATCACCAACCCGACGAGATCCACTTCCCCCAAGGCGCTGGAGCACGGCACGAGCCTGGACGACGAGCCGGCGAACGCGGAGAACACACTGGCGCGATCCTACAACCGGAAGGGCACCGAGCTGTCGCCGGGAACGACCTTCCGAGCCCGGGTCTTTCCGTTCGAATACAAGGCCTACTTCGTCTGTTGCATGGACAATCGAACCGGCGACATCCAGACGGATAACCGGGTCGATAACTGCGGCACTGACCCCGACCGCTACCGCCCGGCGCTGTGCCGGTGGACAGCGTCGGACGGATCAACCCAGCAGCTGATCGCCGATGTCGCCGACATGCGGGTGACCTTTGACGGCCCGGTCGACCCGTCGGATGCCGCCATCAGCGACTCCAGCACCCAGACCCGTTTTCTGGACCTGCCGGGCGTGGTGCCGGACGCGGCCTGGGTCGACGCCCGCGGCTACTGGGACCGAGTGACCAGCGCCCGGGTCGAGATCCTGACCACCAGCAACGTCGAGGCCCGCAGCGAGCCGAGCGCGCCGACGACCGCCACCACGGCCAATGATCTAGGATACGGTCTGGCGGCGGATCGCCGGGTCTACGGTGTGTTCGCGGTCACGGTAGCCATCCGCTCCCACGCGCCCTGGTTCGTCGCCCCATGAAACCCTTATCGACCCGGCCGACGCGCGGCGCGGTCCTGATTACCGGCCTGATCGTCCTCGCGGTGATGACCATCCTCGGTATCAGCTCGATGCGCGGCACCCTGCTCGAGGAGCGCATGGCGGGAAACCTGAGGGAGCACAACAGCGCCTTCCAGGCCGCCGAGGCGGGGCTGCAGGCGGCCCTGACCTATGTCGAAGGCCTGGACAGTCCGCCGCTGGTCGACGCATCGGGGACCGAGAAGGTCTGGCCGGCGTGCCTGGTCGCGCACGCCGACGTGGACTGCTCGACCACCAGCGACCCGGATCCGTGCTGCCTCCTGGATCAGGCGCTCGGCAACTGGGAGCGGGACACGGCGCCAACGGCCGGGGTCCGGATCGACGGCTTCGGCGGCGACGGGCTCGGAGGCATCCCGGATGCAAGCCAGCCTAGGGTCATCATCGAGGAGCGCTATGTCCCGCCGCTGGACTTCGAGGCCGCGGCACAGAAGCGCGGAGTCCACTATTACACGGCAACCGCGGTCGGCATCGGCCCGGCGGGCCAGTCCCGATCGGTCGTTCAGGCGACTATCGCGAAGGTCTTCGCCTGGTGAGCCCCGCGGATGCGGGGAGGAGCATCCGGAGATGAGGCAAACGGCTCATAGGGGCTTCGCGGCGGAGTGCCTCCGCCGACGGCCAATCATCCAATCGGCGGGCCTGCTGTACCTGGCCTTGGTCGCGTCGGGGCCCATCCAGGCGGCCGACGAGATCGACATCGGGCACGCCCCGGTGTTTGTGCTCCAGGGTGTCGCCCCGAACCTCGTGCTGACCCTCGACGACTCGTCAAGCATGGCGCTGGCGAACTGCGAATGCCTGGTTCACCGTACCGCAGCTACGACGGCATCCGATACCTCGAGCCTGACCAACTCCATTTACTACGATCCCGGCATCGTCTACCTGCCGCCGATGGATGCCGCCGGCGACAGTGTTGGGCACGCCGATTTCGGGGCCGCGCCGCGGGACTTCTACACCAACCGGATGGTCTGCAGCGCGGACTGCAACGACAGCCTGCTCTCCGGCCAGGAGCCGGTCGCCAGCTGCACCGGCCCTGTGCGGGACTGCGGACCAGTTGCACGCTGGACCTGGGCACCCACTATGCGCCGCTCTGGTACGAGGACTACGAGCCCTGCTCCGAGCTGTCCGTCGTCGCGACCACGCTCCCCGACGGGACAACGGTCCAAGTGCCGAAGATGCACGAAACGGCCCGTAACGCTGGGCCCGTTGACGCGAATCTCTACACGATCGACTCGGGCATGCGGCCTTCGTCGGCCGCCGGATCGGAAACATCGGAACGGACGAGAGCCTGGCCTGGGCACTGCGCTGCATCTACGACCTCCTGCCGGACGGCAGCCCGGTGCCGGTGGAGGGTGATCCGGCGATCGACGACTGCTCCGGCCTACTACCATGTGTTCGACTCCGGCAGGACCTACACGGAGCTCTGCGGGCAACGCCGGCGGCCACGGCGCCATGCTCGGACTTAGTCGCGAGCCTCCCCGAGCTCCAGCCCGATGAGATCCCGGCGGAGTGCCTACGCGCGTCGTCGTGGGCTCCTCCGAGGAGCTGGCCCTAACGGCCGCATCGGTCAGCGACGAGCGCCGCCGCCTGCTAGAGGGACCAGACGAGGGGTTGAGCGATGCCCAGCTGGCCGAGCGCAACTTCGCGAACTGGTACGCCTATTACCGCAATCGCTGGCGCACCCTGCAGGCATCCATCAGCCGGGTCATCGCCGGGCTCGACCCGTCGGTTCGGGTCGCCTACCAGGGCATGGAAAAGGGCGACACCGCGCCGGGGACTGCCTTCTACGACAACGAGCTGCTTCCGAGCTTCGGCGCCTTCGATACCGCGGCCCGCGAGCGGTTTCTGGCCTGGCTGTTCGGCCGCCGGCCGACGGTCGGGACCTTCCTGCTGAGCTCGGCGCTGCGCGTGGACAATTTTTGCAGCTCGGACCCGGCCTATCTGCAACAGCCCGGGCTGGCCGAATCGGTGGCGAATCCGCTGTTTGGCTGCCGGAACAACTTCCACCTGCTGTTTACCGACGGCGACTGGACCGACAAATTCTCCGAGGGAGAGCTGACGGCGCCCGCCTGGCTGGGTAACAACGACGGGACCGCGACCGACTTGCCCGCCGACCGGGCATTCGCTACCGAGCTCGGGATCGACAGCTACAACCCGACGACCCTGGTAAGCGGTTCGACGACCGGAGCGACCAGCGCGGAGCCCAATCCGTCGACCCGCATCTTCGCCGACTCGAACACCGGCGGACTGGCGGATATCGTCTTCCACTCGTGGATCAGCGACCTGCGACCGGACATGAACGGGGACGAAAACCGGGTGCGCACGCTGATCTGGGAACCTGTCGTCGATCCTGAGGGCGACCCGCGGGACGTCTTCTGGAACCCGGCGAACGACCCGGCCGACTGGCAGCACCTGACCACCTACACGGTCGGATTCGGCGTGACGCGGCAACGTGGCGTACCCGGACGGCAGCTACTCGGAGCAGGGTGAGATCAAGAACATCGCCACCGACGGCTTTCCCGGGAATTGGACTACGCTGGGCGGAGTAACGGGTAGCCAGCCGCGCTCCGAAGATAAGGTCGATGACCTCTGGCATGCCGGCCTGAACGGCCGCGGCGGCTACACGACGGCGAAAAATCCGACGACCCTGATCGAGACCTTTCGAGAGGTCATGGACGATGTCTCCTCGGTAGCGGGACGCAGCGCGGTGGCCGCGCCGGCCCTGAACACCAGCAGCGCCGGGACCGGGCGGATGCTGGTGCAGGCGACCCTGAACACCGAGGACTGGACCGGCGACCTGCGCGCTTTCCGGGTCTCGGGCGGGATCGGCCAGGCGCCCTGCGCGGACGCGAGCGTCCCCACCGGCGACCTCTGCGAGGACCCGAGGTCCGGGTATTACTGGTCCGCAGCCGAGGAGCTGGATGCCGATGGCGAGGCGGGAAATCCCCGGCGGGTCGTCACCGCCGCCGTCAGCATCGGGACCGATGGGCGCCGCACCGAGACCGACGTCGCCTTCGCCGGCGCGAGCTGGTCCGAGTTCGGCCCCGAGCAACAGCGCGCGCTGCTGACCGCGCTGATCGCCGAGGGAGAGGCGATCCCCGATGAGACATCCGCGGCGGTGCTGGAGGCCAAGGCGCGCATCGACTATGTCGCCGGCGAGCGCGACTACGAGTCGTCGGTCCGCTCCGGATCGGCCGCCTACGAGTTCCGGGACCGTGTCAGCCTGCTCGGCGACATCATCAACAGCGGCCCCGTCATCGTCGGACCGCCGAGCCGTTTTTTCAGCGCCCTGGGTTATTCCACTGGCGTGGACGGCGGCGAGAGCTTCAAGCAACAGTACGAGGATCGCCCCGAGCTGGTCTATGTCGGCGCCAACGACGGGATGCTGCACGCCTTCGATGCCGCGACCGGCGCCGAGCGCTTCGCCTACGTGCCGCCGGTCCTGTTCGACAAGCTATGGAAACTGACGGACCCGGCCTACGGCGAGGTGGTCCAGCACGACAACTTCGTTGATGGGCCGATCGCCGAGGGCGACGCCTATTTTGACGGCGGTTGGCACTCGGTGCTGGTGTCCGCCCTCGGGCGCGGGGCACAGGGTTTGTTCGCGCTGGACGTGACCAACCCAACCGCCGACACCGCCGACCCGCTGCACCTGTGGCAATTCACGGACGCCGACGACGCCGATCTCGGCTACCTGTTCGGAAAGCCCGCGATCGTCAGGATTCGCAACCCTTCGGGGGATACCCCGATCTGGGTGGCCATATTCGGCAATGGCTACAGCAGCTCGGCGGACGACGGCAATCGTGCCGCGGGCTGCGATGACCCGACGCAGGACACGGGTTCGACCGCCTGTGGTCGGGCGGTGCTCTATGTGGTCGACCTCGCGGACGGCCGGATCATCGCCAAATTGGACACCGGGGTCGGCCGCGCGGACGATCCCAATCACGATATTGCCGCCGACCGGTTGCCGAACGGGCTCGGGCAGCCTACCGTGGTCGCCAGGACCCTGAACGCCGCCGACGGCGACCTGGTTGCCGACTTCGCCTACGCCGGTGATCTTTTCGGCAACCTGTGGCGGTTTGACCTGACCGACCTCGCCAACCCACCGGTCAAGGTCTTCAACGCCACTTACGAACCGTCGGACGAGAGCGAGCTCGGGCAACCCCGGGCAGCCCAGCCGATCACGGCCCCGGTGGCCGTGGCGGCCCACCCGACCGGCGTCGGCACGCTGGTGCTCTTCGGTACCGGCCGCTACCTGGGGCTTAGCGACGTCTCGGATAACAGCATCCAGTCCTTCTATGGCATCTGGGACCGGGGTGACGTCGTCGCCGAGCGACCAGACTGCTCCCTGCCCGTCCCCCGGGTTGCACGTACCGGGCTGCTGCAGCAGCAGTTACTGCACACGGACATCCGGGTGACGTCTGAGGGAACCGAGGTGAGCCGCGGTCGCACCAGCTCCCGCTCCACGATCGACTGGGACAGCCACGACGGCTGGTACATCGATCTCTCGATAGACCGGGATATGAGCGGCGACAACAAGGGGGAGCGGGTGACCTCCGCCCCGCAGGTGCGCGGCAACCGGGTAGTGTTCGTCAGCCTGGTTCCGGAGGGGAACCCTTGTCTCAGCGGCGGTTACAGCTGGGTCAACGCGCTGGCCTACGCGAGCGGGTCCGCGCTCCAGGACTCCCCGTTCGACTTCAATCTGGACGGCACCTATGGTTCCGAGGACCTGCTCGTCGTCGGCGACGAGCCTCCGATCGTCGGCAGCAGCCTGCGCCTCACCGTGGCCGGAAACTCAACCGGTATCTACTCGGCGCCGGCGGTCGTGCCGCTGGCGGGCGGCGAGGTGCGTACCCTGGTCTCCACGTCCCAGGGTGATCTGATCGACCTCAGGGAATCCCCAGTCCTCGAGTGGCGGGTCTGGGGACAGCTTCGCTGACGCGTGGCGCCGAACGTCCCGATTCAGGCCCGCTGGGTCCGCGCCGACTCGGCCTCGAGCCGTCGGCGCACGTCCCCCGGTGAGCCGGTGCGCTGGGCGAGCAGGTCGTAGGCCACCGGCACGACCAGTAGCGTGAACAGGGTCGCGGCCAGCACGCCGGCGAGTATCACGGTGCCGATCACCGCGCGGGTCTCGGCGCCGGCACCGGAAGACAGCAGCAGCGGCAACGAGCCCGCCGCCGTAGTGATACCGGTCATGACGATCGGCCGCAGGCGGATGTCGGCCGCCTCGATCAGCGCCGAGCGGAATTCCCGGCCCTGATCCCGCAGCTGGTTCGCGAACTCGACGATCAGTATCCCGTTCTTCGCCGCGAGGCCGACCAGCATGATGAGCCCGATCTCGCTGTAGATATTCAGCGTCTGCCCGGTGAGCCAAAGTCCGAGCAGCGCGCCGGCCATGGCCAGCGGGACCGTGAGCATGATCACCAACGGGTGGATCCAGCTCTCGAACTGGGCCGCGAGGACGAGGAACACCACGACGACGCCGAGTGCGAATACGAACAGCACACCCTCGCGGCTGGAGCGCAGATCGCGGCTCTGACCCTTGAAGGTCACGACGGCGTTCTCGGGCAGGTGGGAGCGCACCAGTCCCTCCAGATAATCGAGCGCGCTGCCGAGCGCCAGCCCGTCGGCCAGGTTGGCCTCGAGGGTGATCGCCCGCAGCCGGTCGAAGCGATTCAGGCTCTTGGAGTCGGCCGACTCGGTGACGGTGACCAGGTTCGCGAGCGGGATCAGCTCTCCGCTGCGATCCGAGCGCACGTAAAGATTGGACAGGCTGGCCGGGGTGCGCTGGGCGGAGCGCTCGCCCTCCAGGATTACATCGTACTCCTCGCCCTCCGAGACATAGGTCGTCACCTTGCGGGAGCCCAGCATGGTCTCGAGGGTGCGCCCCACGTCACCGACGGTGACGCCGAGGTCCGCGGCACGGTCGTAGTCGATCTCGACCCGCAGCTGGGGCTTGGTCTCCTTGTAGTCCCAGTCGATACCCGTCAGGCCGGGATTTGCCTCGTCGATCTTCGCAAGCAGGATGTCGCGCCACTGGGCCAACTCGCCGTAGGTGCCGCCACCGATGACGAACTGCACCGGCTTCTGGATGCGTGCGCCGAAACCCTGGCGCATCACCGGAAAGGCCGTGACCCCGGGCAGGTCTGACAGCCGACTGCGGATCTCGTCCATGATGACCCAGCCGGAGCGGCGCTGACCGAACTCGTTCAGTACCATGACCACGATGCCGGAGTTGTAGACTGCCGTATTGCTGAAGGCGCGGGGCGCCCGCACCAGGACGCGGATGGCCTCGCCCGATTCGGCGTAGGGCAGCAGCCGCCGCTCGATCTCCTCCATGTACTTCTTCATGTAGGCATAGGAGGCGCCCTCCGGGCCGTTGACCAGCACGAAAAAGGCGCCCCGGTCCTCCTTCGGCGCGTACTCCTGTGGAATCTGCTGAAAGAGCCAGACGGCCGCGGCCAGCGTGCCCGCGTAGGCGAGCGCGACCAGCCATTTGTG
Organism: uncultured Gammaproteobacteria bacterium; assembly: GCA_963707135.1. Taxonomy (GTDB): domain Bacteria; phylum Pseudomonadota; class Gammaproteobacteria; order Chromatiales; family Chromatiaceae; genus JBGSTR01. The sequence continues at coordinate 65,984 of CAVPOY010000023.1, read as the reverse complement.
CCGGAGCAGGCGACCCAATAGGGTGCCGTAACCGCCGCGCACCCACTGAAATACCCGGTCCACGCCGGTGCTCAGGGTCGCGTGCCGGCCCGCCTCGGGGAGGATCTTCGAGGCCAGCATCGGCGAGAGCGACAGGGCGACGAAGGTCGAGAAGCCCACAGCCGCTGCCATGGTCAAGGCGAACTCGGAGAACAGCCGTCCGACGTCGCCCTGCAGGAAGGCGATCGGCACGAACACCGCGATCAGGACGACCGTGGTTGCGATGACGGCGAAGCCCACCTGCCGGGTGCCGCGCACCGCGGCGACCAGACGCGACTCGCCGTATTGCTCCATGCGCCGGTGGATGTTCTCCAGCACCACGATGGCATCATCGACCACCAGGCCGATCGCCAGCACCAGGGCCAGCAGGGTCAGGATGTTGATCGAGAACCCCAGCGCCAGCAGCACGCTGAAGGTAGCGATGAGCGAGACCGGGACGGTCACCGCCGGCACCAGCATGGCCCGAACCGAGCCCAGGAACAGGAAGATCACCAGCACCACGAGTCCGATCGCGATGGCGAGGGTCTTGTAGACTTCGACGATGGCCCCCTTAACGAATATCGACGTGTCGTAGCTCTGCTTGATCTCCATGCCCTCGGGCAGGGTCGGGTTGATGCGCTGCACCTCGGCCTTCGCCGCCTCGGCGACGGCGATGGTGTTGGCCGTCGACTGCTTGATCACGCCGATGCCGATCATCGGAATGCCGTTGCCGCGAAAGAAGGTTCGGTCCTCCTCGGTTCCACGCTCGACGCGGGCCACATCGCCGAGGCGCACCAGATGACCGTCCTCGCCGCGGCCGAGCACCAGCCGCGCGAAGTCCTCGGGGCTGCTGAACGCCCGCTCCACGCGGACGCTGAACTGGCGGTCCAGCGATTCGACGCCCCCGGCGGGCAGCTCCAGATTCTCCTGGCGCAGGGCCTGCTCCACGTCGGCGACCGTGAGGCCGCGGGCGGCCAAAGCATTGCGGTCGATCCAGATGCGCATTGCGTAGATCTGGTTGCCGCCGACACGGATTCGGGCCACCCCGTCGAGCACCGAGAACCTGTCCACCAGGTAGCGGCGCGCGTAGTCGGTGAGCTCCGGGACGCTCATGCGGTCGCTCACCAGGTTGAGCCACATGATCACGTCCTCGTTGCTGTCGACCTTCTGGATGTCGGGTGGCTCGGCCTCCACCGGCAGCTGGTCCAGGATGCCCGAGACGCGGTCGCGAATGTCGTTGGCCGCGCCGTCGATGTCGCGGTCCGTGTCGAACTCGACGGTGATCGCCGATCGGCCGTCCTCGCTGACGGACTCGATGGTGCGTATGCCCTCGACGCCGGCCACGCGGTCCTCGATCAGCTGGGTGATCCGCGTCTCTACCACGTTGGCCGCGGCGCCCAAGTAGACCGTCTCGATGGAGACCACCGGCGGGTCGATATTGGGATACTCCCGAAGCGGCAGCCGGTCGAAGGCCACCAGCCCGAACGCCACCAGCAGCAGCGAAAGGACCGTCGCCAGGACCGGTCGGGTGATCGAGATATCAGAGAGGATCACCGATCGTCTCCCGCCAGCCCGGGCTGCGCCACACCGTCTCCTCCCGGGTTCAGGGGTTTTACCGGCTGGCCCGGGCGCACCTTGTCGTTGCCGTCGGTGACGACGACCTCACCTGGGACGAGGCCCTCGGTGATCTCGACGAGGCCGGGGACACGGATGCCGGTCAACACCTACGCCGCTCCACGGTGGGCGCACCGTCCGATTGAACAATGACGGCCAGGTAGTGCTCGCGGCCCTGGTGCAGCAGCGCCGACTCCGGTACCACGACGGCGTCCCTGGGGTTCACAAGCAGGTCCACCTGCATCAGTAGCCCGGGTTTCAGCAGACGCTCGGGATTCGGCAGCACGGCGCGGACGCCAATTGCGCGGGTGACGGGGTCCACGCGGCTGTCGATACCGCGGATCACGCCGTCGAAGACCTGGTCGCCGAACGGTCGCGCGCGGGCCTCGATCCGCAGCCCCGGCTTGAGTGAGCCGAGATAGACGCTGGGCACCGTGAAGTCGAGCTTCATCAGGCTGTCGTCGTCCAGCGTGGTGATCAGGTCGCCGGGCTCCACCAATGCGCCGCGGCTGATATTGCGCAGGCCCAGGATGCCGTCGAACGGTGCCTTGATCAGCCGATCGGCCAGGCGCGACTCGATGGCGACGAGCAGGGCGCGGGCGGTCTCGAGATCGCGCCTGCGCTCGTCGAGCAGGGATTCGGACGCCGACCGCTGGGCCGCGAGCGACTTCACCCGCTGGTACTGCTGCTCCGCCTCGGCAACCCTGGCCTGGGCCTCGCCCAGCAGGGCCTGCTCTTCGGCGCTGGTCATCTCCACCAGCGTCTCGCCCTGCCGCACCCGCTGGCCGTCGTCGAAGTGGATCGCGGAAATCGTCTCGGTGACGTTCGAGGTGATGGCGACCGACTCGTTGGCCTTCAGCGTGCCGAGTGCCTCGACCCGCTCGGCGAGCGGTTCGGTGCGCGCCTCCGCGACCAGTACCGCCGTCGGGGTCGACGCCGGCGTGGCCGGCGTGGCCAGGGGCGGCAGCAGCAGGAACAAGAGTCCGACGCAACGGCTGGGACGCATGATGGGATACCTCGATTGCCCTTCGCTCGCGGCGTGGGGACGGGCGGCCAGTTACGGTCAGATGGTGTGCCCGAGCGGGGACCTCAATGCTGAGGCTGCGGCCTACCGCGCGGGTTTCGTTCGGGGGGGCCTCAAGCTGGATTCGGCATTGAAGCGCAAAGACGCAATGGACGCCAAGAAGACATCAATTCGGGGCGAAAACAGGCCCCAGACGGGCAGGGAGATTCGCGGGCCCATGGCCCTTTCCGAATAGCTTGGTGCCTTGGCCGATCTGGCTCTAACTCTGGTTACCAGTGCTCCTCCTCGTCGGCGAACAGTTCGGGTGTGCCGCGGTCCGATTGTCCCTTGCAGTTGGCATCGCTCACGCTCGCATCCGCGTCCCAGTAGCGGGTGCCGGTGTCGTCGATCTGCAGGCACCCGGCGTCGGCGACGGACGCCGTGGGCGCCGCGTAGAGGGTGTAGGTATTGGCGCCGAGCGAGCTCGCAACGATGCCGATCTCGAAGTGGGTGTCGTCGCCGTCGATCGGCGACTTGTCGTAGGGAATGATAGCGGCGGGATCGCCGCTTACGCAGTCGTAGTCGTCGCCCGGGTCGTAGCACCCGGTCTCGGAGTGAATGCGCTCCATGAACTGCGCCGCCTGCATCAGCACTGCCTTGGCGTCGGCCCGGCGCGTCTTCAGGATCTGGTCTCTATAGCTGGGGTAGGCGATCGCGGCGAGGATACCGACGATGGCCACCGCAATGAGCAGCTCGATCAGCGTGAAGCCCCCGTGAGGACGGGGGTATGGCCCGAGCGGGTACGCCGGTCTACTCGTCGATTTTTCACTGGGCGATGCCTGCAGCATGTGGCGATCTCCTTAAGTCCCGGTCTGCTTGGCAAAGCATACCCGGTTCGCCGAACTCGATCCGAGCCTTCCGTCATGCGGTGTGGTGAAAAACCGGCTATCGGGAGTCCGGCGGGGAATACCCGGGCGCGGTTCGAAGCGGGAGCTCGGGAGCGCCAGCCTCCCATCTCAGCCCGTGCAACGAAGTGTCGTCGTCGCGACCGGGAAGACGGGAGGGCGATACCGATGCCGCCGCTTCGCGATGACGTTGAAGAGCGGATCGGTTCGAGCGGGCATCGGCCAACTCAGCCCCGTGGGCATGCCGCTCGATTTGGTCGTGTTCACTTGGTAGGACCGACCTGCAAGACCCGGCGGTGATATCGGTCATCACCCGCCGCCCTCGATGATTCTGGCGCTGAGGTTCTGGGTGCGTCCCGGCTGGCCTGCCCAGTCCCTTCGGTATCCTCAGGGGATATAGCCTGGGGCGTTGGGTCCGAGGTTCTTCTCACCATCGATGGCCGCGTCGCGCAGGTCGAAAACCGCATCCGGCGTTCCGCCCTCATTCGTAGTCCCGTCACCCAGATCCTGAACGTCCTGGCCTATGGACGGGTCGGGTTGACCTTGCGGGGCCTCGTCGATGTACTGGCGGACGTCAACGTCGATCCCGTTGCTGATCACCTCCTCGGCAGCGGAGACGGTAAGACCAGTCGTCAGCAGAAGGAGACCTATAGTCGCGATCGCACTGTTCTTGGACTTCAATTTACACCTCGAGGCTTTAATGACAGAACGACAAAGAATGCGCGTGGAAAACGCGACTTACAACCGCCGGAAGACGTGGAAACCGCGAAGGGCCCGGAGCATTCGGAATTTGGGGATCCTGGCCCGCACGAGGACGTCTGGTTCTGCGGCAACGGCCTCAGACGCTGCCATGTGGTTCGTTCTCAAACCCCGCATAGCGTCGATAGTGCAATGCCGGGTTCTGCGTGTACTTTGGGCGTAGAGCACTATCGAAGACCATGAGCGGCAAGGTTGGCAAGGTTGGCAAGGTTGGAAGAACGCAGCGCAACGGTGCGAAGAACCAAAGCGGCTTCCGGGGCAGTTGCCGCGAGGCCAGGATGCCGAGCAGACGCGGCGGGCGGCAGGAATAGCGCGAGACAGTAAAATACGGGGCGCTTGTTTTTATGGAACGCGCCATGACAAAGGCGAAGGCGGTAAGCGATGAGGAAGCAACTGAAAAATAAGCGTCGCAGCTGCGGGTTGTGCAAGCCTCACAAACGCGGTTTGGAGAATCGTTGGAAACCTCGCGAGCAGTCAATGCAGCGAGAATCAGAGAGAGAGGTAGCGGCGCGAATGAAGGGGCTTCATCAGGACCCACTGCGTTGAAGGCGCCCAACAAACCGCACCCTGGGCCCGCGCGGATGCCCGGCACTCCATGGCGCACATCAGCCAAAGCGCGGAAACTGGTCGGGGCCGTGGTTTCAGATTGGCCACGGTTCGGGGGACAACAGTCTCGATGATCAACCCCGACGACGAGATTCTTGACGCCCTCTGTGCGCTTCCCGATGGCGCAAGGGCGTGGCTATTCACTGTCGTCGAAACCTGGGGCTCGTCGCCGAGGCCGCCGGGGTCGCTGCTGCTGATCGACGGCCACGGGCGGCAGACCGGGTCGGTCTCCGGCGGGTGCGTGGAGCAGGACTTGGTGGAGCGGGTTCGCGGCGGAGGGGTTTCCGGCGAGATGCCCGAGTCGCTCAGCTTCGGGGCCGATCCGGGCGAATCGGCTCGGCTGGGTCTACCCTGCGGCGGGCGGCTGGACCTGATCGCCGAGCGGGTTGAGGCGTCGGCTCAATGGCGTTTGCTGCGGCAGCGCGTGGCGGCCCGCGAAGCCGTCGAGCGCCGCGTCTGTCTGCGCACTGGCGAGGTCAGCCTGCACGCCACTGGACCGCGTGACGCGTTTCGGCTTGAGCCGGGTTCGTCCCTGTCGCGGGTCTTCGGGCCAAGCTGGCAGATGGTCATCATAGGCGCCACTCACATCGCCCGTTTCCTGGTCCCGATCGTCCAGTCGCTCGGCTATCGGGCGGTGGTCTGCGACCCGCGCGAGGACCAGAGGGAGGCGTGGGACCTGTCCGGTACCGAGCTCGATCCCGGAATGCCGGACGATGTGGTGGCTGCCCGAGCGGACGACCCGCGCAGCGCCGTCGTCGCGCTGACCCACGATCCCAAGCTCGACGACATGGCCCTGATGCAGGCCCTGACCGGTCGGGCATTCTATGTCGGCGCGCTGGGGTCGAGGCGCACCCAACAGTCGCGGCGCGCCCGGCTCTCCGAGCTTGGCCTGGGTCCGGAACAAATTGCGCGGCTGCGCGGACCGGTGGGCCTGCCGATAGGAGGGCGTACCCCACCCGAGATCGCGGTCGCTATCGCGGCCGAGATTGTCGCCGTTCGCAACGGTCGGGCGCTGGCCGAGCAAGGCCGCTCCGAGGAAGGGCAGGGCGCGGTCGGCGCGGCGGCGCGGCGTTAGCCCGCGAGCGCGCGGGACTGGCCTTTCATCTTGCCGACGATCGCGTAGACGCCCACGTGCCGGTTTGGGCTGAGATGCTCCTCGAGGTGCAGTCCCTCGAACAGCTCGTCCACGTCCAAGGCCTCGATCTCGGACGCGGTCTTGCCTGAGAACAGCTGGACCAAGAGCGCGACGACGCCCTTGATGATCGCCGTGTCGCAGTCACCGCTGTAGACCAGCCGCAGCGGATCGCCGCCGTTCAGCCTGGCCGAGGTGTGGACCAGGCTCATGCACTCCTTGACCCGGTTCTCTTCGGTCTTGTCGGCGGGGGCCATCGGGGGCATCCGCTCCCCGATCTCTACCAGGTACTGGTAGCGCTGGTCCCAGTCGCCCAGCAGATCGAAGTTCTCGATGATCTCCTGGATCTCGTCGCTGACCATCGTTGCTGCGCCGCCGGGTCAGACGCTGAAGGACTCGCCGCAACCGCACATGTCCTTGACGTTGGGGTTGCGGAACTCGAAACCCTGGTTGAGCAGGCTGGACTTGACGAAGTCGACCTCCATGCCGTCGATCTGCGTCAGGCTCGGGCCGTCGACGACGACCTTGACGCCGTGGCTCTCGAACACCTGGTCGCCGGCCTCGACCGCGTCCGCGTAGTCGACCTCGTAGGCGAAGCCGGTGCAACCGCTCTTCTTGGTGCCGATGCGCAGGCCGACGCCGCGACCCCGCTGCTGGAGCATGCGGGCGACGTGTCCGGCTGCCGCCTCGGTAAGCGTGACCGCCATATGAAACCTCTCCGATGGGTAACTTATCTGCTTGCGAGATAGCCCTGACGCCGGGACATTTCAAGCCCCGGTGTCTGGCCGCGGGCCGCTAGTGGCGGTGCTCGGCGGTTTCCAGACTGGTCAACGACGCCATGTCCAGCAGCCCCCGCATCAGGCTCGCCCGCTCGCCGGTCGTGATGGTCTCGATCAGCGCCTGCTTGTCCTCCGGGCTCAACGGCAGATGAGCGCAGAGCAGATTGACCAGATCGGCGTCGGCCATTTTCTTGACGTCGTCCCAGGGAATCTCGACGCCGCGCAACGTGCAGAAGCTCTTCAGGGAGGCCTGGAATCCGCTCCGGTCGGCGATCCGCTCCTCGTCGCCGTGGCAGTCCGCCGCGAATCGCTCCCAGCTGGCCGCGACCCTCCGGTAGCCGCGCCGCCCATCGACCTCACGGACCGCGCCGAATCGGCAGACGCCGGTGAGCACCAGCACGATCCGACCGTCGGAGGTCTCGCTGTAGGAGGTGATGCGGCCCGCGCAGCCGACCCGATGAAGCTCGGGGACCTCCTCCAGCAGGGTCTCGCTGGTGGGTTGGATCATTCCGATCAGCTGGTCGGCGGCGAGGGCATCGAAGATCATGTTGAGGTACCGCGGCTCGAAGATGTTCAGCGGCAGCTGCACGCCGGGCATGACCACGGCCCCTGAAAGCGGGAAGACCGGAAGCTCGGCAGGCAGGTCACCGAACTTGGGAAAGAATGGATTTCGGGTCATCGATGGCTCCTGTGCCCGCCGGCGCGGAACCCCATAGATGGGGCGCGAACGGCAGATCCCCAGGGTCCAAGGGTCGAGCCATGGCGGGCCGTTCGGGCCGGCGGCTTGCCGCGGTTGATCTTTTCAGGATGCCCGTTTAGTTTGCAGCCCGCTGGGGCAGCGTTGTCCCGAGCCCTGGATCGAAGCCCCGATGAGCAGTCCCAACGCCGAGCGCCCGTCTCTGTCGGTCGTCATACCCATGTATAACGAGGTCGACAATGTCGAGCCCATGGTCGCGCGCGTCCACCGGGGACTCGCCGATTACCCGGGTGTCTGGGAACTGATCTGCGTCGACGACGGCAGCCGTGACGGCACCGGGGGGCGGCTGCGTCAGGTCGCCGAGCGCTACGGGGGGCATGTGCGGGTCGTCGGGCTGCGGCGCAACTTCGGCCAGACCGCGGCGATGCAGGCCGGTTTCGACGCCGCGCGGGGCGAACTGATCGCGACCCTGGACGGGGACCTGCAGAACGACCCCGCGGATGTCCCGCGTATGGTCGAAGAGCTTCTGGAGCGTGATCTGGATCTGCTCCAGGGCTGGCGCCGGCGGCGCCAGGACGCCCTGGTCTTGCGCAAGATCCCGTCCAAGATCGCCAACAAGCTGATCGGCAAGGTCACCGGGGTGGCGCTGCACGACTACGGCTGCAGCCTCAAGGTATACCGCGGCGAGGTGATCCGGGACGTCACGCTGCTCGGCGAGATGCACCGCTTCATCCCGGTCTGGGTCGCCGGCGTGACCGAGCCGAGCCGGATCGGCGAGACCGAGGTCGGCCACCAGGCCAGGCAGTTCGGAAAGTCGAAATACGGCATCTCACGGACCTTCCGCGTCCTGCTGGACCTGCTGGCGGCCTTTTTCTTCCTGCGCTTCGGCTCGCGGCCGGGGCACTTCTTCGGCTCCATCGGCATCCTGTTCGGCGTCATCGGGGCCCTGATGATGGCCCACCTGCTGGTGGTCAAGTTCTGGCTCGGTGCCAATATCGGCGGCCGCCCATTGCTGTTCGTCTCGATCCTGTTCCTGGTCGCCTCCGTCCAGTTCCTGACCACCGGCGTGCTTGCCGAGCTGTTGACGCGGACCTTTTACGCCTCCGGCGAGCGCACCCACCATCGGATCCGATGGCAGACCGACCCGGCCTCGGCTCAATGGAAATCGCCGGCGTGATGCCGGACCGGACGTCGACCGGGTCGGCGTTGACCGGGGTGCTGACCTCGCCCTGGCTGCTGGCCGCGGTCGTCGTGCTCTGCTTCTTCTGGCAGCTGGGGGCCGTTCCGCTGTATGACCTCGACGAGGGCGCCTTCACCGAGGCGACCCGGGAGATGCTGGAGAGCGGCAACTACATCACGCCGCACAAGGACGGTGAGCCTCGTTACGACAAGCCGGTGTTAATCTACTGGTTGCAGGCGGCCTCGGCGAAGGTCCTCGGTTTCGACGAGCTCTCCCTGCGCCTGCCCTCGGCGCTGGCCGCCACGCTGTGGGTGTTGGCACTCTGGGGGTTCGTACGCGAGCGCGCCGACGCGCGGACCGCGACCGTCGCGGGCCTGGTGATGGCCCTCAGTCTCCAGGTTTCGCTGATCGCCAAGGCCGCGGTCGCCGACGCCGTGCTCAACCTGTTCATAGCGCTCGCCTTTTTCGAGATCTACCGCTTCTTCCTACAGTCCGAGCGCCGAATCGTGCTGCGCGCCTACCTCTGGATGGGGCTCGGATTCCTGACCAAGGGGCCGGTCGCCCTGTTCTTCCCGGTGCTGGTCAGCCTACTGTTCTTCTGGTCGGCGCACAGGCTCGATCTGTGGCTGCGGGCGGCCATTTCACCGCTCGGGTGGCTGGTCTTCCTCCTGGTCGCGGGGCCCTGGTATCTGGCCATCTACCTGGACGACGGGACAGCCTTCTTCGAGAGCTTTTTTCTGAAGCACAACGCGGGACGCTTCGGGGATGCGATGCACGGCCATGCCGGCTTCCCCGGCTACTACCTGGTGATGCTGCCGGTGATCCTGCTGCCCTTCACGGGCTGGTTTTTGAGCCTGCTGCCCGGGCTGCGACGGGCCTGGGCGGACCCGCTCGACCGCTTCCTGTGGCTCTGGTTCGGCGTGGTGTTCCTGTTCTTCTCGTTCTCCGGTACCAAGCTGCCCCACTACCTGCTCTACGGCGCGACGCCCCTGTTCGTCCTGATGGCCAAACACCGGGCGATGCTAACCAGCCGCTGGCTCGCCTTCCTGCCGCCGCTGGTGTTTCTCGGGTTGCTGGCGGCTCTGCCCATTGTCATCGGGTTGGCGGAGTCCCAGGCAGGCAAGGCCCATGAGATCGCGATGTTTCAGGAGGCCCGCTCGGTCCTGGACACCGGCTATCTGGCCGCGATGCTTGCCGGACTCGCCGCCGTGATCGGGTTGTTGCTATGGGCGCGCCCGCCACCCTGGGAACGGCTGGTGCTCGCGGGTGTCGTCCAGGCCCTGCTGGTCTACGGCGTCCTGGTTCCGAGGGTGCTCGATGTCATGCAGGGGCCGGTCAAGGAGGCGGCGCTGCTCGCGCGCCGGCTCGATCTGCCGACCGTCGTCTATCGCACCTCGATGCCGAGTTTCAGCGTCTACCGGCAGACCATCACCCCGGAGCGCGAGCCCCGGGCCGGGGAGCTGGTGTTCCTGCGCGTCGACAAGCTGGAGCATCTCGCCGCCGCATACCCCGGTCTGCGGCAGGAACTGCTCTACCGACGTGGCCCCGTGGCGCTGGTTCGGGTTCGGGACGGAGAGGGTCGCGATCCGGATAGCGGGGCGGGCGGTGGCTGAGGGTCTGCTCGGATTCCTGCGCCGCGACTTGCGCGAGGCACTGGAGGCGGGCGCCCGGCGCACGCCGCTCGATCCCCCGGGAGGGGCGGCCTGGCTTTCACGCTGGGCCTGGGTCAGCCTGATCATCGGCCTGACGCTCTTAGCCGCGTGCGGTTATCACGCGGGTTTCGAGCGTCTCAACGGCCTAGCGGCCGCTAGCCCGCCTTGGGTTTGGCAGTGGCTGACGGTCCTGGGCGACGAGCGGGTGCCGTTCGCGCTGAGCCTGCTCTTTTCTCTGCGCTATCCCCGGGTGTTCTGGGCCCTGGTCCTGGCGGCCCTGGTCGCGACCGCCTACAGCCGCGGCCTGAAACCCCTGTTCGACACCACCCGCCCGCCGGGGGTCCTGTCCGCGGACGCCTTCAACCTCATCGGCCCGGGGCATCGGCGAGGCAGCTTTCCGTCTGGGCACAGCGTCACAGCCGCGGTGTTCTTCGGCGTGCTGGTCTATTACGCGCGCCGGGTCGAGTCCCGGGTGCTGCTGGTGCTGCTGGGCGTGCTCGCCGGACTCAGCCGCGTCGCGGTCGGCGTGCATTGGCCCGTGGACGTGGCGGCGGGTCTGCTCGGCGGCGTGTTGGCGGCGTGGGTCGGCGCGCGCCTGGCAGCGCGCTGGCCGGTGGGTGCGACCGATGCCTCCGTGCATCTGGCATTCGTGACCCTGGCCTGCTTCTTGACCCTGACCCTGACCTATTGGGACGGGGGTTACCGGGACGCCGCGACCCTGCTGCGATTCCTCGGCGTCGCGGCGTTGATCAGCGCCGCCGTCGGCTATCTGATCCTGCCGCTGGCCCGCTGGGTGCGCGTCAGCGCCCGCGGCGGGCCTGCCGCAACGCGTCCTCGGCCGCCTGGACCTCGGCCTCCGCCGCGGAAACGCGATTGAAATAACGCTCGGACAGGACCCTGCCGCCGGAAGCGAGCCACTGCCAGTCGTCGTCGCGCTTTACTTTGGCCTGCTCCAGGTTCGCCCTGGCCCGCGCCAGGTCCTGCTCGGCCTGGGCGACCCCGGCCGCCGGCCCCCGCGCCCTGGGTGCCGGGGCGGCCTGGGAACTGCTGTCACGTTCGATCTCAAGCGCGCGCTGCTCGGCGCTCCGTTGCTGTGCCGCCGACGGGCCGGGCGCGATCGGGACCTGCTCGACCCGCTCGGCGCCCGAGCCGGGCGGGGGGCTGGACGAATAGGTGACGTTGCCGTCCGCGTCGATCGATCGGTAAATGGGCTCGGCGCTTGTTGCCACCTGGCTTAGGCAGACGAGGGCAACGGCGGTAAGCGAGCGGGTCAGATGAGGGCTGGGCATGTGGCCTCCGAGCCGTTCGGGGTTCCGGATCAGGATCAGAATTCCCCGGTGGCTCCCGCGGTGATGATGTCGAGCATGGTCCCATTGACGCTGATGGCGATGGCCTGCAGCTCGGGCGGCAACGGGTAGGCGCTGATGATCATGTCGAGGTTCAGCATCTCGAGCCAGATCTTTCCGTCGCTGTCCTCGACCAAGGCGATCCGGCAGGGCATGTAGGCGGCGTAGATGGTGTTGAACTGGACCATCTTGACCGCGTCCTCGGGGTCGCAGAACTGGAAGATCTCCAGCCGCGGCGCGTCGATGCCGCGGTTGCGGACCTCCTCGCCGACATTCTGGTAACCGACCAGCTTCATATTCAGCTCGGCGGCCTTGGAGCGCATCGCCTCGCCGGCGTCGTCTGGCGATACGCCGTCGGCGAGTCCCATTTTCAGAACCGTCTGACCGATCTCGAACATCCGGATATCGGGGCTCGGCGCCTCGGCGGCATAGGACGAAAGCGGAGCAAACAAGGCCAGCGCGGCGGCAGCAATCAGGTGCTTCATACTGTTCTCCTGGGCGAATTCGGCGGGACTCGGTCGTTACTCGGGGTCGTCCAGCGTGGTGACGAAGCCGACGATGTCGAGGATCTCCTGCTCGGAGTAGTCGTCGAAGCTGTCGTCCTCGGGGTCGTCCGCGTGGACCCGCTTCCTGTCCTTGAACATCCCGATCTGCCGCAGCAGATAGCCGTCGTATTGGCCCGCGAGCTGAGGGGACTCCTTGCTGGCCTTGCCCTCGCCCTTGCGGCCGTGGCAGGTCTTGCAGTCGGAGAGGTACAGGTCCTCGCCGTTCTCGGTGTCCACGCCCCCCGGGGTCGGGACGTCGAGCGGTTGGACCTCGGCCAGGTCTATATCGGAGATGTAGGCGGCGAGGCTGTTGAGGTCGTGGTCCGACAGGCTCCGCAACCCGCCGACGACGGTCATCGCCGCGTGCTCGCGCACACCGTCGCGGTAGTCGGTCATTGCCTTGATCAGGTAATACTCCGGCAGGCCGGCCAGGCGCGGGTATTTTCCGCCGAGGATACCCTGGGTGTAGGTGCCGTGGCAGAGCGCGCATTGGCGGTTCAACTGTTTTCCAAGGGCGAGGTCTGGGTTCTTGTCCTCGGCTGCCATCGCGGCGGGGGCGATGACGAGGGGTGCGGACGCCGTGAGCGCCAGGACCAACGCACGTGCGAGCGGGTACCTCATTGGTTACATCTCCCGGGGTGAGATTCTTGTTTTCGGGGCCGGTAACCATAGGAGATCGCCCGAGCCCGCGCAAGCGGGCGCATGGGGGCTGCGACAGCCGCCGCGTTCCGTATCGGGACGCCAGTCGGCCGCCCTCGGCCGCGACCCTCGGCGCCGCGTAACAAGCCGGACCGTTTCACAATATTGAGCGGTCGCGGCCACGCCGCCGCTTGACGCCTCTGCTCCGCCTGACTAGTCTCTGGCAGTTCCGCAGACAACCCGCGAGCGGTTCCCGGGCACTCAAGGACCGCGGCGAGATCACCCCGACAAAGCAATCCGTGTACCCCAAATATTTCGGACTCAAGGAGCCGAGCTTCTCCATTGCTCCGGACCCCCACTATCTGTTCCTGAGCGAGCAGCACAAGGAGGCCTTGGCCCATCTGCTCTACGGTGCCGGCGAGAGCGGCGGTTTCCTGCTGCTTACCGGGGAGGTGGGTACCGGAAAGACCACGGTCTGCCGGGCATTTCTCGAGCAGCTTCCCGAAGGCGTCGACGTGGCGCTGATCCTGAACCCGGCCATGACGGCAAACGAGCTGCTGCTCAACATCTGCGACGAGTTCCGCATCCCGGTGCCCGAGGGCGAGCGCTCGGTGAAGCTGCTCGTCGACCGGTTGAACCGCTATCTGCTCGAGGCCCATGCGAACGGGCGCCGTCCGGTGCTGATGATCGACGAGGCGCAGAACCTGCGTCCCAAGGTCATGGAGCAGGTCAGGCTGCTGACCAATCTGGAGACCACGAAGAACAAGCTGCTTCAGATCTTTCTGGTGGGACAGCCCGAGCTGCGCCGGATGCTCGAGAGCGAAGGATTACGCCAGATCAACCAGAGGATCACGGCCCGTTTCCACCTCAAGCCCCTGACGCTTGCCGAGACGGGGGAATACATCCGCCACCGGATCGCGGTGGCGGGAGTCGATCGGCCGCTGTTCACCGCATCGGCCATCCGGCGCATCCACCAGATCTCCGGCGGCATCCCGCGCCTGACGAACATCTTGTGCGACCGGGCCCTGCTGGGGGCCTGTGTTACCCGGGCCAATCAGGTGACGCCGCCGATTGTCGCGAAGGCGGCCCGTGAGGTCCGCGGGGACCCCGTCGACGCGCCCCCGCGCCCAGCGGTAAGGCCGGCCTTCGGGATCGCCGCGGCCCTGACGCTCGCGCTGGTGGCCGCCTGGATGGGGTACGGCTGGCTGCGCGGGGATCCCTGGCTGGGAGTCACCCATTGGGTCCAGGCAGAGGCCGACGCGCCTCCGCCCGAGGCGGGAGCGCCAACGATCGCGGCCCAATCCATCGTCAAGAAACCGGACGTCGATGAGGCGCCCGCGACCATCGCGGCGGGACCCCGGACGCCCGGCGCCGACACGCTCGAACCAGCGGTTGCCGCGGTGGATGAAGCGCCGATCGAGGGCCCCTTCGAGTCCCTGACCGAGCCGACCGCCGTCGAGATCCCGGAGACCGAAATCGACCCCGCGGCTGCGCCTGGCGTCATCGGTGGGGGACAGCCGCCCGTGATTGCCGAGCTGCCGTCGGAGCCCGCGGTGGAGGAGGCGGCCCAGGAGCCGACCCCGCCGCCGGTCGTCGAGGAGACCGCGCCGGAGCTGCCGCGCATTTCGCTGGCGAGCTTCGAGCCGGGGAAGGCCGAGGACACCATTGCGCGACTGACCCTTCCCGCCGCCGAGGCGTTGCGGTTGTTGCTGCGGCACTGGCGGGTCGATCTCGGCGACGCCGTCGTGGGCGATCCCTGCCGGTATATCGGCTCGCACGGACTGCGTTGCGAGCAGGAGCAGGGCAAGCTCAGCAACGTGCGCTTTTTCGACCGGCCCGTACTCTTGCGTGTCCCCTCCAACGCAGGGGATCGCTACGTGGTGCTCGCTGAGCTCGGCGAGTCCTTCGGGACGGTCGACCTGCCGTCGGGCAGCGAGGAGATTCCGGTCGAGGGCATCGAGTCGATCTGGTCCGGCGACTACACGGTCGTCTGGCAGCTGCCGCCCACGGGTTCCGCCGTGATCGGACCCGGTTCGTCGGTCGACGCGGTGCGGTGGCTGAGGAATCTGCTGGCCGAGGTGCCCGGCGCCACCCAGAAGAGCAACAACTCGGGTTTCTTCGACCGGGAGCTGGCGGGCGAGATTCGCGCCTTCCAGACTTCGCGCGGTCTGGCGGCGGACGGTGTCGCCGGGCCGCGGACGCTGATCCAGCTACACAATGCCGTCGAGATGCCGGGGATCCCGAGGCTGATCCCGACAGCGGCACCGACTGGCAACGCGACCGTGACGGTGAAAGCGACCGGCGAGCCATGAGCTATATCCTCGAGGCGCTGAAGAAATCCCAGCAGGAGCGCGAGCTCGGGCACGTTCCGACGCTGGAAACGGCCGGGATGTTCGCCCCGGACAAGGAAGAGGTCAGCCGCCGCCCTTGGACGCTGGTCGCCGTGGCGCTCGCCGGAGTGGCGGTGGTCATCGCCCTCTACGCGGCGTTCCGTACTCCGGTGCTGCCGGAGACGCCGTCGGTTCAGGTACCGGCCGCGACCCCCGCGCCGCCGAAAGCGACGGCGGCCCAGCCGGAGGGGCCGAGGCTCGCCGAAACGGCCGCGCCGAGCCCCGTGATGCCCCCTCCATTGCAGGATCTCGACGATCTGAGCGTGACCCGCAGTCCGCCGCCGGCGCCGAAAAAGGAGCCGATCGCCGGGCCGCTCGTCGAGCCGCCGCCGCCCAAGGGTGCTGCCTCGGCGCCCCATCGCGGGCCCGCCCGAGAGCCCGTCGGCGACGAGCGCTTTCCAGCGCAGGGCGGGTCATCACACGGCGACGATGATCTGTACGATCTGGAGGCCGAACGGGATATGGACCCGGAGCTGGAGCTCGAGCTGCAGCGTCAGCTCGACGAGGAGTCATACCCGGCAGAGGAGCTCGAGCCCGAGTACGGCCTGCCACCAGATCGCGGTCCGATCCCGAACGATCTGGTCGAGGATATCAACGCGTTCAAGCGGCGCCTCGGGGGCAAGGAGACCAAAGTGCCTGAGGAGCCGGGGGCGCCCGAGGAGCCGGCGCCCAAGGCACGAAAGTTCGAGGGCGACCCGACCAGGCTGCGCCTGACACGGCAGCAGCAGGCGGAGCTGCCGGCCTACTTCATGACCGTCCACGTCTATGATCAGGACAGCGCCAAGCGCTTCATCCTGATCAACGGCCTGAGATACCGCGAGGGCGACAAGACCCGCGAGGGCCTGACGGTGGAGCAGATCGTGCCCCAGGGCGCCGTGCTCGGCTTTCGCGGGAATCCCTTCTTCGTTCACCGCTGAGCCCGGCGGCGCTGGATCGGCGCCGTCCAGGGAGGCGCCTATTCATGGCGCTTCCCGCGCGGGGCACGGGTGCTCCGCCATTTTCAGAAGCGTAAGCGTCTGAAAATGCAACGCCTCAAAAACCGCGTTTTCGAGGCGCGAGCTGATCAAGTGCCAGGACGGCATCTGATCAGCATCTGCCTATAGATCCGCTATCCGCTCGCGTTGCGCCCTGAGGTTCGCGATCGCGACGGCGTGATCGGCGAGCTTGTCGCGCTCCTTCTGCACCACCGCCGGCGGGGCCCTGTCGACGAACCCCGGGTTCGCCAGCTTCTGCTCGGCGCGCCCGACGTCGTCGGTCAGGCGCGCGATCTCCTTGTCCAGGCGCCGGAGCTCGTCATCCTTGTCGATCAGCCCGGCCATCGGGATCAGGACCTTCATCTCGCCGACCAGGGCAATCGCGGACTCCGGGGCCTCGGAATCGTCGTCGAGAAGGTCGATGGATTGGGTTCGGGCCAGGAAGTCGAGGTAGGGGCGGGCCGTCGTCAGCCAGGCGCGGTCCCGTTCCGACGCGTTCGCGATCAGCACCGGCAGCGGTTTGCCGGGCGGGATGTTCATCTCGCCCTTGATCCGTCGCACGCCGAGGATGAACTGACGCACCCAGCCGATCTCGGCCTCCGCATCGGCGTCGTCGGCGTCCGGGCTCGCCGCGGGGAAGGGCGCCTGCATGATCGTGTCCCCTTCGGCGCCCGCGAGCGGGCGGACCTTCTGCCAGATCTCCTCGGTGATGAAGGGCATGATCGGGTGCGCCAGCCGCAGCAGGGTCTCGAGTGTTCGCACCAGCGTCTGCCGGGTACCGCGCCGGGCGGCGTCGGACGCGTGCGCGCCGGTGAGGACCGGTTTCGACAGTTCCAGATACCAGTCGCAGAGCTCGTTCCAGGTGAAGTCGTAGATTGCCTGGGCCGCGTGGTCGAAGCGATAGCCCTCGATGGCCTCGGTGACGGCCGTGACGGTGGTCGCCAGCCGCGAGCGGATCCAGCGGTCCGCGGCGGAGAGCTCGATCGGCTCCGCGCCGGTCCCGCAGTCCTGGGCCTCGGTGCTCATCAGCACATAGCGCGACGCGTTCCAGAGCTTGTTGCAGAAGTTCCGGTAGCCCTCGGTGCGCCCGAGGTCGAACTTGATGTCGCGGCCCGTCGAGGCCAGCGCGGCGAAGGTGAACCTCAGGGCATCGGTGCCGAAGCCCGGGATGCCGTCGGGAAAGTCCTTGCGCGTCTGCCGGGCGATCCGCTCCGCCAGGTGCGGTTGCATCATGCCCTGGATGCGCTTCTCGACCAGGGACTCCAGGTCGATCCCGTCGATCAGATCGATGGGGTCGAGCACGTTGCCCTTTGACTTCGACATCTTGTCGCCGTGGGCGTCGCGCACGAGTCCGTGGATGTAGACCTCCCGGAACGGCACGTCGCCCATGAACTTGAGGCCCATCATGATCATCCGGGCGACCCAGAAGAAAATGATGTCGAAACCGGTGACCAGCACCGAGGTCGGATAGAAGGCCTCGAGCCGTTCGGTCCTCTCCGGCCAGCCCAGCGTGCTGAAGGGCCAGAGCGCCGAGCTGAACCAGGTGTCGAGCACGTCCGGGTCCTGGACCAGCACCACCTCCGGCCCGAACCCGTGGCTGTCCCTGATCTCCTGCTCGGAGCGCCCGACGTAGAGATTACCCAGCGGATCGTACCAGGCCGGGATGCGGTGCCCCCACCAGATCTGGCGGCTGATGCACCAGTCCTGGATGTTGCGCATCCACTCGAAGTAGGTGTTCTTCCAGTTGTCGGGCACGAAGCGGATGCGTCCATCCTCCACCGCGGCGATCGCGGGCCGGGCGAGCGGCTCGATCTTCACGTACCACTGGTCGGTCAGATAGGGCTCGATGACGGCGCCCGATCGGTCGCCGCGCGGGACCGTGAGCTTGTGGTCCTTGACGGACACCAGCAGGCCGCGCGACTCCAGGTCCGAGACGACGCGCCGGCGGGCCTCGTAGCGGTCCAGGCCCACGTAGGCGGCCGGGATCAGCCAGTCCTCCTCGGGCAGGTTCTCGCGGACCGCCGCGTCGGGCGTGAAGATGTTGATCAGCCCGCCGTGGGGCTGGTCGGCGATCGGGGTCTCGTCCCGGTGCCGCAGCCAGACCTGGTGGTCGTTGAAGTCGTGCGCGGGCGTGACCTTGACGCAGCCGGTGCCGAATTCGGGGTCGGCGTGCTCGTCGGCGATGATCGGGATCCGGCGCCCGGTCAGCGGAAGCTCGACGAGCTCGCCGATCAGGTGCCTGTAGCGCGGGTCCTCCGGGTTGACGGCCACGGCGCAGTCGCCGAGCATGGTTTCCGGCCGGGTGGTAGCGACCACCATGTCTCCGGTCCCATTGGTGAGCGGGTAGCGCATCTCCCACATATGTCCGCTCTCCTCCTCGGACAGCACCTCCAGGTCGGAGACGGCCGTGTGCAGCACCGGGTCCCAGTTGACGAGGCGCTTGCCGCGGTAGATGAGCCCTTCCTCGAAAAGGCGAATGAAGACCTCTCGCACCGCCTCGGAGAGTCCCTCGTCCATCGTGAAACGCTCGTGCGCCCAGTCCAACGACGCGCCCATACGCCGCAGCTGACGCGTAATCGTGCCGCCCGATTCGGCCTTCCAGCCCCAGACCCGATCGAGAAAGGCGGCCCGTCCGTAGTCGTGACGGGTCTTGCCCTCGGCGTTGATCAGGCGTTCCACGACCATCTGGGTGGCGATGCCGGCGTGGTCGGTCCCCGCCTGCCACAGCGTGCGCCTGCCCTTCATGCGCCGATAGCGAACCAGGGCGTCCATGATCGTGTCCTGGAACGCGTGGCCCATGTGGAGGCTACCGGTCACGTTCGGCGGCGGGATCATGATGCAGTAGGTACCGACCCCATCGGTGCTTGCAGTATCCCCGGGGGCGAAGTACCCCGCCTCCTCCCAGCGCTGATACCAGGTGGTTTCGAGTGACTGGGGGTCGTAGTTCTTTTCGAGCATGAGGGGTAAGCTTGGCGACCGCGCGCGTCGTTTACGGAGCACGCAAGTATACCCGATGGCCGCAGGGCCAAGGGCGCGGGGCGGTCCCCGGCGCGGGCGCGCCGCTACCTTGCAGACAAGCGCCGAAGAAGCCTTCCGTCCCCCTCGCCCAGTTGAGGCGGGGGAGGGCAGCGGGAGGCGATTGTGAACTGATGTTCCAGGGAAGGAATTTCATTTGTCCCCCCTCTCCCGCGGGCGGGAGAGGGCCGGGGTGAGGGCAGCCGTTGCGCGCCGGGGCTCGATTGGAAGAATCGAGCTTCGGTGGCGTATTGTCGCAATTCGGTCATAGGCTTGTGCGAAGCTTTGCGACTCTTGCGCCCGACGAAGTCTAGGACGGCGCCCCGCGGCGCCGGCGTCGTCCCATTTGCTAGATCAATAGAGGCATACCGAATCGATGGATACCCAGACTACCAAGCTCGTTTTCGCGTTCGACGAAGGGGACGGAAAGAATAAGAAGCTGCTCGGCGGCAAAGGCGCCAACCTGTGCGAGATGACCCAGATCGGGCTGAATGTCCCACCCGGTTTCGTGATTTCGACGGCGGCCTGCCTCGAATACCTCGATTCCCCGACCCGGGCGTTGCCGGCCGGGCTGATGGCGGAGGTTCACGAGCAGATGCGTGCGCTGGAGCAGAGGACCGGGAAGGGCTTCGGCGATCCGTCGAATCCGCTGCTGGTCTCTGTGCGCTCGGGGTCAGCCATGTCCATGCCCGGAATGATGGACACCATCCTGAATCTCGGGCTGAACAGCGAGACCCTTCAGGGCGAGATCAGCGCGACCGGCGACGCCCGGTTCGGCTACGACGCCTATCGCCGCTTCATCCAGTTGTTCGGCAAGGTGGCCCTCGGGGTCCCGGACGAGGCCTTCGACAGGGAATTCGACGCGGTCAAGAAGGCCTCAAAGGCGAGTGAGGACGTGAACCTCAGCGCGTCGGACCTGCAGGAGATCAGCGAGCGCTTCCTGAAGGTCGTCGAGACCCAGACCGGGCGGCCGTTTCCGGAGGATCCGTTCCAGCAGCTCGAGATCGCCATCAAGGCCGTGTTCAACTCCTGGATGGGCAAGCGGGCGGTCGACTATCGCCGGCAGTTTCACATCACCCCCGACATGGCCCACGGCACCGCGGTGAACGTGGTGACCATGGTCTTCGGTAACCGCGGCGACGATTCGGCGACCGGCGTGGGCTTCACCCGAAATCCCGGCACCGGCGAGAACAAGCTGTTCGGCGAATACCTGATCAACGCCCAGGGCGAAGATGTGGTGGCCGGCATCCGTACGCCCAAGCCGATCGACCGCCTCAAGGTCGAGATGCCCGAGATGGCCCGTCAACTCGACGACCTGCGCGACAAACTCGAGACGCATTACCGCGAGGTCCAGGACTTCGAGTTCACCATCGAGCGCGGCCAGCTCTACAGCCTGCAGACCCGAAACGGCAAGATGAACGCCGTGGCTATGGTGCGCACCTCGGTGGAAATGGAGCGCGAGGGTCTGATCAACCGGCGCGAGGCCCTGCTGCGGATCCAGCCGGACCTGCTGGAGCAGATGCTGTTTCCGCGTCTGGACCCGAGCGTCAAGGTCGAGGCCGTTGCTCAGGGTCTTCCCGCCTCGCCCGGGGCGGCCTCCGGCGTCGCCGTGTTCGACGCGGACCGCGCCGAGCAGCTGGGCAGGGACCTGGGCGCGAAGGTCATTCTGGTCCGTGAGGAGACCAAGCCCGAGGACATTCACGGCTTCTTCGCGGCCCAGGGCATTCTGACCTCGCGCGGCGGCAAGACCTCGCATGCGGCCGTCGTGGCGCGCGGCATGGGTAAGCCCTGTGTCGCCGGCGCCGAGGGAATCAGCGTCGACGTGCACCGGCGCGAGGCCCTGGTCGGGGAGACCAGCTTCAAGGAGGGCGACGTCATCACCATCGACGGCTCCAACGGCAAGGTCTATCTGGGCGAGATCGCGACCGTCGAGCCGGACTTCACGCCGGAGCTCGGCACCCTGCTCGGGTGGGCGGACGAGGCCGCGAAGCTGAAGGTCATGGCCAACGCCGACACCCCGGACGACGCGCGCCGGGCGCTCAAGTACGGTGCCGTCGGCATCGGCCTGGCGCGTACCGAGCGCATGTTCAACGACGTCGAGCGGCTGCCGATCGTCATCGAGATGATCGTCGCGGAGACCCCGGAGCAGCGCCAGGCCGCGCTCGACAGGCTGCTGCCGCTGCAGCGCAAGGACTTCCGGGAGCTGTTCGAGGTGATGTCGCCGAACCCGGTGACCATCCGGCTGCTCGACCCGCCGATCCACGAGTTCCTGCCGGACGAGCAGGTGCTGCAGCGTGAGCTGCACGAGCTGCGCCGGCTCGCCGAGACGACCCGCGGCATCAACGTGCTGGCCGGGGCCATGGGCCTGCTCCACACGCCCCAGAACGTGCGCAGCGAGATCGACGCCATGCGCCGACTGGTCGACCCGGCGATGGTCGAGGAGGCGATCGCGAAGAAGGAGGCGATGCTGAAGAAGGTCCGCGCGCTCTACGAGACCAACCCGATGCTCGGCCATCGCGGTGTCCGCCTCGGCATCACCTTCCCGGAGATCTACCAGATGCAGATCCGGGCGATCCTCGAGGCCGCCGCCGAGTGCTCGAAGATGGGCATCGAGGTGCACCCCCAGATCAAGGTGCCTCAGGTCTGCACGGTTCAGGAGCTGCGCAAGGTCAAGTCCTTCGTCGATACCATCCACGAGGAGGTCGCACAGGCCTACGGTCACCCGGTGAGCTTCCGGTTCGGCACCATGATCGAGGTGGTGCGTGCCTGCATGCGCGCCGAGTCACTGGCCGAGGAGGCCGAGTTCTTCTCCTTCGGCACCAACGACCTGACCCAGGCGGCGTTCTCGTTCTCGCGCGAGGACGCCGAGAACAAGTTCCTGCCCCTCTACAACCAGTCCGGGATCCTGCAGGACAACCCGTTCGAGGTGCTCGACGTCAAGGGCGTCGGCAAGCTGATGCAGCTCGCCGTCGACTGGGGCCGCTCGGTCAAGCCGGACCTGCACGTGGGCATCTGCGGCGAGCACGGCGGTCACCCGAAGTCGATCGCCTTCTGCCACCAGGCGGGGCTCGACTACGTCAGCTGCTCCGGCCCGCGGGTGCCGGTCGCGCGCCTCGCGGCCGCCCACGCGGCGTTGCTCTCCGGCGGCTGAGGTAACGCGTTCGAGTCTTGGCGAGACCCGGGAAGCGCCGGTTTTGCGGGCTTCCCGGGCATTTCAGCGACCACATTTATGAAGCGCGCCGATCGAATTTCGGGATCCGGAGTTCGATCGGCCTTTGCCGGCGGAAGGGCTGAGCCGTCGCGCGGCCTGGACCTGCTTTCCGATCAATCGAGATCCGCGACCAGCGCATCCCGGACGCCGGGCAGGATTTCCGCCTGGTAGCGGTACTCCGGGTGGTCGATCCCGATCGACAGCTCGGCGCCCGCCTTGAGGGCCTCGGCCATCGCGGTGGTCAGCTCGAAGCGCAGGAAGTGCACGGACGACGTCTTGGTCGCGTCCTCGCGTTCCAGGTCCTCGTCGGCGACCGCCCGGATGCGCTCGCCCCCGGCGACCTGGACCCAGACCCGGTCCTCGATGCCGCGCAGCCGGGCCAGGGCCTCCCGGCGCTCGTCGACATCCTCGTACTCGATCATGAAGGTCGCCTTCCAGTTGCTGCCATCCGGGATCAGCGGGTTGTAGGCATCGAGCTCCTCCTGGATGCCCTCGGATTCGAAGATCCGCTCGACCCGTAGCATTTCCTGTATCTGGTACTGCATGGTCAGACGGTCCTCGAAGTAGAGGGTCGCGTGCGGGCCGATGGCCACCTGCCGTACCTTCTTGTGGGCCATCACCCGCGTCCGGAAGTCACCGCGGATGCGGGCATAGTCCTCCAGGCTGTAGAGATCCTCTCGCGTCAGTTGCATGGTCGTCTCCGATTGACGGACGGCGGCCTCGCGGACCGCCGCGGGGTTTCAGATGCCGTAGGCCAGGCGCAGCAGGCTCAGCGGGTGCTGCTGCTCGCCGTCGCGGCCGAGGGCGTGGGCGATATGGGCACCGGCCATCGGGCAGTCGCTGCCGAAGTGATCGGGGCCCGCCTTCTCCACCCGGGTCGCGACGGGCCGTACGATCTTCATGGCGAACTCGTAGGATTCCTTTTTCACCGCATAGGTCCCGTCGTGACCCGAGCAGCGCTCGATGATGTCCACGGTGGTGTCGGGCACCAGCGCCAGCACCTCGCGGGTCTTCTGCCCGATGTTCTGAACGCGCTGGTGGCAGGAGGCCTGGTAGACGACGCTGCCCAGCGGCTTCTTGAAGTCCAGGTTCATCTTTCCGTGCTTGTTCCTGATCATCAGGTATTCGAAGGGGTCGAACACGTGCTCCCGCACCGCCTGCACGTCCGGGTCGTCCGGGAACATCAGCGGCAGCTCCTGCTTGAACATCAGCACGCACGACGGAATCATCGCCACGATATCCCAACCGTCGTCGACCAGCCGCTTGAGGACCGGGATGTTCGCGTCCTTGGCTGCCTTGACCGCGTCCAGGTCTCCTAGCTCCAGCTTCGGCATGCCGCAGCACTGCTCTTTCTGGGCCAGGGTCACGGGAATCCCGTTCTGCTCGAAGACCGCGATCAGGTCTTCGTTGACCCGAGGCTCGTTGTAGTTCCCGTAACAGGTGGCAAACAGAGCAACCTTGCCGGTGGTCGGGCCAGCGGCCTCGCCGTTCGCGGTCCGCCCGATCCGTCCCTTTTCCTGCTTTCTCAGCGTGTGGCTCTGATACTCGGGTACACGGGCATCCTTGTGGACCTCCAGCACCGCCTCGAGTGCCTTGCGGCCGAGCGCATTCTTATTGGCCGCGTTGACGATCCCGCTGACCACCGGAATTCCGGCCAGTGAGCCCACCCGGTCCGTGCTGGTCAGGACGCGGTCGCGGAACTTTGTTTTCCCATGTTTGAACTTGAACGCCTTGGCGCGCAGCATCAGGTGCGGGAAATCCAGGTTCCACGCGTGGGGCGGGACGTAGGGACACTTGGTCATGTAGCAGAGGTCGCAGAGATAGCAGTGGTCGACGACCTTCCAGTAGTCGTCCTTCGCCACGCCGTCCACCTCCATGGTCGAGGATTCGTCCACCAGATCGAACAGCGACGGGAAGGACTGACACAGGCTCACGCAGCGGCGACAGCCGTGACAGATGTCGAAGACCCGCTCCAGCTCCTTGAAGAGCGCCTCCTCGTTGTAGAAATCCGGACTCTGCCAGTCGATGGCGTGGCGGGTCGGGGCCTCGAGACTTCCCTCACGAATGGTCGGTGCGGACATCGGTGCAGTCTCCTCTGTTCGGGTACATCAATCGGCCGCCCGGCGGTGCGCGGGGCGCCGGACGGCCTTCACCCGCCATTTTGCTCCAAAGCGGGACAGGTCCCAATGGGAGTTTCGGATCGAATCGATAGCGATAACCCATCGCCGTGAGCCCGGACCCCCAAAAAATGCCGAACACAGGCCCCGTTACGGCCGACTTCGGTCCGCAGACGGCGGGTCAGACCGCCCAGCCGCGGAGTCGGTACACCAGGAGCCCGACCTGTTCCTTCAGCGCGGCCGTGAAGGTGACCAGCGCGTCCGGGCTCGGCAACCAGTCGAGCAGACCGCGTCCCTCGAGGGCAACCTGATGATCGGTCGGCGCGGGGATAGCCTCGATGCCGGCGTACCGAAAGGCGCCCAGCGCGCGGGCCATGTGCATGGCCGAGGTCACCAGCAGGACGCGCCGCGCCCCCCGCTGCGACAGGATCTCCGCGGCGCCCAGCGCGTTCTCCCGCGTGGTGCGACTCCCGGTCTCCAGGATCAGCGCCTCCGTGTGGATGCCAAGCTCCTGCAGCAGCTTGGCGATCGCCTGCGCCTCGGGGGGACCGCCCGTGAGGCTGCCGCCCGTGACGACGATAACGGGAGCGCGCCCCGCCGCGTAGAGCGCCCGGGCGAACAGCACGCGGTCGAAGGCCGCCCCGACGTTGACCAACCCGCCGGACGCGTCGAGCGGGGTGACCGCTCCCCCGAGCAGGACGATGGCATCGCCGGCCGGCAGATCCCCGGGCGCGACCGGCGGGAACGGGCGCTCGAGCATATCCGCCATCAGCCGCGCGGCGAAGGGGGTGGACGCGACCCACAGGACGGCGAGTGCCGCCGCCGCAAGAGCCGCCGAGCGCCTCGCGTTGCCCCGCAGCGCGCAAAGGGCCGCGATCAGGACCAGCAGCAGGCCGATGCCGAGCGGTGACAGGACGGCGAACAAGGCCTTGTCGATGAACGGCTGCATGGCGTTCAACCTTGGACGCTCGCGGCACCCGATATCGGGTCCCGCGCCCCGCGCAGGACCGACTCCCAGGCGGCGAAGGCGTGCGCGGCGGTGAAGCGAGCCTCGAACAGCGCGCGGGCATTGCGGCCCATCCGATCGCGGGTCTCGGGCTCCATCCGGAGCCTGAGGATCTGCCGGACCATCGCCTCCGCGTCCCCGACCCGGACCGTGACACCGGCATCCGCCTCGGCGATCAGACGCGGGATCTCGCCGTCCGGATCGCCGACGAACAGCGTCGGCCTGCCCGTCGCGGCGATGCCGTAAAACTTGCTCGGAACGATGAGTCCCTCGAGCTCGGGCCGCAGGATCGCCAGGTGGATGTCCGCGACGGCCAGGCTCTCCGCGAGCCGCTCGCGGGGCTGATACGGCTTGAAGACCAGGTTCTCAAGTCCGCGCGACTGGCCCTCCCGCCGAAGCTCCGCCATCAGCGCTCCTCCGCCGATCAACAGGAACCGGACGTCGGGCACCGGACTCAGACGGTGGGCGGCTTCGAGGGTGGTGCGGTAGTCGTGTGCCCGGCCGAGATTGCCCGAATAGCCGATCACGAAGCGCTCCGCGAGTCCCCATTCCTCGCGCATCCCCGTCCGGGCGGGACCTGTTTGCTCGATCTCGGCCCAGTTCGGAACAGTGCGCAGCGAGCCCGGTGGCACGCCCTCGTCCAACAGGCGCCGGGCCATGCCGGACCCGATCGCCACGTTGACCGCGGCGCCATCCAGCGAGGCGTTGCGCAGCCGGCGCAGCGGGTCGAGCAGCGGCCGCAGCGGCTCGGACGACACGGCCGTCGCTACCTCTGGAAACAGGTCCTGCAGCCAGTTCGCCAGCCGCGCCCCCCGCCTGCGGCAGACCGGCGCCACGGCCACGGAAAGCAGCGGAGGGTCCGTCATGCACACCACCCAGTCGCCGGGGCGTAGGATTCGGTCCAGCCTTCGCCGAGCGCTCCAGGCGAACGACAGGTAGTCGACCGCCCGTCCCGGGATAACATGACGGCCGAACCTGGAGGAGCCGACGCGATGGATTCGGACACCCCGGACATTGGCCTCGGGCTCCAGCCGGGCGTCCGGGTCGTCATAGATCTGACGGCTGGTGATGACCTTGACCTCGGCGCCGGTCCCGGCCAGGTGGAAGGCCAGATCGGAGAGCATCTGGCTGGTCGCCGAATGATCGGGAAAGAAAAAGCGGTTCAAAAAGATGATGCGCATCGCCAGAATGCCGGGCGGACGGGCTCGCTCAGTGCCCCGACAGGTGGAACCACCGATGCAGGTATTCCGAGAGCCAGCCTACACCGAAGATGCGCGACGCTGGCTTGCGTCGGCGCTGGTTGCGACGCCGTTCGCCGGGCCGGAGCATTGGCCTGGTGGCGGGGACGGTCTCTGGGGGGTCATCGAGACCAATGGCCTGACCGCCCTTATCCACCAAGCGCTCTCGGGGACGGACGCCTGGGAGCGCTGCACACCGGCGCTTCGCACCCGGTTGGAGCGGTACGCGCGCCAGGAGGCGGCCGCGGAGCTGTTGCGCGCCGCCGAGCTGGAACGCGTCCTGCGGGCGTTTGCCAACGCGGGTCTGGATGTCCTGCTGATGAAGGGCACGGCGCTGGCTTACTCGCTGTACCCCGAGCCCCACCTGCGGCCGCGCTGCGACAGCGATCTGCTGCTCCGCGACCGCGACCAGGCCTCCCGGGCCCGAGAGTGCCTGCGGGCGCTTGATTATCAGTGGGCCAACACGAACGAGGGGACCCTGGTGAGCCACCAGTTCATCGCTCACCGGACAGACCCCCTGGGAATAACGCACTGCCTCGACGTCCACTGGCGTGTCAACAACGCAGAGCGCTTCGCGCGGGCCCTGGATTTCCCGGAGCTCGAAACCGCGGCGATTCCCCTCCCAGGGCTCGGGGACGCGGCGCGCGGCCTGGGCGCGGTCCATGCGCTGCTCCTCGCTTGTATGCATCGGGTCGGACACCTGCCGGACGGGAGCGCGGATCGGCTCCTGTGGCTCTACGACATCCATCTGCTCGCCGAGGGACTGGACCAGGCCGGCTGGCGGAGACTGGCCGATCTGTCGGCCGCCAAGGGGCAGTGCACCGTCGTGCTTGATGGCCTGCTCAAATGCGTCGCGTTGCTTGGCACGGGGGTACCGGCGCCGGCGCTCCGCGCGCTCGAGGCGGCGGCTCGATATGAGGACTTCCGGATCGAACGGGTGGCCAGCCGCTGGCGACGCGACCTGGAGAATTTCCGGGCGCTGCCGCGATGGGGTGCTCGCCTGCGCCTGCTCCGTGAACACCTGTTCCCAAACCCCGCCTACATGCTGGCCAAGTACGGAGAGTCCAACAATGCCCTGCTGCCGGTGCTCTATGCGCGCCGAATCGCCCGCGCCGCGGTCCTGTTGTTGGCCCGCGCGCGTCAAGGGTAACGTGAAAGTCGGGCCGTGCGCGCGCCCGGATCTCCGTCGTTGGGCGGGAGGGATGACATCGGCCCGTCCCGAGTCCGCGTGCAATGCTTCGCCAGCCGCGTTGCAGCCGAGCTAGTGCGCTAGGTTTCACGCGCCAGCCGTGGCTCTTGGCGACGGTGGTTGACGGGGCGCGTTTTCAGTGGGGGATACGCTAGGTCTGGCCGGCCACTGTCTGTTAACGTTGACGCCATCAAAGTCCCGAACCGACCATGCGCCCAGTCGCCGAGGTAGCCCCGATGAAAGCCCTGTTAGTCACGCCCGCGTCCCAGTCCGTCGAGCTTGTCGAGGTGGCGAGTCACGACGACATCGCGGTCCTGATCGGTTTCGAGACCATAGCCTCCGACGAGATTGGTCCAAACGGGGACCGCCTGTTCTTCGACGAGGAGTGCTTTCTCCGCGGCTACGCCGTCAGTGGGCGCTTCCAGGTGGACAGGGTGGCGCCCGTGGCGGGCAAGGGCATCATTGTCGGGTCTCCCGATGCCGGAGTCTCGCTGCGCGACGCGGTCACGGACGTCGAGGGCCTGCTTGCCCGCATCACCTGGCTCTGAGGGCGCTGCCGGGGGCTCTGGCGCCCCCGCGGCACCCGGAGCGTCAGGCGTTAGCGCGCCGCTGTCCGGGCCGGCCGTCGGCGCCGTCCTAGGCGTGGGCTGGCGCTAGGCGCGGATACCCCCGACCACGGGCGCCGGAAACGGCCGCTGGTGCCTCGCGTCGGGACTTCCCGGCGGTTGCAGGCGGGCCCTCGCTCCCGCATCTATCGAAATGCCGCCCCGGTTGATGGGCGAGCCCGAACGACCGCGACCCCAGATGCAATCAGCGCTTCCGACCCTTTTCATCTCCCACGGCGCACCCGACCTGATCCTGTCGGATCAGCCGTCCGCCCGTGTTTTGCGCGGGCTGGCCGCGCAATTGGCGCGTCCGCGCGCCCTTGTCGTTGCCTCGGCCCACTGGTTCGCCGACCCAGTCGGCCTGACGGGAGCGGGCATGCTGGAGACGATCCACGACTTCGGCGGGTTTCCAGAGCGCCTGTACGCGGAGCGCTACCCGGCACGAGGCGATCCCGGGCTCTGTGACGAGATCCGGGGTGTGCTCGACGGCGCCGCCATCGAGCACCGGATCGACGAAAACCGTGGGCTCGACCACGGCGCCTGGGTCCCGCTGAAGCTCGCCTTCCCCGCGGGAGACATCCCGGTGGCACAGGTCTCGCTGCCCCCCGGCGGCCTGGAGCCTTGCGCCCGCCTCGGCGCCGCGCTGGCCCCGCTGGCTTGGCGCGGCGTCCTGATCATCGGCTCGGGAGGGTCCGTTCACAACCTGCGCGCGCTCAGGCCCGGCGGCGAGCCCGAGCCCTGGGCCACGGGCTTCGAGGCCTGGCTGAGAGACACGATCGAGGCCGGCGAATTCCAACGGCTGCTCTCGCCATGGGCTCACGCGCCGGGATTCGCAGAGGCCCACCCGAGCATCGACCATTACGCGCCACTGGTCTTCGCCTGGGCGGCGGGCGGGCGCGAGCGGCCGGGCCGGCGCTTCACCGACGGGTTCATGTACCGGAACCTGGGGATGAGCGGCTACGTCTTCGGAGCTTCCGAGAACTTCCGGATGCCGGCCCCGCGAACCGGATCGGCGGAGTGCAACCCGGCGGAGTCCGTGCCGGGCAGCAGGGTCTGACCGGGCTCCGACCGGGCGCGCGAGAGTTAGCTGGCCGAAAGCCGTTTCGCCGCGGCGCGGTATCGCTTATGGTGCGCGCACCTCAGCGGGACACGGAAGGCGAGGCCCTCCGGGTTTGCTGATCTCATTTGTCCGAGTCGTTTCCATTTGGCAGTAGCCCCTGATGTCCGAGCGCGCCCGCACCCGAAAGACCAAGATCGTGGCCACCGTCGGTCCCGCCTGCGATTCGCTCCCTGTCCTTGAGGCGATGCTGCGCGCGGGCATGAACGTGGCGCGGCTGAATCTCTCCCACGGAACCCTGGCCGAGCACAAGCAGCGGCTGGAGAGCATCCGCGAGGCCGCCCGCAATGTCGGCATTCCCACGGCGATCATGATCGACACCCGGGGCATCGAGATTCGCACCGGACGCCTGAAGACGGGCTCGGTGGAGCTGGTATCCGGCGAACCCTTCTCGCTCTACACCGACCAGCGCACGGGCGACGCCGGCGGCGTCTCGGTCTCCTATCTGCGGCTCGCCCGGGAGGTGAACCCGGGCGAGACTATTCTGCTGGACGACGGGGCCATGGAGCTGACGGTCCAGTCCATCGAGGAGCGCGAGATCCGCTGCCGGGTGGTCGTGGGCGGCACCTTGCGCGAGAGCAAGGGCGTGAACCTGCCCAACACGCGGCTGTCGCTGACGGCGGTCGACCCGGAGAACCGAGAAGACGTGGTGCGCGAGCTGTCGTTCGCGGCCGAGAACGACGTCGAGTACATCGCCGCGTCGTTCGTCCAGAGTGCCGACGACGTGAACCGGATGCGCGAGATCCTGCTCGAACGCGGCGTCGAGATCCCGATCATCGCCAAGATCGAGAACCGCGCGGGCGTGGAGAACCTCGAGGCCATCGCGCTCGCCGCGGATGGGGTGATGGTCGCCCGCGGCGACCTCGGCGTCGAGTTGCCCTTGGCGGACGTTCCGAGCACCCAGAAGAAGATCATCCGCACCACGGTCACCAACGGGAAGCCGGCCGTCACGGCGACCCAGATGCTCGCGTCGATGGAGCGCAACCCCAAGCCGACCCGCGCCGAGGCCAGCGACGTGGCCAACGCGATCCTCGACGGCAGCTCGGCGGTCATGCTCTCCGGCGAGACGGCCGCGGGCGCCTACCCGGTTCAGGCGGTGCGGACGATGGCGGAGCTCGCGGTTCGAGCCGAGGCCTCGCTGCGGGAGTATGGCTATCTGCAGCGCATCCTGCCGCACCCCTCGAACGTGATCACCGAGGCGGTGAGCCAATCGGCGGTGCGCATGGCGGATCAGCTCGGTGCTACCGCCATCATCAGCCTGACCGAGACGGGTTTCACGTCGAGGCTGATCTCGAAGCACCGCCCCGAGTGCCCGATCCTGGCGGTTACCGCATCCCTGACGGTCGCTCGACGGCTTGTCGATGAACTGGGGGGTCGTGCCGATACTCTATCAGCAGGGGCTTGCCGACGACGCCAAGATCGCATTCGCGACCAAGGAGGCCAAGAAACGGGACCTGGTGCGGGCGGGCGATATTCTGATCGTCACGGCAGGCCACACCCACACGGCGGGCGGGACCGATCTGATCCGGGTCCTGACGGTGAGTGACTGAGCCTTGCCGGCGCGCCCGGACGGGCCGGTAGGTGTTGCGAACGAGATCGGCGACGAGTCGGCGATCAGGACGGTCAGGTCGAGGCAGCGCCGATCGGATCAGCGTCTGCCGCGGCACGCGGATGCGGGTGACGATGTTGGCCAGGATGGCCCGCAGTCAGTTTCGTTGCGCGGCGGGCGGGGTCAGCGACTGAGCAGGGCCGTTCGATAAGCGCCGCATTCGGTAACGTCGATCGGCCAGTGCTGCAAGCCATCGCTACACTGGCCGGAAGGATAGCGGCGGCCTACTTCTTGCCCTTTTTGGCCTTCTTCTCTTTGTCCTCGTCTTTCTTCCCTTTCTTGGCCTTCTTCTCGTTCTTCATCTCCTCCACTGCGGCTTCCGGCTGGGCTTCCCCGGCTGCTTCCGGCGCGGGCGCGCTCTCGGCGGCGGCTTCAACCACGGCTTCTTCGGTCTCTGCGGCGGATTTCGCCTTCTTTGCGTTCATCGATTGCTTGTTCCTCCATTCGATTGGCGCGCGAGAGTATTCACGAGCGCGGGTCCGGCGACAAGCGCTTTCGTCAAATAGTGGCGGGGTCGGTATCCCTTGGGAGCGCTGATTTCTCGCGATTCCCGTGCGGGCATGGATGGCCCGCTAGTTTCAGACACTCAAGTGTCTGAAAATGGAGCGACTCCGAGACCAGGTCTTGGGGTCGCGAGCTGATCAAATGCCAGGATGGCTCTTGATCAGTGTCTCCCTGGCGGCGCCGGTATCGATTGCGCCGCCCGACGCGTTGGCCCATGCGGCGGCGGAGCCCCTATACTCGCGCCGATGAGCATTCGCACGAAGCTGGTTCTCACGCTCGGCCTGGTGCTGTCGATCTATCTGACGGTGGGCTTCTTTGCCGCCAGCGCCTACCAGCGCACCGCCGAGCAGGCCAGCGAGATCCAACGGGAGACCTATCGAATCGTAGCCGCGAGCCTCGCGGCCCAGGTGCGATTCAAGAAGCAGGTCCAGGAGTGGAAGGACATCCTTTTGCGAGGGCACGAGCCCGATCTGTACAAACAGTATCTATCGCAGTTCTACCAGGA
The DNA here is from genome assembly GCA_963707135.1 of uncultured Gammaproteobacteria bacterium. Classification (GTDB taxonomy): domain Bacteria; phylum Pseudomonadota; class Gammaproteobacteria; order Chromatiales; family Chromatiaceae; genus JBGSTR01. Next base: position 33,629 of record CAVPOY010000023.1, on the reverse strand, counting down.
AGAGCAGGAGACCCGGGCCGCCATCGAAGCCCTGCTGCCCCTGCTCGATGAGGGTTCCGAGGCGAGGCGGATTGCCGAGGAGTTTCATGCCGCACACCAGCGGCTGGGGCAGCAGTATCGCGATGCCCTCAGCCTCTACAAGCGGACGCCGGTCGGTCCCCATATCGCCGTCGACCGACAGGTCCGGGGAATCGACCGCGAGCCCACCGACCTGCTGGATCACGTCGTTGCTTCCACGCTGGAGCAGAAGGAGGCCCGGTTGGCCGCAGTCTCGGCGCAAGCCGAGTCTGCGACGCGGCAGATCCTGCTGGGTGCGGTCGGCGTCGTCACCGGCACCATTCTGTTCCTAGTCTGGCTGACAGACCGTTCGATCGGAAGACCTATTGCGGCGGCCACGCAGATCGCGCAGCGCATCTCCGAGGGCGACCTCTCCGGGGAGATCCATGCCGAGGGCCACGACGAGGCGGCCAGGCTGCTCCATTCACTGAAGACCATGCAGCTCAACCTGGCAACCTCGCGCGACACGCTGAGCGCCAGCGAGGCGCGCACGCGGCTGCTGCTGGAGTCGTCAGGGGAGGGGATCTATGGCCTCAACACCAGCGGCGAATGTATTTTCATCAATACGGCCGGCGTCGAGATGCTGGGCGGGGGCTCGGCTGACAGCTACCTGGGCAAACCGATGCATGACCTGATGCACCACACCCGGCCGGACGGTAGCGCATACCCGCGCCAGCAGTGTCGGGCCTGCCGGACCTACGTCACCGGCGAGACGTGCCAGGCCGACGACGAGTTCTTCTGGCGCGAGGATGGCCGCTCGTTTCCGGTGGAGTACTCCTCACACCCGATCCGCGAGCACGGGGAGTTGATCGGGGCCGTCGTGACCTTTTCGGACATCACCGCGCGCAAGCGGGCCGAGGCCGCGCTTCGGGACGCCCATTGGGCGTTGCAGGACGAGCGCGCCCTGCTCGCCCAGCGGGTGGAGGAGCGCACCGCGGAGCTGAACCTCGCCAACGCCGAGCTGGCGAGCACGGCGCGTTCGAAGGACGAGTTTCTCGCGGCCATGAGCCACGAGCTTCGCACCCCGTTGACGACCATCGTCGGCACCTCCGAGATGCTCGCTGACTGGCTCTACGGGGAGCTCAACGATAAGCAGGCGAGGGCGGTATCGAACATCGAGGAGAGCGCGCACCACCTGTTGGCCCTGATCAACGACATCCTGGACGTGGCCAAGGTCCAGGCCGGAGGCATGGAGCTGGCCTGGGACGACGTACCCGTCGCCCAGCTCTGCGAGGCCAGCCTGCGCCTGGTGCGCCAACCGGCCAACAAGAAGAATCTCGAGGTCCGGCTGCACCTGGATCCCCAGGTCCAGGTCGTGCGGGGAGACAACCGCAGGCTGAAGCAGCTCCTGGTGAACCTGCTGAGCAACGCGGTGAAATTCACGCCGGAGAACGGGTCCGTGGGTCTGGATGTGCGCGGCGACGCGGCCAAGGGCGTCGTTGATCTCAGCGTCTGGGATACCGGGATCGGCATTGCCCGCGAGCACATGGAGCGGGTCTTCAAGCCGTTCGTGCAGCTCGACAGCAAGCTCAACAGGAACTACTCGGGCACCGGACTCGGTCTCGCGCTAAGTTACCGGATGGCCGAGCTGCACGGCGGCAGCATCGCGGTCGAGAGCGAGGTCGGAAAGGGCAGCCGGTTTACCGTGACGCTTCGCTGGCAGCCGAAGGAAGAGTCGCGCAGCGACGGCGCGGGTGCGCCCGAGCGGCTGGAGTCGACCGATCCGGACATGGCGCCGACAGCCGGCGCGACCATACTCCTGGCCGAGGACGATCCGGCCAACTCCATCATGTTGACCGAGTCCCTCCAGAGCAATGGGTATCGGGTCGTCCATGTCCCGGACGGTGTGGAGGCGGTGGCGCGTTCCCGTGTCCTTCACCCCGACCTGATCCTTATGGACATCCAGATGCCGAACCTTGACGGACTGGAGGCGACACGACTGATCCGCTCGGACAAGTCGCTCAAACACATTCCCATTGTCGCGATCACGGCGCTCAGCATGCCCGGCGACCGGGAACGCTGCCTGGAGGTGGGCGTGAACGAATATCTGGCCAAGCCCGTCGGAATGCGCGAGCTGTTGCAGACGATCAGGACGCAGCTTCGACCGGCTCCGGCCCGTGCATAGCGGCCGCCGGTCTATCGGCGTACGCTCCCCGGGGGCAGGTGGCCCCGCGCAATCGACACGCAAGCGGAGAGGACCGTTTCCTCGGCCATGAACATAAAGAAATATTTTCTGATCTTTGCATTTTCCGCGGTCTGGGTAATCGCGCTGCTGTATGGCGTCTCGCCCCTATGGTTCGCGCGGACGTTCCTGGGCGTGTCCGAGCTGACGCTCGACGTCGCACACATCCTGCGTGCCCTGATGTGCCTCTATCTGGCGCTGGGACTCTTCTGGCTGTTTTCGGCGTTCAGCGCCCGCTATCGGAACGCCGCCGTTCTGACGACCCTGATCTTCTCCGGCGGTCTGGCCCTCGGCAGGGTCATCAGTCTGTTCGCTGACGGCCAGCCGTCGCCGATTCTGATGCTGTATCTGGTAATGGAGCTGGTCTTGGTGCCTGTTGCCTACTGGGTTTACAGGCTTCCAGAGTGAGCCGGTACGTCGGCCCGCGCGCGTGGATGTCAAGCAGAGGCCGGCGGCACCGGAGGGGATCCGCAAACCGCGCCATCGAGGAGCATGGGCCCACGAGTCCGCTAGCTCCCGACTTCCCGCCCGCGGCCGCTGCCATGGCCCCGCTGCGCGCCGCGGCGGAAGCGCTCGGCCTGCCGGGCTTCTCCCCCCGTGGTGCGGTCAGAACGCGACTAGCCGCCAGGAGGTCGATGCGGCCCGGCTCACACGGGACCCGGCCGCCCGGCTGTAGCCGGCGCCGGCAGCGTCCTTACCGGTGTTAACATCCCGGGCTTTGCCACGAACAGACCGATCCAGGGATATGAGCCCTACGCCCATCGCTGCCGAACTCCAGGACAGCTTCCTCTTCGACAACGAGCAGATCCAGGCCCTGGCCGGGCCGGCAGTAGTGCGCGCGGGGCTCCGTCACTTCAAGGACAACCGGGTGACGAGCCTGGACTGGGAGGCGGAGCGGCTGTGGGCGGAGGTGGAGGACGAGGAGACCGAGGACAAGCTCGCGGTCGAGCTCAACTACGATGCCGACGGCAATCTGCAGACCCGGTGCGGCTGCGAAACCGACGCGAGTGAGCCCTGCGCCCACGCCCTGGCCGCCCTGTTCGCCTACGGTGCCCGGAGCGGCGCGCCCGGCGAGATCGCGGGCGCCGCCGAGACCGCCATTGACGAGCGGGCCAAACGCGGTCGCGCCGAGGTCAAGGTCGATCACCTCTCCGGCGAGCTCTGGTTCGGCACCTGGAGCGCCCGATCGATCACGTCGGCAACCCACTTCCCGGTCAGCTATCGGGTGCACATCCGCTCCCTCAACCGGCGCGCCAACTTCTGCACCTGCCCGGACTTCGCGACCAATCAACTCGGCACCTGCAAGCATGTCGAGGCAGTCCTGCACGGCGTCAGAAAGCGGCCTGACTTCAAGCGGATAAAGGATCTTCCGCCCCCGTTCCCGTACGTTTACCTGGATTGGGAGGCGCCGGACCCGCCGGTGATCAGCCTCCATCGCCCGGCGGAGATCGAGGCATCCCTCGCGGCCCTGCTCGACGGGTTCTTCGACACCTCGGGTGCCTTCCAACGTCGGGTGCCCGAAGACTTTTTGCGCTTCGTCGATCTGGCTGGCGGGCGCGGCGACCTGGACCTGGGCGAGGACGCGCTGGGCCACGCCCGCCATCTCGGCGAGGCCGCGGCCCGCCAAGCCCGGGCGCGGGAGATCGGCGAGCGGGTTCGCGGCACCGGCGGGCGCCTGCCGGGGGTTCTAACCCGTCTCTACCCCTACCAGGTGGACGGAGTCGGCTTCCTGGCCGGCAACGGCCGCGCCCTGTTGGCGGATGACATGGGCCTGGGCAAGACCTTGCAGGCCATCGCCGCCGCCACCTGGCTCCGGGAGCAGTCGGAGGCCGAGCGGGTGCTGATCGTCTGCCCCGCCTCCCTCAAGCAGCAATGGGCAAGGGAGATCCGTAAGTTCACCGGACAGGAGACCCAGGTGGTGCAGGGAACGGCAGCCGCGAGGGCGGCCCAGTACCGGCGCGGCGGCGGCTTCTTCGCCATCAACTACGAACTGGTACTGCGGGATGTCGCCGTCATCAATGAGACCCTGCGCCCGGACCTGCTGATCCTTGACGAGGCCCAGCGCATCAAGAACTGGCGCACCAAGATCGCCTCAGCGGTCAAGCGCATCCCCTCCCGTTACGCCTTCGTGCTCACCGGTACGCCGCTTGAGAACCGCCTGGAGGACCTGTACAGCCTGATGCAGGTGGTAGACCCGAAGGTGCTCGGCCCTCTTTGGCGCTACCTCGTGGACTTCCACGTCACCGACGAGCGCGGAAAGGTCCTGGGGTACCGCAATCTCTCGGAGCTGCGCCGGCGTCTCGCCCCAGTGATGCTGCGGCGCGATCGGCGTCTGGTGCGTGAGCAGTTGCCCGAGCGCATCGAGCAGCGTCTGGACGTGGAGCTGACACCGATTCAGCGCGGCCTGCACGACGACGCCGTCGCCAACGCCGGGCGGCTGGCCCAGATTGCCAAGCGGCGCCCGCTCACCCCGTCGGAGCAGAAGCGCCTGCTCGCCGCGCTGCAGCAGGCGCGCATGGCCTGCAACGCGGCGGGGCTGGTGGACAAGGAGACCGAGGGTTCGCCCAAGCTGGACGAGCTGGCGAGCATTCTCGACGAGCTCTGCCTGCAGTCCGGTCTCAAGGCCGTGGTCTTCTCCCAGTGGGAGCAGATGACCCGGATGGTCGAGGAGCGCCTGCGCCGGATGGGGCTGGGTTGCGTGCGGCTGCACGGCGGCGTCCCAACGGCCAGGCGCGGCGAGCTGATCGACCGCTTCCACCAGGACGACGCTATGCAGGTCTTCATCTCCACCGACGCCGGCGGTGTCGGGCTCAACCTCCAGTGCGCCTCGGTGCTGGTTAATCTGGATATCCCTTGGAACCCCGCGGTCCTCGACCAGCGCATCGCCCGCGTGCACCGGCTGGGTCAGACCGAGAAGGTGCAGATCCTGCTGCTGGTGGCGGCGAATTCCTACGAGGAACGGGTCCTCGCCCTGGTGCAGGGCAAGCGCAACCTGTTCGACAACGTCGTTGATCCCGAGGGCACCGAGGACGTGGTCGGCGTTTCGAAGAAGCTGGTGGAGGTGCTGGCGGAGGACCTGGCGGGAGGAGGCGGGGGCGAGTCGGGGCAGGCCGCCGAGGACGGCGAAGATGGCGAGCAGCCCGTGGAGCCACCGACCGCGGAGCTCGGGGCCGTGACGCCGTCGGCTGGTGGTTCCGAGCGCGAGGACTCGGAGATCGAGTCGGAAATTCGGCGTGCGATCCTGGCGGTCCAGGATGCATTCGGGCCGCGGATCGATCGCATCCTGGGCACCGGCGGAGGACTGCTGGTGGTCCTCGACCGCGTGGACGAGGAGGCGGACCGCATGGCCTCGGAGATCTCGGGACGGATCCCGGTCGCGCTGATCGACCCCCGTACCCTGGGCGGACTCCGAAGGCTGGGCGCCGCTTCGCCGGTAGCCGAGTCCCGCACCCTGTTTGAGGCCGCGCCGCGGACGGTCCCGCAGCGCGAGCCGCCGTTGCTGCGCCAGGCGCGGGAGAAGCTCCAGGGGGCCGAGGTGCTGATCCGGCAGGCCTGTCCGGCGCCGGCGATGGACCTGCTGCTGGGTGCCCTGCTCGCCGCCGCGGCTGAGCGCGCGGGGCAGAAGGTCCCGCCGGTACCCCAGCAGGCTGGTGTCTGGCTCTACGGCGAGGCCCTGCCGAAGGGCGCCCTCAGCCAGGACCAGGCCGGCTTGATAATGCGCGCCATGGCGCTCGCCCAAGGCGCCAATGCCGTGCCCGAGCCAATGCTGCGCGGGTTGGCCGCGGACGCGAGCGCGTTCGTGCAGGAGACGGCGGAGGGATAGGTCACCCGAATCGGTCGAGCGGGTCCTCCGCGACACCTCGGTTTTGGGGCATCGGCCGGCAATAACGGCACGTGTCTACTGGCCCAATCGGAGATTCGCGCCTCGTGGCGTTCATGTCGACTATGCTTAACCAAGCGCTGAGCAGGGTCGTCCATGGTGATTCGGCGCGATCGATCCGGTGTTGTCTGGACCGGCATGCCCCTCGGAGGGGACTACGTGCGGTCCTCGACGGGTTGCGTGCGCTTGATGAGGGGGGAACGACAATGAGCAAGCTGATTATCGGAATTCATGGTCTGGCGAACAAACCCGAACGAGCCGTGCTCGAGACGTATTGGCGGGCGGCCATTGCGGAGGGTTTGGAGAAGAACTGCGGAATCAGGGCACCTCGATTTGACTTCCGTCTCGTCTATTGGGCTGACCTACTCTATAAGAGCCCGATGCACCAGGACGAGAATTTCCACTTCGACAAGCTGTACAACGACGAGCCCTATATTCCGGCCGATCCCGGTGCCCTGAAGGAACGCAAGGACAACTGGCTCGACGACACCGTCGCGCTTGGCAGGGGGCTGGTCGGTTCCGGCGTGGATCAGCTGAAGGAGCACTTCGGAATGGACGCGCTGGCGGATTGGGTGCTCGGCAGGGTGCTGAAGGACCTCGATTTCTACTACGACAGGGAGCGCAAGATACTCAACCGGAAGAACCAGAGGGAGTTGGCTTTGAAGGTGCTGCGGGACGAGCTGAAAGCCGTGTTGCTGGAGGAAAAGGACAAGCAGTTGCTGGTGATCTCCCACTCGATGGGTACCATTATCGGCTACGACGTGCTGCGGGACCTCGGCATGCCGGGCACGGAAAGCGGCGTCACGGTGGATGAATTCGTCACCATAGGCTCGCCGCTGGGTCTTCCCCATGTGCTGCACAAGATCAGGGAAGAACGCACCTATGATCCGAGTATACGGACACCTTCGATCGTCACCGGTCGCTGGGTCAACTACGCGGACCGCAAGGACCCGGTTTGCGCCGATTTCCACCTCGATGACGAATACTCGGCCAATGCGCGGGGCGTCCAGGTGAAGGACGACCTTGTGCTAAACGACTACCACCGGCCTGGCGAGCCAGAAAAACGCAATCATCACAAGTCGTACGGTTACCTGCGCACCCCGGAGGTTTCGAGGCAGGTGACGGCGTTTCTCGGCCTTTAAGGCCCCGACGCGGATTCGAAAGCAGCCGGCGTCGCCGCCGGCAGCGCACTCGATGGACGGCGGGCGGTTGATCCGGCCCGCCGTGGGGTCACGCCGCCCCGCCGCCGGCAATGTCCTCGAGCGCTTGCGTTACCCACTGGAATCCCACCCGCTCCTGCTCCAGCCGCCGGCCCTTGCGGATAGGGTTGTCCCTTAGCTCGTCGAATAACGCCCGTTCCGGTTCGGTTCACCTGGGCAGGTCGTGAACGACTTGGTCGGTGTCGTCTCCCCGTAGGGCCTCATGGACCAGCAGCGTGTCGCGGTCCATCAGGAACGACTCGACCCGCTCGAGCCGGCTCCGAAGCTGCTCGAGGACGGCGAAACCATGGGTGTCGATTTCACCCCAGTAGTGGATCGTGCAGCGTCCGAGCCAGTCGGAGCGCGCCAGGGCATCCCAGCCGTAACCAACGCCGAGTATCAACATGCCGGCTGAAACGGTTGTAAATGCCAGGAGATTGGTCTCGTTCTCGGTGGTTAACACATGCCGCAGGGGAGAGTCCGGCCGGGCGAAGCTGTCGGCATCCAGGGTCAGGTCGGGGAGTGACCTCTTTTCGTGGTTAGACGGGGGGACGACATTGCGCTGACAAAAAGTGATAAAACTTCTCCCGAGTCAGGCGCTTGAGTGCAACATGGGGGCGATATCCAGTCGGGACCCCGATTGAATGCCATACTGGGGTTCGATCAGATTGCGCTTCGCTAGGGAGACACTGATCAAGTCATCACTATCAATGGGGCCTGAGTTTTGAAATGCTTAGCAAGCCACCGCTAGTGCCGACGAACCCGATGAAGCAGTTTTCGTTCACCCAAGCCGAGTTTGCGAGCAAGAAGAAGTTGACGCGGCGCGAGCGCTTTCTTCGGGAGATGGGGTTACCCCGTTGCACTTAGGAACGGTTCACTAACAAGTTACTCAGTCTTTCTAGTAGGAAAGGTTACAAGTGTACGCCAACATATTGAGCTGACTCGCTCCGAGTGAGAGTATCGCCACCACACACTGGATGGTATGGGTGGTCTGATGAGCGAGTTTCCCGGTTACGGTCACGAGCACGAAGAGTTCATGCGGTTGTATTGCACGTCCTTACCCGAGGATCACCGGCGCCGCTACGCGGCGGTCGAGGCGCTGAAGATTGGTCGCGGCGGGATCACCTATGTGGCGGAGGTGCTGGGCATGAGCCGACGCACGATCTACACTGGCATTCGCGAGTTGGAGGCGATGGGCGAAGACGGCGGCTCGCCGCCCCAGCGGCCCAGCGGCGACGCCAAGCGCATCCGCCGCCGTGGCGGCGGGCGACCGAAGGTGACCCAGCGCCAAGCGGGTCTGGAGCAGGCCTTCGAGGCCATCCTCGAGGCGCACAGCGCCGGCAGCCCCACGGACCCGAGCGTTGTGTGGACCGATCTCAAGCCGATGCAATTGGCCGGTGAGCTGTTGCGGCGTGGCTTCGAGGTCGGACGCCACACCGCTGCCAAGCTCTTGGAGCGGGCCGGTTATCGCCGCCGCTCCCTGCGCAAGGAGCTCATCACCGGTCAGGTCGATCCGCAACAGCGCGACCAGCAGTTCCGCCACATCGACGCGTTGCGCCGCCATGCACAGGCCCAGGGCAATCCTGTGCTCTGCGTCGACACCAAGAAAAAGGAGCTGCTCGGCTGGTTGCATCGTCCCGGTCAGTGCTACAGCACGGCGGTGCAAGGCGTCTACGACCATGACTTTCGCCACCTCGCCCAGGGCCTGCTGGTGCCGCACGGGATCTACGACTACTTCGACAATGTCGGCTTCATGACCTTGGGCACTTCCCGCGAGACCAGCGCCTTCGTGTGCGATGCCATCGCCCTGGCCTGGGAGGAGGACCGACAAGCCCGCTACGCCAATGCCACGGAAATCGTCCTCACGTTCGATTCCGGCGGCGCCAACGCCGCCCGCTCGCTGCGCTTCAAGGAGGATCTCGTGGCACTGAGCGCGCGCCTCGGGCTGCCCTTGCGCATCGCCCACTACCCACCCTATACCTCCAAGTGGCATCCCATTGAGCACCGCCTGTTCAGCCACGTCGAGCGAGCGCTGCGCGGCATCGTCCTCGATTCGCCCGAAACTGCTCTAAAGGCAGTTCAACGGACCCGCACTGAAACCGGCTTGCATGTCAAGGCTCGCCTCCTCGACAAGGTCTATGACATCGGCCGCAAATGCTCCGAGACCTTCCGCGACATCAAGGACACATTCATTCGCCATGACGACGTCCTCGGTCATTGGAACTACGTCATCGATGCGCGCGGCATTAGCTGAGCGTATGTATTACTTGTTTTTCTCTCGATCCTTACCCTGCACTTATCTGAAATTTACTGTGGGAAAAATCGGCCAATAAAGCGGCTAACGACTCGAGAATATTGGCGCGCCTGACAGGACTTGAACCTGTGACCCCCGCCTTCGGAGGGCGGTACTCTATCCAGCTGAGCTACAGGCGCATTGGTGCGGGACCGCGATGGCTCCCGGGTTTTACCGTATCTCCGGCGAACCGGGGCGTGGCTTCTCGCTGCCGCTTGACGGGTTCGGCAGCCCGCGGCGGAGCTATTGAGCCCGTGTCGGTAGACCCCAAGCAGGTGGAAGACCCAGCGACCGGGCAAGAATACTGCTCCCGCCGCTCGGCGTCCACGGCCGCGTCCGCGGTTGCCTGCGGGCAGCGGAATCCCCGATGGATTTTGCCGGTGCCCGGTCGATATAATCGGCAAATTACCGGAATCTGATGAGGCGCGTGTCCAAACTCAGATTCCGGAACACCCGCGCCGCAACCGAATCACAGGGGTCCCGAGAGTGAGCCATCACACGAGCAGCGAATTTGGCATGTCCGTTTCCGTCCTAATCGGCGTCGTCCTCTTGGTGGCCCTGGTCTATGTCTTGACGGCTGGACGTTTCGCCGGCGTCGCTGGCACAGATTCGCCCGAGGCCGTTGCGGAGCGGCTGGCGCCGATCGGTAAGGCCAACACCGATCCAGCGGCCGTAGCCGCCGCGGCGGCACCCACCGCCAGCGGTGCGCAGACAGCCGCCGCGGATAGCGACCCCGGGGCTGCGGTCTATAACCGGTTCTGTCAGGCGTGTCATGCCAGCGGCGCGGCCGGTGCGCCGCTAATCGGTAACAAGGACGCCTGGCAGCCTCGCATCGATCAGGGCATGGACGCCCTGATGAACACGGCGCTCAATGGCAAGGGCGCCATGCCGCCGCGCGGCACCTGCACCGACTGCTCGGACGACGACCTCAGGGCCGCGATCGAGTACATGGTCTCCAAGGTCCAGTAGCCCCAAGCCGATCATTCCGCGGATCCGCGGCTCGCCCAGGGTGTCAACCCGCTGAGACGGTCGCGGGCCCTGGGGCGCTACCCCCCGTCCAGGATTGCCCGAAGACTCGCAAGGTGCGCGGTGCCGCGCGCCTTGCCCTCTTCCGGGTCGCGTTCACGCCCATTCGACCATTCCAGCCCGTCGTCCGGAAGCTCCGCGAGGAATCGGCTGGGCTCACTCTGGGTGAGTCCACCGTAGCGTTTTCGTCGCGCGGCGAACGTGAACGTGAGGGTTCGGCGGGCGCGGGTGATCCCTACGTAGGCGAGGCGCCTTTCCTCCTCGATGGTATCGGCTTCGATGCTGGCCCGATGGGGAAGCAGCTCCTCCTCCATACCGACCAGAAAGACGCACGGGAACTCGAGGCCCTTGGCCGCGTGCAGGGTCATCAAATGGACGCGGTCCCCGCCGGCGGCCTCATCCTGGCGCTCGAGCACGTCCATCAGGGTCAGATGACGGACCATCTCCGCCAGTGTCTTCCCTTCGAGCTCGCCCTTGCCCAGCTCATCGAGCCAGTCGAGCAGGTCGGCGACATTCTCCATGCGCCGGTCCGCCACCTGCTGGGTCGACGCGCTCTCACGGAGCCAGCCCGCGTAGTCGAGGGTGTCGATCAGCGCGCGGACCGCCGCGACCGGTTCTTCGTCCTGGGCGCGTCGTCTGAAGGCGCCGATCAGGTCCGCGAATTTGACGAGTCTCTCCCGCTGGCGCTCTCCGAGGTGCTGTGCCAACCCCAGCTCCGCGCAGGCAGCGTAAAGACCGATTGGCCGGGAGCGGGCGTAGCTAGCCAGCTGCTCCAGGGTGCCGGGTCCGATCTCGCGCCGCGGCGTGTTGACGATGCGCAGGAAGGCCGCGTCATCCTCGGGATTGGCGAGCAGGCGCAGGTAGGCCATGGTGTCCTTGACCTCGGCGCGCGCGAAAAAGGAGTCGCCGCCGCTAAGGAAATAGGGGACCCGGTGCTCGCGCAACGCCTTCTCGAACGGACGCGCCTGGTGGTTGCCTCGGTACAGGATCGCGATGTCGCCGAAACCCGATGCTCCGGTGAATCGCTGGTGAAGTATTTCCGAGACCACCCGCTCGGCCTCGTGGGTCTCGTCGCGGCAGGGGATCACGCGTGGCGTGTCGCCGGGACCGAGCTCACTCCACAGACGCTTGTTGAACTCATGGGCGTTTTGAGCAATCAGCGCGTTGGCGAGCCGAAGGATGCGCGCGCTGGAGCGGTAGTTCTGCTCCAGCATGATGACCTTCAGGGTCGGATAGTCCTGCTTGAGTCGCGCGAGATTTTCGGGCCGCGCGCCGCGCCAGGCGTAGATGGACTGGTCGTCGTCGCCGACCACGGTGAACGCCCCTCGGGGCCCGGTGAGACACCGAACCAGCTCGTACTGGGCGCCGTTGGTGTCCTGGTACTCGTCCACCAGCAGGTAGCGGACACGGGCCTGCCATTGTTCCAGCGCCTCTCGCTCTGTCCGCAACACGCGCACCGGGACGGCGATCAGGTCGTCGAAGTCGACGGCGTTGTAGGCCCGAAGGCTGCGTTCGTAGTCGGCGTAAAGCGCGGCGAGGTCGGAGTCGAAGCCGTCCTCGGCACCTCGATAGGCCTGCTCCGGGTCGACGAGGTCGTTCTTCCAACGCGAAATCCGTTGCAGCACGCCGGCCGAGCCAAGCGCATCGGCACCGAGCCTACCGCGCAGGTGCTCCCTGATCAGGGATTCCGAATCCTGGGCGTCGAGCAGCGAAAAACCGGTCCGCAATCCGGCCCGCTCCGGATCCTGCCGCAGAATGTTGAGTCCGAGGGTATGGAAGGTCGAGATGCGCAGTCCGCGGGTGTCGACGCCCTTCAGCTGGCGGGACACGCGCTCGCGCATCTCGCGCGCGGCCTTGTTGGTGAACGTGACGGCGCAGATGTGGCGAGGGCGTATTCCGAGAGTCCCGATCAGATGCGCGATTTTCCGGGTGATGACCCCCGTCTTGCCCGACCCCGCCCCGGCCAGCACCAGCACGGGTCCCGCGGTGTAGCGCACGGCCTCGAGCTGCCGGTGGTTCAGTCCTTTCATGGTTTCCGATCAGGTTTGCCAGGGTGAGGAGGGCGGGGCGGGCATTATGCCCGATGCGATTCTAACCGGCGATGCGCTCCAGGACGCCGGGCCGGCGAGCAATCGGCCGGATTTCGTACTACCATGCACGCCTTCTGATGCCGCGCGTCGCGAGGTCGCGATGAGAAAGATGTTATTGGCGCCGTTTCTCGTGCTGCTGGCCGGCAGTGTCTGGGCCCAGGAAGAGGAGCCCGCGAGCACCGGGGCCGCTTCGCTGCCGACGCCGCCGCTCGTGCCCTCGCCGGTAACCGGCGAGGCGGTGGAGCCCGAGATCACTATCGAGGAAAGGGGCGGCGAGGTGATCTACGAGTACCGCGTCCGCGGCAGGCTGTACATGGTCAGGATTCAGCCTCAGATCGGCCCGCCCTACTATCTGCTGGATCTCGACGGCGACGGGTTGATGGATGTCCAACAGGATGCCCCGAACGACCTGTCCATCCCTCAATGGGTGTTGTTCAGCTGGGATTGACCCGGGCACCTGCCCGATCCCGCAGCGGCTCGTCGGCCGGTTCTCCGGGGCGGGTTAGAGCGACGTTCGCCGTCAGACACCTGCGCTGGAGTCGATCGAGCGGGCGGTGCCGATGAGTGCCGACCCCGGCCCGCGGGCGCACGCGCGACTCGTTACCCTGGCGCAGGCCATCGAGGCCCTGATCCGCCGACTCGGCGAGGCGGTCGCCTGGTTGTCGGTGCTGATGGTGCTGGTTACCTTCGCGGTCGTCGTTCTGCGGTATGCCTTCGACGCCGGCTGGATCGCGCTTCAGGAATCCGTGACCTACATGCACGCCGCGCTCTTCATGCTGGGCATTGCCTATGCGCTGGGCCGGGACGGTCATGTGCGCGTCGATATCTTCTATCACCGGATGTCCGCCCGCGGCCGCGCCTGGGTCGATCTGCTCGGTACCCTGCTGCTGCTCGTGCCGGTCTGCGCGCTGATCTTCTGGCTCGGCTGGGACTATGTGGTCGAGTCCTGGCGCCTCCGGGAGGCGTCCCGCGAGGCCGGCGGGATCCCGGCCGTCTATCTCCTGAAGTCACTGATCCTGGTCATGCCGGCCCTTTTGTTCGCACAGGGCCTTGCGGTCGCCGCGCGCAACGGTCTCTATCTGGTCGGGGCCGTGGAGGCCCCCACGGCGCCTGGCCGAGGTGGTGACGGTGGCTGAGGCGATGCCGCTGCTGCTGTTCCTGGGCGTCGGTCTGGCGCTACTGCTCGGCTATCCGGTCGCCCTGTCGCTGGGCGGCACGGCGCTGGCCTTCGCCCTCGTTGGCGAGTACCTCGGCCTTTTCGATCCCTCCTTCCTGGAAGCGCTGCCGAATCGACTCTACGGGGTCATGACGAACGAAACGCTGATCGCGGTACCACTGTTCGTCTTCATGGGGGTGACACTGGAGCGCTCCCGGGTCGCGGAGTCTCTGCTCGAGACCATGGCCATGCTGTTCGGGCCGCTTCGCGGCGGATTGGGGATCTCGGTAACCCTGGTTGGCATGCTGTTGGCCGCCAGCACCGGCATCGTCGGGGCCACGGTCGTGACCATGGGCTTGCTGTCGCTGCCTACGATGTTGCGCCGCAACTATGACCCGAGCCTCGCGGCCGGCACCATCTGCGCCTCGGGGACCCTCGGTCAGATTATCCCGCCCTCTATTGTTCTCGTGCTCCTCGGCGACGTGCTTTCCTCGGCCTACCAGCAGGCCCAGCTGGACATGGGCCTGTTCTCGCCGGAGACGGTCTCTGTCGGTGACCTGTTCGTGGGCGCGCTGATTCCCGGACTCCTGCTGGTGGGCCTCTATATCGGCTATCTGATCGGCACCGCGGTGCTGCGGCCCGCGTCGATGCCGGCGATTCCGCTTGAGGAGCGGCCGATCGGCGGCAAGGCACTCTTCGGGCGCGTTGTCTCCGTCCTGATTCCGCCTATGTTGCTTATCGTCGCCGTGCTGGGCTCGATCCTCGGGGGGCTTGCGACCCCTACCGAGGCCGCGTCGGTCGGTGCGATCGGGGCCCTGTCTCTGGCCGCTGCAAATCGACGACTCGATTTGGCAATGCTGCGCGATGTGGCCCGGCAGACGATGGTGGTCACCAGCATGGTCTTCCTGATCTTCGTCGGCGCGGCCATCTTCTCCCTGGTGTTCCGTGGCTTCGACGGTGACGAGCTGGTGACGGGATTCCTCACGGGCCTGCCCGGCGGCACCGTCAGCGCGGTCGCGCTGGTGATGCTGGTGATGTTTCTGCTTGGATTCATCCTCGACTTCATCGAGATCACATTCGTGGTGGTCCCGATCGTGGGCCCCGTCCTGTTGGCGATGGGCCTGGACCCCGTTTGGCTCGGGGTGATGATCGCGATAAACCTGCAGACGTCATTTTTGACGCCGCCGTTCGGTTTCTCGCTCTTTTACCTGCGCGGCGTGGCGCCGGTGGAGGTTACGACGGTGCAGATCTACCGCGGTGTGCTCCCTTTCATTCTGATACAGCTCGCGATGCTTGGCGTGCTGGCGCTCTGGCCCTCGCTGGCGACCTGGCTGCCGGATGCCATCTATCAGTGACCGGAACCTGGCGCTCAGGGACCGCCCAGAAGCCCCAGAACCAGGTCACTCTCGGGTCTTAAGCGACGCCTCGATATTCCCGGCTCGGGCTTGCCCTGATACAGGCCGGGCTGGGGCTCCTGGAACATGACGCCGATTCCTGAGCCGTTGCAATGCACGACAACCGCCGGAATCAGCCAAGGCCGGCCAAGGGCTTCAAACTCGAGCTCGATCCGTGTCCCGGCGGGGAGGGTCAGGTTTCGGACCTCCAGGTACATGCCCTGGACGGACAGATCGCGCCCGCGCGCGCCGAGGAAGCGGCGCCTGCGGTAACGAATCTGCACCCCAATGTCCGCCGGTTGTCGGGTGCTAAGGCGCCGCTCACGGCTCATGGCTTTGGGTCCCCTGGTAGTTTTCTTATTCCGACTGGGATATTACCAGCTAATGCTGACAGGATAGTTCAAATTGAGTGACGCCGCGATGACGGCGTTCTGTGACAGATCGGCCGGAGTTAACTCGACTCACGCCACGGGATGCCCGCGATGTGGCAACGACACACGCCTCGTCCGCCCGCCGTATCCGCTCGAGCCCCATCAGGGCCCCGAGGCGGCCGGTGGCGCCCTGATTGCTGAGCGGGAGGCCCTCTTGGCAGCTTTCGGTTGGATGAACCGCCGGAGTCGAGGTGCCAGGACAGGGCCAGATCCCGAGCCGAATTCCGGGCGTCCAAGAGCTGGCCCACCTTAGTCTGATCTGCCAGGTGCGGGGTGGCCGGATTGCCCGCCCTCAGGGGATAGGGCCCGCCTGGATCAATGGCGCTATCCAGTAATGGAGACCGGCCCCGCGGAAGCTCTCACTCAACCGCTCGACCAGCGCGCGTGCCTGGTCGCACCCGGCGTGGACCTGAAACATGATCTGCCCCTTTCGCCCGGTGACCTGCTCGGAGAGCGTCAGTATCCCGTGGGCGGGGCTGCCGTCGATCTTCTGCAGGCTGAAGCCGGAGAAGCCGTCCTGCTCCAGCAGGAAATCGACCAGAGGCTCCTCGAGCTGGGGCGGGGCGATCAGGACCAGCAGACATAGCTCGCTCATGACGCGCTCTCCGGATTGGCGGCGACCGGCACGGCGCGCGGCGTTCCAGGATCGCCGAAGCGGCGGTAAAGAATCGGCAGCAGCAGCAGCGTCAGCAGCGTGGAGCTCACTAGGCCGCCGATGACCACTATCGCCAGCGGGCGCTGGATCTCGGAGCCCGGGCCGGTGGCGAACAGCAGGGGCACGAGGCCGAAGGCGGCGATGGAGGCGGTCATCATGACCGGGCGCAGGCGCCGCTTGGCGCCCTCCAGCACCACCTCGTCCAGCGTCATGCCCATGGCGCGCAGCTGGTTGAAGTAGCTCACCATGACCACGCCGTTGAGCACCGCAATGCCCAGCAGGGCGATGAAGCCCACTGAAGCCGGGACCGAAAGGTACTCGGCCGAAAGCCACAGTGCGAACACGCCCCCGATCATGGCGAAGGGAATGTTGAGCAGGATCAGTCCCGCCTGCTTGAGCGAGCGGAAGGTGACGAACAAGAGCAGGAAGATCAGCCCAATGGCGATCGGAACCACGATGGAGAGCCGAGTGGCGGCGCGTTGCTGGTTCTCGAACTGGCCGCCCCATTGAACATAGTAGCCTGTTGGCAACTCCACCTTTTCGGAGACCAGGGCCTTTGCCTCCTCGACGAAGCCAACCAAATCGCGTCCCCGCACGTTGGCGATGACCACCGACAGCCGGTTGCCTTGCTCCCGGCCGACCTGAACCGGTCCGCCGACACGTTCAAGGCGGGCGATGCTCGACAGGGACACCAGCCGCCCATCCGGCAGCGTCAGGCGCAGATTCTCGAAGTCCGCGGGCGAGTTGCGAAGTTCCGCTGCGCCGCGCAGAAGCAGTGGGGTGCGGCGGGTACCCTCGTAGACGGTTCCTACCTTAAGGCCCTCGATTTGGGCCCGCAGCACCTGCTCGGTTCCCTCCACGTCTAGCCCCAGTCTGCCCAGCGCCAGGCGGTCGAACTCGACCCTCAGGTACTGAACGCCCTCATTCTCGGTGAACCAGACGTCCTCGCTGCCGGCAATACCGCGTACCAGGTCGGCGATCTGCGAGGCCTTCTCGTTGAGGACATTCAGATCGCTGCCGAAGAGCTTGATGGCGACGTCGCCGCGCACGCCCGTCAGCATCTCCGAGACTCGCATCTCGATCGGCTGGGTAAAGCCGTAGGTAACGCCCGCGAAGTTGTCGAGCTCTGCGCGCATGGCGTCGAGCAACTCGTCCTTGGTCTCGAAGCGCCACTGATCGCGGGGCTCGAGGACCAGGAAGGTGTCCGTCTGGTTGAGGCCCATCGGATCCATTCCGAGCTCGTCGGAACCAGTGCGGGCCACGACCCCCGCAACCTCCGGCACCCGCTCCATCAGGGCGCGCTGCACACGCACGTCAAGACCCAGAGACTCCTCCAGGCTGATTGACGGCAGCTTCTCGAGCTGCACGATGATGTTGCCCTCGTCCAGGGTGGGCATGAAGGTCTTGCCGATCAGCGGGAACACGAGCGCGGTCGCGACCAACAGCGCCAGGGCCGCGGTCACCACGATCGCCGCGTGGCGCAGGGACCAGGCGAGCACCGGCTCGTAGACCCGATGCAGCAGGCGCACCAGCAGAGGCTCATCGTGACTCACCTCACCGATCAGGAATGACGCCAGCACGGGGATCACGGTGAGCGACAGCGCGAGAGAGGCGCCCAGGGCGAATACGATGGTCAGGGCTACCGGGATGAACAGTTTGCCCTCCAGTCCCTGTAGGGTGAGCAGGGGCAGGAAGACGATGATGATGATGAGTATCCCCGAGGTGACGGGTACGGCCACCTCGCGCACGGATCGGTAGATCAGGTGCAGACGCGGCAACCGCTTGCTGCCCTGGCTCAACTGGGCGACCAGGTTTTCCACCACCACGACGGCCGCGTCCACCAGCATGCCGATGGCGATGGCCAGTCCCCCCAGGCTCATGAGGTTCGCCGAGAGCCCGAACCAGCGCATCAGGATAAAGGTGGCGAGCGCCGCCAGCGGCAGGATCAGGGCCACCGTGACCGCCGCGCGCAGGTTGCCGAGCAGCAGCACCAGCAGGATCAACACCAGTACCACCGCTTCCCCGAGGGCCTTGGAGACCGTGTGCACGGCCCGGTCCACGAGGTCGCCGCGATTATAGAAGACGTCGACCGTGACGCCCTCGGGCAGGGCGGGCTGCAGTTCCGCGAGCCGTGCGCGCACGCCCTCCACGACCTGGCTGGCATTGGCCCCGCGCAGCCCCAGCACCAGCCCCTCGACCGCCTCGCTCGCGCCGTCCCGGGTCACGGCCCCGTAGCGGGTGATGGCGCCGATGCGCACCTCGGCCACGTCGCCGACTCGTACCGGTACGCCGTTGAAGTCTCCGATGACGATGTGCTCGACGTCCGTCTCGGAGCGGATGCGTCCCTCGGCCCGCACCAGCAGGGTTTCCTCGCCTTCCACCAGGCGCCCGGCCCCGTCGTTGCGGTTGTTGTTCTCCAGTGCCTCGCGCAGGGCCATCAGGCTCACGCCGCGGGCGTTCATGCGCGCGTTGTTCGGGACCACCTCGAAGCTGCGCACCAGGCCGCCGAGTGAGTTGACATCCGCGACACCGGGCACGGTCCGCAGCGCCGGGCGGATGACCCAGTCGAGCAGGCTGCGCCGCTCCGCCAGGTCGAGGCCCCCGCCGTTCACGGTAAACATGAACATCTCCCCCAGCGGGGTGGTCATGGGCGCCATGCCGCCGCTGACGTCCGGCGGGAGGTCGCCCCAGATGCCGGCGAGTCGTTCGGCCACCTGCTGGCGGGCCCAGTAGATGTCGGTCCCCTCGGCGAAGTCCACGGTGATGTCCGTGAGACCGTACTTGGCCATGGAGCGCAGCATCACCTGGTTCGGTATGCCGAGCATCTCCACTTCCACCGGGGCCGTGATCCGGGCCTCAACCTCTTCGGGCGTCATCCCCGGGGCCTTGATGACGATCTTCACCTGGGGGAATGAAACGTCGGGAAAGGCGTCGATGGGCAGCTCGCGAAAGGCGAGGTAACCGCCGGCGGCGAGCAGTGCCACCATCAACAACACGAACAGGCGCTGGCGCAGCGCGAAGCGGATCAAGCGCTCGATCACGGCTCAGCCCCCGTCGCGACCGGTCCACGCGGCTTTGAGGGAGGCGATGCCGCTGGCCGCCACCTTGGAGCCGGCCGCGATCCCGCCGCTCACGATGCTGAACTCCCCCTCGCGGGCGACGATTTTCACACTGACCGGCGCGAAACCGGCAGCCTCGTGCACGAAGACCATTGGGGTATCGCCGATGCGCGTGATGGCGCTGGAGGGTACGCGGAACTGCTCCTTGGTGCTGCTTAGCTGCAGACGCACCTCGACAAACTGGCCGGGACGCAGACAGGTTCCGGCGCCCTTGACCTCGGCGCGTACCAGGACCGTCTGGTTGGCGGCGTCCACGTTGCGTCCGATCAGATCGACGCGCGCCTCGCCTTGTTCGCAGGGAATTTCGACGGCGCCACCAGGCTGCACCCCCTGCAGACGGTCCAACGGCGCACTGATCTCGAGCCAGAGCGGCTCCAGCTGGGCGACCCGGAATAGGGGCTCGGAGTCGTCCACCCGTTGTCCGAGCACCGCCGGCACCTCCACTACCACGCCGTCTATCGGCGAGCGAACCTCGAGGGTGCTGCTCAGTCGGCGGTTCTGCTCCAATTGTGCAACCGCCTCCGGCGTCATGCCGGCCAGGTACAGGACCTGACGCCGTTCGTTCACCAGGGCCGCGGCCTCGTCAAGGGCGCTTCGGGACTCGAGATAGACGCGCTCGGAAACTGCGTTCGTCTTGCGAAGTTGCGCATTGCGGTCTAGCTCGGCCTGCGTTAGCCGCAGCTGCGTTGCGGCCTGCAACAGTTCCCGTTGAATTCCCACCATGCCGGGACTCTCGATTTGGGCCAGAAGCTCGCCGATCTGCACCTCGTCGCTCTCGGCCGCGTTAAGCGATTTCACCAGCCCTCCTCGGGGGGCGGCGAGCACACGGGCCTGCTGGGGTGGGATCACGACCCGTGCGGGCAGGTGGTCCGTAACATAGGACTCGGCCGCCTCGACGGGCGCCAGGCTGATCCCAATGCGCTCCATCTGCTCCTGGCTGATCGCAATCTCGTGGCCGGTCCGGGCGGTGCCCGCGGCTAGCATCAAGAGTGCAAGAAGGGGCAGCGGACGAAGCGCGGTGGCGATGCCTCCGCCCGACTTACGGGGAGAATTCGAAACGGTTGCAGTCAAAGGGGGCTCCCGAAGGGTGGCGGCTTGTGTTGCGTAGGCGAGTATAGCGGGGCCGTCATGAAACCAAGATGAACGAACCCGTTCAGCTTAGTTTCACGTTCGGCGTTGCAGTATGGCCCCGAGATCAAAACAAAGGAGCCACACGATGAACACCGCACCGAGTCGATCGATACCTGTCTGGGACCTCGCCGTCAGGCTTTTCCACTGGTCGCTCGCGACCGCCTTCCTGGTGGCTTATTTCACGGAAGACGAGATGGAGACCCTCCACGTCAACGCCGGCTACCTGATCGGCATCCTCATCGGCCTGCGGCTGATGTGGGGTTTCGTCGGTACGCCACACGCGCGGTTCTCGGACTTCGTGCGTCCCCCGCGAGAGGTGATGGCCTACCTGACCGACGCCCTGCGTCTAAGGGCGCCGCGCTACCTCGGCCATAACCCGGCCGGCGGTGCCATGATCTTGGCATTGCTTCTGTGTCTGGCGATGACCGTATTCAGCGGTGTTGCCCTGTATGGCGTAACCGATTTCGCGGGTCCCTTGGCCGGGTTTTTCCGCGGCGAGCAGGCGGCGGATGTTTTGGAAGGGATGCACGAATTGGGTGCGAACCTTACGCTGCTCCTGGTGATTCTACACCTCGGTGGCGTGCTCTTCTCGAGCCTCGAGCACGGCGAAAACCTCGTCAAGTCCATGATCACCGGCCGTAAAAAGGAGGCCGAAGCATGAAAGCCACAACCGTCCACAATCTGCTGTTCTTCGGCGCCCTAGTCGCCGGTGCGGTTCGCGCAGACGCGGTCGACGACAGTCTAGCGGACTACGAGCGCCTGGGGGCGGGCCCGTTCAGCGCTTCCGCCGGCGAGGAACTCTGGCAACGGAAGTTCCCTTCCGCGGACGGGGAGCAACGTGCCTGTACAACGTGCCATACGGGTGACACGCGGCGCCCGGGGCGCCATGCCGTCACCGGAAAGGCCATCGAGCCCATCGCGCCGTCCGCCAACGCGAAACGCCTCACCGACCGCCGACAGATCGAGAAATGGTTTACACGCAACTGCAAGTGGACCCTGGGGCGCGAGTGCACCCCCCAGGAGAAAGGCGACCTGTTGGCCTTCCTGCGCACGCAATAATTCGGCAACGAGGACACAAACGATGAAAAAGACGCTGATTACCTTGTTCGTCGCCGGCGCTGTCGGCATCACCGCCGTCGGCATCGTCGCGGACGAGCACGAGGAGCGCGAGGGGGGTCATGAGGCTCGCGAGAGGGAGCATTACGGCCAACGCGACCACGAAGAGCGGCACGAGCGGGAGGGTTTTGCCGGGGGAGGCGTTGCCGCCTACCTCTCCGACCCGCGGTACTCGATCTACAAGACCGAGTGCGGCGGTTGCCACCTTGCCTTTCCGCCGTCCATGCTGCCCGCCGCGTCCTGGCAGGGCATGATGGGTACGCTCTCGGAGCACTTCGGCGACAACGCGGAGCTCGACAAGGCCACCGCGGACCAGATCACTGCATTCCTTGAAGGTAATGCCGCTGGTGAGGGGCGGGGCGAATACGCCCTTCGTTCGTGGCGGGCGACGCGCGGCCTGGCCCCGCCGATGCGCATCACCGAGACCGACTACTTCCTTGGTCAGCACCACGAGATCCCCGCTAAGATGGTCGCCGGTAACCCGGATGTGGTGAGCTTCAGCCGCTGCGAGACCTGTCACAGGGGAGCCGATCAGGGGGATTTCAACGAGGATGGGGTCCGAATACCGGGGTATGACCGCTGGGATGATTGATGCGCCTTGTACTGCCAATCACGATCCTGTCGCTCCTCGTGGTCGGTTCCGCCGGCGGCGACGACCACGAGGAGGCCTACCGGCTGCGCGAGCGCCTGGAGATCCTCCCGCTGGAGGATCTCTTGCGCGGGCTGAACCTGGGGCCCGACACCCGGATTCTGGAGATCGAGAGCGAGCTTGAGCACGGTCGGCATGTCTACGAGATCGAGTACCTGGAGCGAGGCGGGCGTGTCCGCAAGGTCGTGATCGACGCCCGCAGCGGCGAGGTGCTGGCCGGCGAAGAGGACGACTGAGGTGCGCCTGCTGCTGGTGGAGGACGACCGGGCGCTCGCCGACGAGCTGCAGTCCGCTCTGGAGGCTGCTGGTTACGCGGTGGATCGCGCGGCCGACGGGGAGGATGCCCTCTATCTGGGACAGACCGAGGCTTACGACCTAGTCGTCCTCGACCTGGGCCTGCCGCGACTCAGCGGCATCCAGGTGCTCGAGGGCTGGCGCGGCGAAGGGAGGTCCATGCCGGTCCTCGTCCTCACCGCCCGGGACACCTGGCGGGAGAAGGTCCTGGGACTCAAGGCCGGCGCGGACGACTATCTGACCAAACCCTTCCACCCGGAGGAGCTGCTCGCGCGCCTCGGCGCCCTGCTGCGCCGGGCGCACGGCCGAGCGGCACCGGCGATCTCGGCCATGGGGTTCACGCTCGACGAGGATCATCAGTGCGTGGTGCGCGCCGACGGTGACCGCGTGGGGCTCACCGGGACCGAGTTCCGCCTGCTTCGCTATTTCATGCTCAACCCCGGGAAGCCGCTGTCGAAGACGCGGCTAATCGAGCACGTCTACGACCAGGACTTCGACCTGGACAGCAACGTCATCGAGGTCTTCATTCGGCGTCTGCGGGAGAAACTGGGCAGGGACGCGATCGAGACCCGGCGCGGCCAGGGTTATGTCTTCCGCGGCTGAGCGCCGAGTCGGCTCGCTGGAGCGCTCCCTGCAGTGGGCGTTGGGGCTGCTGGTCGTCGCGGTCCTTCTGTCCCTGACCGGCGCGGCCCTGTGGATCGGCCGTCAAGGCGCCGAGCAGTTCGTCGCGTCGCGCCTCGCGCACGACGCCGAGGCCCTGATTGCCGACCTCGATCTGCAGGAGGGGCTGATCCAGGGCCCGCTTCCCCCCGTCTATAGTCAGCCCTTCTCCGGGCATTATTTTCTGGTGCGCCTCGACGACGGGCGCGTGCTCCGTTCCCGTTCCTGGTGGGATCACCCCGCCGGGGAGGTGGCCGCCCTGGCGCCCGGCGAGGTCACCCAGGACGCGCGTGCCGGACCCCGGGGGCAGCGGCTGCTGCTGCGAAATGCCGGCTACGAGAAGCAGGGTGAGACCTTCACGGTCGTCGTCGCGGAAGACCTGACACCGCTTGTGAGGGCGCTGTGGCGGCTGCTCTGGGTCGGGATCGGGCTCTCGCTGGTCGGCGCCCTGACGCTGTTGGTCGTTCAACGCTGGCTGCTGCGGCGGGGGTTCGGGCAGGTCGCCGCCGTGCGCTCGGACATACGGCGCCTCGACGCCGGCGAGATCGACCGATTGCGCGAGGACGTCCCGGAGGAGATCCTGCCCCTGGTGCACGAGCTGAACCAGTTCATCGATGCCTGGCGGAACCACCTGCAGCGCTCGCGGCAAGCCCTGGGTAACCTCGCCCATGCCCTCAAGTCCCCGCTGAATCTGATCCTGCTGCAGCACCCGGAGGCAATGAACGACCCGGTGGCCGAGCAAGCCGTGCGAATGAGAGGACTGATCGACCGTGAGCTCAGGCGCGCCCGGCTAGCTGGTGAAGGCACTCCCGGGCGGCGGTTTCGACCTCACGAGGACGTCGCCGATCTGGTCTCCGGGATCCGAACCCTGTACCAGGACAGGCCGCTGGAGATCGCTACGGAAATAGATACCCCGGAGCGTCTCCCGTTCGACCAGGAGGATCTGCTGGAGCTGCTTGGAAACCTGCTGGACAACGCGGCAAAGTGGTCTCGGCGTCGGATTTTCGTGAGCCTGCGCGGGTGGGGCGGGCTCCAAATCCTCGTCGAGGACGATGGCCCCGGCGTTGAAGCCGGTGCCGCGGACATCGTTTCCGCCCGGGGCGGCCGGCTCGACGAGGCCATACCCGGTCATGGCCTCGGGCTGTCCATTGTCCAGGAAATCGTTCGGGTTCATGGCGGTCACGTCAGTTTCGAGCGCTCGGCGCGGCTCGGCGGATTCGCGGTGCGCGTTGAGCTCCCGGGGACTCGCGCGCGATCGGGGGCTTCATCCGATTAACGCGCCCGGCGCGGACATCCGCGGGCGTTCCGGCGGCACTGCGCACCGGCGTGAATCCACACAGGTTGCCGGTTTCCGCCGTGTCGTCGCCGCTCCCCGGTGGCCTCAATCCGAGGTGTTGTTGTCGATCCCCGGCGTCAATGGAATCGTTTCCGGACCCTCGGAATGGGGCATATCTGAGCCGGTGACGCCGCAATGATGTCGCGTTAAAGGAGCCGACCCGGTGCCCGCGATCCCCACTGAGGGCCGTCCGATTTTCGACAGCCACCTTCATATCATCGATCCGCAGTTTGCGCTGCGGGCGAACCGGGGGTATCTGCCTCCTTCCTTTCTCGCCACCGACTATCGGGGCGCGGTCGCCGGACTCGGGGTTGTTGGTGGTGCCGTCGTGGCCGGGTCGTTTCAGGGTTTCGACAGCGGCTACATGGAGGCGGCGCTGGCGGCGCTCGGTTCCGGCTTCGTTGGGGTGATTCAGCTGGCCGCCGACGCGCGCGACGAGGAGATACGGCGTCTCGACGAGCTCGGCGTTCGGGCGGTTCGCTTCAATCTGCGACGCGGCGTCCACCCCGAGCTTCCCCAAATCGCCGCGCTGGCGCGACGAGTCCACGAGGTCGCCGGCTGGCACTCGGAGCTCTATCTGGATGCCGCGGAGATCCCGCGCTACCGGACGTTGCTTGCGGGGTTGCCGCGGATGGTGATCGATCACCTGGGGCTTTCCCACCAGGGGTTGCCGCACCTGCTCAAGCTCGTCGACCGAGGGGCGCTGGTCAAGGCGAGCGGGTTCGGGCGCCTCGATTTCGACCCCGTCGAGGCCCTGGTCCCGATCTACCGGAGCAACCCGGGTGCGCTGTTGTTCGGCACCGACCTACCATCGACGCGCGCCCCGCGGCCTTTTTCCTGGGCGGATCTGCAGCTTATCGCCGACGCCCTGGGGGATGAGCAGGCACTGCGGCGAGTCCTCATCGAGAATGCGGCGGCGCTCTACGGGCGGGGGTCCCCGGCACAAGCGAACAGTCTACGGCGTACGCTGGGGTGATGAGCGAACCCAGCGCTCGTTGGATCGGTCTATGCTGGGGTTTATTCTCGTTCAACCCCGCCTACCAGTTTCGGTAATTTCTTGCACCGTCCTTTCGGGACGCGCCAAGAGCCAGCTGAGCATGTGGGTGGGTGAGGAACGGACCCCAAAGCTGTGTTGGGCTGTGCCAACGTTGTTGGCGTTCGTGCACACGCATCAAGACTGGGTCGTCGTCAGAAACCTCGTGAGTGGCTAAGCGGTCGGCTTTCGGCTAGACCGCTCCGCGGACGATGACCTGCAGCCAGGGGAACGCGGAGCGGATATCCGCGGCGATGGTTGTTGCCGTGGCCTCGTTCAAATGCGTGAGTACGACTGTTCCGCCGTCCGATTTCCTGAATGAGACACTGAAGCGCGCCGCCGGCGTGGCTTCCGACGCGTGATCGCCGCCGCCGCGCTGCCGCGACTCGGTAGGCCGGGGGAGGGCGGGCATTTCGGCCTTGTTGTTGTTCACGACTTCCGCTCGCTTGTACTGCTTGGATCCTGGGTGTGGCCGTCCGTGGCCGGTGACGCTTCCTTTCGCCTGCTCGGTCTTTTGGTCTCCTTGTTGCCGCTTGAGCCTGTTGTTCGTTATGGGTTCCCTAGCTGTGGCCCTCGGCGCCTGCTGTCGCGTCCCTGCCGCGACCTTCCCTGCATCCAACCGACACGTCCTTTTCTCCGTTGCCAAGTAGTAAGCAGGTGGCGTGCCAAACGTAAACAAAACATAGAACAAGAGGTTGCGAGGAAGACCCCGGATCGGTATCGACGTAGGATGTCAGCGGGTGACGAGTATTGGCCGTCCCACCAGCCGCGAGCCAAGGCGACTGGTCAGAAGTCCTCGCGCCTGGCGCCTGGCGGCTGGCGGCCCTCAGGTCCTTGGCTTGTAGCGAAGGTCGAGGGTATAGGGGTGCTCGCCAGCCGGCTCCTCGGGCGGGGCATCGATCCGACCCGGGGTGTGTCCCATCACTCGGAATCTCGATATGCGCCTGCTCTCGGCCTCGTAGGCGTTGACGGGCAAGGTCTCATAGCTCCGTCCGCCCGGGTGGGCGACATAGTAGGTACAGCCGCCCAGGCTGCGTTCGTTCCAGGTGTCCACGACTTCGAACAGCAACGGGTTGTGGGGCGGGATAGTCGGGTGAAGGCCCGACGGCGGGCTCCAGGCCTTGAACCGGATGCCGGCGACATACTCGGACTTGCGGCCCGTCGGCCGGAGCGGTACGCGTCGCCCGTTACAGGCGAGGACGTGCCGGTCCCCGACCATGCCGCTGACCTTCACCTGCATGCGTTCGACCGAGGAGTCCACAAACCGTGCGGTGCCTAGTGCGGTCACTTCCTCGCCGAGCACATGCCAGGGCTCGATGGCTGCGCGCAGCTCCATGTCGATGCCGTTCTCGGTGACAAGGTCGCCGTAGTGCGGGAATCGGAACTCGAAGAATGGGTCGAACCAGTCCGGCTCGAACGGGTAGCCGGCCCGCCTGAGGTCGCCGATGACGTCATCGAAGTCCTGTCTGACGAAGTGCGGCAATAGGAACCTATCGTGCAGCTCGGTGCCCCAGCGTACCGGCTCGCGGGTATAGGGCTCCTTCCAGAAGCGCGCGACCAGCGTACGCAGAAGCAGCATCTGGGCCAGGCTCATCTGGCCGTGGGGCGGCATTTCGAAGGCGCGAAACTCTACCAGTCCCTGGCGCCCCGAGGCCGAATCTGGCGAGTACAGCTTGTCGATGCAGAACTCGGTCCGGTGCGTGTTGCCGGTCACGTCGGTCAGCAGGTTCCTCAGCACCCGATCGACGATCCATGGCTGCGGCACCTCTCCGGCCGGCATCTGCTGAAAGGCGATCGCCAGCTCGTAGAGCCGGTCGTCGCGGGCCTCGTCAACGCGGGGTGCCTGGCTGGTTGGACCGATGAACATTCCCGAGAACAGGTAGGACAGGCTCGGGTGGTGCTGCCAGTAGGTGATCAGGCTCTGGACCAGGTCGGGCCTACGCAACAGCGGGCTGTCCGTCGGCGTCGGGCCGCCCAGCGTCACGTGGTTGCCGCCGCCGGTGCCGGTGTGCCGACCGTCCAGCATAAACTTCTCGGTCCCCAAGCGCGCCAGGCGGGCCTCCTCGTAAAGGATCTCGGTGTCGGAAACCATTTGATCCCAGCTCTCGGCGGGGTGAATGTTCACCTCGATCACGCCGGGGTCGGGGGTCACGGCGAGCTTTTGCAGACGGTGGTCGCGCGGGGGCTCGTAGCCCTCGATGACGACCGGAGTGCCCAGCGTCTCCGCGGTGGCCTCGATGCAGGCAACCAGGTCCAGCCAATGTTCCAGATGAGTGAGCGGCGGCATGAACACATGGAGGCGGCCTTCCCGCGGCTCCACGCAGATCGCCGTGCGGACCAGGTCCGGGGGCGTCCGGTCCGACAGCGGGCTCTGGGTGCTCAACGACTGGCTTGCGTCCGCCGGGGGGGCATGACGCTCGTAGCGGTCCGCCGTCCACGCCGGGTTCGGACCCTGCTCGCGGATTCGCTGCGGGGTTTCCGAAGGTCTGGCGATGCGCCCATAGCGGCGAGCGATCTCGTCGAAGGGCGAGCGCAGTGGCCCGCGGGGCTCGAACGGGTTTCGCTCAGGCTCGACATCAAGTGCGGACTCGGGCACGTGGGGCAGGGAGTCCAGCGGAAGGCGCAGACCCAGCGGCGAGTCGCCGGGAATCAGGAACAGCTGACTGTCGCGGAAGACCCATTCGCCGCTGATCCAGCCGCCGTCCGAGTGGGATCCCCACCATCTCAGCGGCAGCACATAGCCGGCGGCCTCGCCAACGCCCTTCTGGAACAGGCGTGCGATGCGCTGCCGCTCGATGGGGTCCTTGAGCCGGCTGTCGAGCGGGTCGACGTTCGCCGGCAGTCGCGCCTCCTTCCAGAGGTAGTAGAAGACGTCCTCGTAGGCGGTCATGGCGTGATCCGGCTGCACCCCCAGCTGCCCGGCCAGCGTCCGCACGAAGGCGTCCGCGTCCGCGGGTCCCAGGTCGTAGGCGGTGCGTTCGTCGGCCAGCAGGGCCGGGTCGCGCCACACCGGCTCGCCGTCCTTGCGCCAGTAACAGGACAGCGCCCAGCGCGGGAGCTGCTCGCCCGGATACCATTTGCCCTGCCCGATGTGCAGCACCCCCCCGGGGGCGAACCGGTCCCTCAGGCGTTGAAGCAGGTCTTCGGCCAGGCGCTTCTTCGCCGGCCCGAGCGCGGCGGTGTTCCATTCCTCACCGTCCATGTCGTCGATGGAAACGAACGTGGGCTCGCCGCCCATGGTCAGGCGCACATCGTTCTCGGCCAGATCCCGGTCGACCCGGTGACCCAGGTCCTGTATCGCCCGCCATTGGTCCTCGGTGTAGGGCTTGGTGACCCGCGGGTCCTCGTGAATGCGCTCGATTCGATTATGGAAGTAGAGCTCCACCTCGCACTTGTCGGTGGCGCCGGTAATCGGCGCCGCGCTCACCGGATCCGGGGTGCAGGCCAGCGGGATGTGCCCTTCACCGGCAAAGAGTCCGGAGGTGGGGTCAAGCCCGATCCAGCCGGCGCCCGGGACATAGACCTCTGCCCAGGCGTGCAGGTCCGTGAAGTCGCGCTCCGGGCCGCTTGGCCCGTCCAGCGCTTTGACATCCGCCGTAAGCTGGACTAGGTAGCCGGAAACGAAGCGTGCGGCCAAACCTAGATGACGGAGTATCTGCACCAGCAGCCACCCGGTGTCGCGGCAGGAGCCGCGGCCGGTCGTCAGCGTCTGCTCGCAGGTCTGAACGCCGGGCTCCATGCGGATGACATAGCCAATGTCCCGCTGCAGCTTCGCGTTGAGGTCGACAAGAAAATAGACGGTCTCCCGCGGCGTGCGGTCGATGCTGCCGAGCCATTCGCGAAGCCGCGGCCCGTTTTCCTTGATCTCCAGGTAGGGCGTGAGCTCCTTGATGAGCTGGGGCTCGTACTTGAACGGAAACTCGAAGGCGTACTCGTCGAGAAAGAAGTCGAAGGGGTTGATAGTGATCATTTCGGCGATCACGTCCACCTCCACCGACAGCTTTCGCGCTTTTTCCTGGAATACCAGGCGGGCGAGGTAATTCCCGAACGGGTCCTGCTGCCAGTTGATGAAGTGCTCCTCAGGCTCGATCCTCAGCGTATAGGAACGGATCGGGGTCCTGCAGTGGGGCGCCGGCCGGAGACGGACCACGTGGGGCGACAGTCCGACCGAGCGGTCGAAGCGGTACTCGGTCTTGTGATTGAGGGCGACTAGGATCGACATGTGGGTCCGAGCTCCGACTTAGGGCCGCGAATCAGGAATGGTCTGCCAGGGATCCCTGGCAGCAAGGTCATGAATAGTAACCGGACCCGCAAAGGAAACGCTGATTTATTGCGTTCCCCGCCCGGGCCGAAGACGGCGGGACATATTCAGGCAGTTGATGGTGCCTGAACATGGTGCCGTTCAAGAGTCGCGCCTCTTGGACGGCGAGTTGATCGAATGCCGTGATGGCATTTGACCGGGGTATCCCTCACTGGCATTCAACTGGTTGCCCGATTGCGCAAAAAACCCGCGATCGTGGGAACCAACGGCGGCGACGGACGGGTCTAGAGTAATCTTTTCCCTTTCGCTGCACCAACTCGGTACTTTCGGGTGTCGCCGCTGCTCGAGTTTGGGGCGCTCAAGGGCGTGCGAGCGTTCTAATAAATAGAAAAATATGACGATACCGCCGTGGCACGCCGTGTGCTCAGCATTTTCCGTTCCACTGATTATCTGATACGGCACCGTCATGCTAAGGCAATTCCAGTCAGGCGCGACAGCCCAGGCCGAGTCGCAATATGCGGGCTCGACGATGGCTTACCACGAGTTCTACCAGGATGACTTCCGTCCTCGGGATCATTACCTCCCGATGTGGGAGCACATCCAGTCGGCCGGGCAGCAGATGCTTGGCGCGAAAGCGCACGAGGCCCACCTGACACTGCATACCGAAGGGGTCACCTTTACCGTCTATTCCAACCAGGACGAAGGGATCGAGCGGGTCTGGCCGTTCGACATACTGCCCCGGATCATCACGGCCGACGAGTGGTGCATTATCGAGGCGGGGCTCAAGCAGCGGATCCGCGCGCTCAACCTGTTCCTGAAGGACCTCTACCACGGCCAACTGATACTGAAGGACGGCGTGATCCCGCCGGAGCTGATCTACCGCGGCAAGGACTTCCGGCGAGAGATCATGGACATCGACCCGCCGCACGACATCTACACCCACATCAGCGGTATCGATCTGATCCGCGACGAGGACGGTCGCTACCTGGTCCTCGAGGACAATCTGCGCACCCCCTCCGGGGTCTCGTACATGATCGAAAACCGGATCGTCGAGCGCCGCATCCTGCCGGAGTTCTTCGCACGCTACCGGGTGCGGCGGGTAGAGCACTACCCGGCCCTGCTGCTGCAGGCGCTCAGGCACTTGTCGCCGCGGGGTGCTGATTCCGCGACCATCGTCGTGCTGACGCCCGGGGTCTACAACTCGGCCTACTTCGAACATACCTTCCTCGCCAAGGAGATGGGCGTGGAGCTGGCCGAGGGGCGCGATCTTGTCTGTGAGAACGACAAGGTCTACCTGAAGACCACCCATGGCCTGCGGCAGGTTGACGTCATCTACAGGCGCGTCGACGACGACTTCCTGGACCCGCTGGTATTCCGGCCCGAATCCACGCTCGGGGTCGCCGGTGTCATCGGCGCCTGGCGGGCCGGAAACGTGGCCCTGGTCAACGCCCCCGGAAGCGGCATCGCCGACGACAAGGCCGTCTACGGATACGTCCCGGATATCATCCGATACTACCTGGGCGAGGAGCCGATCCTGCCCAACGTACCCACCTATCAGATGACCGACCCCGAGGATCGGGCCTATGCGCTCGACAATCTGGAACGGATGGTCGTCAAGGCCGTGGCGGAGTCTGGGGGCTACGGCATGCTAATGGGCCCCACGTCTACGCCCGGCCAGCGTGCCGATTTCGCGCGCAGGATCGCGGAAAACCCCCGCAACTACATCGCTCAGCCGGTGGTACAGATCTCCCGCCATATCTGCTACCTGGACGGGGAACTGGAGTCGCGGCACCTGGATCTCAGACCCTTCGTTATCTATGGGAAGGACATCGAGGTCGTGCCCGGTGGGCTGACACGGGTCGCGATGACCAAGGGCTCGTTGGTCGTGAACTCCTCCCAGGGAGGTGGCAGCAAGGATACCTGGGTGCTGGCGAATTGATGGGGCCGATCCCGCTTGGGCGACCGAGCCATGCGCAGACCCGCCCGGCTTGACCGATGCTGAGCCGCATCGGCGAGTCGCTCTACTGGATGACGCGCCAGCTCGAGCGCGCCGACGGTACCGCGCGCATTCTCGACATCAACGTCGTCTACATGCTGGAGGCCGACGAAGGCGCGACCGAGGAAACCCAGTGGCAGCCGCTACTTAACATCGTCGGCGCGGACGAGCTCTATCCAGAACGCTACCCGGACGGGCAGGTCACCGTGCCGCGGGTGATCCACCTGCTGACCCAGGACAAGGAAAATCCCGGCTCTCTCTACAACAGCCTGCGCATGGCGCGCGAAAACGCCCGCGTGGTCCGGGACCGCATCTCCAATGAGATGTGGGAGGCCATCAACGAGTTCTGGCTCGCGGTCGACAGGCATCTGAAGGGCACGCTGCAGCCCTGGCGGGCGGCCGAGTTCTATGCATATGTTCACCGCGAGGTGGCCACCTTCTTCGGCCTGGCCCAGAGCACGATGATGCGCGGCGAGGCCTATGGGTTCACGGTGCTGGGAAGCCTGCAGGAGCGCGCCGACATGACCGCGCGCATCCTGGATGTCCGCTACCACCTGCTCCTGCCGGACCTGAGCCTGGTCGGATCTCCGCTGGATTATTACCAATGGGGAGCGCTGCTGAAATCGCTCTCCGGCTTCGAATCCTACCGGCGCAGCTACCAGGGCGGCATCCGGCCGATCGACGTCGTCGAGTTTGTAGTGCTGAACCCGGATTTTCCGCGCTCGCTCGCCTACTGCGTCGAGGGTATGGAAAAGGCGCTTGAGCGCATTGGAGCCAGGCCGCGCGGCGCGGTTGCGGACGGCCTCCAGGCACTGCGCGATCACTTGGCCGGGGCCACGCCGAAGGCCGTGCTCGACAATGGGCTCCACGAGTACCTTGACACCTTCCTGGAACTCTTGGCCGCCGTGACGGGGGCCCTTCAGGGGGACTTCTTCGAGGCGCACCTAAGGGACGATCGGTGACGTACCGGGTCGTCAACGTATTGACACCGTAAGAGAAAACGGCTCATCCGTGACCGATCGCATCAGCTGACCTACCTCAATCCGGTAAGTCTTCTTCTCGGTGGCGAAGCTGTACGCGTCCTGACCTTCGACCACGCCAGCTACAGAAAACATGACGTTGCGTCCCTTGACCTTCAGGTCCGCGGTCTGGCCCGCGCCCGTTGTCATCCTGTAACAGATCACATCATCTGGCGGCGCGCTTCCCTTAACGGTTACCGAGTCGTGCCCGCGCTGAAAGCGGATCTCCTGACACTGCGCGGCGAAGCGCGCCTCCTGGCGATCCTCGGCGCATGCGGGCCCGGTGGCGATGAACAGCATTGCCGCGGCCAGCGGCAGTAACCAAGGCGGCCGGGACGTTTTCATGGCGATTACCCTCGTCAGCAAGGGGAGACGCTTCTCCAAGCCAATTTGCCGTGCGGATACCTTTTCCGAACCGGATAGACATCGAGTGTGGCTGAAGATTGGGCTTGCGCCAGTAGGGTAGCCCCCCGTTTTGCGGTCGGGTTCGCCCTACTTTTCCGGATGCGGGTTTTCGGCCGAGCCGACGCGAGGCAGAAAGCTGGGCTGGGGTAAACGCGCGGGCACCAAGCGACGGCGGCAGGCTTGTGTGTTGCCGCGGCTGGCGCCGGCGACAAATCAGCCGCATTGATGCGGCTGATTTAAAGAAAGT
>CAVPOY010000022.1:0-7402 GCA_963707135.1 uncultured Gammaproteobacteria bacterium | reverse complement strand
CCCGCACCAGCCGCTCGACCTGCGGCCACGCGCTTCGGCGCTCGCTCTCGCGCCGCGCGCGAGCCAGCACCGGGGCCTCATCCTCGCCGCGACGCCGTCGCTTGGCGGCGTCGATGGCCAGGCCGCACAGGCGCCGCTGAGCGGCGCCGTGCCGGCTGCTGATGCTGCCCGGGGACCAGGTCGCCTGATAGCCGAGATCGGGACTCGCCAGGCAGCCGCCCACCTCTCGCAGCCGCAGCCACAGGTCGAGATCCTGGGCGAAGCGAAACTGCGCCCGGTACCCGCCGACCTCCCGATAGGCGTCGCGGCGAAAGAGCACGCTTCCGTGATGGGAGGGCCCGCGGATGCGGTCCACGGTCAGCCGATCGAGACCCGCCTCCAGGTCTGCATCCTGCTGGCGCGACTCATAGAGCAACTCCCCCCTTGGACCGAGGTAGCGGGTCGCACAGGAGACCATCACCGCCCCCGGCCTGCCGCGCAACAGGCGTAACTGCGCCTCGAGCCGCCCCGGCAGCGAGACATCGCCCACATCCTGACGCGCGATGTATTCACTCTCGGCGGCTAGGCAACCCGCGATCAGCGCCTCGGTGAGTCCCGCGTGCGGCCGGTGCAGGACCCGCACTCGCGGGTCCCGGGCCGCGTAACGGTCGAGTGTCTTCGCGGTCTGGTCCTCCGATCCGTCGTCCACCGCAATCAGCTCGATCGCGACCCCCTCCTGACTGAGCACGCTTTCGAGCGTTGCGGACAGCGCGGCGCCGCCGTTGCGAACACCCACGACGACGGAGACATCAGGCACCAGGTACCGGCCCCAAGCCCCGCTGGGCATCGGTCACAGCACAGTTGGACCGCGTAGGCATCTCGAGGGAACCCGATTGACGGGGCAACAACCGCGTCCGCGCTGGATCACGCATCTTCTCTGATGATGTTCAGCGACAGTCCACCCAACTCCGCGGCGGTGATACTGAAGGAGCTCCAATAGCTGCCGAGAATAGCCCGTGTTCTAGACAAGCAGAGTAGGTCCACCAAGGCGTCCTCGGCCGCCTCGGGCCGAGTCCGGTCGACCGAGCGCTTCTCCCGAACGACCACACGGTCGTTAAATAGGTGACGCATGCGCACTTCCTCGGTCGGGTCGTCCGATGCGACGAAAAATCGCACGTCTGGTCGCAACGCAATCTGACGCTCCATCGCTCGGGCGAAAGCCGAGGTCGGGCTGTCGCGCTTGGACAGCGTATGGTCAGCGCGTCGAATGTGCACACCGACGCACCCCGCCAAGTGGTATTCCCTGTCGGCTTCATCTACCCGATCCAGAATGCCGGGCACGGGCGTGAACCAACCGAGGCGGGCGGGCCCACCAAAAAAGCGCTCGCAGGTTGAAACGTAAGCACCGGCCCTGCCGATTCTGCGCGCCCATTCCGTGTCGCTGTCGCATAACCGATCAACTGCATCCTCGGAGAAAAATCGCAGACCGCGTGACGCATGCCAGCACCGCAGTAGGGCCCGAGATATCCTGTCCCCTCTGCCTATCGCAGACCAATTGAACACCCTGTGGACGCAGGCGGGCTTCTCGAAGAGCTGTTCGAACGTGCAGCTCAATCCGGCGCCGACGACCCAATGGACCACGACCGGAGTATCCACCACATGCGCCAAAGCATAGGCGGAATCGAGCACGCGCATGCGGTTACACAATCCGTTACGGGGCTCGATGTGCAAGATTCCGGACATCGATCCGCGTCCTACCCGGAGCGTCTCGTCAAACAGGCTAGGCGGTCCAATATCGACGCCGTCGCGGGATCGTTTACGAGCAACCTAAAGCCCCGCCTCGCACCCGTTTCTTCCGCCGATGGGATCGCCGGGTAGTATTGCGTCAACCCAAAGCGCTCGACGATCGGATCGATCAACTCATCGGTCAGAACGCGCCCGGGACCGAAGTCGTCAAAGCCGTAACCGCTGTCTCCGGGGACCTGAAAATCGTCGATCATAATGAGCGCCTCGGGCGCCCCTAGACAGATGATCTCCAGTTCGCTCACCAGCGGCAGATCTTCGCCCCAGTGCGCGTCGAGGTAAAAGAATACCCGGGCACGCGGCAATCCCGCGTTTCCGATCAGCTCCCGCAAGAACCGCCTGCTATCGCCGAATTCCAACGTGACGCCGCGGTGCCTTCTCAATCGCGCCGTCGCAAAACCATAGGTTCGCCTGTCGCTCTCCACGGTGAAGACGGGTACACCGAGGTTGGCCGCCATCCATGCCGTGGTGGTTCCGCGAAACGTGCCCGTCTCGACGATTGCGCGCGGCCGGCAGCCGCCGAAGATTGCCCCTATGCATTCGAGTCGGCAGAGCTGCCCGTTAAAAGGGCCACCCCCAGCTCTCTCGCCGCTCGGGATAACGAAAATAGTCGATGAAACCCAGCGTCTGCTGGCCAAGCAATCGGCGCGCAACGGACCTGTAACTAACCATCAACGGGTTCATCGGCGTTTGGCACAAACAACGCATCGGCCCACAGATACCCCACATCCGCCCTGGCCGAGACCTGATAGCGCCCGTAAAGCTTGTAGCCGGCCCGACCAAGCGTGCCGTAGATATCGTCGAAGGTTGCCTGGCCCTGGTAATGGTCGATAAAGATGACCTCGAGAAATACCAGACGAACTGTCGTCGGATTCAACCAATCACCGGCACCATTGAGAATCCTGCTCTCGAATCCCTGAGCATCGATCTTGAGTAAATCGATCTGGGCAATTCCATTCTCCCGGCAGAAGGTCGTCAATCTCCTGGTCGGGACGCGTTCCATGCCAAGATTTGAGCAGACGTCGCTGTCGAGCAGGCCGCCGATCCCCGGCGATGCCGGCAGCAGGCGTGTTGGTGACACTGTCACTATTGACATGCAGCGGGTGCTCGCCGTCCGGATACTTCGCCAAGTGCAGTCCGATACGCCCTGACATTCTCCAGGGCACCGGTATAGTGCTGCAATTGCTCGAAGGCTGAGCTAAACGGCTCCAGGCTGTGGATAATGGCACCTGGAACCCAGCGTGCGAACGACCGGGCTGTCTGCCCAACGTTCGCGCCGACGTCCAAGACGTGGCGAAACGACCGAATCTCGTCGTAGCGCAAGAATACATCCGGTGTTGGTAGGCAAGCGTGCTTCCACGCATTCGGGTCAATACGGCGAACATCGAACCCTGCGCGGCGGAATGCATTTTTTACCAGCGATTTGAACATCGTTCGCGAATCCCCGAGGTCTCGTCCAGCTCGAGAAAAAATATAGGAACCCTGAACGTCGGACGTCCGCAACCCCTGCAATGCTGGAT
This sequence comes from uncultured Gammaproteobacteria bacterium, assembly GCA_963707135.1. GTDB lineage: Bacteria > Pseudomonadota > Gammaproteobacteria > Chromatiales > Chromatiaceae > JBGSTR01. The sequence continues at coordinate 4,100 of CAVPOY010000022.1, read as the reverse complement.
GCTCGCGCATTGAAACCACCAACGGTTCAACCATTGGGATCGCGTAGCGCGCGGCAACCTTTTGAAAGAACCGCACCCTTGGTCAATTTCGGGCGCGGCAACATGAGCCACGCTCCGAGCGTCAAGTCGCGAATAGTCCCGACTTGCGCATCGCCTCGTAAGCACTCGGGGCATAGAGCCGAAGAAGCATCCCCAGGCTGGTTCGCATCGGCGGCCACTTGCGCGAGCCGACGCGACGGCCGAGTGCCAACCAGAAGAGTCTCCTTGCAACCCGATACTCCCCGGCCTCCAGGGCCTCGGCCGAATAGGACCAGAGAATATTTCCGAGGGTGTCTTCAATCAGGCGGTGATATGCATGCCCGAAGTGCGAGTCCAGGACCTCGAAAAGCTCCATCCCCTTGCTCGCCTTCTCCAGGTACGGGATCGGCGCCCAGACGCCCTCGCCGTGCAGGCGGTAGACCGACATGGTCTCCGCAAGGAGACCGACCGCCCCCGCCGCCGCGCAGAGCAGATAGAGTGGGCGGTCCGCACAGTAGACGTTCCAGAGCCAGCGCGGAAAGCGGATCGCATCCTTGCGGATCATCACGCTGGAGGTATGGAAACCGTAGCTCGGGATCAGGTCCTCGATGCCGTAAGTATCCTTCAGGACCGTGGGACGAACGCTGCCGCAGTGTTGCCAAGTGCCATTGTCCCTCAACCGTATCTTGTCGGTGAAGGCCCCGCACAGGGTGTAACCCGGCCTCGCCTCCATCCAGGCGGCCTGTTTGGCAATCTTTGCCGGATCGGTCCAATAGTCATCGCCCTCGCAGATCGCGATATATCGACCTCGCGCGCGCCGCCAGACCCGGGCGAGGTTGCGGTGCATGCCGACGCTCCGGTCCGAGACGACGAGCCGCACCCGTTCGGGATTCTCCCGCCGGTACCGCTCGCAGATCTCGCGCGTCCGGTCCTGGGATCCGTCCTCCCCGATAATGACCTCGTAACCGAAAGCGGCTCGCTGTGCCAGCACACTCTCGATCGCCTGCGCCAGATAGGGATCCTGGTCGCGCGTGATCATCAGGACGCTGACCAGGGGCTCCCGGTCGAGCGCCGGGTCGCCGATCTCGACGCCCGGGATCGCGTCGAGCTCTGCCGCGCTAATCCACTCGGGTTCGTTCAGGGACCCGGTCACGCCGCGATGCCTCGGTCCGGACTGACAGCGGCTACCGGCGCCCGTCGAAGCCGGTCCCGGAGGCCGCACAGCCCCCCCGTCAGCCGCCACCCGAGCGCCTTCGCCGCAAGGCCGACGGCCCGCATGTCGGGATCCGGGATGACGGCGCTGCGCCGGGCGAGCGCGAGCAGCCGCCAAGCCGTGTCGGACTCCCCCATCGCGCCCAGATGGCGCGCCCGCATGAACGCCCAGCGGCTGAAGTGGCGCATCTCGGCACTGTCCGGCGCGACGCCCGCGGTCAGGGCGCAATCGTATAGGCGGGGCAGAAACCAGGCCTCGTCGCGCAGGTAGCTGGCCGCCTTTCCGCGCGTCACCCGATTCGCGCTCGGGTGGTCGCGGTGACAGGAAACCGTGCGATCGCAATAGGCAAGGCGGGCACGCCGAGCGCCCATGCGGGCCTCGACATCCCAGTCCTCCGGACGCCGTTTCGGCCAGGGCCCCGCGACGTCACAGAGACTGCGCCGATACAGCGGCGTGCTCGTATGCCACCAGCGGTCGACCAGCAGGGCCGGGAACAGGTACTCGTGTCGCTCCCCGGTGGCTTTGCTGGGCTCCTTCAGCGTCTCGCCGTCCTGGTCGACGAGGCGGGTGACGCCGTAGGCGATACCGCACTCGGGACGCTCCCGCAGCGCCCGCACCTGGACCTCGAACTTCTCGGGAAGCAGGTAATCATCGCTGTCCAGATACTGGATGAACTCACCCCGCGCCAGGCGCCTGCCGGTCTCGCGAGCAAGACCGGGGCCGGCGTTGCGCTGATGGACGACCCGGACCACCCTTGGATGATCGCGTTCCAACTGATCGAGCACAGCCGGGGTTTCATCGGTCGATCCGTCATCTACCAGCAGGATCTCGATGGGGCGGTGGGTCTGTCCCAGCACACTGTCCAGGGCGGCAAGCACCATCCGCTCCCGGTTGTACACCGGGATGATGGTGGAGACGAGGCCCTCGACGACTTCCGCCAAGATCGCATGCACCTCAGAGATAGGGTTCGTCCGCCGCCCGAACACGAATCGGGCGACAAGGCACGCCGAAGGCCAGCCAGTTCGCGGCGATGTCACGCACGACGACCGCTCCGGCGCCGATCACCGTGTCGTCCCCGATGCTCAGGCCATGTATCACACGCGCCCCCAGGCCGACCGACGCCCGTTCCCCCAACCTTACCCGACCGCCGAGCACGGCGCCCGGGGCCAGGCTCGACCAGGGTCCCATGGTACCCTCATGGTCTATGGTGGAGCCGGTGTTCAACAGACAACCCGGGCCGATGCGGCAGCCGCTGACGATGACCACCCCGGGCATGATAAGGGTACCGGCCCCGATCTCTACGTCCGAGCCCACCAGGGCCGATGGGTGTCGGCAGCTCACGAGACGCAGCCCGGGAACCCTCGCCTCCAAGCGTGCGGCCATGGCCTGGCGCTGGAAGTTGTCCCCGATGGCGACCACCAGATCGCGGACACCGAGGTCGTCCAGGATGTCCGGGACATCGTCCTCACCGCCGAGCACCGGGTGCCCGAAGCAGACCTCGCCCCGCGCCCTCGTGGAATCGACGAGACCGGCGACACGCAGCCGGCCCTCGGCGGCAATCACGTCCGCGACGGCGCGGGCGTGACCGCCGGCACCGATCAGCAGAACATCACCCAAGGGCACCCCGGTCACGCCGTCGGCCGCGCGCCGGCATGCAGGCCGGCGATGTAGGCGCAGATCCGCCCAATGTCCAGCGGCCCCAGCTGGGTCCCGGTGGGCAAGGCCAACACGCGCTCGCAGAAGGCCTCGGTGTGGCGCAGCCGGCGCCACGCCTCGGGGTCCTCGGAGCGATAGGGCTCCAGGCGATGGCAGCCGGGGTAGAAATAGCGGCGGGCCAGCACGTTCTGGGACTTGAGCCGCTCCTGAAGGACGTCGCGCGTCATGCCGAAACGCTCCGCGTCCACTTCGATGATCACGTACTGGAAATTGCCGCGCTCGGAACCGCCGCAGCGTCGCAGGCGGATTCCGGGGATCCGGGCGAGTCCCTCCCGATAGGCGTTCCAATTGAGCCGATTCCGGCCGACGAACGCGTCCAGGCTTTCGAGATTGGTCAGGCCCATCGCCGCCGACACCTCGGTCATCTTGCCGTTGGTCCCGACCGAAAAAACGCGGTCCTCACCGGCGAAACCGAAGTTGCGCATGAACCTGAGCCGTTCGGCCAGGGCATCGTCGTTGGTCGAGATCGCGCCGCCCTCGAAGCAGTTGAGGACCTTGGTCGCATGAAAGCTGAACACCTCGCACGCGCCAAATCCGCCGAGCATCCGCCCCGCGTGGGCACAGCCGAAGGCGTGGGCCGCATCGAACATCAGCCGCAGGTCGCGTGCGTCCGCCAGCTCCCGCAAACCGTCGACATCGCAGGGCCGCCCGTAGAGATGCACGCCGATGATCCCCGTGGTCCGCGGCGTGATCAGCTCCTCCACCCCGGCGGGCGAGATGCAACAGGTCTGGGGATCGATATCGCAGAAGACCGGCGTGATCTCCTGCCAGCGTAGCGCGTGGGCCGTGGCCACGAAGGTCAGCGACGGCAGGATGACCTCCCCGGAGAGCCCGAGGGCGCGAATCGCGAGCTCCAGGGCGACGGTGCCGTTGCAGGTGGCGATGCAGTGGCGCACGCCGATAAACGTCGCCAAGCGACCCTCCAGCTCACGGACCAGCGGACCGTCATTGGTCAGCCACGCCTCATCGAACATTCGCCCGACTCGGGCCAGGAACTGTTCCCGGTCGCCGATATTGGGCTTTCCGACATGCAGCGGGTGTTCGAACAGCGGCGGGCGCTTCTCACCGGTCACGTCGGCCGCCTCCGGCCACGACCGCCTATTCTCGACGTCGACAGGCATCAGTCCGACCTCAAGGTCCATGATCTCCTCCA
>CAVPOY010000021.1:0-94785 GCA_963707135.1 uncultured Gammaproteobacteria bacterium | reverse complement strand
GCTAGGTGCGATACCGCCTAGCCGAGCTTACGCCGCTTTACCCGCGCCCCATCGGTCAGGCCGGGGCCGGGATAGAGGACGATGGTGTCGCCGGTCTCCAATCCGCTCAGGATCTGCGCCTGGACACCGTTGTTGCGTCCTACTTCCACCGGGGTCAGGTGCGCCTGTCCGCCCGCGACGGAGAACACCGCCCATCCGCCTCCGCCGCCCTCCTCACCTCCCGAAGATTGGCGAAAGAGCGCGCTGGATGGCACGGTCAAGGCGTCCTCGGACTCCCAGACCACGATCCGGGTCTCGACCCTGAAGCCGTGACCGAGGCTCGCGCGCCGCTCAAGCGGGTCGGCGAAGTGGATGATGGTATTGACCCGCTGCTCCTCGACGCCGAGCGCGGAGAACTTGGTGAACCCCCAGGGTTCCACGCGCTCGACCGTACCGCCCAGGGGGTAGGGTCCGCCCCAGTTCTCGATGATGACCCGGTCCCCAGCCTCGACCTGGACCGCGTCAGTGGATAGCAGCTCGGCCACGATCTCCAGATCGTTGGCGATATCGCCGATCTCCAGGATCGGCGTGCCGGCGGCCAGCGTGGTCTCGCTCCTCTGCATCACCTGCAGGATGCGCCCCGACACCGGCGCGGTGAGCGGAATGGCGTCGTCGCTTGTAGGCGCACTGGCAACCCGCGCGGCACCGTCACCGAAGCTGATGAGGCGCGCCCGGGCATTGGCCAAGTCGGCCTCGCGCATGGCGATCGCCGCCTTGGCCATGTCGAGCGCCGCGCCGGCGGCTCGCGCCTCTCTCTGAGCCTGATCGAGCGCGGCTTGCGAGACGGTGCCGCTCTTGCGCAGCGTACGCGAGCGCTCCAGATCATGCTCGGCGAGCTCCTGGTCGGCCATCGCCTTGTTGAGGTCGGCGCGCGCCACGCGCAGGGCCGCCTCGGCCACCTTGACCGAGGCCAGCGCCTGCTCGCGGGTGCGGATGTCGAGCGCCGAGGGGTTGAGCGGAAGCATACGAGCGATGGTCGTCTCCCCACCCTCCACGGAATCGCCCGGCTCCACGTCGACCCGCAGCAGGCGTCCCGCGATGGGCGCCGAGACCACATAGGCGTCGCGCACCCGGGTCCTGGCCTCCTCGTCGATGGTCACCACCATGGGCGCGCGCACGGCTTCGCCCAGGTCGACCATGATGGGGGTCGGCCAGAAGGCATAGCCGAGCACCGCGGCCAGCAGGAGCCCGGCCCCCAACGTCATCCAGATGCGCGATCGTCGGCGTGCCGCCATGCCCCTCACTCCCGAATCTTGAGCGCCGACACCAGATCGATGCGGTCGATGTCGCGCTTGACCATCCAGCCGGAGACCCCGGCCGCTACGAGCACCGCCAGCGCGCCGATGCCGTAACTCTCCGGCAGCACCACGGCCGGTATCTGGTAGAGATCGGTGCTGAACGCCCGCGACATGGCCAGCGAGAGCCAGTAGCCAAGGGCGGCGCCCGCCGGCAGCGCGAGCAGGGTGATGACCGCCAGCTCGCCGAGCAGCACGAAGGCGGCCTCGCCCCGGCTGAAGCCGATCACGCGCAGGCTCGCCAGATCCCGTGCCCGCTCGGCGAAGGCGATGCGCGCGCTGTTGTAGACGATGCCGAAGGTGATGATGGCGGCCATGGCCGCCATGACATATCGGATCGCCCCGGCACCGGTGTCCATGACCTTCTGGAAGGCCGCGCGCGCCTCGCTGCGCAGGCTTACCCCGGCCACCGCGGGCATGCCCTTGAGGGCGCGATAGATGGCCTCTCCGCGGGCGCTGTCGATTCGCAGATAGGCCCCGGAGACCCGGTTCGGCTCCTTCAGTGCTCGGTTCAGGGCCCCGAGCTCCAGATAGGCCGGCGAGCCGAGCAGCGTGGTCGCCACGCCGACCACGGGCAGATCGAGCACCGGCCGGCGGCCCTCGCGGACCTCGACGGTCAACCGCTGACCGGGTCGGATGTGCAGGATCTCCGCCAGCGGCTCGGCCAGGATGACGCCGTCCTCGCGCAGGAGGATCGGCTCCATCCGGTCATCGACGGCGCGGTTCAGACGGGGCTCGGCGACCAGGCCGTTGATGGCGCCGCGATAGGTGTAAAGCCCGTTTCGCAGCAACGCGGGCACGGTGCGAAAGGGCTCGACCTCGATCACGCCGTCCATGCGCTGCAGCTCATGGATCGTCTTGTCCGACAGGGGCTCGACAAGGGTCACCGTGACATCGCTGCGGTCGATGACGCCGAAGTTGAGGTCCATGGTCAGGTCGAAGCCGCTCATGACCCCAAGCATCGCCACCGAGAGGGCCATGCCGGAACCGATCCCGAGCGCCGCCGCCCCCGCGCGCCCGGGCTGGCGGATCAGGCGCCGCACCAGCATGCGGCTCGGTTGGTCGAGCAGCGCCTTGAGCCCCCGGCCGAGCCGGGCGGAGCGGCTGTAGTCCGCGGGCGCCGGGGGTCGCATGGCCGCCGCCGGGACGAGCCGGAAGACCTCGCGCAGGACCAGCAGCCCCCCCGCCGAGGCGACCAGCACGGTGACGGCGAAGCCGATGACGAACGCCTGGGGATCGACCTGGAAGACCAGGAACGGAAACTTGTAATAGGCCTGATAGACGCCGGTCATGCCGCGGCCGGCCAGCACGCCCATCAGGCAGCCCGTCAGGGCGCCGCCCGCGGCGATCACCAGGATGAACTTGAGGTAGTGCGCGCCCACCTCGCCGCTGGAGTAACCGAAGGCCTTGAGCAGGCCGATCTGCTCCCGCTCCGCCTGGACCATGCGCGAGACGACGATGTAGAGCAGGAAGGCGGCGACGGCGAGGAAGATCGGCGGCACCCCGCGGCTCGAGACCTCCAGGCCCTTGATCTCCTCGACGATGAAACGGTTGGAGAACTGATCCTCCAGCCCGTAGGCCCCGACGCCGCCGTAGGGCTCGAGCATCCGGTCGAGGCGATCCAGAACCGCCGGGAGCCGCGCCCCGCGCGACAGGGACACCAGTGCCTCGTTGAAGGCGCCGTCCAGATCGAAGGCGGCGGCCAGGGACCGCTCGCTCATCCAGATCACGGAAAAACGGGCGTCGTCCGGGACCAGCTCGCCGGGGGCGGCCGCGTATAGAAACTCCGGCGCCTGGGCGAGTCCGGCGATCCGCAGCTTCCGCCGCGCCCCGTTCATGGTTGCCGACAGCGTATCCCCCGGCGCGAGATCGTGGGCCGCGGCGAAACCGGCCAACAGCAGGATCTCATCCTCGCGCGCCGGGTCGATGCGCCGGCCCTCGGAGAGAAAAATGTCGTTGAGTCGCGGCGGCCCGTGATCGGGCAGGGACACGGCCTGGGCCCGCACCGGCACCGCGACCCCCGGCAGGTCGATCAGCGCGCCGCCCACCACCCGGCCCTCCACGGTCGCGACCCCCGGCAGCCGGGCGATGGCGTCGAGCACGTGCTTGGGTGCCCGCTTGACCGGGGCGAAGACGTCGGCCAGTCGATAGCGCTCGTAGTAGGCGCGCCTGGTCTCTTCCAGCGAGCTCACCAACCCGTCCATCATCACCAGCATCATCACGCCGAGCGCGATCACCACGGCGATGGCGACGGCCTGCCCCTTTACGCGCCACAGATCGCGCAGGAGCTTGCGGTCCAGCGGGCTCAGCCCCGTAGTCCAGTCCCTGGGGATCACCAGGAGATCTCCTCGGCCGAGACCTTGGTCTCGTTGACCGTCACCTCGCGGATGTGCCCGTCCGAGAAATGGATGACGCGATCGGCCATGGCCGCGGTGGCGGCCGCGTGGGTGATGATCAGGACCGTGGCGCCGAGCTCCTCGTTCACGTTCTGCAGCACCCGCAGGACGGCGCGGCCCGTGGTGCTGTCCAGTGAACCGGTGGGCTCGTCGCAGAAAAGCACCGTCGGCCGCTTGGCGATGGCCCGGGCGATAGCCACCCGCTGCTGCTCGCCGCCGGACATCTGGGCCGGGAAATGCTCCAACCGCCCCTCCAGGCCGACCAGGGCAAGCGCCTCGGCGGGGTCCATCGGATCGTCGGCGATCTCGGTGACCAGCTCGACGTTCTCGTGGGCCGTCAGGCTGGGCATGAGGTTGTAGAACTGAAAGACGAAGCCTACGTGGTGGCGGCGATACCGGGTCAGCTCGCCGTCGCTCATCGCCGTCAGATCATCGTCGAAGAACAGCACCCGGCCGTCGCTCGCCCGGTCGAGCCCGCCGAGGATGTTCAGCAGCGTCGACTTTCCGCTCCCCGACGCGCCCAGCAGGACCACCAATTCGCCGCTCGGAAGCTCCAGATCGACCCCGCGCAGGGCATGAACCGCCGAGGGCCCGGTCCCGTAGACCTTGGTGACGCCCGTGGTACGAAAGGCGGGACGGCTCGAGCCGGCGAACTTGGGCATGATCACACGAGCACAGGCTTCCTCGGAGAGGCTCTTATCCTAGCTAGCGGTTATCGGACGGCATACCGGGCGACCTGCTCCCGTCTGGGCGTCCGAGGAGTCCCAGCAACACCCTGTGCGCGCCTCATGCGCCGCCGTTGGCGCCAGGGCGCCCGTCAACGCTTGCGGGCCTTCTCGAATGCGGCCGCCAGCGCTCCGCCGGCAGGTGGCGCCGATGGCTCGACGGACCTTTGGCGCTCGCCGCGCGGGTGTCCGGGGCGCTGCGGGTTCTGCGGTCTCGGCGGCGGGGGCCGATCCGCGGGCGCAGCCCGGCGTTCCGGGGCGTCGGCGAGCCGCATGGTCAGCGCCACCCGCTTGCGCTCGAGATCGACCTCGAGGACCTTGACGCGGACCAGGTCGCCCGACTTGACCACCTGGTGCGGGTCCTTCACGAAACGGTCGGCAAGCATGGAGATATGCACCAGCCCGTCCTGGTGGACGCCGATGTCGACGAAGGCCCCGAAGTTGGTGACGTTGGTGACCGTTCCCTCCAGGACCATCCCGGGCTTGAGGTCGGCGAGGGTCTCGACCCCGTCCTTGAGCGCCGCGGTCCGGAACTCCGGGCGCGGGTCTCTTCCGGGCTTTTCGAGCTCCGCCAGGATGTCCCTGACGGTCGGCAGTCCGAACCGCTCGTCGGTAAATTCGGCGGGATCGAGCCGGCGCAGAGAGGCGCTGTCGCCGATCAGCTCCCCGACAGCCTTTCCGGTTCGCTCGACGATGCGCCGGACCACCGGGTAGGCCTCCGGGTGCACGGCGGAGGCGTCCAGGGGTTCGCGGCCGTCAGGGATGCGCAGAAAACCGGCGCTCTGCTGGAAGGCCTTGTCGCCGAATCGGGGCACGGCCATCAGCCCCTTGCGGTCCGAGAAGGCTCCGTTCGTCTCCCGGAACTGGACGATGTTGTCGGCCAGCCCCCGGTTCAGTCCAGAAACCTGGGCCAGAAGCGGCACTGACGCGGTATTGAGGTCCACGCCGACGGCGTTCACGCAGTCCTCGACCACCGCCTCCAGGGTGCGGGCGAGCCGGGTCTGGTTGACGTCATGCTGGTACTGGCCGACGCCGATGGCCTTGGGCTCGATCTTGACCAGCTCGGCCAACGGGTCCTGCAGCCGGCGCGCGATCGAGACGGCCCCGCGCAGCGAGACGTCGAGCTCAGGCAGCTCCTTGGAAGCGAGCTCGGAGGCGGAGTAGACCGAGGCGCCCGCCTCGCTGACCACCAGCGAGCGCAGACCGAGCGTCGGATGCAGGCGGATCAGGTCCCTGGCGAGCCGGTCGGTCTCGCGCGACGCGGTTCCATTGCCGATGCTGATGAGCCGCACCCCGTGCTCACGGGCGAGCGCGGCGAGGCGCGCGATAGAGGCGTCCCATTGATTGCGCGGCGGGTGCGGGTAGATGGTATCGGTGGCCGCCACCCGGCCGGTCGAGTCGACCACCGCCACCTTGACCCCGGTGCGGAGCCCCGGATCCAGACCGAGTGTCGGCAGCCGGCCACCCGGGGCGGCCAGCAGCAGGGCCTTCAGGTTGAGGGCGAAGACGCGGATGGCCTCCTCCTCGGCGGCCTCCATCAGACGGCCCTTGAGGTCCAGCTCCAGGCGAGTCAGCAGCTTGACCCGCCAGGCCTTGCGCACCGTCTCCGCGAGCCAGTCGTCCGCGGGTCGTCCCTGGTGGCGCACGCCAAACCGGGCCGCGACCATGCCCCGGCAGACGGCCTCCGGATCCTCGCCGTCTCCGGCGAGCAGCTCCAACGCCAGAACGCCCTGGTTGCGCCCGCGGAACAGGGCCAGCGCGCGGTGAGACGGGATGCGCCCGATCGGCTCCCGATAGTCGAAGTAGTCGGAGAACTTGTTGCCCTCCCGCTCCTTGCCCTCGATGACCCGCGAGACGAGTATCCCTTGCTCCCAGAGGTGATCGCGGAGCCGTCCGGCGAGCGCCGGATCCTCGGCGAAGCGCTCCATCAGGATCTGACGGGCACCCTCCAGGGCCGCACCGGTGTCGCCGATCCCCCTGCCCGCGTCGACGTAGCCGGCCGCAACCGTTTCGGGTGTCTGCGCCGGGTCGCCCAGCAGCGCCTCGGCCAGCGGCTCCAGCCCCGCCTCGCGGGCGATCTGCGCCTTGGTCCGCCGTTTGGGCTTGAATGGCAGATACAGGTCCTCGAGTCGCTGCTTGGTGTCCGCGCCTTCGATCTCGGCCCGCAGGGCAGTCGTTCAGCTTGCCCTGCTCCTCGACACTGCGCAGGACGGTTTCGCGCCGCTCGTGAAGCTCGCGCAGATACCCGAGCCGCTCCTCGAGGTGCCGAAGCTGCGTATCGTCGAGCCCCCCGGTGGCCTCCTTGCGGTAGCGGGCGATGAAGGGCACGGTCGCCCCCTCGTCGAGCAGCCGAATGGCCGCCTCCACCTGGGCCGCGCGGGCCGAAAGCTCCTGGCTGATGGTTTCGGTGATCGTGATCATTCGGGTCCTTGGAATTCAGGTGGGATCGAAGCCCCAGGCGCGGCCGCGGCGGGGCATCGAGCGGGATGGATCGGGTGCGCGAGGCGATCAGCTCAGCGGGCAACTGTCGCCGTAGACCGCCATGATCTGCTTGAGCTCGGCCAGCAGCACGCGGCGTTCCTCCGCCGTAAGCCCCCGGGTCTCCGGGAGGTCTTCGCCCTGCTCGATCCGCGCGATATCCAGCTGCACGGTACGGCAACCCTTCTGGCAAATCGCCTCGAGTCGCGCCTCTACAAGCGGATGATCTGCGGACTCCACGCTCGCCTCCGGGGGTTGGGGAAGCGTGCGATTATACCCGTCGCCTATGGCTTTTGCGGTAAGCGAGGTGCGTCGATCGTGCCCAAGAGCGAGGCGCGACGACGAGGAATTGCGAGGCCTATTGATAGGGGTCGCGACGCCGCTATCGGGTGCGAGAGGCGAGCATCGCGGCGAAAAATCCATCGGTGATGGGTAAATCGGAACAGGACCTCCCGTACCAAACCGGCTTCGGCGTCTCGCGAACCCCCGGGCCGCCCGAACGGGGCGCGAGTGGGTTAGCATGGAAACCCCGGCGGGATCGACTGAATCCCTATTGCGCCCGCCCCCATCGCCGTCGGTGATGAACCAGCGCCCGTCGTCATGACCTCGCGAATTCACTGGCATCCCTGCATCGCCGCCCCGCAACTGGAATCCGGTGCGCTGCACCTGTGGCGCATTCGCACCGACGATCGCGGCGCTAACCAGAACCGGTGCCTGGCACTGCTCGAAGCGCGCCAGCGCCGCCGCGCCGAGGGCATGCGGCACGGGGCCTACCGCGAGCGCTACGTCCGCGCGCAGGCGGGATTGCGGCGGATACTCGCCTTCTACCTGGCCTGCGAGCCCAAGGACATTCGCTTCCAGCACGGCGAGGCCGGAAAGCCCCAGCTACCGGCCGATCGGGCGCCGATCGGATTCAACCTGACCACCACGGGCGACCTGGCCCTGGTGGGAGTCGCGCTCGGCGCCGCTATCGGGATCGACTGCGAGCGGATCCGCCCGGGTCGGGACATCGAAGCGATCGCCGGGCGCATGTTCGAACCGGAGCAACGCCGGGCGCTCGCGGCGGCGTCGGAACCGGATCGCCTGGAACAATTTTATCGGGCCTGGACGGCGCTGGAGGCCGACGCCAAGGCCGACGGACGAGGCCTGTTCAGGCCCCGATCGCCGGACAGCACCAGACCGGAGGTCCGTCACTTCATCCCAGAGGACGGTTACATCGCCGCCGTGGCCGGGGAACGCCTGCCTCCGGCCGCCGGTTGGCAGACGTTTGGTCTGGACGAATAACGACGGGCCGAGCTTTGGGTGAGGCCGGCCAGCAGCCGGCGCCTACTGCGCGAATAGGGCCGCGATGCGGGCCTGGACGGCGAGGGCCGCGGCGCGGCGATCCGGGGCGTTCAGGATGGGGCGTCCGATTACGATGTGGTCGGCGCCGTTGCGAAACGCCTGCTCCACGGTGACCACGCGCTTCTGGTCGTCCTCGGGGCGGTTGTCGACCGGGCGGATACCGGGAGAGACGATCAGGAACTGCTCGCCCAAGTCCGCGCGCAGCCGCGCCGCCTCCAGGCCGGACGAGATCACCCCGTCGCAACCCAGCTTCAGCGCCTTACGTGCGCGCGCCAGCACCAGTTCCTCCACGTCGCACTGGAAGCCGAGCGACTCCAGGTCCGTGCGATCCAGACTGGTCAGCACCGTGACCGCGAGGATCTTGAGACCGTTCTTCTCGCGCGCCGCGGCCTCCAACATGGTGTCGTTGCCGTGCACGGTCGCGAAGTCCACACCCCTGTCCTTCAGCTGACGAACGGCCCGCCCGACCGTCTCGGGCACATCGAAGAACTTCAGATCGCAGAATACCCGTTTACCCTGCCCGAGCAGCCAGTCGACCAGCTCGAAGTAGCCGCCGGACATGAACAGCTCCAGGCCCAGCTTGTAGAAGTGCACGGCCTCGCCCAGCTCCTGCACGAGGGCCTTGGCCGCGTCGTGGCCGGGTACGTCCAGGGCCAGGATCAGACGCTCGGCAACGGGTATGGGCTTGGTCGACAGGGCTGACATGGGCGTGTTCGACGGGGATGGACGGGCGCGCCAGTATAAGCCGCGGCCGCGGCGGTGACGAGCCGCGCGGGCAGAGACCATCGCTTGGGCCAGTCGGGCGCAACCAGCCCGGGCGCACAGCGCGTAAAGCCCCGTGGTCGATCGGGTAGCGCCCACACTGGACGTACACAGTCTTGCCAGTGTCCCGAGAGGGTGCGCAAAAAACAAAAGGCTAAGCTTTCGCTTAACCCTTTGCATGAACTGGTGGGCCGTCTAGGATTCGAACCTAGGACCAATGGATTAAGAGTCCACTGCTCTACCAGCTGAGCTAACGGCCCGAACACTTTCAGGACCGCGGAGTGTACAGCCTACCGGCCGCATGTCAACCCGCGCGCCCTCGATCGGTGGGGTGGACGATGGGAATCGAACCCACGACCACAGGAGCCACAATCCTGTGCTCTACCAACTGAGCTACGTCCACCGTAGAAAAGGTTTTCACGGCCCTCCGTGGCGCTGATCCGAGCCATTGCTCCACCACGGACCGCATTCCCTGTCCGTGCGTTGGCTCTGCTGATCCGCTTGGAGCGGATCGTCCATCGACTTTGGCACGCCCGGCAGGACTCGAACCTGCGACCCACGGCTTAGAAGGCCGTTGCTCTATCCAGCTGAGCTACGGGCGCAATAGGCGTCTTGGCCTGCGATTGGTCGGGGTAGAGGGATTTGAACCCCCGACATCCTGCTCCCAAAGCAGGCGCGCTACCAGACTGCGCTATACCCCGTAAGTCGGCGTAACCCCGGAATCGAAAGCGCAAAAATATACGCGCCATGTGGTTCCGCGTCAATCGGACCGAGTCGCGGTGCTCCGCCTCCCGCATCGATCTGACCTTTATCGATCCGCCCGCCACCGTACCCACGACAGGCCTTCAGACCCAGAGGTCCGAGGTGCACCGAAGGGCTTGCCGTGGCTGAGATGGCCAATCGGACAACCCGGCATCGCACGCGGGGCGCGACACCGACGCGTATCCGGGTCCGCTTCGGCATTCCCGTATCTTGCAGCGAACGCGCGGAACACTCTAGCATTGGCCGTACCAATCAAGGGGTGCTTTGACTGGCGATCTCTTGGCCGGTCTGCTTCAGCGGAACCGTCCCTCAGGCTCAGCGCCACGAGACGGGCCCAGGCAGATCCGTTCGCCCGTCACCACGATGCCTTGGCCGGGATCCAGCTGTCCCACCCTATGCTGCACGATTCGGAGTCTGCGCGGATGGCGAACCAAGAGTGCGACGCGCTTGTGATCGGGGGCGGACCGGCGGGGTCGACGGTGTCGGCTCTTCTGGCCCGACAGGGCCACCGGGTCACCTTGCTGGAGCGCGCGCGCCATCCCCGCTTTCACATCGGCGAGTCATTGCTTCCGGCCAACCTGCGGTTGTTTGAGGAGCTTGGCGTAGCCGATGAGATCAGGGCAATCGGGATGCGCAAGCCGGGCGCGGAGTTCACCTCCCCCTGGCATGGACGGAGCGAGACCTTCTATTTCGCCGATGCCTGGGACAAGTCGATGCCCTATTCGTATCAGGTCCGGCGCTCCGAGCTCGACGAGATCCTGATTCGAAACAGTGCCGCCAAGGGAGCGGTCGTGATCGAGGGTTGCCGCGCCCGGGAGGTCGATTTCCTGCCCGGAGACGGCGGCGCCATCGTGCGGGCCGAGCACGATGACGGGCGCCGACAGAGCTGGAATGCCCGCTTCGTGATCGACGCATCCGGCCGCGACACCTTCCTCGGCAACCGATTCCGGATCAAGCGCCGCAACCCGAAGCACAACAGCTCCGCGGTCTACGGTCATTTCGAGGGGGCACGCCGCCTACCCGGCGAGGACGAGGGAAACATCTCGCTGTTCTGGTTCGACCACGGCTGGTTCTGGTTCATACCACTCGCGGACGGGGCGACCAGCGTCGGCGCGGTCGTCTGGCCTCATTACCTGAAGAGCCGCGACAAGCCCCTGGAGGCGTTCTTCCTCGACACGCTCGACCAATGTCCACCGCTGGCGGACCGCCTACGGGACGCGCGGCTGGTGACCAGGGTGGAAGCGACCGGCAATTTCTCCTATGCCTGCGACCGCACGCACGGGAAAAACTATGTCCTGCTGGGCGATGCCTTCGCCTTTATCGACCCGGTATTCTCCTCCGGTGTCATGCTCGCGATGGTCAGCGCCTTTGCCGGGGCCGAGGCGGTGGATACCTGCCTGCGTGACCCGAGGCGGTCGGCCAGCGCCCTGCGCCGGTTCGAAAAGCAGGTGCGCCGGGGTCCACGCATATTTTCCTGGTTCATCTATCGGGTCACCAACCCGACCATGCGCGACCTGTTCATGGGTCCGCGTAATATGCTGCGGATGAAGGAGGCACTGCTTTCGGTGCTCGCCGGCGACATCTACGGCAAGACGCCGATCTGGGGATCCCTGCTCGCCTTCAAGGGCGTCTACTATCTGTTTTCACTGTTTCACGCAAAACGGACCGTCGAGGCCTGGTACAGGCGCAGGCTGAATATCCGACCCGCCGATGAGCCGACCCCCGCCGCCGGCCAATGAGTGAGCAACTCCCGCTTGCGCTTTCCTACCTGCCTTCGTCGGCCCTGCGGCAACAGTCGGACGAATGGCGGTCGCGGGTGCTGGGCCATGTGCGATACGGGATGGCACGGGGTGAGTCGGGCATCGGCGACTGGCCGTCGATCGATGTAAACACGCCCCGGCTCGACGGCTCCGGCGACATCTGCGAGGTTTGGTGCGCTCCCGGTCCCATCAGCGATGGAACCTCCGGCAGGGTCCGCTTTCGACGCACCGAGGACCTGCTGTTCGGCACCCTGGCCGCCGCCGAGACCGAGCCGGCCGCGGGCGGAACCTACCCGCTTCAGTCGGCAACGGCCGCCGCCTACCGCGAGATTTTCCAGGCAATCGACAGCCTCGAGTACCCGTTTCTACTGCGCGCGTGGAACTACTTCGACCGCATCAATGAGAGCAATCGGGGCATCGAGCGCTACCGCCAGTTCAACGCGGGCCGGCAGGATGCCTTCATCGGCGCCGGCCGTGCCGTCTCGACGAACGTCCCCGCTGCCTGCGCGCTGGGCGCACTGGACCAACCCTTGACCATCTGCTTCCTGGCCTCCCGCAAGCCGCTGGTTCCGGTCGAGAACCCCCGCCAAGTCAGTGCCTACGACTACCCGGCGCAGTACGGTTCGCGCAGCCCCACCTTCTCCCGCGCGGCGCTTGCCCCGCTCCCCGGGCAGGACATCCTGTTCCTGTCCGGTACCGCCAGTATCGTCGGCCACCGGACCCTGCACCGGGACGACCCGGTCGCCCAGACCCGGGAAAGCGTCCAGAATGTTCAAGAGGTGTTGAAGCAGGCCGACAGGAAGGGCCGGGGCGCAAGGTTCACCGCCGCGTCTCTGTTCTGCAAGGTCTACGTTCGCCGCCCCGAGCACGCGCCATCGATTCAGGCCGAGCTGCGGCGAGCCCTGCCCCAATCTCGCGGTGCCCTGCTGCTCCAGGCCGACATCTGCCGCCGGGATCTCTTGGTCGAGATCGAGGCCACGGCGGGCGTGCCCGTCGAAGTCCTATGATCGCATTCGGCTCGATCCATCCCAACGCGCCACGGACCGTCGTTGCCGGCGTCGCGCTGACGCTGGCAGTCGCGAGCGCGCCCCTGTCGGCCGAGGAGAAGCCGGTCTGGGAGGCCGGGTTGGGCGTCGGCGGCATCGTCTCGCCGTCCTACCGGGGCGCCAAGGATTTCAGCGCCTACGCCCTTCCGCTTCCCTACATCATCTACCGGGGCACGTTCCTGAAGGCCGACCGTGACGGGGTCCGGGGCACCTTCTTCGAGACCTCGCAGGTCAAGATCAACACCAGCCTCACCGCATCGCTGCCGGTCAAGAGCGACGCGAGCGAGACGCGCAACGGGATGCCGGATCTCGACCCGACCGTGGAGCTCGGGCCCTCGCTGGACATTACCCTGTGGCGCTCGCCGGATCGGCGGCTCAAGCTCGATCTGGGCCTCCCGGCGCGGATGGGTCTGACCGTCAGCGGCTCACCGGAGGCCATCGGCTGGCTCTTCTCGCCGCGGCTCAACCTGGACATCGGCGATATCGGTGGCGTCGCCGGCCTGAACCTGGGTCTGCTGGCCGGCCCTCTTTTCGGGACCCGCGGTTACCACGACTACTTCTATTCGGTCGATCCGCAATACGCTACCGAGACGCGCCCCAGCTACGAGGCGCGCGGCGGCTACGGGGGCTTCCAGTTCCTGGCCGCCGTCTCCAAGCGGTTCTCCCGGCACTGGGTCGGATGCTTCATCCGCTACGACACGCTCCAGGGTGCCGTCTTTCAGAACAGCCCACTGGTCGAGACCGACCACTATCTCGCCGCCGGGGTCGCCGTCGCCTGGATACTGGGCGAGTCCAGCCGGTACGTGAACGTGGACGAGTGACGCGACCAGAACCGATCCCGATGCCTCCCGAGGCCTCAGCGACCCATCTGGTTCTGATCCCGAGCTATAACCCGGGCCCGCGAGTCTGTGATCTGATTACGGCGGCCCGGCGCGTCTGGGCGCCCGTCTGGGTGGTCGTCGACGGGAGCACGGACGGGACCGACCGCCTGCTTCAGAGAATGGCCGAGCGGGACACCGGCGTGCGTGTCCTTGCCTCGCCCCGAAACCGAGGCAAGGGCGCGGCCGTACTAATGGGGCTCGATCTGGCTCACCAGCAGGGCTACACCCATGTGCTGACCATGGATTCGGACGGTCAACACCCGGTCGAACGGATCCCGGCGTTCATGGCGGAGTCGCGGCGCCGGCCCCGCTGCATGATCCTGGGCGTCCCCGTTTTCGATTCGAGCGCACCGCGCCTGAGGGTCCAGGGCCGACGCGTTTCCAACTTCTGGGCCAATCTGGAAACGCTGTGGGCCGGCATCGGCGACTCCCTGTTCGGGTTCAGGGTCTACCCGGTCGAGTCGCTGCGCCGGATCATGCACCGGCAGCGCTGGATGAGACGATTCGACTTCGACCCCGAGGCGGCGGTCCGACTGTGCTGGGACGGGGTGACGCCGGTGAACCTTCCGGCCCCGGTCCGTTATATCCTCCCAGGAGAGGGGGGCGTTTCACATTTCAATTATTGGCGGGACAACGCCCTGCTCACATGGATGCACGCCCGCCTGTTCGTCGGTTTCCTGCTGCGGCTTCCCTGGCTGGCGGCGCGCCGATCGCGGGAACCCTCATGATTCATCGGATCGCCGCGCCGTGAAATGGGGGTCAAAGCATCCCGCCGTTGATCGAGATAATCTGACCGGTGATGTACGCGGCCTGCTCCGAGGCCAGGAACCCCACCAGATCGGCCACCTCGTCCGGGCGTCCCGCGCGCTTCATGGGCACCAAGCGCTCGATTGCCGACCGGTCGAAGCTGCCCTCGCTCATCGCCGTCGCTATGATCCCCGGGGCTACCGCATTGACGGTGATGCCGCGGCTCGCCAGTTCCACAGACAGCGACCTGGTCGCCGCGTTGACCGCCCCCTTGGCCGCCGCGTAGTTTGCCTGGCCCCGGTTTCCGGCCAGCCCGGCGATGGAGGTGATGTTGACGATCCTCCCCCACCGGGTGCGTATCATCGGCATGGTCAGGGGTTGGGTGACATTGAAAAAACCGTTCAGGTTCACGTCCAGAACCCGCTGCCATTGGGTCAGGCGCATGCCGGGAAAGACCGCGTCGTCGTGGATGCCCGCGTTGTTCACCAGCACCTGGATCGGCCCTTCCTCGAGAAGGGTCTCGAGCGCGCCCAGGGTGGCCGCCGCGTCGGTGATGTCGAACGGGACGGCCGACGCGCTGCCGCCGGCCGCGCCGATCTCGGCGCAAAGCGCCCGGGCCGCGCCAAGACCGCGGTTCGCGTGGACATAGACATGACAGCCGTCGGCGGCCAGTCTGCGGCAAATGGCGGCACCGATGCCGCCGCTGCCCCCGGTGACAAGCGCGCGTCTCATGCGGTCATCGCGGCCCAGGCGCCGAATCGGAGCAGTTAGCGGCATTCAGGACCACCGCGGCCCTGCCGCTCACCAGGACCCGCCCCTCGGCGCTGACGCCGAACCCATAGAGCACGCGATCGCCGTCACCGGATAGCCGCTCCGCGGTGATCACGAGCTCGGTGGCGACCTGATCCAGCCGGGGGACCCGCAGATCCACGCCGCGCACGCTCGCCAGATAACCCAGACGCGGGCGTTCCCCGACCTCTCCCGAGAGCAATGCGCCGTGCACCGCCATGGCCTGGGCGGCATACTCGATGCCATGGACCGCGGCCAAGCCGCCGTTGGCTCTCAGCGGGTTGTCCTCGCACCTATGGCTGACGGCCGAGCAGCGGACGTGGTGGGGGTCCCACGCCTCCACCCGATTGAGCAGACACATGCCGCCCTGATGCGGAATATGGCGCATGATCCAGTCGCGATCCAGGGAAGCGCTGATCATCCACCGTTTCCCGCGGCACATGGATGCGACGTGCTGATTCTGGTCAGGATGGCCAATGATCGGGGTCTCCTAGGCCCAGGGCGTCGTCTCCACCGAGACCCGCGACCCGTCGAGGTATTCCAGCACCAGCCTTGCGGACTCGCGCCTCGCCAGGGTCCTGAGCAGCGGCAGCGAGCGGGCGGCGGGGATGGCACGACGCATGCCCTCCAGCGCCGGGTCGGCCAGCGTCGTTTCCGCATCGTCCGTCAATGCGACCCGGAGCTCGGCCATCATACCCGGGCCTGGATCCGGCGCCAGGAGCAGGGCCACGCCGAATCCATCCGGTATCGGCCGAACGCTGAACAGCGGCTCGGGATAATCGGCGTCGTAGGCGACCAGCAGCACCGGTCCGCGCTCCAGCATGGTTTGCGCCAGGGCCTCGAGCAGGCCGGCGGCGAAGCTTCCGTCGTAGGCGCAGAGTGTCGTCGCGGGCCCCATGGCCCCGGTCGCGATGCACCAGTAGCCGTTGGCGGCGTTGTTTACCGAGTTGTGAAAGCGCGTCGGCGATATGGCCGGATCGGCGGCGGCCAGGCCCTCGCAGATGGCGTGGCAGTTCTTGCCGTCGCCCCCGGAGGACGCGAACACCGAGGCCAGGTGCCGCGGGTCCTGTCCCGCCTGCTCGCAGGCGTCGAACCCGGCGGCGAGCGCGAGCTTTACGATGTCGCCCGTTCGCCGGCGCTCCGCCGGCGGCAGACCAGCCGGGGGCGGGTATCGCGTCCGCGCCTGAACGTAGGGCGCATCGCCGGCTACAATCGCCGCCGCTCGGGACCAGCCATCCAGCCCCGGGCCGATCAGGCCGACGGACCTCAGATACCCCCTCAGTCCAAAAACGGGGCGCCGCTCGGTCATTGGGACCGGCCCAACACCAGGCTGCAGTTCGAGCCGCCGAAACCGAACGAATTGCTCAACACCCGGTTCGGGGGGCTGGGCCGATTGTCGGTCAGGTAATTCAGCGGGATGGCCGGGTCCGAGACCTCGGTACCCACGCCGCCGGGCAGGAAACCTTCGGTGAGGGCCAGGGCACAGACGACGGCCTCCACGGCGCCGGCCGCGCCCAGCGTGTGTCCGGTCGCGCCCTTGGTCGAGCTGCACGGCAGATCCGGGCCAAAGAGATCGGCGACCACCTTCCCCTCGACGGCGTCGTTGGTCGGAGTCGCCGTGCCGTGCAGGTTCAGATAATCGATGTCCGCCGGCTGAAGATCCGCGCTCGCCAGCGCGCGCTCCATCGCAAGGCGCGCCCCCAGACCCTCCGGATGAGGAGAGGACATATGGTAGGCGTCGCTTGACTCCCCTAGGCCGAGGAACAGTATCCCGCCACTGCCCGCGTCGTCATCGACCCGGGTCAGCAGCGCGAAGGCGGCCCCCTCCCCGATCGAGAGCCCATCGCGCTCGGCGGCAAACGGGCGGCAGGGCCGCCGTGACACGAGCTCGAGCGAGTTGAACCCGTAAAGGGTCGTCAGGCACAGGCTGTCGACGCCGCCGACCACCGCCGCGTCGATCAGACCGGCCTGGATCATGCGGCTCGCACTGCCGAACACCTTGGCGCTGGAGGAGCAGGCCGTGCTGACCACCGCCGCCGGCCCCTCCAGGTTGCAGTACCCGCGCACGAACCCGGCAACGGCGTAGGCATTGTGGGTGGCCTCGTAGTCGAAATCCGGCGGCAGGGCACCGGTCGCCGGGTCACGCCGCCGATACGCAAGCTCGGTGTCAAGGATTCCGGATGTGCTGGTACCGATGAAGACCCCGATCCGGGAGGGGCCGAGCCGCGCCGCCTCTCGCCCGACCGCGGCCGCGAATCCGTCCTGCTCGAGCCCGAGCAGCGCGAGCCTGTGGTTGCGGCAGTCGTAGCGGCGCAACCCCGGGGGAAGCCGGACCACATCGACCCCGGCCACCTCGCCGAAGTAGGCGTCCAGTCGGACGGTGTCGAACCGGCACGGCACAAGCCCGGTGCGCCGGCCGCGCAGACCCGCGAGCGTAGCGGCCAACCCCGGTCCCAGACAGGTCGTTGCGGTGTAATGCTTCAGCAGCAGGGGAATCATCTTTAAACCGACGCCCGGTCCCGGCGAGCCGCGATATCCGTCCCGAGCGCGATGTCACTCGCATCCAGCTCGGTTCGCCCGACATTGGACGGTGTCCGATTGTAACAAAGGGCGGCCCGCGGGCTGCGAACGCCGGTCAAGGGATTCTCGCGATCAGCAGCCTGTCTGCGAATGGAGTCCGTCGGTTGATCGGCAGGGTCCGGACCTCGAAGCCCTCCCCGGCCAGGAGTGCTAGCCACTCGGCGAGCGACCGGCAGTAGAGCCTGGCCAAACGTCGGCCGCGCACCGACGCGACGAGCCGGTCCACCGAGGCGCTGAGCCGGAACCGCGGCCCGCCGCCCGCGTCGCCGACCCGCAGCAGCAGCGTGCCACCCGATTCGAGCGCCGAATGCACCCGACCCAATACGAGCGCCTGATCTACCCGCGGGACATAGTGCAGGACATCCAAGAGCACGATCGCCTTGGCCGGGGGGAAGGGCGTGGTACGGATGTCGCCCTGCACGACCTCCGCCGGCGGGGACAATGCCGCGCGCGCCCAGGCCACGTCCGATTCCATCTGTTCGATGCCCAGGTAGTGGCCGAAGGCCGGCGGAGCGGGCCAGTTGGCAGGCCAATGCCCGGTCCGGTGCAATGCGAGGGCCTCTTCTAGCCAGGCGGCGAGCAGGCCCCGGCCGCAGCCGAGATCCAGCAGCCGCCCACCGCCGGGGAGCAGTCCCCGCGCCAGCAGATCCATGAACATCGGGTCGTGGCCAAGCTTACCGCGTGCGAAGTAGACGGCAGACCGGCCAGCCGGGGCATAGCGCGCGCTGGCGGCCACCACCAGGGCCCGCCGGGCCGACTCGCTCACGATACCAGTGAGCCCAGCGTCACGGGCCTCAGGCCGGCCGATTCCACGGCCGCGAGAAGCCGGGGCAGCACCTCCAGGACGACGGGCACTCCGCGCGTCGTCCGTGCCGCATTCCCATCGTGCAGCAGCAGCAGGTCGCCGGCGCCGAGCCCCCGCAGCAGGCGTCGCTCGACCACCCGCGAGTCCCCGGTGCGCGTGTCGTAGCCCCTGCGCGTCCAGCTTGCGAGGCGCAGATCGAGCCTCTGTAGCACCGGGTCCAGCAACGGGTTGCGCAGGCCCGCCGGGGCCCGGAAGAAAAGCGGCGTTCGTCCGGTGATCTCGGCCAGGGTCTCCTGGGCCCGTTGCAGCTCGCTCAGAAAGCCCCGCCGACCCATGAAGGCGAAGTCGTGCCGGTGACGATGGGTGTGATTCTCGATCTGGTGCCCGCCCTCGAGGATCTGTCGGCACAGGTCCCGGTGGCGCGCGGCGCGCTCCCCGATGCAGAAAAAACTGGCCCGGGCGCGGTGGGCGCCCAGAAGCTCTAGCACCCGTGGGGTGACGTCCGGGTCGGGACCGTCGTCGAAGGTCAGCGCAATCTCGCCCCGATCCGCCGCTTCCGGAGGCAGACGGGTCCAGTTCTCGCCCAGTAGCTTCGATCGCGGAAGCAGACCGGCCGTCGTGAGCAGCGCGTGATTGGCGGCGACGCCGCCCACCGCCCAGGGCCAGAGCTCCGGGCGCGTCAACACCGCCGCCAAGGCTCCCGCGTGCAGCGCGAACGAGCCCCGCAGCAGGGGCGCGGGCCGCCAGGCGCCGGGGGCAGGACCCGCCGTGCTCACGCGCCCGCCCCGGGACCGGTGGGCGGGCCGCTGCCGCGCTGCGATGCTGTCCACGACCGCCCGCTGCTTGCGGCGAGGACGGCCGAGAAGGCAAGCGCCAGCACGACCCCGATCGAAACCATGGTGCCGATGGAGCGGAGGACGGGCAGATCCGATGTCGCCAGCAGCCCGAAGCCGGTCACGGTGGTCAGATTGGCCAGCGCGAGGGAGACCAGGGTTCCCGGATCCGCGGGGTCGCCGCTCGTCCCGGCGACCCGCCGATCGAAGAACAGGGCATAGTTTGAGCCCACGGCCGCTACCAGGAGCATGCCCACGAGGTGCATCAGGATGAGCCGCTGCCCCGAAAGCGCCAATCCGGCCGTCACGACCAGTACGGCCATCAGCAGGGGAACGAGGACGCGGATGACCCGTACCGGGGAGCGCAGGGCGATCCAGAGCAGCCCGACGATGGCGGCGAGACCGCCCAGGGACAGACGGATCGCCTCGTCGAGGTAGCCTGAATAGAGACGGTCGGTCTCGGCCTTGATGTCGAGAAACAGCACCCGCTGAACATCGGAGCGCTCAAGGGCGTCCCGGACCCGGGCGGCGTCGATCGAGTCACCGGCGGAACCGGTAGCTGCCGCGCGCAGCGGCAGCAGCGCGGCCCAGCCGTCCCCGCGCTCAATCAGCAGCGAGTCCACGGCAACGGCGAGTGACGAGCCTTCAAGATCGGCCAGCCGCAGAGGTTCCCCGGTGCGTGCGGACTCGACGTCCTCGAGAAAGGGCACAAACAATCCGGCACGAACCGGCAGGCCGGCCACGGCTGTCTGCAGACGCCGCTCCAGCGTCTCGGGATCCGGCAGGCTCGAGCGGCGCCGCTGCTGGGTGGAACGACTCGGCAGATAGCGGCTCGGGCTCTCGTACCCGGCCAGCGCGCCCTGTTCGACCAGCCCGTCCAGGATCCCCGCGACCCGTTCCGCACCTGCCAGCGCCTGTTCATGGCCGGCAGCCTGGACCACGATGACGAAGCGCACATCCGGTGCCCCCAGGTCGGCCCGCAGGCGGGCGTCCAGGGCCTGATCGGCGGCGCTGACCGGACTCAACGCGGCAAGCTCCCGCTCCCACAGGGTTTCCCGATGCAGAAACAGGACGACGACCGCCGCGACCGCCAGGGCCACGACGGACCAGCGCAGCCCGCCCGCCGCGGCCGCCAGCCGGGACAGGCCCGCCCCGAGCCGCGAGACGTCCGGAACGCGAAATCCGGCTGGCAGCACATCCGGCAACAAAAAACGCGTGACCAGGGCGGCCGCGCAGATGCCGGCCATCGAATAGAGTCCGAGCTGGGCCAGGCCCGGAAACCCGGAGAACAGCAGTGAGCCGAAGCCCGCCAGCGAGGTCAGCACCCCGAGCCGTATGGTCGGCCAGAATCGCCGGTTCCAGTCGGGCATCGCCCCACCCCTGCTTCGCGACTGGATGAAGAGGTAGATCCCATAGTCCACCGCCTCGCCGATCAGCGCGATTCCGAAGCCCAGCGTGAGGCCGTGGACGGCCCCGAACCCCAGACTGACAGCGGCTACGCCGGCGACCGCCCCCGTCAGCACCGGAAGCAGGCCGAGCAGCAAGGCCGGAAGGGAGCGGTAGACGATCAGCAGCAGGGTCGCGATCAGCAAGGTCCCGAGCGCCGAGAGTCGGACCACCTCCCGCTTGATCCGGTCACGGATCATGACCGAGAAGACGCCCGGCCCGCTCATCAGCAGTTCCGCGCGTCGGGCCTCGGCCCCCAGGCCACCGGCCGCGTCGAAGGCCTGGCGGATCGCCTCGACGGCCTGCTGCTGCCCGTCGGTATCCGAGCCGGGAGCGCGCGTCTGGGCCAATATCAGGGCACGCTCGCGGTCCCGCGAGACCCAGACACCGTCCTCGGTCAGGGGTCGGGTGCTCGACGCCATCGCGCCCAGCAGGCTGATCAGCTCACCGGTAGGGTCCGCCGGCAGCATCGGCTTGGCCAGCATACCCATGGACGAGGCGAGCAGGTCCAGTGTCCCGGCAATGGACTCGCGCAGGCCCTCGGAGGTGAAGCGCTCCGCCGTGACGGTCGGACTCAGGAGGTACCGATGCGCATAGAGCACCGCACGATCGCGTTCCAGCGCCTCGGCCGCACCGTTGCTCACGGCGGTGAAGCGGGGGTCCGCACGGAGGCGCTCGGCCATCGCGGCCGAGATTCGCGCGCGCTCGGGCGCGTCCGCCCCTTGGATCCCGACCAGGATCAGACGCGTGGCCATGCCGTCCCGGAGCTGCTCCACCAACAGCCGCTGCCCCTCGGTCGGGGCCGCGGGCAGGAAGGCCGACAGATCGGTCGTGAAACGGGTGCCGGCAATCACCAGAAAACCGGCGGCGAGACAAACCGCCCAGACGAGAAGGGCGAAACGGCGGCGCCGAGTCATGGAGAGTCCATCGGCTCCACGGTCATCACCGACCGGTCGCCGTCGGCCCGCCGGATCTCCACGGTGCGGACCTGGCCCTGCCGCCCGGACATGAGAATCCTGTCCAGGAGGGCGGCCATGCGCGGGTCGCGCGGAACCAGCAGCAGCGACCAGTTGCCCTCGGTCCCGCGCAGGGTCAGTCGGTAGGTCCCTTCGAGCGCCTCGCGATCGCCGGCCAGCGTGCCGCGAATGCTGTCCACGAAGGCGGCCACCTCCGGGTGCTCGCCGAGCCGCAGGCCGATCCGTTGCCCGGCGCGCTCGACGGTCAGCTCGGCGCCGTCCAGGACCAGGTTCTCCGGTGCCGGCCGGAGGGTCCGCTTCTCGAGCCGATCAGGCCGCTGGTACAGCAACTCGCCCGACGACTCCAGCGGCGCCTCCAGCATAGACAGATACTTCGTCTCCTCGAAGGTCGCTCGCCCGCCCGGATTGGCGGCCAGACGTTCCATGAGCCGGCCCAGGTCCCAGGCCGGAGCGGCATGGGCCGGTCCACCGACCAGCGCCCAGCCAAGAAGCAGCATGCAGGCGAGCCACCGGCCGCCGTTCTTTCGTGCCGCTTTTCGCATGGCCTCAGGCACCCTGTCCGGACGGCGCCCAAAAGTCGAAAAAATTGAACCAGTTGTACGGATCCCTCTGGCAGTGCTGCTCGAGCAACCGGGCGTAGCGGGTCATCGCCGCCTGAATCGCCGCCTGCCGCCCGCCCCGGGGGACCGCCGAGAAATCGGCCAGCCGCTCGAAATGAACCGCGTAGCGGTTACCGCCGCCGTAGAGACCGGTCATAAAGATCACCGGCCGTTCCAGAAATGCCGCCATCCGAAACGGCCCCACTGGCAGCGCGGCCGGCGCACCAAGGAGACTCAGCGCCCGGTTCTCCTCTCCCCCCAGCCCCCGATCGGCCAGGATGCCGACGAAGTCGCCCGCATCGAGGCGCCGGCTGACCTGGAGCATCGAGTCGACCCGGCCGAGTGGAATGATGTCCGGCGGACAGCTCGGCGCCAGGGCCGCAAGCCGCGCGTTGATCTTTGCCGCATTCTCCTCGTACATGACCATCGCGACGCGGAGGGACGGCTGGCGCCGCCCCACCGCCCGCGTCGCCTCGAAACTGCCCAGATGGGCCCCGAACAGCAGGGCGCCCCGCCCCGATGACAAGGCCTCGGCGACCAGCGACTCGCCGTGCACCTCGATATCGAAGAGGTCGAATCGGTCGTTGAGCAGATAGACCCGGTCGTGCACCGTGGACGCGAACCAGAAAAAATGCCGGTATAGCTCGGCCCAGCCCGGGTCCCTTTCGAGCACCCGGCGCAGGTAGCCTCGCGACGCGCGCCGGGCGGACGGGGCCATCACCAGAAAGTAGGCCGCGATCAGGCGCAGGACGACCCTGGCCGCGGGTCGGCCCAGACGGAGCGATATCCAGGCCATGACCTGCAACATCGCGGCGCTGCTGCGCTCCTGGCGGTTTGCCCAATCGGCCCGTGCCCTGGGTCCCGCCGGGTTGCCCCCGCGTAAGCGCGTACTCACCGGAGAGCGCCCGCCATCGGCGGAAAGACGCAAGCGCCGGAGGCCACAGGACGCCCCTCCGCCCGGATTTCGAACCGCCAGACAGCCTCCGGCGTCCGCTCGGAGATCAGACGCAGCGACTCGCCAGGCGCGACCGGACTGAAGAATTTCGCCGACTGGATCTGGCAGGGCGCCGAGGGCTGCCCGACGGCACCGCCAATGGCCTCCAGAACCACCCCGAGCAGGACCACGCCGGGGACGACCGGAAACCCCGGGAAATGCCCGGCAAGCGCGGGATGGTCCGCCGGGATCGAGAACTCCGACTCTACCTTCATGAGGTTCCGGTGTCCCCGGGCCGCCGATCCCGCCGTCTCAGCAGATCCTCGAGCGCCTGTCGCGGAAGCTTTCCGGTCGCGTTGCGCGGCAGCGCATCCACGAACAGCAGGGGACGTGGCAGGAAGACTGGGTCGGTGCGCAGGCGCAGCTCCGCCAGCAGCGTGGCCGCATCGAGCCCCGGCGCCACGACCAGGGCCGTCAGACGTGTCACGTCGGCCGCGCCCTCCTCCGGGTCGGGCAGGTAAAAGGCGCCGTCCAGAACGCCCGGCACGCTGTTGAGCTGATGATTGAGGTAGGCAAGCGAGGTCCGCTTGCCCCCGACGTTGACGAGGTCGCTCGACCTTCCCTGCAACAGAAAGCACTGTTCGCTTGTCGGCTCTATCAGGTCGCCGAGCCTCACCCTGCCCTCGACGTGGCCGCCCGAGGCCCAGATCCCGTCGTCCGCCGACTCGAGGTGGACGCCCGGGAACAGGCGCCACTCCGGACCGCGCGTCGGGTAACGGGTTGCAAGCTGCCCGGTCTCGGTGCAACCGTAGATTTCGATCAGCGGCGCCCGCAACCCGGTCTCGACCTCGTGCGCAAGTGATAGAGAGAGCGGCGCCGTCGCCGAGACGACGAGATCGAGCGCCGGCAGGTCGATCCCGGACGCGATCAGGGCTCGCAGGTGGATCGGGGTCGTCACCAGAATACGGGGCTCCGGCACCGCCTCCAGCGACGCGCGGATATCGGCCGGGAAGAACGGCCGCTCGGCCACCAGGGCCGAGCCACCCTGCAAGGCGAGCAGCACGGTCGTCTCGAGGCCGTACATGTGCTGGGGCGGGACCGTCCCCACGATGCTGTGGGCGCGACCGTCGCACAGACCCAGTCGCTCGGCCTCGCAGCGGATGTTGCGTACCAGCATCCCCCAGTGCTTTTCGTGGGGTATCGGGGCGCCGGTGGAGCCCGACGTGAACACATAAGCCACCAGCCGCTCCGGCTCGAGCATAGGCACTGGAGGGTCGGTCTCCGGGTCGGATTCGCCATCCGGAAAGCGCACCGTGGGCAGCGGCCCCGCCGCCCCGGCCCTGTCCGTCAGGCAAAAGGCGTCCGGCGCGAACACCGCCATCTGGTGAAGCATGTCGGGCGTCAGACTGGAAGGGAGCAGGCTGACGCGAGCGTCGAGGGCGGCCGCCACGAGCCCGACCGCGAAGCGATAGCGGTCCTGGCACAGGTTCAGCAAATGCCGTTTCCCCGGCGGCAGACAGCCGATCACGCGGCTCGCGTCGGCCAGGAATCGCCCTGCCCGGATGGGCTCCCCGTTGCGGTACGCGACGACCGCGTCCAGGGAGCGGTGCCCGATCAGCGGCAGGGGCAACAAGGATTCCCCGCCCCGCTGGCCGGCGTCATCGGTAAGGCTGCCCGGTGACGCCGCGCGCGACTGATTCGCCGGCCGACCCGGCCAAATGCGGAGCACCGGCCGAGGCCCCCCGTTGCAGATAGGCGCGGACCCCCGCCAGGACCCCGAGGCAGTCCTCGGGCGGCAGGACCCGGGTCCGCACCCAGTATTCGGCTACGAACATCAGCGCCACGAGCGGGAGCGTCAGCAGATTGGCGAAGACCGACCAGACCTCGATCGGCGAACCGAAGAACAGCAGAACGGAGACGGCCGACATGACGCCGAAGAACGTCGCCCAGGCCAGCGTCACGCGGCGGGTGTAGCGGAAAACCGGAGGCGATAGCGTATCGTGGACAACGGCCGCGAGGCCGGTGCATACGGGAATGCGATCCCGCCCCAAACTGCGGCTGAACGCAACAAAGAGCAGGGTGTTGATACCGACATGGGTAAAGAAATAGACCCATTCGATATGCGCCTCGATCGCTTCCCAGTTCCACGTCGCGACCATCATCAGCAGGGTCCAGAGCCCGAGCGGCGCACCGGCGCCGCGGGACCGCCAGGCTAACCAGAGCAACAGGGCCGCAAGCGGGGCGAAAGCGAGCACGGTCTCCCAGGACGATGGCGCCGTCGAGACGGTCCCGCGGTGGGCGAAGGCCTGGAAGGCGAGGACACAGGCCCCAGCGCCCGCCCAGACCAGCTTGCGACTCGGGCGCCTGATCACATCGCGCGGCGGGCGGCGATATGCTCGGCCAAGGTCCGCAGGGAACGAAAGATGCGGACATTGTCCTCGTCGTCGGCGCGCAGCTGGAACCCGTAGCGTTTCGAGATCACCAGCGCCACTTCGAGGATATCGATGGAGTCCAGTCCAAGCCCTTCCCCGTAGAGCGGATCGTCAGGCGCGATGGCCTCGGGGCGGATATCGAGATTCAGCGCGGTCACCATGACCTCGGCGACCTCGCGCATAAGCGGGTCCGGCTCGCCACCGTTCAACGTCGATCTGGATTCCGTGGCGTCCGACATAGGCCTAATTCTACTGCAAACGTTTCGGCACGCCGACAGGGCATGCGACGGCGGATCCCGGCGGACCGACCGGAGGGGCTGGATTCGCGATCGATCCGAGGAGCTCGAGCCTCTAGGGAGATACTGACCATATGCCATCCCGGCACCTGATCAGCTCACGCCCCGAGAGGCGCGACTCTCGGAGCACTAATTTTTCAATGGCTTACATCCATTGATAATGGCCGGCCATCCTTGCCCCCGACGGACAACGCAATGGATCCGCGCTTACATCGGGCGCTTGCACTGAATCGGGTCGTATTCACGAGGGACGCGCGAATGAAGGCACCCGGATGTCAGTCTCAGATGCGGCACCCGACGCCGGCAAGGCTGAGCGCATTATCCGACCACACGACGCCAATAGGTCGCTCGCCAGTAATAGAGCACCGTCGTATCGGGCCAGGGGTAGGAGTCTCCGTAGGCGACACCGCGGCTAGGCTGCTCTATGTTGTCCCGCGCCGCATCTAGCGGCCGCCACCCGTGCTCGCGCTCCTCCCCTTCGACGGCGTCGCGGGTTCGGCCCAGATTCCGTCGCTCCGAGGCCCCATAGGTCTGGTAGTTCCGCTGGGCCTCCTGCAGACAGACCGTATTGCTGCTGCCGGGCATCTGCGGGAACCGGAGCTGGCTCAGGTCGTCCTCCCAGCCGCAGACCGGGCAAACCTGGTGAAAGCCCGGGACCTGATCGTGGACCAGATGGCCGCAGCAGGGGCAGGGAAATCGCTCGATGATGGAAATGGCCCTCGGTATGCCCCGCCGCCGAGCCAGGGATTCGGTTCACCCGGCCCGCGCAATTAGCCCAAGCCGGGTGACGACCGCGCTTGCGCCCGGTCGCCTGCGCGAAGCGGACGACTGAAAGGGGGTGCCCAGGCACCCCCTCGTTTCCGACCCGGGCTAGGGGTTAGTTGACCTTGGGGTCCAACTCGCCCTTGGCGTAGCGCGACGTCATCGCTTCCAGCGACATGACCTTGATCTTACTCGCGTTTCCAGCAGTCCCAAAGGCCTCGTAGCGGTCTTTGCAGATGCCCTTCATCGCCTTGGTCGCGGCGGTGAAGTACTTGCGCGGATCGAACTCCTTGGTGTTCTCGGCCAGGAACTTGCGGATCGCACCGGTCGAGGCCATGCGCAAATCGGTGTCGATGTTGACCTTGCGCACGCCGTGCTTGATCCCCTCGACGATCTCCTCGACCGGAACGCCGTAGGTCTCGCCCATGGCCCCGCCGTACTCGTTGATGATGGCCAGCCAGTCCTGCGGGACCGACGAGGAGCCATGCATCACCAGGTGGGTGTTGGGGATGCGCGCATTGATCTCCTTGATGCGCTCAATGGCCAGGATGTCGCCTGTGGGTGGACGGGTGAACTTATAGGCGCCGTGGGAGGTGCCGATGGCGATGGCCAGCGCGTCCACGCCGGTCTTGCGCACGAAGTCAGCGGCCTCCTCGGGATCGGTCAGGAGCTGGCTGTGATCGAGCTTGCCCTCGGCACCGATGCCGTCCTCCTCTCCGGCCATCCCGGTCTCCAGCGACCCCAGACAACCCAGCTCACCCTCGACCGAGACGCCGCAGGCGTGCGCCATCTGAACCACGGTGCGGGTAACGTCGACGTTGTACTCGTAGGAGGTCGGGGTCTTGCCGTCCTCTCCGAGAGAGCCATCCATCATCACCGACGAGAAGCCGAGCTGGATGGAGCGCTGGCAGACGGCGGCGGAGGTGCCGTGGTCCTGGTGCATGCAGACCGGGATGTGCGGCCACTCCTCGATCGCGGCCAGGATCAGGTGGCGCAGGAAGGGAGCGCCGGCGTACTTGCGGGCGCCGGCAGAGGCCTGAACGATAACCGGGGAATCGGTCTCGTCGGCCGCCTCCATGATGGCGCGCATCTGCTCGAGGTTGTTGACGTTGAAGGCAGGAACACCGTAACCGTGCTCGGCGGCGTGGTCCAACATCTGACGCAGTGAAATCAGGGCCATTTGGGTTCTCCTCGTGTCGGTTCGCGGGTAACGGGTTGATTGGGTTCCAGGTACGCGCTGCGCTTACCTAGTCGTCGGTGAGCAACTTGTGCTCCCCGACTCGCATTATCTTCATGATATTGGTCTGCCCCTCGACGCCTGAGCGGTCGCCCTTGGTGATGATGACAAGGTCGCCGTCGCGCACCGTGCCGCAGCGCAGGAGCTCCTCGATCACCTCCTTGTTCACCTCATGGATATCGGTGCTCGCCACATCGAAGCTTACCGGATAGGCGCCTCGGAAAAGCCTCACTTTGCGCCGGGTCGCGGGGAAACGGGTCATCGCGTAGATCGGTATACCGGAGCTGATGCGCGACATCCACTTTACGGTCGCCCCGGTTTCGGTCAGCGCGGCGATGGCCTTCACACCCAGATGATTGGCGGTGTACATCGCGGCCATCGCGATCCCCTCGTCGACGCGGCCGAACACCGAGTTCAGGCGGTGGCCGGAGCGCGTGGCCTGCTTCTCCGCCTCCTCGCAGATACGATCGAGCGCCGCGACGACCTGCGCCGGGTTCCGGCCGATCGAGCTCTCGGCTGAGAGCATCACCGCGTCGGTGCCGTCGAGCACCGCGTTGGCGACATCGAACACCTCCGCGCGGGTCGGTATGGGATTCTCGATCATCGACTGCATCATCTGCGTCGCGGTGATCACCACGCTGTTGAGCTCGCGGGCGCGGTGGATCAGATGCTTCTGCACGGCGGGCAGCTTTGCGTCGCCGATCTCGACCCCTAGGTCCCCTCGGGCGACCATGATCACGTCCGCCGCGATGATGATGTCGTCGAGCGCGTCCAGGGCCTCGGCCCGCTCGATCTTGGCGACGATGCCGCCCGTGCCGCCGGCCTCGTGGAAGAGCTCCCGGGCCAGCCGGACATCGTCCCCGTTGCGCACGAAGGACACGGCCAGATAGTCGGCCTGGACCTCCGCGGCAAAACGGATATCCTCCTCGTCCTTCGCCGTCAGGGCCGGGGCGGACAGGCCTCCGCCCTTGCGATTGATCCCTTTGTTGCTGGCGAGCGTACCGCCGACGATGACGAAACAGTCGATCCGCCGGTCAACGACGGACTCGACCCGCAGCTCGATCGCTCCGTCGTCCAACAACAGGGTATCGCCGGCACGCACCTCTTCCGGCAACGGCGCATAGGTGGTCCCCACCCTGCCGGCGTCGCCATCATCGAGCGCGCAGCGCGCATCGATGGCGAATCGATCGCCGGGACACAGCGTAACCGCCCCGCCCCGGAACCTTCCGATCCGGATCTTCGGGCCCTGCAGGTCCAGCAATAATGCGACCTCACGACCGGCCGCTCGCGCCTGGTCCCGAATGGCCTCGGCTCGGTGGCGGTGACGCGCGTGGGTATCGTGCGAGAGATTGAGCCGAACGACGTCGACGCCGGCGGCCAGGATGGCGTCCATGACCCTCGGCTCGTCCGTGGCCGGGCCGAGGGTTGCGACGATCTTGGTTCGTCGGGGCATCGATGCGTCGCTCAGCCGTTCTCCGCGAAGCGTATCCCCGGCTCCGCGTCGCGCACGAAGACGCAGATCGTCCGCGGCACGACCTCAGTCCTTCGCCCGCGCCTCGAGCATGGCAACGGCCGGCAGCGTCTTGCCCTCGAGGTACTCGAGAAACGCCCCGCCGGCGGTGGAGATATAGGACACCTTGTCGTAGATGTCGTATTTCTGGATCGCCGCAATGGTGTCGCCGCCGCCCGCCAGGCTGAATCCGGACGCGCCAGCGATCGCCATCGAGACCGTCTTAGTGCCCTCGCCGAACTGGTCGAACTCGAACACGCCGACCGGACCGTTCCAGACAATGGTACCGGCCTTGGCGATGATCTGAGCCAGTTCCTGGGCCGACTTGGGGCCGATGTCGAAGATCATGTCGTCGTCGGCCACGTCCCCCGCGTCCTTCGTGACCGCCGGCTCGTTCTCGGCGAAGTTCTTGCCGCACACCACATCGACCGCTATCGGGATGGTGGCGCCGCGGGCGGTCATCTTTTCCATCAGAGCCTTGGCGGTAGGAATCAGGTCGTGCTCGCACAGCGACTTGCCGACGTTGTTACCCGCCGCGGCCAGGAAGGTGTTGGCGATGCCGCCCCCGACCACCAGCTGGTCGACCTTCTCCGACAAGGCCTCCAGCACGGTGAGCTTGGTGGATACCTTCGAGCCGCCGACGATGGCAACCATCGGGCGGGCCGGATTGGCCAGGGCCTTGGCGAGCGCATCGAGCTCCTCGGACAGCAGCAGGCCCGCGCAAGCTACCGGCGCGAACTTACCCGCGCCGTGGGTGGAGGCCTGGGCGCGGTGCGCGGTGCCGAAGGCATCCATCACGAACACGTCGCAAAGCCCCGCGTACTGCCTGGCCAGGGCTTCGTTGTCCTTCCCCTCGCCCTTGTTGAACCGGACGTTCTCGAGCAGCACCAGTTCGCCGTCCGCCAGCTCAGGCGCGGACTCCAGATAATCCTTCACCAGTCGGACCTCTCGGCCCATCTTTGCGCCGAGATTCGCGGCAACCGGGGCCATGGAGTTCTCTTCCGAGTAGACGCCTTCCTCGGGGCGCCCGAGGTGCGACATCACCATGACCTTGGCACCGGCCTTGATGCAGTGCTCGAAGGTGGGCATGGACGCGGTGATACGGGCGTCGGAGGTCACCTTGCCGTCCTTGACCGGGACATTGAGGTCGGACCGGATCAGCACCCGCTTACCGGCGAGATCGAGATCGGTGAGCTTGATGAACGACATGGAAGTCCTCCGCGATTGTTCCGTCGAGAAAAGCGATTGGGAAAGCCCCTCGGGCTTGCCGAATGGCTCTCGCAGGCGGCTGCTCAGGCGCACATCGGCGAAAGGCCGAAATCTGGCGCGACACTTCAGTGCGCAACGATCCGCCGGGGCTGTACGGTGGGTTACGGCGCCCCTGCAATGCCGCGGCAGTCCGCGGGCACCGGGCGGGGCGCCAAACCCACCTTACGGCCTATTTGGCGACGTGCTCCACCATGCGAAGCATGTTGCAGGTGTAGCCGTATTCGTTGTCGTACCAGGCAACCACCTTGATGAAGGTCGGATCGAGGGCGATACCGGCCTCGGAATCGAAGATGGACGGCGTGCCGCGGCCGCGGAAGTCGGTGGAGACCACCTTCTCGTCGGTGTAGGCCAGCACGCCCGCCAGATCGCCGGACTCGGAGGCGGCCTTCATGGCGGCACAGACCTCACCATAGTCGGCGTTCTTGTTGAGTTCGACGGTAAGGTCGACCACGGAGACGTCGGAGGTCGGCACGCGAAAGGCCATGCCGGTCAGCTTGCCGTTGAGCTCGGGCAAGACCTTGCCGACTGCCTTGGCGGCACCGGTGGAGGACGGGATGATGTTCTCCAGGATACCGCGGCCGCCGCGCCAGTCCTTCTTCGACGGGCCATCGACGGTCTTCTGGGTGGCGGTGGCGGCATGCACGGTGGTCATCAGGCCACGCTTGATGCCCCAGTTGTCGTGCAGAACCTTGGCCACGGGCGCCAGGCAGTTGGTCGTGCAGGACGCGGCAGAGACGATCGCCTCACCGGCATAGGTGTTGTGGTTGACGCCGTAGACGAACATCGGCGTGGCGTCCTTCGAGGGCGCGCTCTGCACCACCTTCTTGGCGCCGGCGGCGATGTGCTTCTGGCAGGTCTCCTCGGTCAGGAAGAAGCCGGTACACTCGATGACCAGGTCGGCACCGATCTCGTTCCATTTTAGATTGGCCGGATCCATCTCCGCGGTCAGGCGGATGGACTTGCCGTTGACGATCATGGTGTTGCCGTCGACGGCGATGTCACCCGGGAAGTTCCCGTGGACCGAGTCGTACTTGAGCATGTAGGCAAGGTAGTCCGGGTCCAGCAGGTCGTTGATGCCGACGACCTCGATGTTCGGGAAGTCCTTCGCGATCGCGCGGAAAGCCATGCGGCCGATGCGGCCAAACCCATTGATGCCAACTTTGATCGTCATTAGGAGGTGCTCCTGTGTCAGAAAAAGAAAGTCTTGCCGGGCCCGCACCGGCCGTCGCGGCGCATACCCGCTCGGGATGGTTCCCGGAATGGCGCTAGAGGACGCCGCGAACCACGGCAACCAGGTTGTCGACGGTGAACCCGAACTCCTTGAACAGCGCCCCGGCGGGCGCGGACTCGCCAAATCGGTTGATGCCGACAACGGCGCCCTGGGTGCCGACATACTTCCACCAGCCGTCGGTGACCGCCGCCTCGACGGCGACCCGGGCCGTCACCGCGCTCGGCAGGACGGACTCCTTGTAGGCCCCGTCCTGAGCATCGAAGACATCGGTCGAAGGCATCGACACGACGCGCACGGCCTTGTCCGAAAGTGCCTCGGCGGCCTTGACCGCCAACTCTACCTCGGAGCCGGTCGCGATGAGGATCGCATCCGGCGTACCGGCGCAGTCACGCAGGACGTAACCGCCGCGCGCGATGTCCGACAGCTGCCCGGGGGTTCGCTCCATGTGAGCCAGGTTCTGGCGCGAGAAAATCAGGCAGCTTGGCCCCGTCCGCCGCTCGATCGCGAGCTTCCAGGAGACCGCCGACTCGACCGCGTCGCAGGGGCGCCAGACGCTCATGTTCGGGATCATCCGCAGGGTCGGGATCTGCTCGACCGGTTGATGGGTCGGTCCGTCCTCGCCCAGGCCGATGGAGTCGTGGGTGTAGACGAAGATCGAGGGCACCTTCATCAGCGCCGCCATGCGCAGCGCGTTGCGGGCGTACTCGGAGAACATCAGGAAGGTCGCGCCATAGGGGATGAAGCCGCCATGCAGGGCAATGCCGTTCATGATCGCCGACATGCCGAACTCACGCACGCCGTAGTAGACGTAGTTGCCGGACGCGTCCGCCTTGCCGACGCCCTTCGAGCCCTTCCAGATGGTTAGGTTGGAGCCGGCGAGGTCGGCCGAGCCGCCCAGCAGCTCGGGGAGCAGCGGCCCGAATCCGTTGAGCGCATTCTGCGAGGCCTTGCGGGAGGCGATGGTCTCGGCCTTGTCGGCGACCGACGCGATGAAGGCGTCGGCCTGGTCCGCCCAGTCCTCGGGCAGGTCGCCCGCCATCCGCCGCCGCAGCTCGGCGGCCTCGGCCGGGAACGCGGAGGCATAGGCATCGAGTCTGGCGTTCCACTCGGCCTCAGCCTGCGCGCCGCGCTCCTTGGCGCTCCAACCGTCGTAGATCTCGGCGGGAATCTCGAACGGCGCATGCGTCCATCCGAGCGCCTCACGCGTCAGCGCGACCTCGTCGTTGCCCAGCGCGGCGCCGTGGCATTCCTCCTTGCCCTGTTTGTTCGGAGAGCCGAAGCCGATGATGGTCTGGCAGCAGATCAGCGACGGACGGTCGGCGACCGCTCGAGCCTCTTCGATGGCCGCGCGCACCGCCTTCGGGTCGTGACCGTCGACCTTCGGGATCACGTGCCAGCCATAGGCCTCGAAACGCTTGGGGGTATCGTCGAGGAACCAAGCCGGGGTGTTGCCGTGACCGCGCACCTCGCCGTCGATGGAGATGTTGTTGTCGTCGTATACGGCGATCAGCTTTCCGAGCCCGAGCGCGCCGGCCAGCGAGCAGGCCTCGTGGGAGATGCCTTCCATCAGGCAGCCATCACCCAGGAACACATAGGTGTGGTGATCGATGATCTCGTGTCCGGGCCGGTTGAACTGGCCGGCAAGGACCTTCTCGGCCAGTGCCATGCCGACGGCGTTGCTGATGCCCTGCCCCAGCGGACCCGTGGTCGTCTCGACGCCGGGCGCGTAGCCGTACTCGGGATGCCCCGGGGTCTTCGAGTGCAGTTGGCGGAACTGCATCAGGTCCTCCATGCTGAGCGCGTAACCCGTCAGGTGCAGCAACGAGTAGATCAGCATGGAGCCGTGCCCGTTCGAGAGCACGAACCGGTCGCGGTTGACCCAATCCGGATTCGCCGGATTGTGGCTCATGAAGTCGTTCCACAGAACCTCGGCGATATCCGCCATGCCCATGGGTGCCCCCGGATGACCGGAGTTGGCCTTCTGCACGGCGTCCATGCTGAGCGCACGGATCGCGTTTGCGAGTTCTCTGCGTGAGGACATGAGCCCCTCCTAGTTAGCGATTACCGAAATTGTGCGCATGCCGCGGCCGCCCGAGATTTGACCGGCGGCGATCAAGCCGATTGTTGGTGACGCGGCGTCGGAAATGACGGGTGCGGGGCTCACGGCCGCGACTGACGCCGGGTCCGTGCTACTCCGGGATGTACCCCCCTCGGGCGAAGTCGCACGATCGCGACCTTCTCCAAAGGGGGCTTATTCTGGACTAAAGCCAACCAACCGGGAATAAAAACAATCTTATGCCGTCAAAAACAATTTTATAAGATCATAATATTGCGAATTAATGACGGCAATGTTGACTTCCGCCCCGGGTGCTGCCGAGGCCTCAGCCGGCCTTCCACTTGATCGAGCACCCCATGCTTGGGATCTGCTCGGCGGGTCCCCGCCCTGTCTCGGCGACTTGCTTCATGGCCTCGTAAAGGTCGCGGCGCACACCCTCGGGCGCGGTCTCTCGTCGGCTCTCGTCGAGCCTGCCGCGGTACTGCAGCCCCAGGTCCGTGTTGTACCCGAAGAAGTCGGGCGTACAGACGGCGCCATACGCTCGTGCGACATCCTGGGTCTCGTCCAACAGGTAAGGGAACGGAAAATCGAGGTCCGCGGCCATCCGCTTCATGTTTTCGAACGAGTCCTCGGGATAGTCCTCGGTGTCGTTCGACATGATGGCCACGCTGCCGATGCCCAGCGCGGCAAGGTCCCTGGCATCTCGCAGGATGCGGGGGCGGACGGCTTGAACAAACGGGCAGTGGTTGCAGATGAACATCACCAGCAGGCCCCGTTCGCCCTTGCAGGCGTCCCGGGTCCAGACCTTCCCGTCGACCCCGACCAATGAAAAATCGGGTGCCGGGGAGCCAAACTCGCACACGGGGGTCTCTAGCGCTGCCATAAGCCGTCTCCGGAAGAGTAACGATTCTACCAATGGTAGCGGAAGCGTGCCGAATGCCAACCCCCGCGTTGACGCGAGCCGAAACCTTACTACAATGCTCCGCTTTCGCTGGATGCGCGTCCGCGCACCCGTCAAACTGCTGATAGCCCTTTCGTATCCATGCAAAGCGAATACTTGTTCACCTCGGAGTCCGTCTCCGAAGGGCATCCCGATAAAGTCGCCGACCAGATTTCGGACGCGATGCTCGATGCGATCCTGGAGAACGACCCCAGCCCGGAGCTCGCTCGCGTAGCCTGCGAGACCATGGTCAAGACCGGCGCCGTCATCATCGGGGGCGAGATCACGACCAATGCCTGGATCGACCTGGACGATCTGGTCCGGGGCGTCGTCTGCGACATTGGCTACACGAGCTCCAATGTCGGCTTTGACGGCTCCACCTGTGCAGTCATGTCGTTGATCGGAAAGCAGTCCGGCGACATCCGGATGGGTGTCGACCGGGATAGCCCAGAACAGCAGGGGGCGGGGGACCAGGGCCTCATGTTCGGCTACGCGACCAACGAGACCGACGTGCTGATGCCGGCCCCGATCACCTACGCCCACAGGCTGGTCCAGCGGCAGGCGGAGATGCGCAAGTCGCACGTCCTGCCCTGGCTACGCCCGGACGCGAAGAGCCAGGTGACCCTGCGCTACGTCGACGGCAAGGTGGTCGCGGCCGATGCCATCGTGCTCTCCACCCAGCACGACCCGGACGTCGACTACCGCCACCTTTACGAGGCGGTGATGGAGAACATCATCTTGCCGGTGGTACCCGAGGCCTGGCTCCATGCCGGGACGCGGTTCCACATCAACCCGACGGGCAGCTTCGTGATTGGAGGCCCGGTCGGCGACTGCGGTCTGACCGGACGCAAGATCATCGTCGACACCTATGGCGGTATGGCCCGCCACGGCGGCGGGGCCTTCTCCGGCAAGGACCCGTCGAAGGTGGACCGCTCGGCGGCCTATGCCGGACGTTACGTGGCCAAGAACATCGTCGCCGCGGGCCTGGCGGACCGCTGTGAAATCCAGGTCTCGTACGCCATCGGCGTGGCGGAGCCGACGTCGATCTCGATCGAGACCTTCGGAACGGCCAAGGTGCCGGAAGACCGCATCGCGACCCTGGTGCGGGACCATTTCGATTTACGGCCCTACGGCATCATCCAGATGCTCGATCTGATCCGGCCGATCTACCGCAAGACCGCCGCTTATGGCCACTTTGGGCGCGAGGAGCCGGAGTTCACCTGGGAGCGCACGGACAAGGCAGAAGCCCTGCGTGACGCGGCGGGCCTATAGCCGCCAGCGAGCTCAAGTCCGGGGGTATCTGCGCGCGAGATGCTGAGAGCTGGAGGCTGGAAGCCGGCAACCGCAGTCCTTACTTTACTCATCCTCCGTCGAGGAGCGCTGCAACCCCGCAACTGAATCGGCCGGCCGTCCCGAGCGACGGCAAATAAAACGGCCGGTACTAGCGGGGCCAGGCTCGGCGGATCTTCCGTTCTTCAAACGGCGCTCACTCAATGTTTCATCAGGAGCTGATAACCATGAGTGAGCCCACCGACTACAAGGTCGCCGACATCTCGCTGGCCGATTGGGGCCGTAAAGAAATCGCCATCGCCGAGACCGAGATGCCCGGTCTAATGGCCCTGCGCGAGAAGTACGGTACTGAGAAACCACTGGCCGGCGCTCGCGTCACCGGCAGTCTGCACATGACCATCCAGACCGCGGTGCTGATCGAGACCCTGGTCGAGCTCGGCGCCCAGGTGCGCTGGTGCTCGTGCAATATCTTCTCGACCCAGGACCACGCCGCCGCCGCCATCGCCGCCCGCGGAATCCCCGTCTACGCCTGGAAGGGCGAGACCCTGGAGGAGTACTGGTGGTGCACCGAGCAGGTGCTCAACTGGCCCGACGGCGGCGGTCCCAACATGATCCTGGACGATGGCGGGGATGCGACGCTGCTGGTGCACAAGGGCGTCGAGTACGAGAAGGCCGGCGCCGTACCCGCCCCCGGGGCCGACGCGAACGAGGAGTGGCGCGCCGTTCTCGGCGTGCTCGGCCGCACCTTCGAGCGTAACGACCGGCATTGGCACGGAATAGCGGAAGGCATCAAGGGCGTCACCGAGGAGACCACCACCGGCGTCCACCGGCTCTATGAGATGGCCAAGGCAGGCACCCTGCTATTCCCGGCGATGAACGTCAACGACTCGGTCACCAAATCCAAGTTCGACAACCTCTACGGCTGCCGGGAGTCCCTGGTGGACGGCATCAAGCGCGCGACCGACGTCATGATCGCCGGCAAGGTCGCCATGGTCTGTGGCTATGGCGATGTGGGCAAGGGCTGCGCCCAGTCCCTGCGAGGCCTGGGGGCCATCGTCTGGGTCTCGGAGATCGATCCCATCTGCGCCCTGCAGGCCGCGATGGAGGGTTTCAAGGTGGTGACCATGGACGAGGCCGCCCCGCTGGCCGACATCTTCGTCACCGCTACCGGCAACCTGGACATCATCACGCGCGACCACATGGCCGCGATGAAGGACCAGGCCATCGTCTGCAACATCGGTCATTTCGACAACGAGATCGACGTCGCCGGGATCGAGACGTATGAATGGGACGAGATCAAGCCCCAGGTGGACCATGTGATCTTTCC
Source organism: uncultured Gammaproteobacteria bacterium (assembly GCA_963707135.1). Classification (GTDB taxonomy): domain Bacteria; phylum Pseudomonadota; class Gammaproteobacteria; order Chromatiales; family Chromatiaceae; genus JBGSTR01. The sequence continues at coordinate 57,237 of CAVPOY010000021.1, read as the reverse complement.
CGACGGCAAGCGCATCATCCTGCTCGCCAAGGGCCGCCTGGTGAACCTCGGCTGCGCGACCGGCCATCCGAGCTTCGTGATGTCCAACAGCTTCACCAACCAGGTGCTTGGCCCAGATCGAGATCTTTGCCCACACCGAGCACTACCCGATCGGCGTCTACGTGCTGCCGAAGAAACTGGACGAAGAAGTCGCGCGGCTGCACCTGTCCAAGATCGGCGCCCAGCTGACGACACTCTCGGCGGCTCAAGCCGGCTATATCGGCGTGCCGGTGGAGGGTCCCTACAAGCCGGACTACTACCGCTACTGACCCGTCCGTCGGGCGACCGGTGAGCGCCGCCGAGCGATCTCGGCGCACCATGGGACGCCCGATCTCAATTCACGGCAGGAGGGGCCAGTCGTGACGGATCTGAGTCTCAGCTTCGAGCTGTTTCCACCGAAGACCCCGCAGGGGATGCGTCAATCTGCAGGCCGCGGTCGTCAAGCTCCGCGCATTGGGTCCGGAGTACTTCTCGGTCACCTATGGCGCGGGAGGGTCGACGCGCGAGCGTACCTTCGAGACGGTGTCCTGGCTCAGGAGCCAGAAAATCGAGACAGCACCGCACCTCGCGTGCATCGGCTCGAGCCGCCGTGAGGTGCGAACCATCCTCGAACAGTATCGCGAGCAGGGCATCCACCGACTCGTCGCCCTGCGCGGGGACCTCCCTTCCGGGATGGGCGCCGGCCCGGGAGGTGACTTCCGATACGCCAATGAGCTGGTGGAATTTGTGCGCGCCGAATTCGGCCCGCTCTTCCACATCGAGGTCGCCGCCTACCCCGAGTACCACCCCCAGGCCGCGAATCCGGCGAAAGACCTGGAAAACTTCAGGCGAAAGGTCGACGCCGGGGCCAATCGGGCGATCACCCAGTATTTCTATAATGGCGACGCCTACTTCGGTTTCGTCGACAATTGCCGTGCCCACGGCATCGGACTGCCGATCGTCCCGGGCATCATGCCCATCACCAACTACACCCAGCTCGCGCGCTTCTCGGATTCCTGCGGTGCCGAGATTCCGCGCTGGGTCCGGCGTCGCCTGGAGGGATTCGGCGACGACATCGAGAGCCTGAGGGAATTTGGCCACGAGGTGGTGCTAGGGCTGTGCCGGCGGTTGATCGAAGGGGGCGCGCCGGGACTGCACTTCTACACCATGAACCAGTCTGGACCGACACTCCGGCTCTGCGGCGAGCTCGGCCTGAACCGGGACGAAACCGAACGCTACCCAGTATGGAACTGAACGAGCGCACTCGGTTTCGCCCCGATTGAGAATTCGCAAGTACATGGGATGGCCGGACCGGTAGCCTATGTCCCCGGAACCATCCACTCCTCCTTGTACGGGCCGCTCCCACACCCTTTCGGAGCGGCCTTTTGTTTTTTGGGCCCGTCCAGAAGCTCAGAATCACCTGACGATCCCAACGAGACCCGGCGGCAAGGAACCTCTGCCGCCATTCGGCGGCGAACTCCGCCTATCAGCCCCGATAGTCCAGGTATCGAGCAAGACCGAGAACGGTATCCGGGCCCACGAGAAACGACTCCGACTGGTCTACCAGGGCGTAATAACGGTCGTCCCGGCCTGGAACCGAGTGCAGCGGTACACAGGCCGCCCACCACTGATCGGGCGACAGCACCCGAGCGGGATCGTCATTCGGAAAATGCAGCGCGTCGCTCCTCCCCTGGACCTTCCGGACGATCGCCACGGGTGCCCTCGAGGCCACTGCCGCGGCGGCCTGTGCATCCAGCTCGTCGTTGTCGTAGAGCAGCAGCAGCTCAGCCCTCCCCTCTGGATCCACCAGCAGGTAGCCCTTGGGCTCGTCGATCGCGTAGTACTCGACGATTCCGCGGTCCTCACAGATCTGATGGAGGAACCGAGGGAAAGCCGGATCCCCCCAGAGCGTCGGGTCGACCGCGCTCAGCACGGTCGTGATAAGGCCGGTCGCCTGCTCCAGGTACGCGTACTGGAGGCGCTGAATCGCCAGGTTTAGCTCCCTGTCCAGGTCCGGGTGGAGCTTCGGCAGATACATGTCGATCAGCCCCTCGTTGAACGCGTCGACCGCCAGGGAGGCGTCCGCCTGCCCGGTCAGTAGGATTTTTTTGAAGGGCAAGTGCGCGAGCCTGCGGCATAGGTCCAGACCGGACATCTCCGGCATCTGGTAATCCACGACCAGGACGCTGATAAGCCCAAAGCGCGCGCGATTGAACACGCGTAGAAAAATCATGGACCGGTCGAACGCGACCACCTGCTCCGTTCCCTGGTCGAGGCCCTCAGACGCGTAGGCGTCCCACCAGTCGAGGTCCAGCGCCCCCTGAAGCCGCCCTTTCTCGAGCTCTCCCAAGAGCTCACGGGGCGAGTCGAACCGCAGGAAGGGCAGGCTGGCGGGCAGCCGGAGCGGCAGCAGATTGAGAAACGCCCGGTCGTCGTCGACGAACACGACTCGAGTCGGATGAAAGAAGGGCAGCGGTTTGCCAGGCTTCATGTTGCCGAATGGGGCGAGCGCGGTCGTGAGCATTCCCGTTCCTACCCTCGGGTGTCAGGGTCTCTGCAACCCCGGGTGACTAAACCGAGGATGATTGGCGCGCTTAGGGAAATGATCAATTCGGCGTTTCCCGCGGCACATGATGTGACGCCGATTTCGGCCAGGATGACCAATAATCAGCGCCTTAGGAACGGCTGACCCGGCGACTATTCCGAGACGGTGCTGCAGTAGGAGTCACCGCATTTAAGGACCTTGAGGTCGCCGTTTGTCTCGTCGTAATAGCTAATGATCGGACGGTCGTCCGGCCCAATCGCGATATCCGTGTGCCAGCCTACGGATCCCGCCGCGTCCGGCGTACTGATCCGAACACCGGTGCACGCGCGATCGGCGCAACGGGCGACCTTGAGGTTGCTGTTGGTGTGGTCGTGATAGCTGATGACGGGATTGCCGTCGCGACCAAGGGCCATGGCCGCATTGGAGCCGACCGAGCCGTCCCGGTCAATTACCGCGATGTCGGCATCGGTGCATTCCGCATTGCGGCAGCGTGCCAGCTTAAGGTCATCATTGAAAAAATCCCAGTAGACGACAATCGCAAGCCCGTCGGCGGGGACGGCTATATCCGTACCCAGCCCGACCCCTCCGGTGTCGAGCACCGAAACCAATGCGGATGAGCAGGACGGGTTGTCGCAATGGGCCACCTTCAGGTCCCGGCGGGAGCTGTCGAAATAGCTGATGATCGGGTTGCCGTCGGAACCCAGGGCCATTCCCGTGTACCAACCGACATTGCCGCCGCGATCAACCGCGGATACGACTGGCTGGGTACACTCCGGATCCTGGCAATGGGCGACCTTGAGGTCCCCACGCGACCTGTCGTAGTAGCTCACCACGGGCAGCCCGTCGAGCCCAATAATCAGCGCGGTGTGCTGACCGACCTGACCCGCGGTGTCGATGTGGCGCGACTCGGAGGCGTCGCAGTCGGGATCCAGACAGCGCGCAACCTTGAGGGTCCGGTTGCTGTTATCGAAATAGCTCATGACCGGCAGGCCGTCCACCCCGATCGCCAGCGCGCTGGACCAGCCCACGTCCCCCTCGGTGTCGATCCGCTTGAAATTCGCCCTGGAGCAGGCGGGGTCCAGGCAACGGGCGAGCTTCAGGTCCCTGTTGCTGTAGTCGAGGTAGAGGACCAGCGGTAGTCCGTCGGCCCCAATCGCGATGGAGGTGTCCCAGCCCACGTCGCCCCCCCGGTCCACCGAGGTGATGCGGTTCGATTGCGGCGCCGCATAGGCGCCGTCGCGATCGGTCGCACCGTCGCCGCCGATCGTCACGCTGAAAACGTCGAAGCGCGATCGATCGTTCCCGGCCACAACCGTCAACAAGTGGGTCCCCGCCGTCACGTCCGGGGGCAACGGATCGGTCAGCAGATAGTTGTCGTCGAAATGGCTCAGGGTGAGCGAGAGAGAACCAAGCGTCAGGGTCGGCAGCCGATGGGCACCGAAGTTGATGCCGGTAATGGCGAGGCGGCGCGTGGTAGGGTCGAATACGACGGAGGTGACAACGAGCTGCGGCGCCTCGGACCAGCGGTCGTCGGCAACCGGCTTTTCCGCGTCACCCGCGGGTTCCTGAGCCTTAGCCGGAGCGAATAGGCCCAGGACGATCGCGACTGCGACCGCCGCGGCGGGAGGAAAAATCGAGCACCATCGCATCGCAAGGCTGGGATCGGGTCTGAACGGGCCGGTCGCGGGGATGGTAGGCTAGAAAGCAGCCCGGGATTGTTGCCTAGTTCTTGATTTCAGGGTACACGCCATGCCGGCGACACGCGGCGAAGGGCGCCGCCGGGGAAGATGCCCCGAATTGTCCGGGCAGGTACAATCCCGGTTCCCGGGCTGAGCCCTGACGCCGATCGTCATCCGGTCGCGGAGACCTGAAACATGCGAGAACCATGTCAAAAGATCGCTTGATTCGGCGCTACGCGGCCTTCTTCAAGGGCTGGGCCCAGGCCTTTGGGGAGCACGAGAAGATCGAGGATGAAAGGCGCCACCTTCGCTGGCTCCGGACCGACGAGCAGGTGGGTCTGATTCTCGAGCCGGCGATCAAGCGGGCGCTCTATCCCCACTTCCTCGGCCACAAGCCGGAGGACGTGCCCCCCATCCTGCTGCACCGCACCGCGGTCGAGATGGCCGGCGCGCGATTCGAGCTGGGCGAGACCCCGGAGCCGCCGCTTGCTGACATCCTTCAGCTCGTGGATCAGGCTCAAGAGCTGCACCTCTACCAGACCTATCACCTGATATACCCCTCGGGAACCCGGATCCTGACGCTCAGCGCCCGCGCGCCCATGACCATCCTCTACCGGGAGCTGCCGCCTATTACGCTGCGCCTGGAAGACGATTGAGTCGTTGACCATCGACCCGCGATAGGCTCGCGCCGACGGGGACCGTCCGCGTCACCCCCAACCGACCGCCAAGGAACCGCCCATGGCAGCGAATCCACCTCTGATCCTGATCGACGGGTCCGGCTATCTTTTTCGCGCCTACCACGCCCTGCCCAAGTTGACGAATTCCCGCGGCGAGGGCACCGGCGCCCTGGTCGGCGTGCTCAACATGCTGCGCAAGCTGATCGACGAGTGTAGACCCGAGCTGATCGCCGTGGTCTTCGACGCCGCCGGACGAACCTTCCGCGACGACCTGTATCCGGACTACAAGGCAAACCGCCCGCCGATGCCCGATGACCTGCGGGACCAGATCGAGCCCTTGCAGGAAGTCGTCCGCGCAATGGGCCTGCCCACTCTGGTCATTCCCGGCGTCGAGGCGGACGACGTCATAGGCACGCTGGCGACTCAGGCGACCCGCCTGGGAATCGACACCCTCGTCTCCACAGGCGACAAAGACATGGCCCAGCTGGTCAACGAGCACGTGACGTTGGTCAACACCATGAACGACAGCCGGCTCGATCGCGCAGGGGTAATCGAAAAGTACGGTGTGCCACCGGAACGCATGGTCGACTTCCTGAGCCTGACCGGCGACAGTGTCGACAATATTCCCGGCGTACCCGGCTGCGGCCCCAAGACCGCCGCGAAATGGATCCAGGAGTACGGCGATCTGGACGGGCTGATCGCGAACGCCGCTGAGATAAAGGGCAAGGTGGGCGACAACCTTCGGGCCAGTATCGATCAGCTGTCACTGTCCCGGGAGCTGACCAGGATCAAGCACGACGTCGCGCTCGACCTCGTTCCGAACGAGCTGCGACCAACCGAGCCGGACACTGAAGCCCTGCGCGGCTGGTATGAACGCCTCGAGTCGAAACGGCTGCTCGCCACGCTCGGCGAGAGCGCCATTGGCGCTCGGGACGCAGCGCACCGGACCAGACAGGCCAATTACGACCTGGTGCTCACCGAGGCGGCCCTCGAGGACTGGATCGCCCGTCTGGAGTCCGCGCCATTGATCGCGTTCGACACCGAAACGACGGACCTGGACTACATGCGGGCCGAGTTGGTCGGCCTCTCGTTCTGCGTCGAGCCCGGGGAGGCGGCCTATGTTCCGCTGGCGCACGCCTATCCCGGCGCCCCGGATCAGCTTCCCAGGGAGCGGGTCCTCGAGCGCCTGAGGCCACTGCTCGAGGACTCGGAGCGGGCGAAGGTCGGACAGAACCTCAAATACGACATGAGCGTCCTGGCGCGCTACTCGATCGCGATGCGTGGGATCGTCCACGACACCATGCTCGAGAGCTACGTGCTCGATAGCACCGCGTCTCGGCACGACATGGACTCGCTGGCCAAGAAGTACCTGGACTACGACACCGTCCACTTCGAGGATATCGCCGGCAAGGGCGCGCGGCAGCTGACCTTCGACCAGATCCCGCTCGAGCAGGCCGGGCACTACGCCGCCGAGGACGCGGACGTCACGCTGCGGCTGCACCGGGTGTTCTGGCCCAGACTCGAGGACGTGGACTCGCTCGCGCGGCTGTACCGGGAGATCGAGGTGCCGCTGCATCCCGGTCCTTTCGCGGATGGAACGCAACGGTGTGCGCATCGACGGCGGCCTGCTCGCGGTCCAGAGCCGCGAGCTGGCGCTTCGCGTCCGGGAGCTCGAGGAGCAGGCATACGCCGTGGCCGGCCGGGCCTTCAACATGGGCTCGCCGAAGCAGATCGGTCAGATCTTCTTCGAGGAGCTGGGTCTTCCGGTGATCGCGAAGACGCCCAAGGGCGCGCCCTCGACGTCGGAGTCGGTGCTGGAGCAGCTGGCCGCGGACGGACACGCCCTGCCCGACCTGATCCTGCGGCACCGCGGACTGTCGAAGCTGCGATCGACCTACACCGACAAGCTGCCCCAGATGGTCAACCCGGACACCGGCCGGGTACACACCTCCTATCATCAGGCGGTGGCCGCGACCGGCCGGCTTTCCTCCAGCGACCCTAACCTGCAGAACATCCCCATCCGCACCGAGGAGGGCCGGCGCATTCGGCGCGCCTTCGTGCCGGACCCTGGAAACCGGATACTTGCCGCCGACTACTCGCAGATCGAGCTTCGGATCATGGCCCATCTCTCGGGGGACGAGCGGTTGCTCGCGGCCTTTGCCGGCGGCCAGGACGTCCATCGGGCGACCGCGGCGGAGATCCTCGGCCTCGAGCCCGAACAGGTCACCGGCGAGCAGCGCCGCTCGGCCAAGGCCATCAACTTCGGTCTGATCTACGGCATGTCCGCCTTCGGGCTCGCGCGCCAGCTGGGGATCGAGCGGGGGGCCGCCCAGGAGTATGTGGACCGCTACTTCAGCCGCTACCCCGGGGTAAAGGACTTCATGGAGCGGACGCGCCAGCAGGCGCGCAAGGATCGTTACGTCGAAACCCTTTTCGGGCGCCGCCTGTATTTGACCGACATCGACCACAGCAACCAGGGCCGCCGCGCGGCCGCCGAGCGCACCGCGATCAACGCGCCGATGCAGGGCACGGCCGCCGACATCATCAAGCGGGCCATGATCGCCGTGGACCGATGGATCGAATCGGAGCGTCCGCCGGTGCGGATGATCATGCAGGTCCACGACGAGCTCGTGCTCGAGGCGGCGGGCGACGCCGTCGACGAAACGGCCGGACGGGTCCGCTCCGCGATGGAGCTGGCCGCGGATTTGGCGGTCCCGCTAGTCGTCGATATCGGCGTAGGCGCGAACTGGGACGAGGCCCACTGAGGGCCGCTGCGTTAACTCCGTCTGCAAGCTATCCAGTCGAATCCGAAGTCGCGCACCATGCCGGGAACTTCCCCGGAGCCGCAAAGTCTCATTTTGCGAGCACAACGCTGCTCGGAGCCGCCGAATCCCCCCCTCAGTGCGGCTCATGATTCCCGGCAGCCCCAAGCCGGGGAAGCGATTGCCCCGAAGCCTCCACCCCAGGGCTTCGGGGTTTCTTTTTGCTGGCTCGCAACCCGACCGATACCACAGCGGCAGCACGGGGCGCGCTACGACCGGCTTACCGCGACTCCGCGCTCGATCCGCAACTCTGGCCCCCCTGAGCGAGCATGGACCGATCCAGCGTTCGTTGGGATTAGTGCCTCACCCCAGCCTACCCAGTAGTCTGTTTGCCATGTGTTTCAAAGGTGGCTGAAGGGAATCGCGGCACCTGGGCCCGGTGGCCCGAACGGGTCGAACCCGGGTGCCGACGCGTCGCGGTCAGGCTCCCTCCTCCAGCCATTCGCGTAGCACTTTGATCTGGCGATCCTGAAGCAGGTGGCCATACGCCTGCAGCGCCTCCGCGACCCGCTCTGGGGCGTGTATCCGCACCTGGTCATCGTCCGCGAAGATAGAAAGGCGGCGGACCGTTGCATGCAGATAGGCCCGTTGCCGCCCCTTGGCGCCCGCGGCGGCATACCGCTCGACGGTCCGAATGAAGCGCTCAAGTGCCTCCTCGTCGATATTCAGGACCACAGCAGCGCCGGCCGGCGCGGCGGGGGTAATCGGTTCGGGCGGTTCGACGGTTTCGGGCACCGACACAAGCGGCGCGATAGTTTTGGACCGCACCTCGACCAGTCGGGTCAAGCGCGGCCGCCCCCGTGAGGTCCTCCCGACCCTTGCATTCAGGTCCTCTCCGCCGCCCAACCGGAAATGGCCCGACATCATCATCTCAGCCGCGGTCGCCATCGTAGATCTCCTCCGAGTAAGTCCCGTCTCGACTTCCTTAAAGCAATCCCCGTGCCTACCATATTGAACCACGCAAGCCCATAATAATTCGGCAATTTTTTTCGAGTCGCCACAGACCTGAGACGCCCACATCCAGCCGAGTTTCGACATCGCGGGTCCGTAACTGACGCTGCTGGTCTCATCCTAAGCTCTCGGGACATCCGTGGATCCCCGCCCGTCAGGCCGTTCGAGCGGCTTGTCAGCAAAACTCGAACGCCAGCACCGCGATCCTCGTCCTTGCCGCAGGGTGTCGACGCTTGCAGCACCTTCATCCGGAATAATGGTACCGGACCCTCCGCTACCGACTCCGCCCTGTCGACGGACCTGGAAGCCCTGTCGGAAGTTCGGTAGCGCCTTGCGTCGAGCTGGCTGGACTGAACGCCCCGTGCTCGGCTCTTACGATTTACGTCACTCCCGAGTGAGACGGCCATCTCTTAATGACTGTTTTTATTGGATATTTAATGAGAAAAAACATGGCACGGAGACTGCTAGTACAGGTCAGGGCAGGACGCCCGGGATCGAAGGCAAACAGGGGCAGCGCTCGCACAGGGCGTGACCTAAAGGCCTCGCGGCAAGGGACTTGCGACCGGAATCACGGCGGATTGGAAGACCGCCAGTATGCTTAAAGGCAAATAACAAAGCGTTCCTTCTTCGCGGCCAAAGGATGGCGCAAGAGCGACACGCGGCGGGGCGACGGAGCTAGGGAAAAGGACATGAACACCTTGAAAGGAATTCGAGGCATTACGTTGGTCGAGTTGATGACCACCGTCAGTGTCGCGGCTTTGACCTTGACGATAGGCGTACCGAGTTTCATGGGGGTCAAGGAACGCATGCAGCGCAGCCAGGTGACCATCGAGCTGACCAGCTCCTTCACCCTCGCGCGCAGCGAAGCGGCACGACGGGGAACCCCGGTCTCCGTATGCGCCTCCGCCGACGCGAAGACCTGCATCGAAGGCGACTCGCCAAGTTGGAGTTCCGGCTGGATCGTCTTCTCCGACGCGAACAACAAGCTCACCGTAGACAGCGGCGAAGAGGTCCTCTACGCGGCCCAGTTCGAGAACCCAAGATTCACGTTGACCCCGGAGTCGGCAGTCGCCCGCGGCGTGTCCTTCAAGAGCAGCGGCTTCCCGGACCAAAGGGGCTCCTTCACCTACTGCGACAGCAGCGAGTCCCGCCAGCTCACCCTGGGCTACGTGGGCCGGATGGACCTAACCTCCAGCGGAACGGGCTGCTCATGAGAACCCTGGCAGCACAATCCAGCCGCCGTCGGACAACCCGTCCGCGGCACCGCAATTCCGCCGGCTTCACCCTGGTGGAAATCCTGATTACGACCGCGGTGACCGTCGTCGCCTTCACCGGGCTCGCGAGCCTGCAGGTGCTGTCGGTCAGAGCGGCCGACAGTGCGCTGGAGCGCACCCAGGCCACCTCCCTCGCGCAATCAATGGTAGAACGCCTGCGCCTGAACAGGGGAGGCAAGCGCAACACGGCAACACGCGTTGGGCGGGGCATACGACGGGGAAAGCCTCTGCAATCACAAGGACAAGTGTAAGCGCGACGAGTACAGCGACTTCAGCGGGACGGACCCGGCAACGCTAAGCCTGCGCTTCTGGTGGAAGGATGCGAATGCGCTGGGGCTCAGCGGCTGGTACGCGGGCATCGAGCGCAACGATGACATATTTCGTGTGGCCGTTCGTTGGGACGACACGCCGCTCAGAGAACAACGCCTCCAGCGCAAGTGCGGTCCACGAATCCTGCCTAGGCGACGAGCTTCCGCGCATCGACGCAGGAGGTCTGCGTCGTGACGCAACTATGACCGTCAATCTCCCGCGCTTTACCTTAGGCCCGCGGTGCTCGGACCCGGTCCCGGCGCGACTGGCCCGAGCCGACGCCGGCTTCGGAATGGTCGAGCTGATGATCGCCCTGGTGCTCGGCCTCGTCATCGTGGCCGCCATGGGCCAGCTCTACAGCGGATCTAGCCAATCGACGCGGGTCAGCGAAGCCTTGGCCCGAGCTCAACGAGAGCGGGCGCTTTGCGGTGGACTTCCTTTCCGCGGACCTGCGAATGGCGGGTTACCTTTCCTGCGGCGCCGCGGTGCGTTCGAGGTCCGCGTTTCTGCGAAGCACGGTCGACAGCACGAATGCAGCGACCGGGGAGGAGTGGCTGTATCAGCTCCGCACCGACCCGCTCGTTGACCAAGAACACGACCCGCTGTTTGACGCCATCCGGGGCTTCGACGACGACGTCCCAGGATCAGTCGATGGATTCGAGGACAGCTTGACGGAACCGACGTGATCGTCATCCGGCGCGCGCTTCCGGACCCCGAACGTCCGATCGAAGTCCTGCAAGAAGCCGATAACAGAACCCTCGATCTCGTTCCCTCGGGCCACGGTTTCCAGCCGGGCGAGATATTGGTTGTCTCGAGCCCCAGTTGCGGTCAGACCTCGATCTTCCAGGTCACCGGTGCGACCGACGACGCCGTCGTCCACAGCGATAGCTCGGCCATCGTCCCCGGAAACTGCGCCACGACGCTGGTATTCGACGCCGACTGCGAGCTGCTTCCGGCCGACGTGGCCGGAAATATCCCGAAAGTGAAGCCGGGCTCGTCGGTCACCCGGTACTCGGTGCACGCCTATTACGTCAGGGATAGCGATCCACCGGTGTTGACGCGCGTCCGGCTGACCTACCCCGGAGACCCCGAAGCCGAGGCCGGCAAGCCCTACGTCAAGGACGAACTACTCCGCGGCGTCGAGAACTTTCAAGTCCTCTATGGCATCAAGACCGGCAAGGACGAGTCGCTGATCGTCGACGAATACAAGACCGCCGACCAAATCGACGCATCCTCCCTGATTAGCTGGCGCGACGTGCTCAGCGTCCGCTTCGCGCTGCTGATCCGCTCCCGCGACGCCAATGTCCGCACCGACGAGACGGGCCAGTCCTACGACCTTCTCGAGATGCTGGACGAGCCCGTCGAGCCCTCGGACCGGTACCTGCGCAAGACCTTCGGCGGCGTCGTCGCGCTGCGCAACACGGTACCGTAACCATGACTAGCAGACATGGCTCGTTTCCAAGCCCGCCCCGAGTTGAACCGCGGCAGCGCGCTGATCGTCGGCATGGTGCTCCTGCTGCTGATGACGGCCATCAGCCTGACCACGCTTGAAGGCGATTAAGACCGACGAGCACATGTCCGGCAACCTCCAGGATCGTCAGCTCGCCTTCCAGGCCGCGGAGGCCGCCCTGCGCGAGGCGGAGGATACGCTACGAGGAAGCAATCCGGCGGGCCCGAATGTGGCGATCTCCCGGGTCTGTATCGGCGCGCCGACGCCGACGTGCCGGCCGCGCTAGCGCTGACCAGCGGCAATGCGATGCGCTACGAATCTGATCTTGGAGGCGTTTCCGAGCGCCCGCTGTACATCATTGAGGAAATGGAGCTAGCCGGCGGGAAAGCCTGAACAAGCAACTACCACCGCGACTCCCCACGTTACCGAATCACCGCCCTCGGATTCGGCGGCTCGACGACGACGCGCGCGGCGCTGCAGGCGAGCTTTCGCCGCTGACACTAGGCAGGCGGCAATTCACAGAGAACGGGCTCCGCAATTTGGTCGGCGGGCTCAACGAGGAAAAGGACGTGAACAATCAGGCTAGGAATATCCTGCTCCGCGCGATCTGCAGCGGCGGCTATACTGGTCCCAATCGCGGTCTCTGCGAGGTCTCCCAGACCCCCTTGCCTGTCACGCAGGCGACCAAACCACGGGTGATGTTCGTGATCTCGAACGATCACGCCCTCTATTACAAGGCGTACACCGATTGGAACGACCTGGACGAGGACGGCGCCCCGGACGCCTCGTACAAGCACGACTTCGAGTACTACGGCTACTTCGACCCGACGAAATGCTACGACTACGACACCGGCGACGAAGCGCTTCGAGCCGAAGGCCGTCACGGCAAACGGTTACTGCGACGAGGTGTCCGGGGCCTGGAGCGGCAACTTCCTGAACTGGGCGTCGATGTCGCGGATGGACATCGTGCGCAAGGTGCTCTACGGCGGGTACCGGTCGACCGACACATGCCGACACGACCGTCCTCGAGCGCGCCTTCCTCCCCACTGACGCCCACAGCTTCGCCAAGTACTATCGGGGCGCGGACATCCCGCGACTGACGCCATTCACCGCTGCGCAGACAACAGCCATCGCCGCACGCGGACCGGAGCTGACCCTGTGCAACACCACCTATGCCACCGGCGGTCAATCCCAGAACGTTACCAATCCGCCGTTGATCCGAGTCGCCAAGGGCGACTTCCGCTACTGGGCCGCAAACGAGCGCTGGCAGTGCACCTGGGACGACGAGCCGGGCGACAACTCCAGCGGCATCAATACAACCGGCTCCGCAGACCAGCGATCCCGAACAAGACAACCGACGGACTCGGCGAAAAGGACTATGTCGCGCGGGTTCAGGTCTGCGTAGCCGGGCTGCTCGGGGCGCGAGGACTGCAAGCGCTATCCGAGCGGCAGCTACAAACCGGTCGGGCCTGCTGCACGACTACGGCGAGGACGACCAGATGCTGTTCGGCCTGATCACCGGCAGCTATCAGAAGAACAAGTCCGGCGGCGTGCTGCGCAAGAACGTCTAACTTCCTTCAGAGACGAGGTGAACGCGACACCGACGGCACCTACACCGGCGCCGCCGGCATCGTGAAGACGCTCGATCGCCTACGCATCGCCCGCTACAACTACGACGACGGCACCTACAACGACACCGACAACTGCATCTGGGGCCTGTCCTCGTTCACCGACGGCAACTGCTCGAACTGGGGCAATCCCCTGAGCGAGATGTACCTGGAGGCGGTGCGCTACTACGCCGGTCTTTCCGCCAACAGCGCCTTCGACGCGACGGATAGCGGCTACATTCCCGGTCTCGCGACCGCGTCCTGGTCGGACCCGATCGACGAGGACAACTGGTGTGCGCACTGCGACGTCATCGTATTCAACGCCAGCGAGCCCTCCTACGACAACGACAGCCTGAGCAGCGAGCTGGGCTGGCCGGATCGCCGAATGCCGCGGCCGAGACGAACGCAGTCGGCGACGCCGAATCCATCACCGGACAGCGACTGGTTCGTCGGCGAGAACGGCAGCGACAACAACCAGCTCTGCACCGGCAAGACGGTCAACGCCTTCGGCAGCGTCGAGGGGCCTGCCCGGGCGCGCCCCGGCTCGACGGGCACCTACCTGGTCAGCGGCCTGGCGCACTGGGCGCACACCAACGACATACGCACCGGACCGCGAAGGACGACCAGAACGTCACCACCCGCGCCGTCACGCTGCTGCCGGCGGCGCCACGGATCGTCATCCCGGTCCCCGGGTCGGATCGCTCGGCTGTCCATCCTGCCGCCTGCCGCAATACGAAACCCGATCCGGACGGCAACTGCGCGATCGTCGACTTCAAGATTCTCGAACAGGACGTCGAAGCCGGCACCGGCACGGCGTATGTGAACTGGGAGGACAGCGAGCAGGGCGGCGACTACGACCAGGACATGAAGGGCACCCTGAGCTACCGGGTCGCTGGGGGCGAGCAGCATCGAGGTAACGACCGACGTCGATGCCGAGTCGACGGACCATCGCATGGGCTTCGGCTACGTCATCAGCGGGACCACCAAGGACGGGTTCCATGTTCACTCCGGGATAGAAGGTTTCAGCTACACGGACCCGACCGGAGTGCTCGGCTGCTCGTCCTGTCAGGTCGGCGATACGGCGCGACCAGCCACACCTACACGATCGGCGATTCGACGGCGGGCCTGCTCGAAGAGCCCCTCTGGTACGCCGCCAAGTACGGCAGCTTCGAGCGACACCAACGGCAACGGACTGCCCGGACCTAAGCAGCCCGAGTGGGACCAGGACGGCGACGGTCGCCCGGACGGCTTCTACTCCGCCAACAACCCGGCCGAGCTGGGGCCGTCGCTCGCGCGGTTCCTGGACGTGATCGCCGCGACCACCTCCTCGGCCTCGGTGGCGATCAACTCGGTCACGCTCCAGACGGATACCCAGATCTATCAAGCCCGGTTCGACAGCAACGACTGGTCCGGCGACCTGTCGCCTTTCCCTGAACGACGGACGGAAGCACTCGCGGATCCGGTCTGGCACGGGAGAGACGAGGTAACCGCTCAGGCCGAGCGAGACGCAACGGCGCATCATTACCACCATACGAGTGCCGAAGACCCCGCCGATCGGCACGGAGTCCCCTTCCGCTGGGACGACATCGCCGACGCCGCAGCAGGACTGGCTGCGGCTGGTCTGCGCAGCTGCCCATTGGCGACGACGAGGTTGGCGAGGACCTGCTCGACTACGTTCGCGGCGAGTGACGACGATGAGGTGCAAAACGGCGGCGCGTTCCGCAACCGGGAGTACGTGCTCGGGGACATCGTCAACTCGGAGCCCGCCTACGTCGGCCCGCCGAGATCCTATCTACCCGGACAGTCTCGAGACCGGCGCGGTACAGCGCCTTCGCCGACGCCACACGCAGACCGCGACCACCGTCCTCTATGTCGGCGCCAACGACGGCATGCTGCACGCGTTCGACGTGACGACGGACGGCGCCGAGCTGTTCGGCTACGTGCCCCGCGCCGTCTATCCCAACCTTGTCGCGCCTGACCGACCCTGAACTACCAGGAGAACCACCGATTCTACGTCGACGGCGACCCGACCGTCGCGGACGCCTACCTCGGAGCGGCCGAGTGGCGCACCGTCCTGGTCGACCGGGCTCGCCGCCGGCGGGGCGGGCATGTTCGCGATCGACATCACCGACCCGGAGCATTCCGGTCGACCGAGACCACCGCGGCCGGAAAGGTCCTCTGGGACATCACCGGGGACGACGACGGATTCGAGGACCTCGGCTACACCTTCAGCAAGCCGGCCGTGGTCCGCCTGCCGACAACGACCACGGCGGCGCCTGGGCCGCCGTGTTCGGCAACGGCTACGAGAGCCACCGAAGGCAAGGCCGTGCTCTACATCGTCGACGCCGCGACCGGCGAGCTGCTGCACGCCGTCGAGGCGGACGACGGGCCCGGACAACGGCCTGTCGAGCGTCGCCCGATCGACTACGACGGCGACGCCATCGTCGACTACATCTACGCCGGGGATCTGCAGGGGAAACCTGTGGCGCTTCGAGCCCAACGGCGCCGGTGGCTGGGGGTTTCCTTCGGCGGGAAGCCGCTGTTCCGGACTGGGACCGAGGACATCGTGACGGAGACGACGGACAACGACCCAGGTCGAGGTCTGCGAATGGGTCCTGAAGGACCCTAGGAAGCCCAAGAAGGGATACAAGCAGGTCTGCCACTGGGAGGAGCGGGAAGACGTCACGACGACCGTCATCCGCCGGGGACAGCCGGCCGATCACGGTCCGCCCGGAGGTCATCCGCCACCCGTTCGGCGGCGTCCTGGTCCTCTTCGGCACCGGGCGCCTACTACCAGCTACTGACCGCATTCCGGATACCAGCAGTGTCAACAGCTTCTACGGCATCTGGGACCGCCTCGACGACGACGGTGACATCCGACGTGCCCACCTGCTGGAGCAGCGGATCGATCGCGAAGTAAGCGCCAACGTCGATTACGATGTGCGCGTCACCACGGCAAACGAGGTCAACTGGCGATCTCGAGGCCGGAAAGCCCGCGGACACCCCGCCGACGACGCACCTCGGTTGGTACATGGATCTCCTCCCGCCGAACGGCACCCGCGAGGGCGAGATGCAGGTCACCGACCCGCAGGTGCGCGGGACACGGATCATCTTCACGACCATGATCCCATCCGACTCGCCCTGCGACTTCGGCGGCGACGGCTGGCTCATGGAGCTGAACGCCCGTGACGGGGCGCAACTCGACGAACGTGTCTTCGACCTCGAACGGCGACGGTGTCATTCACGAGGCGGACCTCGTGGAGATCACCGTCCCTGGTGACGACGGCGAGGAGAACGACCATCCAGGTATCGCCCAGGCGGCAAGAAATCGAAGGTCGGCATCATCCAGGAGCCGGCGATCATCGCGGCCGGCACCGAAGGAGATACAAGTTCGCCAGCAGCATCCAAGAACGCCGAGATCGAGATCACCAGCGAGAAGCCGGGGGACTCGCGGGCGGCGGCTCCTGGATCCAGCTCTATTGAAACCCATGAAGACAAAACGTGCTCTCACTCGGCTGGGCGGTTCGCCGCACGCAGCCACTCGAGCCGCGGCTTCACCCTGACCGAGCTGCTGGTCACGATCTCGGTAGTCGCGATCCTGGCCTCGATCGCCTACCCGTCCTACCAGAGCCATGTGCTGAAGATCCGGCGCACCGACGCGCGGCAGTCGCTGCTGCAGGCCGTCCAGCAGCTGGAGCGCTGCTACAGCCGCTACCGCGCCTTCGACAGCACCGACTGCCCGTTGGTCTCCGACGGGCCAACCCTGTCCACGACCTCGATCGACGGCCATTACACCATCAGCAGTCAGGAGCCCGGCGGAGCCGAGCAGCTCGGACGCGACAGCGTGACCCTGTACGCCATCGCCACCGGCGGCCAGGCCCGGGACCGGCTCTGCGCCTGGCTGTCGCTGACCAACGGCCTGGTCCAGGGCGCCGAGGACAGCGCCGGGACCGACACGGGCCTGCAGTGCTGGTAGCGCCGTTTACCGGCAGACCGCGAAGTCCCGCCCCTGGGCCGCCAAACCAACCGCCCTCGCCCCCGAGCAGGGGCGAGGATCGGGCGGCGATCCGACGAGACCCCGCAGAGTCCGTAGGTCGGGTTAGGCGCGCGGCACCACGTCTTTTCTATCAATACCTAGGGGCGCGCCGTAACCCGACGTCATGCCAGAGAATGTCGGCTTACGCTACGCTAACCTGGCCTACGCGCTCCGCAATCTGAACGGAGCAGGTCGTAGCGGCGTCCCCTCGCCTCGGCAGTTCGAGCCGCAGAATTTCATTTGAGCGTCTGCCCGGGAGCCGGTCACGGCGCCCTGACGTGTTACGGCGCTCCTGCACCCCGCCTTGCGGCCCCCGCGGGTGACGTGTCTAATCGCCGCTACCGAAGGCCACGAGTCCTGGTTCATGCCACCTCCCGAGCTCGCGCCCGCCGCGGACCACCGTGGGCTGACCGATGACTACGCGCCCCTTTCCGGCGTCTACGACGAGATGCGTACGGCCGAGGGCGAGGTGCGTCCGCACTGGCAGTATCTGCTGGATGCCCTGCGCCAGCTGGGCCCAGTCGGACTCGAGCGGCGCTGGCGAGAAGCCGCGCGGATGGTGCGCGACAACGGCGTCACCTACAACCTGAACGGCGACTCCGCGGGCATATTCCGCCCCTGGGAGCTGGACCTTGTCCCGATTCTGATCCGCAGCGAGGAGTGGGCCGAGCTCGAGCGCGGGCTGATGCAGCGCGCGGAGCTGTTCAACCAGATCCTGCTCGATCTCTACGGCCCGCGGAAGCTGATCGGCAGCGGCCTCCTGCCCGCCGAGCTGATCGACGGCTACTCCGATTATCTGCTGCCCTGCCACGGCGTCGAGGTCGCGGGCCAGCGGCCCCTGATCCAATACGCCGCCGACCTGACGCGGATGGCGGACGGGCGTTGGCGGGTCATCGGCGACCGCACCCAGAGCCCGCTCGGCGCCGGCTATGCGCTCGAGAACCGAGTCGTCCTTTCCAGGGTCCTGCCGAGCCTGTTCCGCGACTCCCACGTGCACCGGATGGCCGGCTTCTTCCGCTCCATGCGCCGCACGCTGACGCGGCTCGCACCGGGCCGGGGTGATCACAGCCGGGTCGTCGTGCTGACGCCGGGGCCGAGAAACGAGGCCTATTTCGAGCACGCCTACCTGGCCAATTACCTCGGCTACACCCTGGTCCAGGGCGCTGACCTCTCGGTGCGCGACGGCGCGCTGTGGCTGCGCACCCTCGGGCGTCTGGAGCGCATCGACGCCGTGCTGCGCCGGGTCGACGATGCTTGGTGCGACCCGCTCGAGCTGAGAGAGGAGTCCCTGCTCGGTGTCCCCGGCCTGGTCCAGGCGGTGCGCACCGGCAATCTCGTCGTCGCCAACGCGCTCGGCAGCGGCGTGCTCGAGCATCCGGGTCTGATGGCCTTCCTGCCGGCACTGTGCCAGCACCTGCTCGGCGAGGACCTGTTGCTTCCGGACATTACCACCTGGTGGTGCGGCAACCGGAAGGCCCGGGACCATGTGCTGGCGAACCTTGAGGACCTGGTGATCAAGGCGGCCGGCAAGCCCCAGGGCAGCCGCTGCCGTTTCCCGGCCGACATGACGGGCGCCGAACGCGACGCCCTGGTGCGTGCCATCGAGGCCAACCCGTCGCGCTTCGTGGCCCAGGAACGGGTCGCGCCCTCGACCGCACCCGCGCTGATCGGCAAGCAACTGGAGCCGCGGCCGATCATATTGCGCTCGTTCCTGGTCGCCGAGGAGGACGGCTACGCGGTCATGCCCGGCGGCCTCGGGCGGGTCGCGCTGAGCAGCGACGCGTCGCTGATCTCCAACCAGCTCGGAGGATTGGGCAAGGACACCTGGGTGCTCGCCTCGGAGCCCGAGCGCCAGGAAACTCTCCTGATCGCCCCCGAGGCCATGGCGCCGGCGGTCACCCAGGAGAGCGACGTCTCGAGCCGGGTCGCCGACAACCTGTTCTGGATCGGGCGCTACGCCGAGCGCGCCGAGGGCCTGGTGCGGCTGCTGCGTATCAGCATCTTCAAGCTCGCCGAGCCATCCGAGTACCGGTCGGCAGGAGCGAGTGGACGCTCGCTGCGCTCTCTGCTGGAGGCGCTGACCAATCAGAGCCAGGCGTTCCCGGGGTTCACCGGCAAAGGCGCCGAGGAGCGTCTGAAGAATCCGGTCCCGGAGATCCTGTCGCTGATATCGGATCTGTCGCGGGTAGGTGGGCTGCCGCAGACGCTGATGGCGCTCGGCCAGGCCGTCTATTCCGTGCGGGACCGGTTGTCGGTGGATACCTGGCGGATCGTCAGCGAGGTCGAGGGACGCCTGCGAAGGCTGACCGAGCACCCGCCCAAGCAGCTCTCCCACGCCCTCGACGAGCTCGACCCGTTGGTCACCTCACTCGTGGCATTCACGGCCCTGACTCAGGAAAACATGACCCACAACGAGGGCTGGCACTTCCTGGAGGCCGGCCGACGCCTCGAGCGGGGGGCGTCCACGGCCGCGCTGTTGCGCTCGACCCTGGTGCCGATCGCCCAGGAGCAGGACGAGAACACCCTGATCGAGTCGGTGCTCGGAGTGACGGACAGCCTGATCACCTATCGGCGTCGCTATCGGGCGGGCACCCGTGTCGGCGCCCTGCTGGATCTGGTCTTTCAGGACGAGGGAAACCCACGGGCCCTGGCCTACCAGCTGGTCAAGCTCAAGCGGTTGGTCGCCGAAATGCCGCGCGGCGAGCTGACGACCGGGCGCACGCCAGCCACGAAACTTGCCCTGAAGACCCTGACCAGGGTGCGTCTGGCCGAGATCGACGCGCTGATTCTCCCCGATGCGCAAGGACTGAGCCGCCCGGCGCTAGACACCCTTCTGATGGAGGCCGGGCTCGACCTGGCAGCCATCTCCGACGCGCTGACCGCGCAGTACTTCCGGCACGAGGAGCAGCCGCACAATCTGCTGCGGCGGGAAGCGGGCGCGGCATGAGGTTCAGGGTCAGCCACTCGACGCACTACGAGTATTCCGAGCCCGTCTCGCTGTGCCACAGCATTGCGCACCTGAAGCCGCGAACGAGCACCCATCAGCGTTGCCTTTCGAGCCAGGTGCGGGTCGATCCCTGGCCCGCCGTCAACCGCGACCACGAGGACTTCTTCGGCAACCGGGTCAGCTATTACTCGATCCAGCAGTCACACTCGGCGCTCGAGATCACCGCGGTCAGCGAGGTCGAGGTGAACGGGCCGGAGCTTCCGGATCCGACCGCTTCCGCGCCCTGGGAGCTGGTCGTCGAGCGACTGCGTTCGCACCGGGATCCGCGGATAAACTGCGCCCGAATCTTCACCCTGCCCTCGCCGCAGGTGCCCCTGGATGCGGACGCGGTGGCGTTCGCGGCGAGCTCGTTCCCGGCCGGGAGGCCGGTCCTTGAGGCGACCTTGGACCTGATGGGAAGGATCTTCGCCGGAGTTCGAGTACGACCCGCACTTCACCACCATCGCCACGCCGGTCGCCGAGGTCGTCGAGCACCGCCGCGGGGTCTGCCAGGACTTCGCGCACCTCGCAATTGCTGGCCTGCGCGGGCTCGGGCTCGCGGCCCGCTATGTCAGCGGCTACCTGGAGACCTTGCCCCCTCCCGGCCAGCCCAAGCTCCAGGGAAGCGACGCGTCGCATGCCTGGTTCTCCCTGCTGGTGCCGGACCTCGGCTGGGTAGACTTCGACCCCACCAACAACCAGACACCGAGCGGCCAGCACATCACCACGGCGATCGGCCGCGACTTTCAGGACGTCACGCCGGTGCGGGGCATTTTCTACGGCGGCGGGACCCACGAGCTGCAGGTCGCGGTAGACGTGGACCGACTACCGCGGCCTGCTTGACCGGCAGACCGTGACCTTGCCACGAGCCGCCCTACCGCCGACCAGCCGGCGAGTTGAACGAGCGGTCTTCGACCGGCGCCGGCACACCGAGTCCCCGGTTGAAGCCGTAGTCCGGTCCGGGCCCCTGTATCGGGCCGGGGCCGTAGGCCGGACCGTAACCGAACGGCGTATCTGCCTCGCCGGGCGGTGCATCGACACCCATAGGACCCAGGGTCGCGGTGTGGCCGGCGCCGTAATCGCCCTGCCCGCCGCCGATTCCGTCACCATAGCCAGTGCTGTTACCCCCGGCGTTTGCGCCACCGGATCCTCCACCAGACCCACCACCACTGCCGCCGCCTCCTCCTCCACCGCCGCCTCCTCCACCGCCGCCTCCTCCACCGCCGCCTCCTCCGCCTCCTCCGCCGCCGCCTCCTCCACCGCCGCCTCCTCCTCCACCGCCTCCTCCACCACCACCGCCTCCTCCACCACCACCGCCGCCTCCTCCTCCGCCGCCGGCGGCGATTACGCGACTGGTAACGGCTGACAAGGTCATGCCGAGCAGCAGGGTGACGAATAGGCGCCTGTTCATAATAGACCTCCGATCGACGAGTCGAGCACGGCTGCGCGTGCGCCGCGCAGACCACGCGGTCACGCCGATACTATTTTAGTATTTGTGGAAATAGTTCAAATTGACCGAACGCATCTCGAGGTACCGGCGAAATGCCTCTTTCGTGAGTCCCGCGGGGCGTCTGACCGGAAGCGGCGTGCCCGTTAAACCCATCTGGAAGCAGCTCGAATCCAACGTTGAGCGGAGCGGCCGCTTCGGAATACCCTGTCCCGTCGAACTGACGCGGCTCAGCAGGATCTCTCGACCGGGCGACTGCTCCTCGAGACCACGCGACACTCGGCTGCACTCGGCTCGACGTGTCGCACGTCGCTCATGGGTCCCGTCACCCCGACTCGCTGTCCATCGGATGACCATGGCTGGAAAGACAATCGGGCTACTCGCGGTCATCGGAATCGGGGCCGCCTTCACGGCCTACTTCCTGAACCCAACAGAGTCGCCGCCGTCGTACCAGACGGCCGAGATCGACCGAGGCGATCTCGAGTCCGTGATCACCGCGACCGGAACCGTGCGCCCGGTGGTGACGACCAACGTCAGCACCCAGGTCTCGGGACAGGTCGCCGAGGTTCTGGCGGACTTCAACGACGCGGTTGCCCGAGGCCAGGTTCTGGCGCGTCTCGACCCCCAGACCTTCAAGGCGCTGCTGCGCGAGGCGGAAGCCGAACTGGAGGTGGCGCGCGCCGAGCTGGCGGGCCACGAATCGGCGATCCTCAAGGCGCGGGCCCAGCTGCAGCAGAAGGAAGCCGGTCTCGACGTCGCCGGATCGGAGGCGGCAGACGCCCGTGCACGCCTGGAGCACGCGCGCCGAACCGCGGAGCGCCGGCGTTCCCTGGCTAACCGGGGCGGCGTCTCCGACAGCGACCTTCAGGAAGCCGAGACCGAGCTCGCATCCGCTCAGGCGCGGCTGCGGGCCGCGGAGGGCGAGCTTCAGGCCGCGGATGCGGTGATTGCCGCGTCCAGAGCGGAGGTCGCCATGGCAAGCGCACAGGCCGATCACGGCCGCGCCACGATCCGCAAGCGCGAGGCCACGCTGGAGGAGGCCCGCGTCAACCTGAGTCGAACCGAGATCCGCGCCCCGCTCGACGGAATCGTGATCCGACGGGAGGTAGAAGAGGGGCAGACGGTCGCGGCGAGCCTCCAGGCGCCCACCCTGTTCACCCTCGTCCAGGACCTGACCCGGATGCGCATCGAAACCCATGTGGACGAGGCCGACATCGGCCGGGTCCGCACCGGGCAGACCGCGCTCTTTACCGTCGACGCCTACCCGGGGCGTGGCTTCGAGGGCCGGGTCACGGCCATCCACAAGGCCCCGAACCTGCTCCAGAACGTGGTGACCTATACGGTGCTGGTGGATGCGGACAATCCCGACCTCGCGCTCTTTCCCGGCATGACGGCTGTCGTTCGGGTCGTGGTCGAGGCGGTGCGGGACGGGCTCCGAATCCCCAACGCGGCGCTGCGGTTCATCCCGCGCGATGAGCATCGCGCGGGCGCGGCCACGGCGGCGGAGGATGACGCCGAAAGCCTGCGCGTCTGGGTGCTGGACCGGACCGGCGGTCCCAGGCCGGTTGCCGTGCTGACGGGCGCGAGCGACGAACAGTTCACGCTGTTGCTGGACGGCGAACTGAAGGCCGGCGACCGACTGATCACCGGCTACGCGCACGACAACTGACGCGGCGATCCGGCAACGGGACGACCTTGAGCCCCTTGATTCGAACCGAGCGGATCGGCAAGACCTACCTCGCCGGAAACCAGCGCCTGGAGGTGCTGGCCGACGTCGACCTCAGCGTCGAGTCCGGGGAGATGGTCGCCATCATGGGCCCTTCGGGCTCCGGCAAGAGCACGCTGCTCAACATCCTAGGCTGCATCGACACACCCTCGGCCGGCCGCTACTTTTTCGCCGGGCAGGACCTTCAGACGCTGAACGCCGACCAGGTCGCCGCCCTGCGCAATCGCCGGATCGGCTTTGTGTTCCAGGGCTTCAACCTCCTCCCCCGGCTCACGGCGCTTCAGAACGTCGAGCTGCCCCTGCTCTACGCCGGCGTGGCCTCGCGCGAGCGCCGGGCGCGCGCCGCCGCCATGCTGGAGCAGATGCGGCTGTCCGACCGCGCCGGACACCTGCCCCAGCAGCTTTCCGGGGGCCAGCAGCAGCGGGTGGCGATCGCCCGCGCGCTGGTGAACGAGCCGGCTCTGATTCTGGCCGATGAGCCGACCGGCTCCCTCGAAAGCCGCAGCGGCGAGGCGATCCTCGCCCTGTTTCAGGACCTGAACGAGGCCGGGATCACCCTGGTGATAGTGACCCACGACCCCTCGGTGGCGGGTCATGCCCGGCGTGTGGTGCAGGTGCGCGACGGACGCGTGGTCTCAGACCGACTCGGCCCGCCCCGGGATGCCGAGGCCGCCCAGTGTCTCCATCCCTCCGCCCCTCTCCCGGGGGCGCGGCGAGAGCAGGTGTGAACCTGTCCGCTCTGTGGCCGTACTGAGGTACCAATGTCGAAAGGCCAAGCTGTCAGATCCGCTCAGGGGACAGTCCAGGGGTTCCTTCTCCCCCCGGGAGAAGGACAGGATGAGGGGGTCTCAGGATGCCAATAGGCCCTGGGGTAATGGCGAATTAAAGCGACATGTTCGCGATAACGAGGTAGACCGAGTCGGATGCGCCTGCGAATGAGCCTTTCCAGCGCGGCCGAGTCGCTGCGCGTCCACCCGCTCAGGAATGCGCTGACGGTGCTCGGGGTCGTGGTCGGCGTCGCCGCGGTGGTCGCCGTTATGGCCGTCGGCGAAGGGGCGCGTATCCGGATCATCGCCCAGATCCAGAGCCTCGGGGGCAACTTGCTGCTGGTGACGCCCGGCAGTGTCCGCACTCAGGGCGTGCACCTTGGCAGCGGGAGCGGCGAGAACCTGACGGTCGAGGACGCGCGCGCCATTGCCGGGGAGGTTCCCGGCGTCCTGAGCGCGGCGCCCTCGGTCTTCCGGCGGACTCAGGTGGTCCGAGGCAACGCCAACTGGTCGACGACGGTCCAGGGGATCTCGAACGACTACCTCGCGGCCCGCGAGTGGCCGCTGACCGCGGGCAGGCCCATTTCCTCGGCCGAGCAGACCGGCGCGGCCAAGGTCGCGATCCTCGGCCAGACAGTCGTCGAACGCCTGTTTGCCGACCGGGACCCGATCGGCCAGCTGATTCGCGTCGGCGGAGCCCCGTTCGAGGTGGTGGGCGTGCTCGAGGCCAAGGGTCAAAGCTCGTCGGGCGCCGATCAGGACGACAAGGTCATGATCCCGCTCGCCACGGCGAGGATCCGGGTCCTGGGCACGCCGCAGGCCCGCCTCGGTGCGATCCAGTACGTGATGGTCAAGGTGGACCAAGCGGAGCGTCTTGCCCAGGCCACCGAGGACATCCGCGCTCTGCTGCGCCAGCGTCATGGGGCCGCGGCGGACGAGGAGGACGACTTCTCGGTACGCAACCTGGCCGACGTACAGGCCAGCCGTCAGGCGGCCTCGGGCGTCCTGACCTTTTGGCTCTCGGCCGTCGCGTCGGTGTCCCTGATCGTCGGCGGGCATCAGCATCATGAACATGATGCTGGTGTCGGTGACCGAGCGAACGCGCGAGATCGGGCTGCGGCTGGCCGTCGGTGCCCGTTCCGCGGACATCCGAAGCCAGTTCCTGGCGGAGGCCGTGGTGCTATCGCTCATCGGCGCCACGCTCGGCTTGGCGGCCGGAGCGGCCGCGGCCTGGGCGATCGGTGCCCTTCAGGACCTGCCGATACTGATACGCCCGCTGTCCCTGGTCATCGCCGCCGGGTTCGCCCTCATCATCGGCGTCTTCTTCGGGCTCTACCCGGCCATCAAGGCCTCGCGGCTGGCACCCGCCGCGGCACTCAGGGCGGAATGAAGGGCCGTGGACAGGCAGAAATTGAAGAATATCAATATATCCTGAATTGCGTTTGAACCCCGCCCGATCTTCCCGTAGCGTCCGCAGTCGCGGCGACAAGGAAGAAAAATTTTACCGCAGGGAGCTCGGCCGACCCCGGCCATACCCGAGGCGTACCCGACGCCCCGCCGCGAGCAGCCCCCCATCCGGTCTATCGATTGCCGCGCGACGAGAGGATCACTCCGACCATGCGTCTTACTCTGAAAGCTATTTTCTTTTTTTCGGTCCCTCTGTTTTGGTTCCACTCGGCCCAAGCCGCCGACGCCTTCTTCGACACCGAACACTTTTCCGGCTCCGGCAACTGCGCCCTCTGCCACAACGGTCTTTTCGATTCCAACGGCAACGACGTCTCCATCGAGTCCGAATGGTCCGCCACCATGATGGCCAACGCGACCCGGGACCCCCTTTGGCAGGCCAAGTTCGCTAGCGAGCTCATCCGCAACCCGGCGCTTTCGGACGTGCTGAACGACAAATGCACCCGATGCCACGCGCCCATGGCGAACGAGGAGTCGTCCTACTTCCCTGGCGACACCCAATTCTTCGATCTCGGATTCGTCGAACCGGACAACCTCTACCACGACGCCGCGATGGATGGCGTGAGCTGCACCCTCTGCCACCAGATCGCCGACGCGGCCACCCTTGGCACGCCGGAGGGCTTTTCGGGACAGTACACGATCGCCGATGTCGCCAATCCATTCGACCGACCGGCCTTTGGCCAATACACAAGTCCGCGAATCAACCCCATGCGCAACAATGCGGTCTTTACGCCGCGGCACTCGGCCCACGTGTCTGACTCGGCGCTCTGCGCCACCTGCCACAACCTGATGACACCCGTGCTGGACAACGCGGGACAGGTCATTCCGGACGCGGAGTTCCCGGAGCAGGCGGTCTATACCGAATGGGAGAACAGCGCTCTTTGCCGACGGCGGGACCGAGGCGAGCACATGCCAGCAGTGCCACATGGCACGCGCCAACGGTGTCCGGATCGCCAACCGGCCCCGTAACCTGACCCGACGCAACAACTTCGCGCGCCACGGATTCTACGGCGGCAACACCCTGATGCTCGACATCCTCGGCTCCAACCGGGCCGAGCTCGACGTCGGCGACGGCGACTTCGCGGCGGCCATCGAGGCCACCCGCGCGACCCTTCAGAGCGCCGCCGAGATCAGGATCGAGGAGGCTACGCTGAACGGCGACGAGCTGCTGGTGCGCGTGCGGGTAACCAACAACACCGGCCACAAGCTGCCGACCAGCTACCCGTCGCGGCGCGTCTACGTCCATCTGACCGTCGCCGACCCAGCCGGCGCCACGCTGTTCGAATCGGGCCGGCTGAACAAGAACCGGCCGCATCGTGGGCGTAAAGGCCGACTCGGGCACCGGCTTCGAGCGCCACTTCGGCGGCGAGATCACCAACAAGTGGCAGGTCCAGGTCTACGAGGCGATCATGGGCGACTCCGACGGCAACCAGACCTACACCCTGCTGCGCGCCTCGAAGTACCTCAAGGACAACCGGATCCCGCCGCGCGGATTCCCCATAACAGACGGCTCCCGACGAGGTGGCCGTCATCGGCGTCGGCAACGACCCGGACTTCGTCGCCGGCAGCGACCTGGTGACTTACCGCATCCAGCTGCCAGCCGGAACGGCCGGCGTCACGGTCGAGGCCGAGCTCAACTATCAGACGGCCGCCTACGGCTATCTGCTCGACCTCAAGAAGGACGCGGCCGATCCCAGGGTCCAGCGGTTCTTCGACCTGTACGATGCCTCGCCGGTTCGGGCCGAGACCATCGCCAGGGACACGGTTCAGGCAGGTACCTAGTCGGCTGAGCCGGAGCCGGCCGCGCCTCCGCACCGCCGGATCTTCCTTCTCCGCCCTCCCCCCTGTAAGGGGGGGAGACGCTTGCGTCCCAGTCCGAACGACGCAGTCGGCGAGAGCGGAGCGGTCGGGATGTTCCACCTGCCGGCTCCAAAGATTCCATCATTTACGGCTGCTACGGCTGCGCCAGACCTCCCTCAGGGGGTCCCGAGCCCTCGGGCAACCTCGGGCGACCTTGGAAACCAGCGGTGTCTCGAACCCGCGTCACGCCGCCAGCGCCAGCCGCTTCGCCCCGCCGAAATCGGTCTTGCCGCTGCCGAGCTTGGGGATGGCCTCGACCCGCAGCACCTCCGAGGGGATGCTCAGCGGGTTCGCACCCGCGTCGAGCAACGCCTTGCGCAGGCCGTCGGGGTCGATGTCGGCCGCGGCGAGCAACACGATGCGCTCGCCCTTTTTCTCGTCCGGAAGGTTGATCGCGGCGATTTCGAGCTCCGGATCGCGGAGCACCCGGCGCACCTGCTCCTCGACCGCCCCCAGGCTGATCATCTCGCCGCCGAGCTTCGCGAAGCGCGAATAACGGTCGACGATGGTCAGGAAGCCGTCCTCGTCCAGGTGGCCCTTGTCGCCGGTCTTGTACCAGCGGGTTCCGTCCAGGTCGATCACGGCGTCGGCCGTCTTGTCGGGCGCGTTCAGATAGCCCTTCATGACCTGCACGCCGCCGATCAGGATCAGCCCGTCCTCGCCGGCCGGAAGCGCCTCGAGGGTGACCGGGTCGACCACCCGGAAGCTGGTGCCCGGCAGCGGCAGGCCCACGGTACCCGGCCGCGAGCCGGACTGGATCTTCCAGGTCTCGGTATCCAGCGAGTCCGGCAGGTTCACGCTGGCCACCGGCGTGGTCTCGGTGGCGCCGTAGCCTTCGTAGATCGGCTTGTTGAACTTGAGCGCGAAGGCCTCGCGCACGTCCGGGCTGAGCCGCTCGGCCCCCGCGACCACCACCCGCAGGGACTGCAGCATCAGCGGGTGCACCCGCGTGTTGCGGGTATAGAGCCGCAGGAACGTGGAGGTGCTGCAGAGCACCGTCGCGCGGTAGCGGGCGATGGCCTTCGCGGTACCCGCCGCGTCGGTGGGATCCGGATGGCAGACCGACGGGACGCCCTCGATCAGCGGCAGGAAGGTGGTGACGGTGAGCCCGAAGGCGTGGAACGGTGGCAGGTTGGCCATGATGATGTCGTCCGCCTCGGTGTTCAGCACGTCCGAGATCTGGCGCACGTTGGCCATGATGTTGCGATGGGTCAGCTCGATGCCCTTGGGCGTGCCCTCGCTGCCGCTGGAGAACAGGATCGCGGCCGTGTCCTCCGGCCGCGACGGCCGGCCGAACAGACCCAGCAGCGCACGCCCCGGCAGCAGGGACACGGCCGCGAGCATCGCCAGCGCGGAGACCCGGCCGATGTCGGCGCGCATCGTCTCCATCGGGTGCAGCGTCACATCGGCAAAGGCGGCACCTAGATCGATGCCGCGCTGTTCGAGCTTGCGCAGGAACCGGTCCGCGGTGATCACGTGCCGGATGCCGGCGCTCTCGAGACCCGCGCGCAGGGCATCGCTGCTCGCGGTGTAGTTCAGGTTCACGACCGCCTTGCCGGCCACCAGCACCGCCAGATTGGCGATGGCCCCGGCGCTGCTGGCCGGCAGCAGGATGCCGACGGCGCGCTCGGGCGCGAGACGGCGGACGGCGCCGCTGAACAGCAGCACCGCCGTGATCATGCGTCGATTGGTCAGCTCGGTGCCGGTCGAGTCGATCACCGCCACCCGACCGAGACCGCGCTTCGCGGTCTGCATCCAGGCCTCCGGCAGGGTCGGCAGCGTCTCGACGTAGGTTTCCCAGGAGCTGACGGACAGCTCGAAGACCGCCTGCTTGACGCGCTCCGCGCCGGTCTCGAGTGGAAGAGTGGGACCGAACGCCACGACCACGTCCCGCGCCCTGCCCTCGCGGTGGTCCTCCTTGAGCTTGTCGCTGGCATAGGAGAAACGGCTCCCCCACAGGCCTCGCAGGTAAAAGGGTAGGATCACGCCGGAGCCGGCCCGCTGCGCCGAGAGCTCGAATCCGCGCTTGAACTCGGAGAGCTGGCCCGACTTGCTGATGGTGCCCTCGGGAAAGAGGCATACCACCTCGCCGCTCTCGAGCAGCTCCGCGATGGTCTCGATAGCCTCCTTGCTGGCCCCCCGTGAGATCGGCACGACGCCGAAGAAGTCCAGGAAGCGGCGCAGGTACCAGCGCTCGTAGATCACGCGCTCCATGACGAAGCGCACCGGCCGCGGGCTCGCCATCTGAACCATCGCCCAGTCGAGCCAGCTGATATGGTTACCCAGCATCAGCACGCCGCCCTGGGCCGGCAGGTTGTCGAGCCCGATCACGGTCAGCCGGTAGCGGGTCGCTATCAGCCGCGCGATCACGAAGCGCACCAACGACTGGGGCAGCTGATAGAGGGTGTAGACAGCGCCGATCACCGCGACCACGGCGAGCGCCACCATCAGCGTCACGCTTCCCGCATGCACCCGCGCCGCCAGAACCGTGAGCGCCAGGAAGGCCAGCATCCAGATGTTCTGGATGAAGTTGCTGGCCGCCAGGACGCGCCCCAGTCCCTGCTCGCCGGCGTTGAACTGGATCAACGCATTCAGCGGGACCAGGAACAGGCCGCCTAGGACGCCCAGGAGCAGGAAGTTGATCGCATGGGACCAGGCGGATCCGAGCCCGGGAAGCACGAACAAGGCCGCGGCGATACCGAACGCACCGACCGGAATCAGCCCGGTCTCGATATGGTGACGCGAGATACGCCCCGCCGCCACCGAGCCCAGGATGATGCCGATGCCGGAGCAGGCCAGCATGCCCTGGATCACGATCGTGTTGGTCTCGCCGAGGGACTCCTTCGCAAAGGCCGGGAAGACGGCGAGGATGACCTGGGAGATGGACCAGAAGACGGCCAGCCCGATGATCGACAGCCAGATCACCTGGTTACCCCAGGCGGATTGCAGGTTCTGCTTCAGATAATGCCCGCTGCGGTATTCGCGCCAGTCGAAGTGCATGTCGGCGCCGGCGTTGGTCTGCGGGAGACGATAGGCGAGGAAGACCTCGATCAGCGCCCCGCCCACCAACACCCAGCCCACCGGTGCGATCAGATGCATCACCTCGCCGGGGGTCGTGAACCGGGTTTCGGCGAGCAGGCCCTCGAACAGCACCGAGAAGAAGAATAGGCTCGACAGGATCGCCGTCGTCGTGGTGGCCTGAACCCACCCGTTGCCGGCGGCCAGATACTCCTTGCCGACCAACTCCTTGATGTAGCCGTACTTGGACGGTGAGTAGAAGGCGCTCTGGACCGCGAGCAGGAAGGTCATCGCAAACGCCGGCCAGAACCACCCCAGATAGTAGAAGAGCGTGATCGCCAGCGTGATCGCCACGACGACCCAGGCGCTCGCGCGCATCACCCGGTTCTTGGGGTACCGGTCCGAGATATAGCCGGCCGGCGTGAACATCAGCACGAACGGCAACAGGATCAGGGCATTGACGATCGCCGTCAGCAGGATCTGGGCGTCACCGTCGTAAGTCTTGAACAGCGTGTTCTGGATGACGATCTTGTGCCCTACGTCCACGAAGGCGTTCAGGAAGATCATCGACACGTAGGACAGGAAGCCGGCGACGCGGAAAAGCAGACCCATCAATCAATCCTCGTTCAACAGGGTGCTCGCGCCCCCAAGGAGATGCTGATCAAATGCCATCCTGGCGCTTGATCAGCTCGCGCTCCGAGAGGTGTGACTCTCGAATCGCTCCATTTTCAATGGCTTTCATCCATTGAAACTGCCGGGCCATCCTTGGCCCGGACGGGAAACGCAATAAGTCAGCGTTTCCCTATCCACCGCGATACGCCCGCGCCGCGATGCGCTCCTGATTGCCGCCGCATCGCCGCGGCGATCCAGGCCCCGGCGCGAGTCGATACTCGCGCAACGCATGCTAGCGCGAAACCCGCGCACGGAATAATCGACGCTGATCGCGAAAGTACGCGCCGAACGGGCCCCTTCTCCCCTCCTCCCGTTGGGAGAAGTCCGGGGTGAGGGGCCTTTGCCGGATGAAGGCCATTCCACGGGCCGGGGACTCGGTCACGGAAACCATGGGCAGGGTTGGCGTAGGCTTCTATCTCTAACCGTCCGGTCTTCCAAGATGGAGGGGCCCACCAATGCCGATGTCGCCGCACCCGCGCTCACCCCGCCAGCACCTGCAGGACGTTGCGCGCCCCGGCGCCCATGTCGCCGCGATTTCGCCACGAACCGACGGCGCCGCCCGACCCGCGGCCCTGTTCCTGACCTGGCGCGATGGGTGGAAGACCGGAATCGTCTGGGTAGACCGCGACCATCAGGACATCGCTCGTCTGATCAACCGGCTCGCGGATGCATGCGCGGGGGAATTTTCCGGCCCCGACGAGGACGATCCAGCACCGCGTAGCACGCCGGCGACCCGGATAGGTGCGCTGGACGACCTGATCGACCGAATGCGCGAGCATTTCGACGCCGAGGAAAAGCTCCTCAGGGCGATCGACTACCCGTCGTTTCAAGCGCATAGCTGCGAGCACGCCATGCAACTCGCCGAGCTCTCGGAAGTCAGACGCGACTTGCTGACAAACGGCTCGCTGTGTCCCGAGACCCTCCAGGGAATAAAGCGATGGTTCCTGGAGCACGCGATCGCCGAGGACAGCCGTTACGCGAGTTTCTACCACCGCCGCTTGGCCGCGGTCGGTCCGCGGGGCCAGAGCCTCGCCGGGTAGATGCCTCTGGTATCGGGCCCTGGCGCACCGGGGGCGCCTCCGGCCGGCCGCAGAGTCCGCCGGCGTTCAGCGTCTCCAGAAGCCGGGCGACAGGATGACCAGGATGGTCAGCACCTCCAGGCGCCCGAGCAGCATCCCGACCACCCCGAGCAGCTTGCCTAGATCGCTGACGCCCTGGAAGTTGGAGGCCACCTCGCCGAGCCCGGGGCCGAGATTGTTGAGGCAGGTCGCTACCGCACTGAAGGCATCCAGCGGCACGAGTCCCGCGTGAACCATCAGCAGGGTCAGCACGGCGAGCGCGGCCGTGTAGAGGGCGAAGAAGCCCCACACCGACCGCGCCAGCTCATTGTCGACCACGCGCCGCCCGAGACGTAACGGAAGTTGCGCCCGGGGATGGACGAGTTGGCGAATCTCAAGCGCACCCTGCTTGACCATCAGCAGCACCCGCAGCACCTTCATGCCGCCGGCCGTCGATCCCCCGCAGCCACCCACGAAGCTCGCGTAGATCAACAGGATGGGGAGGAAATCCGGCCAGTGGGCGAAGTCCACGGTGCCGAACCCGGTGCTCGTGACCACCGAGACGACGACGAAGGCCGCGTCCCGCAGGCTCAGGTGAATATGCTCGTAGGCGCCCTCGAAGCGCAGTATCAGGGTGACCAGAAGCACCATGCCGAGCACGAAAGCGAAGAACGCCCGGGCCTCGACGTCGCGCAGATACGGAATTGGGCTTAATCGAAGCCAGGCCGCGTAGTGGACGCCGAAGTTCAGCGACGCGAGCACCATGAAGACCACCGCGACCGCCTCGACGTCCTGGCTCTGGTAGTAGCCGATGCTCGCGTCGTGGGTCGAGAACCCACCGGTGGACAGGGTCGAGAGGCTGTGGGCGACGGCATCGAACGGCGTCATGCCGGCCAACCAGTATCCCAGTGCGCAGGCCGCCGTGAGACTCAGATAGATGAGCCACAGAGCCTGAGCGGTCTGTGTCAGCCGCGGCGTCAGCTTCTCCTCTTTGAGCGGGCCCGGTGCCTCGGCTCGGTAGAGCTGCATGCCGCCGATGCCCAGCATCGGCATGACCGCGACGCCCAGGACCACCAGGCCCATTCCGCCATACCACTGCAATTGCTGACGGTAGAAGAGCACCGAACGGGGCAGCGCATCGAGCCCGGTGATGACGGTCGCGCCCGTGGTCGTGACACCCGAGGTGGATTCGAACAAAGCATCGGCCGGCGAAAGGCCCAGTGCATTCACCAGCGGCCAGGCGCCGAGCAGGCTCATCAGGACCCAAAACAGCGAGACGACCAGATAGCCGTCGCGCACACCGAGCTCCCGGACATGGCGACGCCCGGCCACCCAAAGCAGCGTGCCGAAACCGATCGAGCCGGCCATCGGCCACAGGAAGTGGGCGGCCTCGGATTCCCGATACCAGACACCGACCAGTACCGGTCCCATCAGCGTGGCGCCGAATATCATCGCGTAGACGCCGATGACGCGGACGATCAGCGACAGGCGCATCGACACTCCCCGGTTATCATCCCCACGGTGGGCAGCGGGCCGAGCACCAGTCCCGGCTCGTCAGGTCCCAAGGCCAAGGACCTCGAGGTAACGGCGAGCGCTGTACCCCTGCTCGTACTCGGCGACCGCGGCCTCGAGGACCGCAGGCGTCGGATGATCGTCCAGCGTGCGCGTCATGGCCGCCGCCAGCGCGTCGACGTCGCCGACCGGCACCAGGGACCCGTAACGCCCACCGTCGAGCAGTTCCGACGGGCCGCTCGGGCAGTCGGTAGAGACCACCGGGACACCGAGCGCCATCGCCTCGGTCAACACGTTCGGTGACCCCTCCCAGGCCGAGGACAGCGCGAACAGCGCCGCGCGCGCCAGCAATGGGTAGGGGTTTGCCTGGAATCCCGGCAGATCGACGCTGGCGGTCAGGCCCAGCCCCGTAATCAGGGACTCCAGCCTCTGCCGCTCCGCGCCCTCCCCCAGGATCACCAGCCGGCACGTCCGTCCCGCTCGCACGCGGGCGAAGGCGCGAATCAGCGTCGGGAAGTCCTTCTGGCGCTGCAGCCGCCCCGCGCCGACGATGACAGGGGGCTCCCCGGCTTCGAGCCAGGGGTGCGTACACGGCTGCGCCGCCTCGGCAGCGAGCTCCGGCGTTATGACCGGGTTGCGGATGACCGAGATGGCCTCGCGCGGCACGCCGGAAATGGCCGCGGTGTCGTCGGCGACACCGACCGAGACGGCGACGATGCGATCGACGCGGGGGTAGAGCAACCGGATCGGCAGATACCGCAGCCAGCGCTCGGCCGCCGTCCGCTCCGCCATCGCGGTCGACAGATTGGTCCCCAGGCGCAGCACGATCGGCGTCGGGACTCCGGCAAGGCCCCGCGCGAGCACCGCCGCGCGCCCGGCCCGATCTTTCGCCGCCAACAGCGCCGCCGGGCGCCGCCGGCGGAGATACCGGGCCAGCGCCGGCACCGCGCTCAAGGTGTGCCCCACACCCAGCCCCACCTGGCGCACCTGATCGGGGAGTCGGGCCAGGTGGGGGCTGTCGCGACGCACGTATACCAGTTCCACCGGTTGGCCCAGGTCTACGAAACCGCGGATCAGACTGATCAGCATCCGCTCGACGCCGCCGGTTCCGGAGAAGGACGCGAAGACGGCTAGCGGGGCGGGCGTATCGGGCACGACGGCGGAGGGCTCGGTGACGAGAGCCTTCGATGATACTCGAATGGCCGCCGCGCGGCGGCGGTCGCGGTTATGATTGCGGGCATACCGTTGATCTGCCGCGGCGGCGGTGGCTATTTGGAAGGCAATCCATGACCAAACCCGACTCCGTCCTGTTCTTCGGCACATGCCTGGTCGACCTGCTCTTCCCGAACGCCGGCCTGTCCGCGATGCGCCTTCTCCGGCGCGAGGGCATCCGCGTCCTATACCCCCAGGGCCAGACCTGCTGCGGCCAGCCCGCCTACAACTCCGGCTACCGGAACGAGGCGCGCCGGGTTGCCCGCGCCCAGCTGGACGCGCTTGCCGGCGACCTGCCGGTGGTCGTACCGTCAGCCTCCTGCGCCGGGATGCTGAAGGTCCACTACCCGGTCCTGTTCGCGGGCACACCG
Organism: uncultured Gammaproteobacteria bacterium; assembly: GCA_963707135.1. Classification (GTDB taxonomy): domain Bacteria; phylum Pseudomonadota; class Gammaproteobacteria; order Chromatiales; family Chromatiaceae; genus JBGSTR01. The sequence goes on along the minus strand of CAVPOY010000021.1, from coordinate 21,776 downwards.
GACGCCGAGCGGGCCGCGGCGCTGGCGGCGCGCGTGGTGGAGCTCACCGACCTGCTTGCCCGGATCCTGGAGCGGCCGCTCGAGGACCTGGGTCCGCCGTTGCGGGTCGCGGTGCACAACTCCTGCTCGGCGCGCAGGGAAATGGGCGTCGCGCCGGCGACACTCGATCTGCTCGGCCGGCTCGCGAATGTCGAGGCCGTCGAGCCGGAAAAGGCCTACGAATGTTGCGGGTTCGGCGGAACCTTCTCGGTGAAGCAACCGGAGATCTCCGCGGCCATGGCCGCGGACAAGACCGGGGCCATCGCGGCCACCGGCGCCCAGATGCTGGTCGGTCAGGATTGCGGCTGCCTGATGAACCTCTCCGGCACCTTCGCACGGCAAGGCGCCGGGCCCGCCGTCAAGCACATTGCCGAGTTCCTCTGGGAGCGCACCAGCCATGACAACTGAGCTCAGGGTCGCGATCGCCGATGCGCTCGGAAAGGAGCGCGTTCGCGCCAACATCCGCCGGGCGATGGACGGACTGGTGGTCAAGCGGCTCAAGGCCTTTCCTGACTCGGCCGAGTTGGAGGAATTGAGGGACCAGGGTCGCGCCATCCGCGCCCATGCCCTGGCGCGGCTGCCCGAGCTGCTCGAGGAGCTGGAGCGCAGTTGCGCAAGCAACGGCATCCAGGTCCATTGGGCCGCGGACGCCGACGAGGGTAACCGGATCCTGCTCGACATCCTGGAGCGGGCGGGCGCCCGGGAGCTGTTCAAGGGCAAGTCGATGGTCTCCGAGGAGATGGGGCTCAACCATTTCCTCGCCGCCAAGGGCATCGAGCCGGTCGAGACCGATCTCGGGGAGTTCATCATCCAACATGCCGGCGAGACCCCGTCGCACATCGTCGCGCCCGCGATCCACAAGGACCGCTACGAGATCGCCGCCCTGTTCGGGGACCGCTTCCCCGACATCCCCTACAGCGAGGACGTCGAGGAGATGACCGCGGCGGCGCGCCGGATCATGCGCGAGCGCTTCCAAGGAATGAAGGCCGGTCTCTCGGGCGTGAACTTCGCGGTCGCCGAGACAGGCACCCTGTGCCTGGTCGAGAACGAGGGCAACGGCCGGATGTGCACGACGGCCCCGGATCTGCACGTGGCCGTCATGGGCATCGAGAAGGTGGTCGCCCGGTTGGCCCACGTCCCGCCACTGCTGACGCTGCTGACCCGGTCGGCAACCGGCCAGCCGATCACGACCTACTTCAACATGATCAGCGGGCCCCGGAGGCCCGGCGAGCGGGACGGCCCCAGGGAGGTCCACCTGCTGCTGCTGGACAACGGCCGCTCGCGCATCTTTGCCGACCCGGAGTTGAGGCAGACGCTGCGCTGCATCCGCTGCGCGGCCTGCATGAACCACTGCCCCGTCTACACCCGCCTCGGCGGCCACGCCTACGGCACCGTTTACCCCGGACCGATCGGAAGCATCCTCGAGCCGCAGCTTCAAGGACTCGCGGCCCGCGGCGAGATGGCCGAGGCATCGAGCCTCTGCGGCGCCTGCGCCGAGGTCTGTCCGGTGCGTATCCCGATCCCGAGCCTGTTGAACCGCCTGCGCTTCGAGGCCGTTCAGGGCGCGATTGGCTCCGAGGTCAGCGGTCGCGCGGCCCGGCGCAAGCCGCTACAGGCGCGTATCTGGGGCTTTTGGAGCTGGGCCTGCGAGCGGCCGGCGCGGTACCGGACGCTGGGCCGTCTCGCCTCGCTGCTGAGAGGCCTGCAGCCCAAGCGCCTGGGGCCCTGGACCCGAACCCGCGAGCCACCGCAGGTCGCCCCCAAGAGCCTGCACCGGCTGGCCGAAGAGAACGGGTTCGACGGCGACGCCTAGCGTTCCGCCACTGGATAAGAGAGGCGCCGATCAATTGCGCTCCCCGTGGGGCGGGGATGCGGGCCTGATAACGTTACGCAACCTTATGGTAACTATGACTATCCGTAACCCGCGCTTTCCAATCGCGAGCTGATCGTAAGCCGGTATGACATTTGATCGGCGTCTGCCTAGACCTGGCGTATGTCGGGTGGAATCTGCTTAAGCAAGCGCCACTGTTCGATACCCCCTTGCCGGCAGGGGGTGATTGTCCCGAGGGCTAGGCGACCTTCCGATCGCGGCCCGCCCGGCTTCGGTCATCGGCCCTGGCGAACCCGGAGAGCAGCCAGAAGACGAGCGTCATGCAGATAGCCGAGCCGAGACACCACAGGCAGGTCGCGCCGATTACGAAGGGCTCCAGCGCGGTCAGCCGCAGCGAGAAGAGCACGCCGACGAGTGCGATCGCCCACGCCACCCAATGCCAGCCCCCGCCCCGTGGCGAGCGCCTCCTGGCAAACAGCCACGTGACCAGGATGAGCAGATAGCCGACAACGCCGAGGACGCCCAGGGGGACGCCAAAGACCTTGGCGTATTCGCTTGCCTGCACCTCGGCACAGCTGCCGATCGGGCCGCACACCAGCGGAGCGTGGGCCAGCGCGGTGTAGGCCGTGTATCCCGAGATTCCGAGCCCCGCGAGCAGGACAACCGGCAGGAGCCAGACGCACCTTGTACCGGGTTTGGTCCCACTTCCGGGCCGCAGTCGCGTCATGGCGTGGATCACGGCCGCCGCCATACCGATGAGCACCACCACCGCCATGGCGTTGGCTAGGCTTTCGCGCGACGCTTCCTTATCGGTGGCCACGGGTATCTCCTCCGACGTCGTCGGTCCTTGGCCGGCCACTCGCGCCGCGATCTCCCGTATCCCCTCCGGAAGGAGGGCGTCGAGGGCAGGCACGGCGGGCCAATCGGCGGCCCGCGGGTCGTTCGCGAGCCTCTCGAAGTCGTCCCCCAGGCCCCCGGCGATCGCGCTCAGACCCACCAGCGTCTGGTCGCCGACCAGGACCACCGGTTTGCCGTCCGTCTCAGGAGGGAGTCCCCACCGGTCCACTGCCGCGCGATAAACCGACGCGCCCGGCTGACCGGAGATGTCGATCCCGGCGAACTGTAGGCGCGAACCCCAGCGTTCGAGCAGCCCGGGGAGGTAGAAGGCGAAGAAGTCGCGGCTCTCGGCCGAACCCGGGGAGTAAAAGAGCACGGCCCGCACCGAGGGCGCGCCGTCATCGGAGTCCGCGGCCGGGACCGGGAGTACGGCGAAGACCAGGAGGACGAGGCAGACGCGAAATATCGCACCGGGACTGGCAGGCATCCGGGGTATACGTCGGTCGCCGAAGGTAGGGCAAGCAAATGCTCGCGGGAGGAATCTCTGGCGGGGCAAAGTGGTCGTGGTCAAAGTACGATACCTATCCCGCCGCGGTCGTCGCCTGACTGCATGTTTCCACGGACATGATAGTCGACAGCTCATCCATCGACGTACCCGGCGCAGTGCGATTCCCAGCCCGGCCGGATCGCTGGGTCGCAAGCGGGTCTCGATCGCCCCGGGGACAGCGGGCTGCAGGCTAACTGGCCCTCCCACGCGGCTCCGTACGCGGTTCGCCGTAAAGGCGCACAAAGTCCTCGACCACCCTCCGCAGGTGGGCATCCAACTCATCGTCGGGCACGTGGTCGATGAGACCGAACTGCAGCTGCATGTGGAACTTGCCGAAGGCCATATTCGCCAGCTGCCAAGCGGCATAGTCCACGTCCGGGATCGCGAGCTCCCCGCGCCGGACCAGGTCGTCCAGGAAGGCGCCTACCGCGCGTTTTGTCGCGGCCGCGCCGGACTCGTAGAAAAGAGATGCGATACGGGGGTGGCTCGCGGCCTCGGCGGAGACTACTCGGTGCATGGCGATGACCTCCGGGTCGAAGATCAGCTCCATGAAGCGCCGGGTAAGCTGGAACAGTAGCTCCCGCGTATCGCCATCGCCGGGAAAGGTGTCCTCGGCGAAGCCGTAGGCCGCGATCTTGCCTTTGATGCAGGCGCGAAAAAGCTCGTCCTTGTTCTCGAAGTGGGAGTAGACGGTCTGCTTCGAGACCCCCGCCTCCCGGGCTACCGCGTCCATGCTGGCGCCTTGAAGCCCCTTCTCGAGGAATAGTGTGCTTGCGGCCTCCAGGATCGCAGCGCGTTTCTCTTCGCTCTTGGGGCGGCCCGCTCTCGGTGCATTCTGAACTGCCACAGGTTCTCCGCAGTATTATAGGACTAGACAGTCCAGTTTACTCTAACTAATATCATACCGTACCGTTCAGTCTATCTCTTACGCATCCGAGTGCCAATCTGCCGACCGGAGCCAGGATCATGAATCTCGCAACCTATCGCAAACCGTTGTTGTCGATGGCCGCCCTGGCACTCGGCGTTGGGATCTTGGTCCCAACAGCCGGGTTCGTCGCAACGCGACTCGAGCGTCCCGCTCCCACCGAGGGCCCGGTTGCGCCGGCTCTGGCAGTCGCCGTGCTCGCGGCCGAGCCGACGGATGGCTACGAGCTGCGCCGGGTCTTCACCGGTCAGGTTGAGGCCAATCGGACAAGCGGACTGGGTTTTGAAAGAGCCGGGCTGCTTCGGCAAGTGATGGTCGCGGAGGGCGAGTCCGTGGCCGCCGGGCAAGTGCTGGCGCGCCTGGATACCGCCTTGCTCGAGGCGGGGCAGCAGGAGCTCAACGCGGCGCTCGCCTCGGCAGAGGCCGACTTGGCCCTGGCGGAGGCGACTCTCAAGCGCTATCGCGGCTCGATCGACCAGGGTGCGGTCACCGGCCAGGCGCTCGACGAGGCCCGCGAGGGCGCCAGCGTCGCCCGGGCCGCGGTTGAGCTGGCGCGGGCACGAATCGCATCGGTGGACCTGGATATCGCGAAGTCGGAGCTGCGCGCCCCCTTCGAAGGCGTCATCATCCGTCGCTTGGCCGACGAGGGTCGGGTGCTCGGATCCGGGAGCCCGGTGGTCGAGCTCCAGGAGCGGGCGACTCCCGAGGTACGGGTCGGGGTAGCCGGTCCCTTGGCGGACAGCTTGGTCGCCGGCGTAATCTACCCGCTCGTTTGGCGCGGACACACCCTGCCCGCACGCCTGCGCGCCCTCCTGCCGGTCCGCGCCGCCGGGACCCGCACCATCGACGCCCTGTTCGTGCCCATCGATACGCCCGCCGGTCTGCGGCCCGGAGAGCTGGTGGATCTTCGGCTCTCGGAGCGGGTGCCCGAGCGCGGTATCTGGCTGCCGGTCTCTGCTCTGACCGAGGGGATTCGGGGCCTGTGGCAGGCCTATGCGGTCGAGCCGTTGACGGAGAAGGGTGCGGCCGATCTCGCTGCGGACCACCGCATCCGCCCCCTGCCGGTGGAGGTCCTGTACCAGGATGGCGATCGCGTCTACGTCCAGGGTCCACTGGACAGCGATACGCGCGTCGTCGGCGGCGGGTTGCAGCGCGTCGTCCCCGGCCAGCTGGTGCGGGTGCTTCCGCCGGCGGCCGTAGAGGTCGCGATGGGGGGCCGCTGACATGTATGTCTCCATTGTCGATTGGCTCCTGGGCAACCGCCACCTCCTGGTGCTATCCGTGGCACTCCTGCTCGCCGCCGGCCTGGCCGCCTGGTCGAGCCTCCCGCGGATCGAGGACCCACGTATTACGACCCGCAACGCCACCCTCATCACGTCACTCCCCGGCGCAAGCGCGGCTCGCGTGGAGACCCTGGTCACCAAGAAGCTGGAGGACGCCCTGCGGGAGGTCCCCGAGATCAAGACCATCGAGTCCACCTCCCGGGGAGGCGTCTCGGTGATCTCCATCGAGTTGGATAGCGCGGTCGACGCCCGCACCAACGAGCAGGTCTTCTCGAAAGTTCGCGACAAGCTGGCTGCCGCCGAGCGCCTGCTGCCGCCGGAGGCGGGTAAGCCGGTGCTCGACGACAAGCGCGGCGCCGTCGCCTATTCCCTGATCGCCGCCGTGACATGGGAGGGCACCGGCGAACCGCGTCTCGGTATCCTCAACCGCGTGGCCGACGAGCTGGCGGACCGACTGCGCAACATCCAGGGAACCGAACAGGCGCTGGTCTTCGGTGGCACCGAGGAGGAGATCCAGGTAGAGCTGGACGCCGGCGAGCTCGCGGCCCTGGGACTCACCGTGGCGGACGTGGCCGAGCGGCTGAGCGCCGCCGATGCGAAACTCCCCGCCGGTACCCTGCGAACGGCCGGACATCGGATAGGGCTCGGTGTGACGGGCGAGCTCGACGCCGCCGCGCGGGTGGCATCGGTGCCCTTGGCTGCCGGGCCGCGCGGCGTGGTGAGCGTGGGGGATGTCGCGCGAGTCACCCGGAGGTGGCGGGAACCGCCGGCTCAGGCGGCCTTCGCGGACGGCAAGCGGGCGGTGTTGGTCGGGGTCCGGACCGAGGAGGCGGTGCATCTCGACGACTGGTCCGCCAGGGCACGGGACCAGGTCGCCGGGTTCGCCGAGGGTGTCGGCGACGGCGTTCAGCTAAGGGTGGTCTTCGACCAAAGCCGGTACACGGACGCGCGTCTGCGCGGGCTGGGGGGCAACCTGGCGGCGGGGGCGGTCGTCGTGATGTTCGTGGTCTTCGTCGCCATGGGCTGGCGGCCGGCGCTGATCGTGGGCGCCGCCCTGCCCCTCTCTGCGGCTATCACGTTGTTCGGCTTGGATCTGGCGGGCCAACAGATCCATCAGATGTCGATCTTCGGCATGATCATCGCCATCGGGCTCTTGATCGACAACGCCATCGTCATGACCGAGGAGGTGCGCAAGCGCTTGCTTGAGGGCGACACCCCCGCCGTCGCGGCGCGTGCGGCGGTCAGCTATCTGGCCGCGCCGCTCTCCGCCTCGACCTTCACCACGGTCCTGGGCTTCATGCCCATCTTCCTGTTGCCGGGCAACGTCGGCGATTTCGTGCGCCCCATCGCCGTGTCGGTAATCCTGGCGCTCATCGCCTCGTTCGCCATCGCCATGACCCTGATCCCGGTGCTGGCCGCGTTGCTCTTGAGGCCGATCGCGACGGGACGCTGGTGGACGGACGGCTGGAGCAGTCCCCGGCTCGCGGTCGCCTATCGACGCACGCTCGCCATGGCGGTGCGGCGTCCGCTGGTGACGACCGCGGCGTGTCTGGTCCTGCCGATCGCCGGCTTCGTCGCCGCGGGGAGCCTGGGCAACCAGTTCTTTCCCACTTCCGACCGGGACCAGTTCGAGGTCCAGGTCTGGCTCGCGCCGGACGCACCGCTCGAGCGCACCGCCGACACCGTGCTGGCCATGGAAGACGTAATCCGCGGCGCGGGCGACGTTCGCGGCGTTTCCTGGGTGGTCGGCGCCAGCTCGCCGCCCGTCTACTACAACCAGCTCCGGGACCAGGACGACAACCCCGCCCACGCCCGCGCGACCGTGCTCGCCGCCGATTACGAGGAGGCGAAGAAGCTGGTGAGCGTTCTGCAAGACCGACTCTCCGACCGCTTCCCGGAGGCGAGGGTGGTAGTCAGGGCCTTCGGCCAGGGTCCGCCCATTGCGGCCCCGATCAGTCTGCGCCTGGTCGGACCGGACACCGATCGGCTTAGGATCTATGGCGAGGAGGTGCGGCGCATCATGCACCGGCTGCCGGAGATTACCCACACCGCAGCCAGTATCCAGGGCGGGGAGCCCAAGCTCTGGCTGGATGCCGACGAGGAGGAGGCGCGCCTGGCCGGCTTGACCCTGGGGGGTATTGCCGGACAGTTTCAGAACGCATTGGAAGGCGCCGTGGGCGGCCGAGTGCTTGAGGACCTCGAGGATCTGCCCGTGCGCGTTCGCTACGCGACGATGGAGCGGGGCGACACGGCCCGGCTCGCCACGCTGCGCCTGGTCTCTCCCGCGGCGCCGGACGGCTGGGTACCAGCGCAGGCATTGGGCGAGCTCAAGCTGCGCCCGGAAACCGCCAGCATCACCCGCCGCAACGGCGAGCGCGTGAATCGAGTCGAAGGCTGGATCCGCCCGGACGCCCTCCCGATCGACGTGACCCGAGAGCTGCAACAACACATGGCCGACGAGGGGTTTCGGCTCGCCCCCGGTTATCGGCTCGAACTGGCGGGAGACAGCGCGGAACAGAGGGAGGCGGTTGGGCTCCTCCTGGCCTACGCGCCGCTGCTGGCCTGTCTGATGCTGGCCTCCCTCGTGTCGTCCTTCCGCAGTTTTCGGATAGCCGGGATCATTGGCGTCGTCGCGATCCTGTCGGTCGGGCTCGGAATGCTGTCGCTGTGGGCCGGGGGTTATCCCCTCGGGTTCAACCCGATCCTCGGGACCGCCGGGCTGGTGGGAGTTGCCATCAATGCCAGTATCGTAATCCTGGCGGCCATCCGGGCCGACCCGGACGCCCACAATGGCGATCCCGCGGCCATCGTTCGCGAGACGCTCGGAGCCACCCGCCATATCGTCTCCACGACCCTGACCACCGTGGCCGGCTTCCTGCCCCTGTTGTTCTTCTCCGGCGGCGACTTCTGGCCGCCGCTCGCGGTGGTCATCGCCGGCGGGGTCGGGCTCAGCATCACGCTGGGCCTGATGCTCACGCCCGCCGCGTACCGATTGATCCTGCCGCAACGAGAGCCGCCCCCAAAAAGTAGCGCGGCCCCGGCTAGCGGTCTCCGCACAGACGTTGGACGCGCGGGCCGATGCGCCGCACCTCCTCACCCGATGGGAGCGGTGCGTACCGGTCCTCGATCCAGGTCGCGATGTCCGCCATCACCCATGCGCCCTGTAGGTCTCGGGTGAGCATGTGCCAGCCGCGGCGGTAGATCGCGAGCCGGGTCTCGGGCGCATCGTCCGAGCGTGTTCTCAACATGGCGCAGAAGGCGCGCGGGGGGATGATCTGGTCCCGCTCGCCGTAGAGGACGAGCCTGGGGGGACCTGGCTCAACGGCGGTGTCGGCCGCACGGTCCATCAGATTGGTGATGCCCCAGAGCGCGTCGACCCGGCTCGCCTTGATCACCAGCGGATCGGCGCTGAACGCGCGCCATGCGGGATAGTTGTCAGTAGGCCGGATCCCCAATCCCCGGCCGGTCAGCCGCAGCCCCGGCAGCGTGCGCGCGGTGGCGGCAAGCAGCAGGCGCTGAAGTGGGTGCATCGTGTCCCGGCTCCAGACCGCCGGGGCGATCAGGACCACCCCCTGGACCCCTCGCAGACCGGGTGCCGCGGCCATCACGACCGCGCCGCCCATGCTCTCGCCGATCAGGAACAGCGGGAGCCCGGGGTGACGCTCTCGCAGCAGGCCGACGACGGCGCCAAGATCGGCGATCATCCGCTCCTCGCCGGCCCAGTACCCGCGCTGGGCGGTCGACCCGAAACCGCGCTGGTCGTAGGCGTACACCAGCATGCCGAGGCCGGCCAGGTAAGGCCCCAGCCCGGCGAAGGCATTGCCGTAGTCGTTGAAGCCGTGAAGAGCCAGGATCAGCGCCCGCGCGCCCTCCGGGTTCCCCCAGCGGCGAAGCGGCAACCGGTAGCCGTCCGCCGTCAGCACGGACTCCTGCATTAGCCGCGGGGGCTGCCGGCGCGGGACTCGGGTCCTGTTGCCGCGGCGAGGCGCAGGCGGTCAGCAGAAACAGACCACAGAGCGCGAAAACGCTCGATCGGTAGCCCAACCCGACGCCGACTCGCATGGATTCAATGAAAAGGCCCTTGGTCACCGCTGACATCGACGCGATCTTACACAAACGGGCATCCGGACCCTCAAGACCCCCTGTATCCGATTCCGTCTCCCGAGGGGACCCTGAAATCGAGGGGCGCACCGACGCGTATTTTCGCCGTGATGCCGCAAGGCCATACAATGCGCCCACGGGAAGACCTCGGCGATCGATCAGGGTCGGTGAACCGCCTCCCGAACCGTCGGAGCTCCTGCCGGCACGCGACGCCCATGACCCTCGGAACCTACAGCCTCCTGCTGCGCCTGGCCCTACCCTTAGCCCTGCTTCGGCTCTATTGGCGGAGCCTGAAGTCGCCCGCCTACCGCCAGCGCGTTGCAGAGCGGCTTGCGACCGACTCGCCGGGTCCCGAACCGGCGGACGTCTGGGTGCACGCGGTCTCGCTGGGCGAGACCCAGGCCGCGCAGCCGCTGATCAGGCACCTGCTGCGCCGCGAGCCCGCCGAGCGCGTTCTCGTGACCACGACGACGCCGACCGGTGCCGCCCGCGTGCGGGAGCTGTTCGGGAACGAGGTTCAACATCGCTACACCCCGTACGATCTGCCCGACGTCGTTGGACGGTTTCTGGACCGGGTTAAGCCCCGACTGGTCGTGGTCATGGAGACCGAGATCTGGCCGAACACCCTGGAAGCCTGCGCGCGACGGCGCATACCGGTGCTGCTCGCCAATGCCCGACTCTCGGAGCGCTCGGCCCGGGGCTATCGTCGGGCCGGTGCGCTGACCGGGCAGTCCCTGCGCCGGTTCGATCTGATCGCGGCCCAGACCGAGGCGGACGCCCGGCGTTTCCTGGACCTGGGCGCCGACCGGGATCGCGTGCAGGTGACCGGCAGCATCAAGTTCGACCAGCGCCTGCCGGCGAGCCTTCAGGACCAGGCCGAGGTGATGCGGCGGCGGCTCGGCGTGCGCCCGGTCTGGGTCGCCGCCAGCACCCACGAGGGCGAGGACGAGCCGGTGCTGGTCGCACACCGCCGCATCCTGGAATCGGTGCCGAACGCGCTTCTGGTGCTCGTGCCGCGCCACCCGGAGCGCTTCGACCGGGTGGCCTCACTGGTGACGCGCGAGAAGTTTGCGCTGGTCCGTCGCAGCAGTCGAGAGCCCTGCACCGGCGAGACGGCGGTCCTGCTCGGCGACAGCATGGGCGAGCTGCAGGTGTTCCTGGCGGCCGCGGACGCCGCCTTCATCGGCGGGAGTCTGGTCCCGACCGGGGGGCACAATCTGCTGGAAGCGGCCGCCGTCGGCGTGCCGGTCGCAACGGGTCCGCACGTCTTCAACTTCGCCACCATCACCGAGCTGCTGATCGAAGCGGGCGGCGCCGTTCAGATCGGCAACGCCGCGGAGCTGGCGGAGCTGATGGCCCGCTGGCTCACCGACGCGACGGAGCGCGCGCGCGTCGGTGAGAACGGGCGGCGTGTCGTCGAGCAAAACCGCGGGGCGCTCGAGCGACTGATAGCGCAGATCGACGCGCGGCTAGAGCCCCTCGGGTGAACGACGGTCCTGTAAGGCTCTCCGCCGCCTGGTCGAGCAGATCGAGCGATGATGAGCCGAGCAACAGGAACCGCACCGGCAGGCGAGCATCGAACCAGCCCTTGACGATGCGAGGCGCCTCGGGCAACCGCTGAGCCTCATCGATCACCAACACGGGCGGATTGCCGAAGGAGCGCAACGCATCGGCGGGCGGTAACGCCGCCGCGGCTCGGAAACGCGCCTTGTCTACCTCCACGTCGAAGTTGAGGAACAGCGCCCCAGCGCCCTGCAGCGCGTGCTCGACCAACGTCGTCTTGCCGACCTGGCGGGCACCGAGGACGATGCCGACCTTGACGCCGGAGATAACCTCCCGCAGCGTCAGCTCAGCCAATCGTTTCAGATACATGATGTTTCAATAACCCCGATCATTCTGCACTAGTTACAATGACAAAATAGCATATCTTACTGGGTCTCAGGCCACTACGCCGTGAGCTTGTCGGTCGCGTTAGGCGCGCAAGCGCGTATCCCTCCAATCTCTTTGAGCGCCTACCGTGCGTCAGGCGCCCGCCGTAACGCACCAATTTTTCGGCCAGCTCAAACCGCCCCGTAGTCCTGCAGCGCTGAACGCAGGCCGAGGTGCTCGACAAATGGATCGAAGTCCCGGTCGCTGTAAGAAACAGCCCCCGCTCGATGCAGCAGGTCGCGATCACCGTATCGATGGTCTTGCGTACTCGATAGAGCAAAGGGCGAAATCGTCGGCGGCCCCGGGCAAACATCAACTCCCTCCGCACGTCGACATCTCCATCGGTGAGCGTCACGACGGCGTACAGATGCTCCGGCAGCACGCTTACGGCGACGATCTTGAACGGGCGCAGCTGCTCCTCCTCCCTCGCCCCCGCTCGCGGGAGAGGGTTGGGGTGAGGGCACGGTCCACCAAACGCTCCGCGTTCGGCAACAAGCTCCAGGCGCACAGGCTGGCGCCCGGCCCAAGAAATCCGATCCAGTTCACAACACCGAACATTCCCTCGCCGCTCGCCCCTTCAATCGCGGCGGCGATCATCGAATATTCCGCGTCTCGGACATGTTTCCACCGTAAGTCCCGTCACCAACTGACAATTTTTGTCACTTTCTGACACGCAAGGAGATTGCGAAAGGGCGGCTTTAGCGGTGCGCCTGCGGACCAAGTCAACGATCGCTGAGATTTAGCGCATTACATCAACGACTTGAAACAATGAGGATCAACGGCCCGGTTACTCGCGAAACATTGGCCCAAAGGCTGCTTTAGGCGAATCGGGAGAATTCGCAACGCGGCTGGACAGGGATAGCCGCCAAAGCCTCCCGAATCAGCCGCAATCCAATCATTCACGAGGAATTTTCGATGAAAACACAGCAATCCGGTTTCACCCTTATCGAGCTCATGATCGTGGTCGCGATCATCGGCATCCTGGCGGCGATTGCGCTGCCGGCGTATCAGGACTACATCAAGAAGGCGGCCTACACGGAAGTGACCGGCGCCATGGCGTCTTACAAGCTCGCCGTAACGGATTGCTGGAATACGAACGCGTCCCTAACTGGTTGCAGTGTGGGATCAACGGTGTCCCGGCAGCGCCGGCCGCAAATACCAGCAAAGCGTTCAATACACTAACCGTGGCTGATGGCGTTATCACCGCTACGCCGAATGCCTACAAGGGCATCTTGGCAACCGACACCTGCGTCCTTACACCGGCTACCTGGCGCCGGACGCCTGCTTTGGACTTACAGCGGCGCGTGCTTGGACAAGAACTACGTCAAGAACTAACGGCCTGGGGAGGCCGGCACGGAAACCGGCGTCTAGTCTCCTCACCTGACCAGAGAGACCGCTTCGGCGGTCTCTTTGTTTGCCCACGACCTGGAGCATCCCTCACGTCTATGCCCCCGCCACGACCGCGCGTACTGCTCCTGAACCACGCAGCGCCGATCCTCTTACTGGGTCTAACGGCCGGGGCAATCTGGCTTCTCTACGGCCTGGCTTTGCCGGGCCGGTTCCTGTTCGACGATGCCGCCAACCTCGGGGCGCTGACGGCGGTACACGACTGGGGCTCCGCACTCGGGTTCGTCTCCTCCGGAGATTCGGGCCCTCTGGGTCGCCCGCTGGCGCTGGCCACTTTTGTCCCGCAGGCGGCCGCCTGGCCAGACGATCCGGCCGCCATGCTTCGGATCAATTTCGGTCATCCATCTGGCAGCCGTGGCGGCCTGCTTTTTCCTGGCCCTGGGCCTGGCGCGCGTGCGGCTGCCCGACTCAGGAAACACCCCCATCTGGATAGCTGTCGGGGTAGCTGCGCTCTGGGGCCTCAGTCCGTTTCTCGCCACCACCCATATGATGGTCATCCAGCGCATGACTGGCCTCGCCGGCTTGTTCACGCTGTCCGGACTAGCGGCCTTTGTCTGGGCTCACCAGATTGGGACCAACCGGCCGAGGCTGGCTAGCATCTCGTTGCTCGCCGGGCTTGGCGTCGCTACCGCGCTGGCCGCGTTGTCAAAGGAGAACGGCGCTCTCCTGCCCATGTTCGCCCTGGTCATCCTCTGGCTGTGGATACCCAGGGAGCGACGCCTTGTCCGTCCCGTGGATCGCATCCTGATCGCTCTGCTTGCCGTCGTGCCGAGCGTCCTGGTCCTGGCCTATCTGGCGAGCCGATTACCCGGAATTATCGAGAACGGTTACGGCCCCTTACGGTATTTCACCCCGAGCGAACGCCTGCTGAGCCAGCCCGCGATCGTGCTCGATTATCTGCACAATCTGCTGCTTCCCCGCGCCAACCAGGTATCTCCATTTATGGACCGGCTGCCCGTCCCCGGGGGTTGGCTGGACCCGCCCATGACTCTGATCGCGGCATTGGTATGGGCGGTATTGCTCGCGCTCGCGATTCGGCTGCGCCGCTCGGCACCTTACCTGCTTTTCGGCCTGGCCTTCTTTTTGGTCGGTCACTTGCTGGAATCCGGGTTTCTTGGGCTCGAGCTCTATTTCGCCCATCGCAACTATGTCCCGGCCTTCGGCCTGTACTTCGGGCTTGTCTTTGCCGTTGCCAGCGTACCGATCGCTTACCGGCGACTGGCAGTGGCGGGGCTGACCGCTTACGCCCTCCTATTCGGCGTCGTGCTGTTTCAGGTGACATCGGCCTGGAGCCAGTCCCGGCTTAGCGGGGCGACCTGGCTGGCCCACAATCCGTACTCGGAACGGGCCGCGCAGTTTCTTGCCGAACAGTACCTGCTCGAACAGGATCCGGTCGGGGCGCGGGTCATTTTCGATTCCGCCGCGCGGCAGAACCCGCAGGTACCGTTGATTCAGATACAGCGCACTGGAATCTGCCTCGGTCAGGAAGATCAGTTTCCGGAGCTTCTCAATGAAGTTCTCGAGCGTCTCTCCAAGGCATTCTACGAGCCCACGGCAACCTTCGAGCTCGTGAGGGTCGCCCGAGGTAATCCGTCCTCGCTCTGCCCGGAACGGGATCACGCCGCGTTGGCGGCAATGGCGGACGCGTTGCTTTCCAACCCACCCTATGCCAACGTGGCCTCCACCAAAGCTTCGCTCTTGTTGACGAAGGCGTTCGCAAGCGTCGCCGCCGGCGATACCGATCAGGCAGTCGCGTTTGCCCGAGAGGCGTACCGTCTGAACAACGATCTCGATACGGCCTTCTATACCGCAGCTGTCATCGCCAGGGCCGGACAACATGACCACGCGCGCAGCTTCTTGGACGAGGTGCGTAACGCCGCCCCCAGCGACCCGCGGCAGCGAGCCGCCTGGTTAAAGCGTATCGATGAATTCGGTGAAACTGAGCTGGAGGAAGCACGGACGGGCCAGAGTTAGAAATGTTGCGGAATTCATGCTGATCCTTGTTTATCCCGGCGATGTGAGTCGCGTGTGTTCCAGGGTGCGAACCATCCAGAGAGTCCACGTACCGCGCCCCGGTTGACCGCATAAGAACCCAGGCTATTTGGATCACCGTCTTGCCTAGCCAACCCTCCCCGACGGTTACCGTCGTTATCCCCGCCCACAACGAGGCGCCTGCGCTTGGTGGTCTGCTCGCGGAAATCCGCAAGCTGCAACCGGAAGCCGAGCTGATCGTCGTGAACGACGGCTCCTCGGACTCGACCGCGGAGGTTGCGCGCGCCCAGGGGGCGCGGGTCCTCTCGCACCCCTATCGGATGGGCAACGGCGCCGCCGTCAAGACCGGGGCGCGCCATGCCGAAGGCGAGATCCTGGTTTTCATGGACGCCGACGGTCAGCACGACCCGGCGGACATTCCGCGCCTGCTGGCCAAGTTGGACGAGGGCTACGGAATGGCGGTCAGGGAGCGGCAGGCGGACATATCGGGATTTGCCTTCATATGACTTCGAAGCCATAATTTACCTATGACATGGACCGTCCTGTTCCACGACGACTTCGACACCGAATTCGCGGCGTTCGACGAGGATCTACAGGATGAGTTGCTGGCGCATGCCAAGCTACTGTCGGAATTCGGCCCGAACCTGGGACGGCCGACGGTCGACACCCTCAAGGGGTCGCGGCACGCCAACATGAAGGAGCTCCGGTTCTCCTGGAACGGCGAGGTCTGGCGCGTCGCCTTTGCGTTCGATCCCCAACGCCAGGCCATCCTGCTGGTCGGGGGTGACAAGGCCGGGGTGGGCCAACGGCGCTTTTACAAACGATTGATCACGGCCGCGGATGATCGGTATAAAGGACACCTCGCGACATTGGCCGCGACCAAAACCAAAGAGTCTCAGCATGTCAAGAAAACTCGATGACATCATGGCCGCACTGCCGGTACCGCGCCGCCAGCGCGTCGAGGAGCGAGCCATGGAGTTGGCGACGCTCAAGGATCTGCGCAAGGCCGCAAAACAGACGCAAGAGGAATTGGCGACGGTGCTCGGCGTCGGACAAGACACCATCTCGCGGCTGGAGAAGCGCAGCGATATGTTGTTGTCGACGCTCCGGCACTATGTCGAGAGCATGGGCGGCAAGCTCGATCTTGTGGCCCAGTTTCCGAATCGCCCGCCAGTGGTCATTAAGCATATTGGCGTGAAGCAAGCGCCTCGGCGCAGGAAGACGACAACCGTTGAGCGCAGCCCCCACTCGGACGCCTGAAGCGCCAATGCCGCTAAGTTAGCGAGAGGACGTCGTTCCGGCAGAGCCTGCCCCGGCATGGATTGGCGGGGGATTGCCGGAGCCCAGGCCCCACGGATGGCAGGCCGCGACCGCGTCCATGTGCTCTGGATACCGGCAGTCCCTACAGGCATGACGGGTAAGCTTAATGGTAACGGCTTGCAATCGCGGTCGAAGGCGTTCCAAGGGCGGAACGGGTTCTGCTGTACCACGCCGATACTGAGAGATCCAGTTGACTGAGCCAGGACCCGTCAGCGTAACCGTCATTATCCCCGCTCACAACGAGGCACCTGCGCTTGGTGGGCTGCTCGCGGAAATCCGCAAGCTGCAACCGGAAGCCGAGCTGATCGTTGTGAACGACGGCTCGACGGACTCGACCGCGGAGGTTGCGCGCGCCCAGGGGGCGCGGGTCCTCTCGCACCCCTATCGGATGGGCAACGGCGCCGCCGTCAAGACCGGGGCGCGCCATGCGCGAAGGCGAGATCCTGGTTTTCATGGACGCCGACGGTCAGCACGACCCGGCGGACATCCCGCGCCTGCTGGCCAAGCTGGACGAGGGCTACGAGATGGTGGTCGGGGCGCGGCAGGCCGACAGCCACGCCTCCATCGGAAGGCGGCTGGCGAACCAGTTCTACAACCGCCTCGCCTCCTGGATGACCGGTTATCCGATCGCGGATCTCACCTCCGGGTTCCGGGCCGTGCGGGCTCGGCATTTCCGGAAGTTCCTCTATCTGCTGCCCAACGGGTTCTCTTACCCCACCACCAGCACCATGGCCTTTTTCCGCTCGGGGTTCCCGGTCGGCTACATCCCGATCCGGGCGAACCCGCGATCCGGCAAGAGTCATATCCGCCAACTGCACGACGGCGCGCGTTTCTTCCTCATCATTCTGAAGATCGGCGCCCTGTTCTCGCCGATGCGGTTCTTTCTGCCGATCAGCTTCCTGTTCTTCCTTGGGGGCCTCGCCCACTATGGCTACACCTACTACCACGCGGGGCGCTTCACGAACATGGGCTCCGTTCTGTTCATCGGCTCCCTGCTGATCTTCCTGATCGGAATCGTCTCGGAGCAGATCTCGGCGCTGCACTACAAGGGAGCCGAGGACGACCGGCGCCGAACGCGGCGCGATTAGCGGCCGAGGGCTTACCGTATGGAGCTAAACGCGCCGTGATCCACAGGCCCTGGCGTTCCGGTACGATTCTGAAAACGTGCACATTTTTTTGCTGAGAGCGCTTCTTCTAGGGCTGACGGCCTTGCTGGCTGGGTGCGCGGCACAGCCGGTTGTGGTCAAGGAGGAGCCGCCTAAGAAGCCCGTCGCCGAGTCGCAAGCGAGTTGGTGGTACGTCCGCTTCCGCCTGCGCTGGCCGGAAGGCGAGGAACCCCTGTGGTATCCGGACTTGCTGCTGGCCGATCGGGTGATCGGTCCGGTGCTGGAGACGGAGCGCGAAGCGATCGTCCTTTGGCGGTTCCATCGGCGGGCGGCGCCGGACGAGGCCGGGCGGCGTTTCAGCTTCATATTCATGGCCACGCCGACCACGGCAGCGCGCGTAAACGCACGCATAGCGGCTGACCCATGGGTCGCTCGCCTGCGAAAGCGCGGAATCCTGGAAGACGTGCTTTTCGACGACCCCGGTCAACCGACCCGGCCGAACATAGCGGACACGTCCGATGACAGCTGGTCGCCGGCGATGCAGACGGCCTGGCCGCACTTCATCATGGGGGCGAGCCAGTTGTGGCTCGAGCTGATCCGCGAGCTGGATAAACGGGGGAAATGGCCCAGGGACCCCCTCGCCCGCTATGCGGCGATCGAGAAGGCGCTAAACGAGCTGTGGCGCTCAGAAGGCGGCCATGCCTTGCTGCACCATCTCAGTGCCGTATTCGGTTATCAGGAGCTCTTGGTGACACGGCGGGAGCAGGAGCTGATGCGATTTTGAAGCCGCTCGATACACCGGCCATCGACGGTCCTATCCGGTCCGCACCAGCCGCGCAAGGTCTGACACACGCGGGGACCACATCAGCGGCTCTCGAGGTGCTCATGGCGACCACCTCATACCCGAGCGACGCTTCCGATTGGAAGGGACGCTTCATCCATCAGCTCGCCGCGGCCCTGGATCGGTCCGGGCGGGTGCGATTGTCGCTGTGGGGTCCGCCGGGCGACTTGCCGGGCGGCGTGGTCACGGCCAACTCCGTGGAGGACTCCGACGCGCTGAGGACGCTGCTGCAGCGTGGCGGTATCGCGCATCTGCTAAGGACCCATCCGGCGCGAGGCATTCTGACGGCGCGGCGAGTACTCGCGCGTCTCAAAGCGGCATGCCGGAACAGCTCGGCCCAGCTCTACCACGTCAACTGGCTGCAGCTCGCGCTGGGCCTCCCGGACGATCGGCGGCCGGCCTATATCAGCGTGCTCGGGAGTGACTTCGGGCTGCTGCGCCTGTGGGGCATGACTAGGCTCCTGCGGCGCGCGTTCGCGCGGCGCCCGACGGTACTCGCGCCGAATGCCGGGTGGATGGCCGCCGCGCTCGAAGAGCGGTTCGGTGATGTCGCCCGGATCGCGCCCAACCCCTTCGGCGTGGCAGCGGAATGGTTCGGCCTGGTCAGAGAACCGTCAATTCGGCACGAATGGATCGTGGTTTCTCGGGTCACGCGAAACAAGATCGGCGACCTGCCCGAATGGGGCGAAGGGCTCTTCGGCGCGGGGCGCAAGCTCGAGCTGCTTGGTCCGGCACAAGAGGCAATCGATTTGCCGGACTGGATCGAGCGGCTCGGGCCGACCGATCCAGACAGGCTTCGCGACCAGTGGTTTCCGCGCGCGACCGGACTGCTCACCCTGAGCCGCCACGATGAAGGCAGACCCCAGGTGCTGATCGAGGCGATGGCCGCCGGGCTTCCGATCATCGCGAGCCGCATCTCCGCGCATGCGGATCTGATCCGCCATGGCGAAACGGGCTGGCTCGTCGACAGCCGCGACGAGCTCGTTGCCGCGCTGAGTCAGGCGGAAGATCCCCTGATATCGGCGAAGGTCGGCGCGGCCGCTCGTGCCTGGGTCCGGGAGCGGATCGGAACCTGGGACGACTGCGCCACGCGCTGCATCGACACCTATGAAGCGCTGCTCGGGCGCACCTCGATCCGCGGTGGATAGACAGGGTATCTTGCTCGTCGGCGGAAGCGGCTTTCTCGGCCTTGCACTGGCACACGCGCTCGCCGCCGCTGGACAGGAGCCCCACATCCTGTCGCGCACCACCGTGCCAGGAGTCCGGGACGGCATTACATTTCATCGCGGCAGCCAGGACGACCCCGACGTCGTCGTGCCGCTGCTCCGGATCTGCGGCACCTTGGTGCACCTCGCCTCGACCACCACCCCAGGGTTATCGGCCGGCCGTTCCTCCGTCGACGCCATCGAGAATCTTCTGCCCGCGGCCCGGCTGCTCGAGATCCTGGCCAGGTGCGTTCCGGACCGACTGATCTTCGTTTCGAGCGGCGGCGCCATCTACGGCAACCCCGAGCGGCTGCCGACGGACGAGTCGCATCCGCCCAATCCCTTATCCAGTCACGCGGCCGGCAAAACCGCGCTGGAGGCGTTCTTCACCTCTTTCGCCCACAACACCAGGATCCCGCTCACCATCGTTCGCCCGTCCAACCTCTACGGCCCGGGCCAGGCGGCTCGCGACGGCTTCGGACTGGTGCGCACCCTGCTGGACAAGGCCCTGCGCGCCGAGCCCCTCGAGATCTGGGGCGACGGCAGCGCCGTGCGCGATTACCTGTTCATCGATGATGCCGTCGAAGCCTTCGAGCGGCTGATCGCCCACCCGGACGTCTCGGGGACCTTCAACGTCGGGTCCGGGGTAGGCACGTCGATCTCGGGACTGATCCGGCTGGTCGAGACGGTCACCGGCCGCGAGATCGAGACCGTTGCGCGACCGGCGCGCGAGGTCGACGTGCGCGCCATCGTGCTGAATACCGCGCGCCTGCGGGCGGCAACGGGGTGGATGCCGCGAACCGAGCTGGAGCCGGGATTGCTGCGCACCTGGGCGTGGGTTAGCGCGGACGGCGACAGCGGCAAGCTGGAAAATTCGGTTCCGCGGTAAGAGTCTTCAAGCATGATTGACACGGGTAGCGTTTCGCGTTCGAGGCGACACCCGCCCCATTGAGCTCCGCGATTGACAACATGCCCTCGCTGTTGTCATTGTTTCCAACATGGACGCTCGAAACCTGCTGAAGCTCCGGCAGCCCGCGGGAGACAACGCCTTCGTCGAGATCGTGGTCTGGCAGTTGCCGGCCCCGCTGCCTGGTAGCGGACATGCGCTCAAATACCGGCTTGCCTATGTCGTGGCCGGCGAATGCGTGGTCCGCTACGACAACGAGGCCGGCAAGGGCGACCACAAGCATGTTGGCGGTCAGGAAACGTCCTGCGCGTTCACCGATCTCGACACCCTGCTGGGAGATTTTTGGCGCGACGTGGACAACTGGAGGGCAACATGAAGACTGTTACCATTGACGTGGCCGACCGCGCGGCCCTCAACGCCCGAACCCAGGCGGCCTTTCGCGGCGAACACGTGGGCGACTATATTTCCTTCGAAAGCCCCGAGGCGCTGTGGCGCACGCTCACTCCCAACCGGTGGACCATCCTCAAGGCCCTGGCTGGACAGGGCCCCGTGGGCGTGCGTGCGCTCGCGCGCCAGCTCGGGCGCGACGTCAAGGGCGTGCACACCGACACCCAAGCGCTGGTGCAGTGCGGCGTACTGGACAAGGCCGACGACGGCAAGGTGGAATTTCCATACGATGCCGTACACGTCGACTTCACCATCGGCCGCGCGGCGTGAGTCCGAACCGCGCCAAGTAGCCCTCAACTGTTGGGCGACCGACCGGGGTTGGCAGACACGGGTGGACGACGCGATGCGCGCTTGGCTGAAGGCTTGTCGGGGAAATAGGACTCGCGCCCTGGCCGCCGTGTCAGGCGGCCAGCGCCCGCCTCTGGCCGCCTGCGGATGCCATCCGGAAGCAACGCTTTGCTCTCCAGATTGGCTCGTGCCGCGACATCCATTACGTTGCCGATTGGCCAACCGGCATCGGCCTCAAGCCGTCGCGGACGACACTCGGGCACGGTTCAAACGCGCCTGGGCGGCTGGCACGTGCGACCGCTTGCTTTTGTTGCTGGGCCGAGCGGAGCTCGAAACCTAAGAGCTATCGTTCAGTAGGCGATGCTTTGAAATTGCAATCATCAACCACATGCAATGTGAATTAAGCAAGGTGATGGCATGCCAAATATCAGTGTTCGCGGGCTCGAGGAGGAAACCCTAGCGGCGCTCAAGGGGCTTGCCCGCAAGGAAGGCTCTAGCGTAAACGCACTGGTCGTACGCCTAATCGAACAAGGCGTCGGTAAGCGACCGGGGAAGCTCGTGAAACGCCGCTACGATGATCTCGATGCGCTTGCCGGAGCCTGGAGCGCCGACGAGGCGGTGGAATTCGAGGCGGCGACGGCCGGATCTCGCCAGATCGAACCCGAGATTTGGGAGTAGCCGGATGCGTCCCATTCTTGTCGACACCAACGCCTATACGGCCTTCATGCGCGGCGACCATGAGATTGTCGATGTCATAGCCCACGGGGATCA
>CAVPOY010000020.1:0-75489 GCA_963707135.1 uncultured Gammaproteobacteria bacterium | reverse complement strand
ACGAGCTGATGATCCGGTTGCTCGCCCGCAATGACCCCCACGACGGGTTGTTCGCGTTCTATCATGCCATCCTCGACGGTCTGGGTACCGACCCGGACCTGGGCAACCTGCTTCGGCAGTTCGAGCTGCGGCTTCTCGACGAGCTTGGCTACGGGCTGGCGCTGGACGTCGACGCGGCCACCGGCGAGCCCATAACGGCTGGCGGGGTCTATGTTTTCGAGCCGGAGCGGGGCCCGCGGGCGGCATCGGCCTTGGACCCGGGGGAGAGGCTGGCGGGGGCGACACTGCTCGCGCTGGCGCGGGGCGAGAAGCTCGATGCGGCTCAGCTCAAGGAGGCCCGCGGTCTTCTTCGGCGCGCCCTCGATCCTTATCTCGGGGAAAGACCGCTGAAGAGCCGGGAACTGCTTCGGCGCTGGTCCGGCCGCAAGACGAGCTAGAATCCAGCGGCGCGACGTCTGCCGCGCAATCCGAGGAATCCCTGATGAATGACCCAGTCCCCGCCGGAGTCCTGCTCGGCGTCAACATCGACCACATCGCCACCATCAGGCAGGCGCGCGGAACCCGTTACCCGGAGCCGATCCAGGCCGCGCTGGTCGCGGAGCAGGCCGGCGCGGACGGAATCACGCTGCACCTGCGCGAAGACCGGCGCCACATCCAGGAGCGCGATGTCGAGACCCTATGCGACATCCTGCAGACGCGGATGAACCTGGAGATGGCGGCCACGCCAGAGATGGGTGCGATTGCCGCCCGGATCCGCCCCGCCGATTGCTGCCTGGTGCCCGAGCGGCGTCAGGAGCTGACCACCGAGGGCGGTCTCGACGTGGCGGGGAACAGGCCAGCGCTGACCGAGTTCTGCGCGATGCTGGCCGAGGCCGGGGTGCGGGTGTCGCTGTTCATCGACCCCGAGCCGTCGCAGATCGAGGCCGCACGCGCGGTCGGCGCGCCGGTGATCGAGATCCACACCGGGTGCTACGCCGATGCCGCGACGCCGCGCGTGCGCTCCGAGGAGCTCGAGCGCATCCGTCGGGCGGTCGGGCACGGCCTCGAACTCGGGCTGCAGGTCAACGCGGGACACGGGTTGGACTACCACAACGTCAAGGCGATCGCTTCCATCGGCGGCATTCGGGAGCTCAACATCGGACACGCCATCGTCGCCCGCGCGCTGTTCACCGGCTTGGACGAGGCCGTGCGCGAAATGAAGCGGATCATCGACGCCGCGTCCGCTCGCGGGGTCTGACACCGGCCGCGGCAGTCAGGTCGCGGAACGCGCGGATCGGCGACCTCCGAGCGCCGCTCAAGAACCGCGGGGATCCTGGCTTTTTGAGCCGGGTCCCCGCTAGACTCTCCGCTGGGCAAAGGTTCCTGCCAGCGGTACAGCTTCGTCATGTCCACCGATACCCTCACCCTTGTTCTGGCCACGGATCGTGGCGTCGGCCTCGATACCCTGACGCAGCACCGGCCCAAGGCCGCGGTGCCGTTCGCGGGGAAGTTCCGGGTCATCGACTTCACCCTCGCCAACTGCCTTCACTCCGGACTGCGCCGGGTGCTGGTACTGACCCAGTACAAGAGCCACTCGCTGCACAAGCACTTGCGCGACGGCTGGTCGATATTCAACCCGGAGCTCGGCGAGTTCATCACGCCGGTTCCTCCCCAGATGCGGGAGGGACTGGACTGGTACCGGGGCCCGTTCGACGCGATCCGCCAGAACCGCTACCTGCTCGAGCGCAGCGCCGCTCAGGAGGTGCTGGTGCTGCAGGGGGACGCCGTCTACCGAATGGACTACGCGGAGCTGATCCGCGCCCACCGCGAGTCGGGCGCCGAAATAACCGTGGCCGTACGCCCGACCGGCGGGCAGACGGCGCCCGGGCAACCGCTGGTCGAACTTTCGGGCGAGGAGCGCATCGCATCAATCGCCGCGGCCGGTGACGGCGCCGGGTCCGAACCGGGCGGCGAACGGCTCGCGACCATGGGAGTGCATGTCTTCGACAAGGCTCGACTGCTCGAGCTCCTGGATCGGGGCGCGGATGAGCCCGACCGCCACCTCGCGGCGGACCTTATTGCACCGCTGGCGGCGACCCATCGCGTGCTGGCCTACCGATTCGGCGGGGAGCGGGGCCGCGTGACGCCGGACCGCTACTGGTGCGACCTGGCGTCGGTCGACGCCTATTACGAGGCGAACATGGCCCTGCTGCGGGCCGAGCCGCCGCTCGACCTCTATCAGTCGGACTGGAACATCCGTACCTACCAGGGCCAGTACCCGCCGGCCCGCACTATCCCCGGCGCCGCGAGCGGCACCGAGGGAATCTTCGTCAACTCCATGCTCGGTGCCGGCACGGTGATCAGCGGCGGCGGCGTCAACCACTCGGTCCTGTTTCCGCGTGTGCGGGTCCGCGACGGCGCGATCGTCGACGGCTCGATCCTGTTCGACGGCGTCGTCGTCGGCGAGGGCGCGCAGTTGCGCAACTGCATCATCGAGAAAGACGTCGAGATCCCTCCCAGGGAGCAGATCGGCTTCGACCTGAAGCTCGACCGGGAGCGTTTCGCGGTCTCCGACGGCGGCGTCGTCGCCGTGCCGAAGGAGTACCGGTTCTAGCCGACCCGGTCCTGGAAATCCGCATGGACCCCGAGCGGGTGCGCGCCGTCTACGAGCGCCTGTTCGCGGCCTACGGGCCCCAGCACTGGTGGCCGGCCGACTCGGCGTTCGAGGTCATGGTCGGCGCGGTGCTGACCCAGAATACGGCCTGGACCAATGTCGAGCGCGCCCTGCAACGGCTCGCCGAACGTATTCCGCTCCGGGCCGAGTCCATCCTCGATCTCCCGCACGCCGTGCTGGCGGACGCGCTGCGGCCCGCCGGTTACTTCAACGTCAAGGCCCGCCGGCTCAGGAGCTTCTGCGACGGGTACCTGGAAGCGGGAGGACTGGAAGGGCTCGCGGCGTTGGCGACCCCGCATCTGCGCCGGCAGCTGCTCGGGATGCACGGCGTGGGACCCGAGACCGCCGACGACATGCTGCTCTACGCCTTCGGCCGCCCGGTGTTCGTCGTCGACGCCTATACCCGCCGGGTCTTCGCCCGGCTCGGTTTGATCGAGCACGAAGCCGGCTACGAGACCCTCCGCGCCGCGTTCGAGGACGCCCTGGGGCCGGACGCCGCCCTGTTCAACGAATATCACGCCCTGATCGTCCGCCACGGCAAGGAGCGCTGCCGCAAGCGCCCGGAGTGTCCCGGCTGCTGCCTGCGGTCGATCTGCCCGGCGGGGGTTGCATAGGATATATCGCGGTCCGGGAAATCTTCTGGGCGTACAACGAAATCGTGCGGTGCCGAGGATCCTGCTTCGCCGCACATGCTACAGATCACAAGTCTAGATAGGCCCACTTTTGCGCACTAAGCCACATCGTTAGGCTCCACATGAAAGCACGCGTTACACGCCGCGGCAGAAAAGCCCCAAAGCGTAAGCAGGAAGAGAACCATGGCCAAATTTCTCAACACCAGTGCAACCAACTATTACCTCGAAGAGCTGATCAAGGGTGCCCGGGAGCGCCTGATCGTCATCAGCCCTTTCCTCAAGTTCAACGACCGGATGCGCGAGCTGCTGGAAGACAAGGATCGCATGAAGATCGACGTGCGCATCGTCTACGGCAAGAGCGAGCTCGCCCCGCAGGAGATCAACTGGCTGAGCAGGCTCCAGTACGTCCGCACCAGCTTCTGCCAGAACCTCCACGCCAAGTGTTACCTCAACGAGCGCTACGCCATCATCACCTCGATGAACCTCTACGACTTCAGCCAGGTGAACAACAACGAGATGGGCGTGATCTTCGACCGCGACCAGGAGCAGAAGCTCTACCGCGACACCTACGAGGAGGCCCAGCGCCTGATCCGGATCAGCGAGGAGGTCCGCCTCTCCGCTGACAAGGTCGAGCGGTCCAAGGAGGAGGAAACCTCCGCGGGTGGGGACCAAGAGGACGGCAACGGCTACGAAAAGCTCACAACATCCAAGCTCGCCAAGGCCCTGGGGATGCGCACCGGTGAGCTGAACGACAAGCTCATTACCGCCGGATACCAGGTGAAGGACGGCGACGGCTTCAAGCTTACCGACAAGGGCAAAGTGGCCGGAGGAGAATTCAGGTTCTCCAAGAAGTTCGGGCCTTATTTCCTGTGGCCGGCGGATATGTCGGTATGAGCGAACAGGCCCCCTTTGTACCCCGATTACATTATTCATGGTCTGCCCCTGGTTTCTGCTTGACTGCGAGATTAATCCCCGCGTCCTCAGAACCCGGAGCCGCGGCGGCAGCTCGAAAGGTTTAAGCGGCTTCCCGATGACTCAGCCTAAAGATCCTGGCCGGCATCGGGTGTTCGAGATGCCACACGATGCTCATGGGATGACTGCCTTCGTATCTGAGGTAGCGCAAAGGTCCGCAAAAGTAGAACGGTGTCGTCAGCCCGTTCTCCAAGCGTTTTCCCGGTCGTACGAAGAGCATTGGTACGTAGCCCATTTCTTGATGGCGTCTGTAACGCTGACCCGTCGCGGAGTCCGGCCCGACCCCGGACTGGCTTTGCCAGTGAAACAGACTGTCGGTAACCGCGAAGTCCTCGTACATCGTGGTTGGGGAGAACTCCGACTCCGACTTGTTGATGGTGACGAAGAGCGTGTCGACGCGCCGCTCGGGCAGGTGCAGGACGCCTTCCCGGTGTGCAAAGGGAGCGTCCAGAGTTCCCTTGCCGAGGGCGAGCATGATCTGTTCCCTGGTGTACCTGGCGTGCAGTTCCAACACGCCGGTACGCTCGGGAAAATACCGGCCCGACGCGGAAACCGTCCGCCCCCGCTGATAAGCGATGACATCCAGCACGTCCTGACGTAGCGCCTGGGAGCCCTTTGTGAAGACGTCTACCGCCTCCAGGCTCCTGTCTCCGGGCCTTTCGTTGCCCCAAAGCAGGCTGTAGGCGAGCTGCAAGCGGGTGCGATCATCTTCGCCCAGGGCCTCGGGGCCGACGGACGCTTTCGGATCCAGGCGGGTTTCCAGGATGTCGAGCAAACGGGTATCCGTGACCGTGGCGAGTTGCCGAAGACCCTGCGTGAGGCCCTTTTCGTAGGGCTCGATGTCCATTATCTCCTGCCCGCCCGCGGCTTCGAGCAGCCGGCAGGGGAGGCCGTGCCGCAGCAGATCGTCGGCATCGTCGAAATGGAGCGGCGTACTTCCAGGCTCATAGGGTGATCGGGCACGCTGCTGCCCTGGGGGAAACCGTGGCCGCAGGATTGGGCAGCTGGCACGGGGCCGAGGTGCGGCGTGGCGGTCGCAGTCAGCCGGTCAGGCGGTGCAGATCCGAGCGCAGGGGATCGGCGGCGAAGTGCTGTTTCCACAGCCGCGGGGTGAGCAGGTGGACCTCGCGGGCGGGGTGACTGTCGATGCGCTGGAGCACGTCGACGAGGTAGTCGTAGGGGTCGATGTCGTGCAGACGGCAGGTGACGATAAGGCTCTGCAGGGTGGCCACCGCCTCGGCGCCGACCTCGCTCCAGCAGAAGAGCCACGACTTGCGACCCATCGGAATCGGGCGCAGCGCCCGCTCCAGGTGATTGGTGTCGATGGGCACGTCGGGGTCGTCGAGATAGAGGGAGAGGCCCGCGCGCCGCTCCAGGGTGTAGTGCAATGCCTTGGTCAGGGGATTGCTCGGCAGGAGCGCGGCGCGCTGGAGCTGCGCCTTGGCCCAGGTGAAGAAGGCCTCGACCCCGGGCTTGGCGTGGGCCTGGCGGTAGGCGCGCTTGGCCGCGCCGGCGAGCCCTTGGGCGCGGATCTCGGTCTCAATGCGGTAGAGCTCGCCGATGCGCTCAA
The DNA here is from genome assembly GCA_963707135.1 of uncultured Gammaproteobacteria bacterium. Taxonomy (GTDB): domain Bacteria; phylum Pseudomonadota; class Gammaproteobacteria; order Chromatiales; family Chromatiaceae; genus JBGSTR01. The sequence goes on along the minus strand of CAVPOY010000020.1, from coordinate 69,662 downwards.
GGGCCTCGGCAACGGCCTCGGGCTCGAGGTCCTTGGCCCGCTCGAAGCCGCGGCGGGTGTGGGCCCAGCATTGGGCCAGGGCGATGCCCAGCGCCTCGGCGTATTGGGCGTAGACGCGGTAGCCGTCGCTGAGCAGCACCATCGCCTCGTGCACCCGTTCGCCGAGCGCCTCGCGGACATGGACGGCGGCCCGCGAGGCACGGAAGAGGAAGACGATGTCGCCGCCGCCCCCGTCGTCGGTATCGCCCCAGACGGGCCAGAACCAACCCGTTTTCATCTGCCCTTTACCTGTGCGCCCGGCCTTGATCGGGGTCTCGTCCATGGCCTTGACCCGGCAGGCGCGAATGCCCTCCAGCATGGCCGCGACGATGGGGGAGAGCAGCAGTGCCACGGCCAGCACCTGTGCGGTCAGCCATGGGCGCGAGACCTCGATACCGGCCGCCTTCAGGCGCTGGTGCTGGCGATACAGCGGCAGGTGGTAGAGGAACTTCTCGACGATCAGGCCGGCGAGGAAGCTCACATCCGCGCGCCCGCCCTCCAGCACCGCCGGCGGGGCGGGTGCACAGCTCAGGGCGGCGCTCGCCTTGAGCTTGACCACGGGGCGCACGTATTTGAGCACCACGTAGCTGCCCGGGCGCTGGGCCAGGCGATGGGTGACCTTCTCGCCGATGACCTCGTAGGCGTCCGCAGGCAAGTCGGTGATCGCGGGGTTGGGGAGCGCGATGATCTCCACCGGCACCCGGGCGGGATCGAAGAACAGGGCCGGCTCTGCCGTCTCGCCCTCGGCCCGGGCGCGGCGGCGGCGGTGGGCGGCTACCTCCTGGGCGGGCTCGGCGGGCGGGGCCGCACCGCCCACCTCGCCTAAGGAGAGCTGCTCGGGCGGGGGCTCGAGGTGGCGGCGCTCGGATTTCTCGCCGAAGAGCTGGCGCTCGAACCAGGCGATGCGCTGCTCCAGCCGGGCGATGCGCTCCTCGTAGCGGGCACGCTCGCCGGCCCACGCCGTGCGCTCTGCGGCCCATTCGGGCGACAGCGCGGCGGTGGCGAGGGCGGGCGATGACATGGCCCCATTTTACTCGACCTCGTCCGAAGGTGTCGCACTCGTTCGATAGCGCAGGCGCCGGCGCGCCGGCTCGATGCCTTCGAGCAGCAGCTTCAATTCGGTGACGTCGAGCTCGCGGTTCTCGACCCGGCGCCAATCGCCGACGAATTGCCCCCGCTCCAGGCGCTTAGCCCACAGACAGAAGCCGCTGCGGTCGAAATACAGCGCCTTGAGGTAGGAGCCGCGGCGGTTGATGAAGGTAAACACATGCCCCGACAGCGGGTCCTGGCCCAGACCCCGGCGGGTCAGCGCAACCAGCCCGTCGAAGGACTTGCGCATGTCCACCGGCTGCCCGTAGAGGAACACCCGCACCCGGGCCTCGGGGAAGAACATCAGCGCCGCCTCAGGCGCAGCACCAGCCCCCCGCCGAGGGCGAGCTCCAGCTCCCAACCGTCGCTGCGCTCCGCCCGAGGCTCCACCTGCGCTTGCAACTCGCCCAGATCGAGAAACTCCGCCGGCAGATCAACCTCCGCCGCCAGCCGCTTGCGCCACAGATAGAAGCTCGCGCTGCTGACCCCCTGCGCGGCGCAGAAGGCCGTCACGCTCAGCGGGCTTCGCTCGGCCCGCTCGATCAAGGATTGCCACTCGCGGCGACTGCGCCGCCCACTGGAATAAATCGCTGCCATGCTTCGCACCCGTCGCCTCGTTACACGGTGCACCCCATTGTCCGGGCCCCGCAGCCGGGCGAAAGAACGCCGCGCAGCAATCGAGCATGTCGTTCAGGCTGGGGCGTGTTCGGTGATGCTGACGGCACAACGCCAACTGCTGAATGATCCGTGGCCTGCGCATCCCTAGACTGTCTCGAATGTTTTCCAAGATCCGCTCGGTGGCAATGCGGTCCAGGTCGACCAGACAGCCACTCGGCAACCACGGAAAACCACCGCTGACCTGCTCATCAATGCGCGCCGATGGATTGCTGGTCAGTGCGCGAAAGCGGTTGGCGTATCGGAACTGTCGATGTTGTGGCGCGATGAAGTCGAGGACGGTGAGGTGGGGCTTCTCCGGGTGAAGGCGCAGGCCCCGGCCGATTTGCTGCAGGTAGACCACCAGACTTTCGGTGGGGCGCAGCATCAGAATGGTATCGACCTCCGGGATGTCGACACCCTCGTTGTACAGATCGACGGTGAATATGAAGTGGATGCGGCGCTGCACGAGGTCTTGCTGGACCTTGCCGCGCTCCCTTCTAGAGCTGTCAGCGGTCAGCGCGGCGGAGGGTAGGCCCCAGGCAGCGAAGGTGCGGGCCATGAAACGGGCGTGCTCCTGACTGACGCAGAATCCAAGCCCTCGGACCATCCCGAGGTCCGTGAGGTAGTCCTGGACCTGGTGAAACACCCATTTCGCTCTGAGCTCGTTTGCGCCGAAGACCTTGTCGAGATCGGCCTGCAGGTAGCCGCCTCGCTTCCATTCAAGGCCGGTCAGATCGACGGACGCGTGATCCGCGATCCCGAAGTAGTGGAACGGTGCGAGTAGGCGCCGTTCGATGGCGTCCGGGAGGCGCATCTCGTGGGTGAAGCGGCCCCCGAAATCATCGCGGATGTCGCGGCCATCCGAACGCTCGGGCGTGGCCGTCAGTCCGAGCAACACGCGCGGCTGGAGATGACTCAATAGGGCCTGATAGCTGCTGGCCGCTGCGTGATGGGCCTCGTCGAGAACCACGTAGTCGAAGTTTGCCCGATCCAGCCCACTCAGCTCGCGACTGTGCCAGCTTTGCACCGAGCAGAACAGGTGTCGAGTCTGGGTCGGCGTGGAACCGGCGAGGAGCAGATCGCCGAATCCGCTATCGCGCAGGACGTGGCGGAAGGTCTCGAGTGACTGGCGAAGGATCTCCTCCCGGTGGGCGACAAACAACAGCGAGGGTCTGGATTCCGCTCCCTGCGCGGCACAGAAGCGCGATAGTCGAAGGCGGCGACCATGGTCTTGCCGGTACCCGTTGCGGCAATGACGAGATGCCGATGGATTCCGGATCGACGTTCCGCATCGATCCCTTCGAGTATTTCCTGCTGAAAGCCGTAGGGTCTAAGTTCGAAAAACCTGTAACGCGGTTCCGGCGTCCGGCCAGCGTTCCCGTTGCGCTCGGCAAGAAGTGCTTCTTTCAGCCGAGCGATGCCGCCAGACCCCAAGGGCTCGAATTCTGCCGGGTCCTCCCAGTGAGACTCGAAGGCGGCGATGATTTGTCGCCAGAGATAGGGCAACTCGTGCTGACTGATCTTTGCGGTCCACTCGAGGCCTTCATCCAAGGCGACACGAGAGATGTTGGCGGATCCGACATAGGCACTACCGAATTCGGTATCGCGATGAAAGACGTACGCCTTAGCGTGGAGCCGTGTTCGGTGTGTGTCGTAGGAGACCCGGACCTGCGTGTTGGGCAAACCGGCCAGGAACTCGACGGCCTTGATGTCGGTGGCGCCAAGGTAGGAGGTTGTCGCAACCCGTAGTCTGGGTGCCCCCTCCGCGCCGGCGGTCTCCGTAAAGCGCTGGAGGGTCTCGCGCAGAGGTCGGATCCCGCTCCATTTGATGAAGGAAACCAGCCAATCCGCGCGATCCGCGCTTAGGAGCTCCTTCTTTATCTGCGTGATCAAACTCGGGGACCGGCTGGAACCGGTCAGTAACGCCGAAACGCCAAGCGGGGCATCCGGGCGCACACTGTCGGGCTTGCCTACAAGTTGAGCCTCTCGCGTGACGACTTCGAGCAATTGTCGGAATGGCGGCACGGGGATGTCCTGTACCAGGCCCGCGAGAGGGTGACCGCTGGCCTCGAGGGCTACGGCCAAGCGCTCAAGCGCCGCAGTCCACTTGGCCCGGTCTTTGTCCCTCAGCGATAAGGCGAGCTGCGCGAGCAGCTTGCCGAAGTGGGCGCTGACGGCGGGCGCGATCTCCTCTGGTGGGAGCTTCTTGCTCCAACGCGCGAGGTCCCCGAGCTCGAGCTGTTCCATCTGCCGTTGCAGGGCGGTCGTTTCGAGCCGTTCCTGGACGCCAAACCATTGTGCGGCGTCTTCACTCACGCTGAGGGCTCCTGAAAGATGGCCTTGAGGAGAGGCAAATCGGCTGGTGCGATCGCCAGCTCCGATATTTCGCCCGGGGCAAACCAGTCAACCCTGTCATGAACAGCCATCCTGGAGACTCCATTGAAAACGCGGGTGGCCATAGCGATTAACTCGATGCTACCGCGCTCATAGTGGTGCACGGTGCGCGCGATCTCTCGCCCGGCCGCCGCCAGGAGACCAAGTTCTTCTTCCAGTTCCCGCTCGAGAGCCGTCGCCAGTGACTCCCCGGGCTCCACTTTGCCGCCAGGAAGCTCCCACCGTCCTTCTAGGTGCTGGCCCGGTGCGCGTCGTGCCAAGAGGATTTCTCCTGAAGCTTGCATGATCGCAGCACAAACGACTTGTTTCATGTAGACGCTATTCAGAATGATCTTCGGCTCTGGATCGATACACAAGAACGGGACATCCGGACATCCGATAGGAGCAGAAAAGAAAAAGAAAGACGAATAAGGTAAAGGCGACGTAAACCGCACCAGGTCTTACACAGACCCAAAAAAGGCCATGCACTTTCGGTCTTGGGCTCAAGAGGACGTGCTACGCGTTGTCGCTCAACCCCCGAGTCTAGGCCATGATTTGAATCGCGCTAGGCCCCGGAAACTGGCTTCCTGTAGCCTTGCAAGATTCTGAGATGCGAAGCACAGAGCGTGCAGTGATGCGGAGTCCCTGCTCGCGGGTGCGAGTGTTTCAGCCGGCGGTGCCGCGGTGCGGCCGCCAGAACGTGGCCACAGATCGCGGATCCGTGGGCGCCCCCGGGGATAACGGTCCCGGCAAGGCTCATGTGAAGATGTTGAGGATCTTCGGGCGTATCTGAACGTTTAACTTCTGTCGCCCCGGGGTTGAGCGACGGATCGCCGCGATCTTGGGGCCTGGCTGATCTAAGCTTTACTGTGTAGCCGACCCTGTCGGCCGCTGCCCCGGAGATGCGCGATGAAACGGCTGATCTGGTTCGGGTACGCGTTGCTGATGCTCGGGCTCGTGGCGGCGGCGGGTTTGCTGGCCCTGATCGCCGCACCGCCGTTCGAGCTGGAGGTCACCGGGCTCGAGGGCCGTCTGAGCCGCGCGGTCGGTGATCGCACCGGTCTCGAGGTGACAGCCGATGGGCCGCTTTATCTGACCCTGGGCTCGGAGATCGGCCTGCGCGGGGATGAGGTACGGGTGCGCAACCCGATGGTCGCCCGCGATCCTGTGTTGCTTACCGCCCGGTCCCTGGCCTTTCGGGTCGGTACCCGGTCCCTGTTGGGCGGCCGGGTCGAGCCTCGGGCGCTCGACCTCGACGGGGCTTCACTGTCGTTTCGGCGGGATGCGGTCGGGTCGTCCAACTGGCCGGCCGGGCCGGCGGGGAGGGGCCCCGCGACGGGGGCGCTGCTCGCCGGGCTGGATTCGCTGGAGCTCCGGGTGCGCGACACCGAGGTCGACTACCGGGATGCGGCGATGAGCGCCCCGATTCAGGCACAGATCCGATCGGCACGGCTGGAGCCGCGGGGGACGGCGCTCGAGGTGCAGGTCGACGCCTCGGTGAACGGCCAACCGTTTCAGGTGGAGGGCACGACCGCGGCCCTGTCGCGGATACTCGGCGCGACCGAGCCCTTGCCGATCGACCTCAAGGGGCGGCTGCTGGGTCTCGATCTGGCCGCCGAGGGGCGGGTCGCGGATCCCTTTGCCGGCGGGGATCTGAATGCCTCGGTGAGCGTCAAGGGCGAATCACTCGCCGGGCTGTCGCCGTGGCTCGGCGCGGACGCCGAGGGCCTGGGACCGGTGGCCGTGACCGCGGGGCTGCGGGGCGGACCTGCGGCCTTCAGTGTCGCGCCGTTCGATCTGACACTGGGCAAGGGGCGGGCAACAGGCTCACTGGAGGTCAGCCTCGAGGGCAAGCGTCCCCGCGCGGACCTGATGCTCGAGGCCGCCGAGCTGGACCTGATCCCCCAGCTCGCGAACGCATACGGCCGCCGCCAGGCGGCCCAAGGGCCGGGCCGTCGGATCTACTCGGACGAGCCGATCGGGCTCGACTGGATGGGCACGTTCGACGGGCGCGCCCGGGTGAAGCTTAAGAGCGCCCCGAACCCCTACGTGCCGCTCGGCGACCTCGTCGTCGACGCCGTGCTCGAAAACGGCCGGCTCGGCCTCGAGGCCTCGGGTCGCACCGACGGACGGACCGCGCGGCTCAATGCCGAGCTGAATTCCGTGGGCGAACCCACTCTTAAGATCGACCTGCGGGCCGAGAAACTAGCGATCGCCCCGCTGATCGCCTCGACCCGTGCGAGTGGAATGGTTCGCGGCGAACTGGATCTCGGGGCTGAGCTCACAACGGTCGTCCGTTCGGAGCGCTCCGCCGCGGAGAGCCTCTCGGGGAGCGTGGTGGCGTTGGTCGAGGACGCGCAGGCCGATGTCGCCGGGCTGGATCGGATCGTCGGCGGCGCGGCGGCCCTACTGGGCCAGCTGGTCACGCCCGGCGCCCGGCTCGCGAAGGTCAACTGCGGCACCGTCGCGCTCGATTTCCGCCGCGGGCGCACCGCGGTCAAGGCCGTGGTCGACACGCCGAACTCGCTGGTCGTGGCCGTTGGCGACCTGGACCTGGTGAGCGCGACCCTCGACGTGCGGGTCGACCCGACCCCGAAGGGCGTGACCCTGAGCGTGGCGACCCCGGTCGTCGTCTCCGGGCCGATCGCGTCGCCGAGCTATCGGATCGAGAAAGCGGGCCTGCTGCTGACGCTCGCCGACCTGGCCGCGAAGGTCGCGGTCCCGCAGCTGATGCTCGTGCAGGCGCTTGGCGACATTGCGGTCCGCAATGACTGCGTGCAGATCGCGACCGGAAACGTTCCGTACGGACTGGGCCATAAGAGCAGTCAGATTGTCAAGGGCGCGGCGCGGGCTGGCACCGATGCGGTTCTCCAGGGAACCGGTGCCGTGGTCGAGGGTGTCGGGAACGTGCTCAAGGGCGCGGGCGACGCGGTCAGGGGTATTCTTGGCGGCGATACGCCGGCGGCGGGCGGGACATCGCCATCCCGATCCAGGCGTTAACGGCGAATCCGACTTGCAAATCCGGCCGCTCCGCTTCATGAATCCAAATCCCGATCTACCGGAATCACAAAACGAGAGGGGATAAGCATGCGCATGTTCGATGCAGACGCGCCGATCATCCGGGACCTGAAAGACGAGAGCGAGCTGATCGGCGAGAAATCGACGGCGGCCTTCAACGTGGTGACCGCACGTCATCCGACGCTTGGGAAGCTGGTCATCATCAGCGCCAAGGACGGAACCGGCATCGTCGTGGAGGCGGACGAGTAGGGGTCTTACTCGGCCCCGCGCCAATCGCCGCGCAGGCGTTTGGTCTTTGCGTTGCGGCGTTTCGAGTCCAGTCGGCGCTCCTTCGACGCTCGGGTCGGCCTGGTTGCTACGCGGGCCTTTGGGCGATGGGCGGCCTGCCGCACCAGGTCGGCGAGCCGGGCACGCGCATCCTCGCGGTTCCGTTCGCGGGTGCGGAACCGATGGGCCTCGAGCGTCAGAATGCCGGCGGAGTCCACCCGCCGGCCGGCGAGCCGGATCAGTCGGCGCCGCACGTCCTCGGGAAGCGACGGCGAGCCCGCGACGTCGAAGCTCAGCTGAACCGCGGTCGCCACCTTGTTGACGTTCTGACCGCCGGGTCCCGGCGAGCGGATGAACCGTTCGCTGAGCTCGGACTCCGGGATGAATAGGCGGGGCGACACCTCGATCATCCGGGGATTCTAGCTCGAGAGGCCGTTTGCATGCCGGCAGCGAGCCGCCCGCGGCGACTTGGGGTCGCCAACCATTGGGCGGATAGGCTAGTCTCGCGTGACCCCGTTCCCGACGGCACCAACAAGAGCGCCACGGGCCCGAGAACAAATCACACCAACGGAGACCGAACATGAGGCTAGCCCCGCGCTGGATCTTCGCCGCGCTGATAGGCGCCCCGCCCGTCGCCGTCGCCCACGATGTCGTGGTTTCGCCGGTCGTCGAGGCGCTGCCGCTGGAGCAGCTGACCGAACACATCTACGTGGTTCATGGCCCGGTTCAGGCGCCGAACCCGGAGAACGGCGGGTTCATGAACAACCCCGGCTTCATCGTCACCGACGACGGCGTGGTGGTCATTGATCCCGGCAGCAGCGTGCAGATCGGTGCCGCCGTGCTCGAGAAGATCGCCTCCGTCACCGACAAGCCGGTCAAGGCCGTCTTCAACACCCATGTCCACGGGGACCACTGGCTGGGCAATCAGGCGATCCGGCAGGCCTATCCGGACGCGGTCATCTACGCCCACGAGCGCATGATCGAGCGGGTCGGAGAGGGCGACGGGGCCCGCTGGATCGAGCTTCTCGACCGGCTGACGAACGGCGCCACCAGCGGCACGGTGATCACGGCGCCGGACGTGGGGCTCAAGGGTGGCGAGACCCTGGAATTCGGCGACACGGCGATTCAGGTCTATTTCAAGGGCAAGGCCCATTCGGACAACGACCTGCTGTTCGAGATCGGCCGGGAGCGGACCATGTTCATGGGCGACGTCGGCATGGTCACGCGCATCTCGTCCCAGCACGCGGACGGCGACGTGCTGGGACACATCGAGACCCTGCAGTTCATCCTGGACACCGACAACGAGGTGTTCATACCCGGACACGGAAAGAGCGGCGGCAAAGAGGTCCCGCGCCTGGCGCTTTCCTTCCATCAGGCCCTCTACGATTCGGTCAAGCGCCATTTCGAGGCGGGGCTCAGCGATTTCGAGATGAGGGACAAGGTCATCGAGGATCTGGCCGCCTTCAAGGACTGGAACGGCTTCGATCAAATCGGCGAGGCCATCAGCCACGCGTACCTGCGCATCGAGCAGGATCTGTTCTGAGGGGCCGGCGCCGACCGGAACCTGTTTCGGTTATCCTCTCTGGACACTAAAACGAGGGACGGAAGACCATGGGGGGACGTGCGGGCCGGCGGGTCGCCGCGGTGTCATTGTTGATCGCTCTGGTGCTGGCGGCCGGCCGCGCCTTGGCGGACGAGTCCTGCCTGAAGCTGGTCTTCGGCCGCTACTGTCTGGCAGGCGACGCGGCGGCGCTGCTGCAGGCCGGACCCCCGCCCGTGGCCCGCGAGAACAAGGGGGATAGCCTGGCGCTCGTTTACCCGGAGGCGACCGACCGGATCTACGTGCTTGCCTTCCTGAACCGGATCTACAAGGTCGTCCGGGCCTACCAGGTGTCCACCCAGCTGCGCTACGACGACATCTACTCCCTGCTGCGCGAAAAGTACGGCCCCGGCGAGGATAAGAGCCGCTTTCCGGACTACGCGACGTCGCCGGCACGGCGGCTGGCCTCGATCCGGCGTGGCGACGGGCGGGCCCTGCATGTCTGGAACCCGTCCGATGCCTGGCACATCGAGCTCAGCTGGACCCGGGAGCTGGGGCTGTCGCTGGCCTATATCGCTAACGCGATCAGCGCCGAGCGCGCCGCCCAGTTGGAGGGAGGGCTCTGAGGGGAGCCTCGGCTCAGGCCGCGGCTTTTCCCGGGGGATTCAAAGCGGACGGCCCACCAGGGCATCACCCGCGGGCTCGAGCCCGGTTACTTCAACGCCGAGTATCCGGTTGCCGGCGGCCGGGCTGCCGTCCGACTCGAGATAGAGCGGCAGGTAGTTGGGCGTATACCCGAACAGATGCCCGGCGCGCTCCCCGTTCGGCGGGCCTTCACAGAGCACGCTCACCCGCTTGCCGGGCTGGGCGGTGAGCACCTGACGTTTTAGTCGTCCGGCCAACGCGTGCAGCTCCCGGCTGCGCCGTTTCTTGGTCTCCGCATCGACCTGCCCGGGCATGTCCGCGGCCCGGGTCCCCGGTCGCCTGGAGTAGGCGAAGATGTGGACGTGCCCGAAGCCGATCGCGTCGGCGAACGCGAGCGTGCGCCGCCAGTCGTCTTCGGTCTCGCCCGGGAACCCGACGATGATGTCGGTGGTGATGTTCAGATCCGGCACCGCGGCGCGGCCAAATGCGGCAAGCTCCGCAAACTCCGAGGTCTTGCAGCGCCGCGCCATCCGGCGCAGGACCCGGTCCGACCCGCTCTGTAGCGGCAGGTGCAGGTGCGGCATCAGCCGCGCGTTCTCGAACAGCCTCCAGAAGGACTCCGGCAGGTCCCAGGGCTCCAGCGACCCGAGTCTCACCCGCGGCATGTCGGTGTCGGCGAGGATGGCGCCGAGCAGCGAGGTAAGGTCCTCGCCCGTGCCCGGATCGTCTCCCAAATCGCTGCCATAGCCGCCCAGATGCACGCCGGCGAGCACGACCTCCTGCACGCCGGTCCGGGCGAGCCGGTTGACTGCACCGACCACCTCGGCCACCGGGCGGCTGCGCTCGTCGCCGCGGGCGCGGGTGGTGACGCAGAAGCTGCACTGGTAACGGCAGCCGTCCTGAACCTTGACGAAGGCGCGTTGGCGGCCGCGGGCGAACAGCGGGTTGGCAAGCTCGGTGGTCGAGAGCTCCGGCATCACCGGGAGCTCGAGGGCATCGACGGCGATCTCCACCAACCGGTCCTTGTCCCGGTTGCCGACCACCAGGTCGATGCCGGACTCACGCGCCAACGCCTCGCCGTCGAGCGCGGCCAGGCAGCCGCTGACCACGATCCGCGCATGGGGATTGGCGCGCTGGCTGCGCCGCAGCAGCTTGCGGGACTTGCGCACGGCCTCCTGGGTCACCGCGCAGGTGTTGACGACGATCAGATCGGCCGGGTCGTCGTCGCCGGCGATGCTGAAGCCCCGATGCTGGAACCGCTCCGCCCAGCCCTCGAGCTCCGCCTCGTTGAGACGGCAGCCGAGGGCTTTGAGCCTTACCCGCATTCCGGCGGCCATCGCTGGGCGCAGATCCGGCTCAGGGTGCCGGCCGCCCGGGCGGCATGGCGCCGGGCGGCGGCGGGGTAGGGGCGTTCTGGTGCAGGATCATCCGCCAGCCCGATGGCCCGTCGCGATAGACATTGGTGCAGTACAGCGCCGGGGGCTTCTGACCGTTACCGGTAGCGCGGATCTGCTCCTCGACCAGGTGGATCGCGATGGCACCTTCCTCGATCCAGCGCAGATGACGCACCTGGATGTCGAACCCGGACCCCGCCGAAAGCATGGCTCGCCAGAGCTCTGAGACCTCGGCCCCCTGGGCGAACGGCGCCATCGGCAGCAGGCAGGCGACCTCGGCGGACTTCTCCCAGACCTCCGCCATGGCATCCGGGTCTCCGGCTTCCAGTGCGTCGTAGAAGGCGTCCTCGGCGTCCTGGGGTGTCTCGAAGCTCATGTTCGTGTGCTCTCGTGGCCGGTGCGCCCGCGGCGCCTCATTGGTTGGGGTAGCCGGGCGAACCCGACCCTCCGCCGGACCTGCCGCTCGGCCCCCAGGGCGAGCCCTGATCCCAGTCCGAGCCTTGGCCGGAGAGGCGCGGGATGCGAAGGCGAACGGCGTCGTCGGTGTTCTCGCGGGTCATCTTGGTCACATCGGCGTCCGGCGGCAGGGGGATACGCCGGCTCGACGAGCCGCGCGAGAAGCTGAAGCTCCGCCGATACCCGCGACCGTCATCAAAAGAGTCATCCTGGACCGTCTGCTCGTCCGTGCTGCGCGAGATCGTCAGCCCGCGGCCCGCGGGACTGACCTGGACCCCCTCCGGGCTCGCGCCGGCGGTGTCGATGCTGATCAGATACGCGTCGTCGGTGGTCTCGACCGAGACGCCCTGGCGGCCGCGCATGCCGGTCGAACCGGGGGCCGACCAGGGGGCCGATCTCGGGCTCGACCAGGGCGGGGGCTCGCCGAAGCCCGGGGGCGGACCCATTGGCGGCATCTCGCCCCAGGGGTCTGTCGGGAAGCCGCCGTAGGGCGAGCCGGCGCGGCCGCGGGGGTCGCTCCAGGTATCACCAGGGGTTTGCACCGTCGCCGGGTCCTCGCCGACCTGACCCGCACTGGGTTGCTCCGCGCCCCGTTGCTCTGCGCCGGGTTGTTCAGCGTTGCCTGCCGGTTGCTCGGGCATCGCTGCGGCGGCGCCCGGGTAACCCGGGCCGTAAGGGTAGCCGGAACCGCCCGGATAGCCCGGACCGCCGGGATAGCCGGGTCCGCCGGGATAGCCGGGTCCGAAGGCGGCGGGCCGTAAGGTGTCCAGGCCAATGCGAGGGCGGGTAGCGCCCAGACGAGGGTGGCGCCTATGAGAGGGCGGTAGCGTGGCATCGGTTACTCCAGCGTTGAGCGATGTGAACGCTCGGATTATAGGTATCCGCTCTCAGCGGCGCACGGCCCAGGTCGGGCGATCCAGGTCGTCGATCAGCCCATGGTCGCGGAGCCACTGGCGGGCGTCCTCGGCGTCGGCCTCGAACCAGGCCCGCGCCGATCCCAGGCGAAAGCTGTACCCCCAGGCGTCCATGTCGTTGAAGGCGCGGGTGCGTCCGAACCCGGGGACCTCGTCTGCTAGCAGGATCTGCAGATAACAGACGGCGTTCTCTTCCGCGTCGTTGCCGCCGGCGTCCGTGTGCAGTGCCGAACGGCGCGCGGCGTCGAGGCAAATATAGTGGCAGGTCTCGTGCAGGAGCGAGTGAAGCGGCGTGTCGGGGCGCGCGAACAGGCGGGACCCGATCAGCCCGGCCTCGGAGTCCCCCCAGAAGCTGCCGGGTATCGGGTGCCCGTCGGCCACCTCGGTCAGCTCGAGGCCGAAGCGAGCAACGACGCGGGCGATCGCCTGCCGGTCGATCGCCAACAGTCTTAGGGGGCCGGGTGGAGGATTCAGCGGTCCACCGGCTGCAGCCGTCGCACTAGATCATCCCAGGCGATGGCGAGGCCAGGCAGCACGCCGACCGGGGTTGTGCCCGCCAGTTCCTGGACTTCGGGCTTGTGGAACTGGCCCTGCTCGAGGCGGTAGATGCTGACCATGCGGTCGACGGGATGAACCAGCCAGTACTCGCGCACCCCGGCCCGTTCATAGACTTGGCGCTTGCGTTGGTGATCGTGGCTTGCGGTGCCCGGGGACAGGACCTCGACCACCAGGTCCGGCGCGCCCCGCACCCCGGCTGGGTCGAGCTTGGTCGGGTCGCAGACCACCAGCAGGTCCGGCTGCACCACGGTGTCGACTGCCTCGTCGGCCTCGTCGGCTTTGGGCAGGCGCACGTCCACCGGGGCGATGTAGACGCGGCAGGGGTGGTCGCCCAGGGCCTGTCTCAGCTGCAGGTAGATCTCGCCGACCACGTCCTGATGGTCCAGCGTCGGAGCGGGGCCCATGAGGTACGCCACGCCGTCGATCAGCTCATAGCGAGCGTCCTCTGGCCAGGCGACATAGTCGCCGTACGTGTGGTGCTGGGTGTCGCGCTGGAGCAATCCCATCGGAGACCTCCGGGTCAGTGGGTGACGGTCTTGCTGCCGACCGGCTCACGGGATGAAAGGACAACCCATGGGGATCATCTGGTCCGCCGCGGCTGGGTATCTCTAGCACCGTATCATTTTCGACCATTTCGTTGAATTTTTGGGGGGCCAAGCCGGGTGGCGGGCTCACCCCCACAAGTCCGCAAGCCGAATGACGATCTCGTCGAATGGTGCTATGGAGACACTATCGTCGTCGCGGAAGATGCCTATCGATATCCAATTGGCATCGGCGAGTCGATAGGCCTCGAGCGTCCGTGTGCTTCGGGTCTACGAGCCAGGCGAACCAAACGCCATGGCGCGCGTACAGCGGCATCTTTTCCTCTCGGTCCGTGCTCTTCGTGGCAGGCGAAAAGATCTCGCAAACCCAATCCGGCACGACCTGTATCTTGTGTCCTTCCGGCGGGGATGGCATGCGCTCCTTGCGCCAGCCGGCGATATCCGGAACCGTGACCTCGGTATCCAGGACGAAGTGGACCTCGGGTGCGTCGATGATCCACCAACCCCCCGGTCCGCCACGCCCCCGTCCGTAAGGACCCTCGATATCGGCACCGAGCCGCGAGCCGGCGAGGCCATGACGCCAGGTTGGGCGAGGCTGGGTGCGGAGCTGTCCGTTGATGATCTCCCCGGTCAGCCCTTCCGGCAGGGCCATCAGCTGCTCGTAAAGGGATCGCCTTCGGGCGGCATGTGGATTCATTGCGGAGGTTTCGGAGGACTCGATACATCTATCCGACAGCTTAAGCGATTTTTTTCAGATCTCGTACCAACCCACTCGTCTTGAGGCCCACCTTCTTTGTAGAACCGGCGGTTACATAGCCCGGCTATGCTCCCGCCGGTACTCCTCGCCCTCCGCGACACGCTCGCGGCGTTCGGGACGTCGCGGGCCGCTTCGCGGCCGGAAGCGACAAGGGGCTCTGCGCCGGCTCGCCGGGGTTGCTAGACTGGCGCCCCCGTCGCGGAGAATGAGAGTCCCGTGGATCCCCGTTTCGTACATCTGCATCTGCACACCGAGTATTCGCTGGTTGATGGCCTGGTGCGCATCAAGCCGCTGGTCAAGGCCGTCGCGAAGGCCGGCATGCCGGCGGTGGCGGTCACGGACCAGGGCAATCTGTTCAGCCTGGTGCGCTTCTACAAGGCCGCCGTGGCCGCGGGCATCAAGCCGATTGCCGGCGCCGACCTGTGGCTGCGCAACCCCGCGGACGCAAACAAGCCGCACCGGCTCGTCCTGCTGGTCCGGGACTCGGTGGGCTACCGTAACCTGACCCGGCTGATCTCGCGCGGCTATGTCGAGGGCCAGCACCTGGGCGTGCCCCAGGTGGAGCCGGCGTGGGTGGAGGCGGCGGCGGACGGCCTGATCGCCCTGTCGGGAGGTACTCATGGCGACGTCGCCCAGGCGCTGCTCGCCGGTACCGCCGACGAGGCCGAACGGTTGCTCGAGCGCTGGGTGAGGGTGTTCGGCGATCGCTACTATCTGGAGCTGATGCGCACGGGGCGGGAGCAGGAGGCCGAGCTCATCGAGGCCAGCGTGGAGCTGGCGGCGCGCAAGGGTGTGCCGGTGGTGGCGACCAATGACGTGCGTTTCCTGAGGACCGAGGATTTCGACGCCCATGAGGTCCGGGTCTGCATCCACGAGGGCCGCACGCTCGACGACCCGCGGCGCCCGCGCCGCTACAGCGAGGAGCAGTACCTGCGCACGCCCGAGGAGATGGTCGAGCTGTTCGCCGACATCCCCGAGGCGCTCGAGAGCTCGGTCGAGATCGCCAAGCGCTGCAACCTCGAGCTGAGGCTGGGCGCGAATTTCCTGCCGGACTTTCCCGTTCCCGCGGGCATGACGCTGGATGCCTACTTCGGCGAGGAGTCGCGCCGGGGTTTGGAGCGCCGGCTCGCGCACACCCTGGACACGGCAGACGCGGGGGGCGAACCGGCGTCCGGGGCCCGGCAGGTCTACGACGACCGCCTGGCCCTGGAGCTCGACGTCATCACCCAGATGGGCTTCGCGGGCTACTTCATGATCGTCGCGGACTTCATCCGCTGGGCGAAGGACAACGGCATCCCGGTCGGACCGGGACGCGGCTCCGGGGCCGGCTCGCTGGTAGCCTACGCGCTCGGGATCACGGACCTCGACCCGATCGAGCACGAGCTGCTGTTCGAGCGCTTCCTGAACCCCGAGCGGGTCTCGATGCCGGACTTCGACGTGGACTTCTGCATGGAGGGCCGCGACCGCGTCATCGACTATGTGGCCGGCCGCTACGGCCGCGACGCCGTCTCCCAGATCATCACCTTCGGCACCCTGGCCGCGAAGGCCGTGGTCCGCGACGTCGGCCGCGTGATGGGGCACCCCTACGGCTTCGTCGACCGGGTCGCCAAGATGGTCCCCTTCGAGCTCGGCATGACGCTCGAGAAGGCGCTTGCCGACAGCGATGATCTGAAGGCCGCCTACGAGGACGACGAGGAGGTGCGCAGCCTCATCGACATGGCCCGCAAGCTCGAGGGCCTGACACGAAACGCCGGCAAGCATGCCGGGGGCGTGGTCATCGCCCCGACGGTGTTGACCGATTTCGCGCCGCTGTACTGCGAGCCGGGAGGCCAGAATCTGGTGACCCAGTTCGACAAGGATGACGTCGAGCAGGCGGGGCTGGTGAAGTTCGACTTCCTTGGCCTGAGGACCCTGACCATCATCGACTGGGCGCTGAAGACCATCAACGCCGGGCGCGCGGCGGGCGGCGAGCCGGACCTGGACATCGCCCGCGTCGACCCCTGCGACCCCGCGGCCTTCGCGCTGCTGAAGCGCTGCGAGACCACCGCGGTGTTCCAGCTCGAGTCTCGCGGCATGAAGGAGCTGATCAAGAAGCTGCAGCCGGACTGCTTCGAGGAGATCACCGCGCTGGTCGCGCTGTTCCGGCCCGGTCCCCTGCAGTCGGGCATGGTCGACGACTTCATCAACCGCAAGCACGGGCGCGCCGAGGTCGCCTACCCGCACCCGGACCTGGAGCCGATCCTGAAACCCACCTACGGCGTCATCCTCTACCAGGAGCAGGTGATGCAGATCGCTCAGGTGCTGGCCGGCTACTCGCTCGGCGGGGCCGATCTGCTGCGCCGGGCCATGGGCAAGAAGAAGGCCGAGGAGATGGCGAAGCAGCGCGCGATCTTCCAGGAGGGCGCCGAGCGGCGGGGCGTCGACCCGCGGGTGGCGGCGCACATATTCGATCTGATGGAGAAATTCGCCGGCTACGGTTTCAACAAGTCACACTCGGCGGCCTACGCCCTGGTCAGCTACCAGACCCTGTGGCTCAAGGCCCACTACCCGGCGGCCTTCATGGCCGCGGTGCTGAGCGCCGACATGGACAACACCGACAAGGTCGTGACCCTGATCGACGAGTGCCGCGTCATGCGGCTGCGGGTCGAGCCCCCCGCCGTCAACCGTTCCGAGTACCGTTTCACGGTCGCGGACGGGCGTACCGTGGTCTACGGCCTAGGCGCCATCAAGGGGGTTGGGGAGAGCGCCATCGAGGCCTTGCTCGAGGCCCGCCGTGGTGCCGGGCCCTTCCGCGATCTCTGGGATCTGTGCCGACGCGTCGACCTGCACAAGGCGAACCGCCGCGTGCTGGAGGCCCTGATCCGGTCCGGGTCGCTGGACGAGCTCGGCCCCGGGCGCGCGACCCTGATGGCCCAGCTGCCGCTGGCGATCAAGATGGCCGAGCAGCAGCGCGAGACCCGCGCCGCCGGCCAGGTGGATCTGTTCGGCGATCTCGAGCGTGCCGCGCCGTCGGAGCCCGATCCGCGGATAACCGGGGCCGCGCCGGACGAGTGGGACGACGAGCAGCGTCTGCGGGGAGAGAAGGA
Source organism: uncultured Gammaproteobacteria bacterium (assembly GCA_963707135.1). Taxonomy (GTDB): domain Bacteria; phylum Pseudomonadota; class Gammaproteobacteria; order Chromatiales; family Chromatiaceae; genus JBGSTR01. The sequence continues at coordinate 52,327 of CAVPOY010000020.1, read as the reverse complement.
GACCCTGGGTCTGTATCTCACGGGTCACCCCATCGACCGCTACGACGCCGAGCTCGACGCCATGGTCGGCAGCCGCATCGCGGCCCTGCTGGAAACCGACCGGGATTCGGTCGGCAGGGACAGGCGAGACCGGGACCGGGATCGGCGCACCGTGGCCGGCCTGGTGGTCAGCGTCCGCCACGGCAAGACGGTCCGTGGGCGAATGGGCTCGGTGGTTCTCGACGACCGCACCGGGCGCATCGAGGTCGCGGTGTTCTCGGGGCTCTACGAGCAGACCCGGCACCTCCTGGTGCCTGACCAGGTGCTTGCCGTCACCGGCAGCCTGAGCTACGACGAGTTCCGCGACGGTTGGTCAGTGCGCGCCGATGAGGTGCGTACGTTCGAGCAGGCGCGGGAGTCCACGGCGGATCACCTGGACCTGACGCTCGACCTAACCGACCCCGGCGCCTACGCTGACGGCGTCTCCCGGGTCGAGCAGCTCGCCGAGACGCTCGCCGCCTATCCGGGTAGCCTGCCGGTGCGTCTTCGTTACCGGCGCCGAGGGTCGGTTGGGGACCTGGTGCTCGGCGGCGAGTGGCGGGTTCAGCCCGCCGACGCCCTGATCAAACGCCTAATCCAGCTCCTGGGGTCCGACGGGACCAGGGTCTCCTACGTGCGCGAGCCGCTGCCGGTGCCGCCCGAGCCGGCCCGGCGGCACCCGCGGCTTGAGTTGGTGAAGTAGGCGACAGGGACGAGCCAGTAGCGATGAGCCGCGAGCGATCGGCCAGCCGGTAACGGCTTGCCACTGCGAACAGCGAGATGTAACGAATGTCTGGAGCCGTCATCCTTCGAAGAATACTCGCCGTCCTGATCTTCGGCGGCGCCGTGGTGCTGGTCGGGCACCTGATCGCCGACCTCAACCGGGTCAAGGGGCTCAAGAGCGATCTCGGCGAGGTCAACAACGTCCGCTACGGGTTGCTGGACGCCGACCAGTGGGTCGGACGCGTCTCGACGATCGTCGAACGGCGCGTCAACGAGTTCGAGCTGACCGAGGAAAACCGGCCCCAAATCAAGCGGGCCGTCGAGCAGGTGCTGGATACGCTGATCGTCGAGGTCGAGCAGTACCTGCGGCGCCGCAACCTTCAGGGCGGCGGGTCCTGGATGGACCAGATCAAGGGTGCGCTGCAGCAGGGGCTCCAGGACCTGTTTGTCGATTTCGACGAACTGCGCCGGAAGGTCCCGCAGTACGCCGAGCTGGTGCTCGAGGAGCTGAGCAAGCCGGAGGCCAAGCGCGAGTTGAAGGTTCAGCTTCTCGGGTTCCTGCAGCAGGCCTCCGATTCGACCTTCGCCAAGACCGATCGGAGCCGAATCGAGGCGCTGCTGGTGCACCACGGCTGCCCGGACGTCCAGACCTGCTCCTTCGAGCTGCAGGCGGCGATCGCCGAGGCCCGCCACCCCGTTCTCTACCAGTTCGCCGGTCTGCTCGCGCTGATCGGGCTGCTGTTCCTGGTATGCCTGACCGGCACGCCGGACTTCGATCAGACCAAGCTGCTGCTGCTGACGGGCGCGACCCTGACGTTGCTGGCCGGGGGCGTTACGACGCCGATGATCGAGATCGAGGCCCGGATCACCGAGCTCAGTTTCCAGTTGCTCGGCGAACCTGTGGCCTTTACCGACCAGGTGCTCTATTTCCAGTCCAAGAGCGTGTTCGACGTGGTGCAGATCCTGGTCGAGACCGGCGCCCCCGATATGTGGCTGGTGGCCTTCCTGATCACGCTGTTCAGCCTGGTGTTCCCGGCCCTGAAGGTCGTCGCGACCTACCTCTACTACTACGATTTTCGCGGGATGAGGCATTCGCGCCCCGTGCATTTCTTCGCCCTGAAGTCCGGCAAGTGGTCCATGGCGGATGTGCTGGTGATCGCCATCTTCATGGCCTACATCGGCTTCAGCGGGCTGATCTCGAGTCAGCTCGGCAATCTCAGTAAGCCCGGCGGTGCGGTGGAGGTGCTGACCACGAACGGGACCTCGCTGGAGCCCGGCTTCTTCCTGTTTCTCGCCTTCGTTCTGGCGAGCCTGCTCTTGTCCACGGTGCTCGAGAACCGGATCGGCGAGGGGCACTCGACCTAGCCCAAATCGGTCGGTGGATTGATATGCTTAGGTCTGTCGGCACCGCTGCCAATGGAGCCTTTCAACATGGCCCGTAACTCATGTCCTAGCCCCCCTTTCCGTGCCATCGGCCGAACCCTGGTTCTATGCGTTCCCCTCTGTCAGGCCGCGGTCGCGGGCCAGGCCTGGACGGGATCGCTGCCGGGTGGCGGCGAGATCCAGGTCGACCCGGAGACCCATCGTGCGACGCGTGTCGACGGCGGCCGATCGATGCCGATGTGGGACGGCACGCACCGCCTGGAAGACGGGTCGGTGGTCATCATCCGCGACGGGACCGCGGTCCCGACCGAGCAGATGCTCCAGACCTGGGACGGGAGAGTGCCGGTGCGGGACGAGCTTGCCGGTAAGCCCTGCGAACGGCTGGTGAGGCAGACCTGCGGGTACGACAACGCCTGCGCGAACAGCACCGCTTGTCTCAACGCCCGCCGTCTGCTGAATAGCGAGCGGGACGCCCAGCGCCGGGCGCCGCTGGAGGCGGGTCAGCGGCCGTCGACCCCGGTGAGTGCCGAATGCGACGCGGCGTCTGCGAGCGCCGACTACCCGCCCTGCGCCTCCGGCGCCCGAGCCGCGGTCGATACGCCCTGCCGACGGTTGGTCGAGCGGGTTTGCGGCGTCGACGATCGGTGCTCTGGCTCGTCCGCCTGCGATCCGGCGCGCCAGCTCCTGCGGATGGAGGCCGAGGAGCAGCAGAGCTACCGGGACCCGCTGACGGTCACGCCGTCCGGCGTCCAGTGCCGGGAGGCGATGACCAATCAGTTCTTCGCTCCCTGCCCCTGATCCTGAGCTAGGGCGTTACAGTGGTCGTTGAGCTGGAGATCGTGAACGGGACCGGGCAACCTTCCGCGGCCGAGGGGTAGCGGGTCCCGATCTCCTTGCTCTAGGGGCCAAAAGGTGGGCGGAACCGAATGGCCCTATGCCTGACATACCTGCCGAGCGCTGCCTCGTCTTCTGCGAGGGGATGGAAATGTCTCCCTCGGAAAGTGCGGTGCTTCTGCGCCGGCTGCAAGATACTTGCGCGCGGCAACCAGCCTCGTCCTTTTGTATGGCGAAAAGTCGGATGTTAGCATCCGTCAATTGCCGAACCGTCACGAGCCTGAGGGCATTTACACGTGGAACTGGGGCAGCTCGATAGAATCACCTTCGATTCCGCTGTCATGGGCGGGAAGCCCTGCATCAGAGGAATGCGAGTAACCGTCGGCATGATTGTGGGCATGATCGCGAGCGGCCACGATAGGTCCGATGTCCTACGGCTCTATCCCTATCTTGAACCCGATGACATTAACCAGGCGCTCAGCTACGCAGCTTGGCGTTCCGAAGAGGTGGAAGCGGCTATTGGCCAGCAATGAAGCTCCTCCTCGACATGAATCTTTCACCGGCGTGGGTCGATGTGCTGAAAGCAGAGGGATGGGAGACGGCCCATTGGTTTGACATTGGAGAGATCAAGGCGCCCGATGTCGAGATCATGGCTTGGGCTAAGGAGCAGCGGTATTGTGTCCTGACGAATGACCTGGATTTCAGTGCGATACTGGCCGCAACACGTGCTGAAGGGCCGAGCGTAATTCAGATCCGTGCACAGGATCTCGCCCCGGCAACGTTGGGTCCGATGCTGCTGAGCATGCTTCATCAATACTCGGATCGGCTTATGGGGGGTGCGATCCTGACGCTCGACGCCCGCGGCGCAAGAGTTCGCACATTGCCTCTTGGTTGAGTTGCTCGGTACGTAGGGCGGAATTCCCAAGAGGTTCCACCAGGAAGTCCGGAGATAATACGTCCTATGGACACTCGGACTTCTTACAGCGCGTTTCGCCGTTCCGGTTCCTAGCACGTTGGCGGATCGCCCCGCGGGCATCCGCCCGAGGCGGACCGGTCGGCATTTCGATCGTTCGCCGGATAGACTTTCTCCGAATGCTGGAAGAACTGCCGCTCCAGTAGCCATTCGACACGGCGTGCCGCCGTAGTCAAACGCAAACGGCGGGGCAGGGGACCGCGACGTGACCATCTTCTTGACCGCCAGTCTGGTGGAGCGCCTCCGCGACGATCTGAGCGAGCACCCGCTCGGCGACCGCGAGATCCGCCGGATCAAGGGCCTGGGTCTCTGGCACATCGCAAGGGCGAGCACCAACATCGCCGAGCTCGGGCTCGTCGACCTGTTCACCCTTAACATGGACCAGACGACCTACAGGGTATGTGTCCCGGATCCGTCCATGGCTCCTTGACCCAATCTACAGCTCCCCTTGTACGAGCCCATGCCGGCCTGAGCTACGGCGGCGTAAAGCGTTCGTCTGTGTCGATCGGAACAGCGCGGTCATTCTCGGCCGAGCGGTAGCAGGCGTCGGCCATGCGCAGGGTCTCGATGCCTTCGGTGATCGGCACCGGGCAGGCAGTCCCGTCCAACACCCAGCGCCGGAAGGCGTCGAGTGCCGGCGGGATCGTCGGCCGGTCGCCGTGGTCCACGACCAGGCACCGACCGCTGCCGTCGAGCCATTCTACGCGGCCCGCGAGGTAGTCCACCCAAAGCTGTCCCCGCGTCCCGACCAGTTCCAGCAACGCGCTGCGGCTCGGCGAGAACTTGCAGACCTCGCAGGAGGCCAGCAGCGGCCGGTCCCGGAATTCGAAGCGGGCCTCGAACAGGTTCTCGAACGGGTGCCCGAGCAAGGTGCGGGTCAGCGCGCTGACCCGGTCCGGCGTACCCCCGGCGAACCAGCGCAGCAGGTCGAAAACATGGACCCCTGTCAGGGTGACCGAGCCGCCGCCGGCCAGCGCCCGGTCGCGCTGCCAGGCGATAGTATTAGGCTCCAAGCGCTGGGCGATACGTATCCGGTGGACCTCGCCGAGATCCGGGAGCCGCGCGCGAGCATCCCGCAGCGCCGGCGCGAAGCGTAGTGTCTGCGCCACCATGACCCGGGCCCCATCCGGCAGGCTGTTTGCGAGCGCCAGCGCCTCGCCGAAGGTCGCGGTCAGCGGCTTTTCGGTGAGGACAGGCTTTCCGGCCGCCACCGCGGCCCGGATCGGTCGGGCATGGGCGCCCGGCGGCGTGGCGACGATGACGGCGTCGACTTCCGGATCGGCGCACAGCTGCTCCCAGTCCTCGTGGGCGTGAACCCGGTAGCGCGCGGCCAACTCCACCGCGCTCGGGCGGTCGCGCCGCCAGATGGCCACGGCCGACGCGCCCGCGACGTCCCCTCGCGCGAGGTGGCGCAGGTAGCGCTCGCCGTGACGGCCGCAGCCAACTATGCCGAATCTCATCGGGCTTGGATCCCGACGCTGGATTATGCGGGCTCCGGGAGATCGCGGCGGTTGGTGCTGCCGCGATCTCCGGCGCCTAAATGCTCAGGCGACCGAAGGCAGCCCGGCCAGGGCCATGGCGACCTCGGACTCGTCGTACTCCAGGTCCTTGAGCTTGCCGCCGAGGTAGTCGGTGTAGGCCTGCATGTCGAAGTGGCCGTGGCCGCAGAGGTTGAACAGGATGGTCTTGGCCTCGCCCGATTCGCGGCACTTCTCCGCCTCGTGGATCGCGGCCTTGACCGCGTGGTTGGCCTCCGGGGCGGGGATGATGCCCTCGGCCTTGGCGAACTGGACGCCCGCCGCGAAACACTCGAGCTGATTGTAGGAGCGCGGCTCGATGTAGCCGAGCGCGGCCAGGTGGCTGATCTGCGGGGCCATGCCGTGGTAGCGCAGACCGCCGGCGTGGAAGCCCGGCGGCACGAAGCTGGAGCCCAGGGTGTACATCTTGACCAGCGGGGTCAGGTGGCCGGTGTCGCCGAAGTCGTAGGCGAACAGGCCCTTGGTCAGGGTCGGGCAGGCCGACGGCTCGACCGCGACGAAGCGGGTGCTCTTGCCGTCCGCGCAAGCTGTTCGCCGAGGAACGGGAAGGCAATGCCGGCGAAGTTGCTGCCGCCGCCGGTGCAGCCGATGACCATGTCCGGATAGTCGCCGGCCATCTCCATCTGCTTCTGGGCCTCCAGGCCGATCACGGTCTGGTGCAGCAGCACGTGGTTCAGCACGCTGCCGAGCGCGTACTTGGTGTCGTCGCGCTGCGCGGCCATCTCGACCGCCTCGCTGATGGCGATGCCGAGGCTGCCGGTGCTGTCCGGGTGCTCGGCGAGGATCGCGCGGCCGGACTCGGTGGTATCGGACGGGCTGGCGATGCACTGGGCGCCGAAGGTCTCCATGAAGGCCCGGCGGTAGGGCTTCTGCTGGTAGCTCACCTTGACCATGTAGACGACGATCTCGAGTCCGAAGAACGAGCCGGCCAGCGCCAGGGACGAGCCCCACTGGCCGGCCCCGGTCTCGGTGGTGATGCGCTTGACGCCTTCCTGTTTGTTGTAGAAAGCCTGGGCGATGGCGGTGTTGGGCTTGTGGCTGCCGGCGGGGCTGACGCCCTCGTACTTGTAGTAGATCTTCGCCGGGGTATCCAGCGCCTTCTCCAGCCGCCGCGCGCGGAACAGGGGGGAGGGCCGCCACTGCCGGTAGACGTCGCGCACCGGCTCGGGGATCTCGATCTCGCGGTCCGGGCTCATCTCCTGCTCGATCACGGCGCGCGGGAAGATGACCGCCAGGTCGTCGGGGGTGATCGGCTGCTTGGTGCCGGGGTGCAGCACCGGTGGCAGCGGTTCGGGCAGGTCCGCGTTGATGTTGTACCAGTCTCGTGGCAGGTGCTGCTCGTCCAGCAGGAACTTGACCGCGTCGCTCATGGCTTCTCCCCGGGGCTCTTCGTTTGGTTGATGGGTCGGACGGTGGCGCCGGCGCAGGAGTGGGTTTCGCGCCGGCCCGGATTATGGTCCGCCAAGTTTGCCAGTTTCGCGGCCGGGCTTGTATCCCGGATCGTCATCACTTATTAAACACACTTTGGGCGTTAACCGAGCCGCGTGAGGCGGCGTTTCGGGGACGCCAGAACAGCAACACCAACGAGAAAGCCCACCCCGAGGCCGGAGGAATCATGACTACGACCATAACGGCGACCCCCATGAAGTATCTGGACAAGGCGATGAATAGCCTGCACGACCTGGGGCTGGTCCCCGCCGGCGACGACAATCAGGTGGAGCCCATCATCGCCCTGCTGAACCAGATTTCGGACCTCGACGAGGGGCGGATCGCGGCGATCGCCCGCACGCTGAACCAGGCCTCGCTGTTCAACGACATTGTTCGCGAGCAGGTCCAGGCGATGGAGATCGGCGAGCGTTACGAGGAGATCACCAACGCCTTCAACAGCATCCGAGACGACGCCAAGTCCATGGTCGACCAGATCGAGGACGGGAAGCTCGACACCTTCGAGCGCATCGGTAATGTCTGGATGAAGGTGACCCGGGGCGATATCGCCAGCCGCTTCGACAAGATCAAGGACACCTACCTGGACGTGACGGCCTCGACCAACGACCAGATTCAGCGCGAGCAGAAGATCCTGAACGCCTATCAGGACTACCGCGGGGCGCTGAAGGAGTCCGAGGTGCTGGCGCTCGAGGTGCTGAAGACCGCCGAGGGTAAGCTCGACACGGCAAAGGCCGGGGTCGACGAGGCGATGAAGGCGGTCGAGGCCTACGCGGGCGACAACCCGGCCGAGCGCGCGAAGCTCGAGTTGGCCCGCGACGAGCGGGTGCGCGCTCTGCAGAACGAGGAGAAGCGCTACCAGATCGCGAAGGACCTCTCGGACAACCTGACCGTCAGCTACAACACCTCCGAGGTGGTCATGGCGCGGCTGCTGCAGACCACCAACGCCAAGGAGCGGGTCTACGCCCAGGCGGTGAGCTTCTTCAGCACCAACGAGGTGGTGCTGACCGCGCTGACGGCCTCCTTCACCGGCATGTTCGGGCTGCACGAGGGCACCCAGACCGTCGAGGCGATGAAGGAAGGGGTCAGCCAGTCGCTGGAGGTCCTTGCCGACATCGGCGGCAAGGTCCAGGAGGCGGCCGTCAAGGCCGGTTACGGCCCGACCATCCGTGCCGAGTCGGTCAAGAAGCTCGTCGACTCCGTGGTGACCTGGCAGACCAAGTCGCACGAGATCATCGAGGAGATGCGCAAGCAGAGCACCCGCAACGCCGAGGAGATCCGCGACGCGGTCGAGGACGGAAAGCGCAAGCTGGCGCGTTTGGCCGACGAGGGCAAGGGTCTGGTGCTCGAAACCGGATCATGAGCGCGGATGTTGCCAAGGCCCCGGCAGTTGTCGGGGTTCACCCCGCGGGTGCGGCGGCCGGGTCGAAGCCGCCCCTCGACGACGTCATGCTCGCGATGGACGTGGTGGACACGCTTCGCCGGCGAGAGCGCCTGGTCAAGAGGGAGCTCGACGAGGCCGGCCGCGAGGACGACCTGAAGGCGCGACTGCGCAAGATCTACGCGGCCCAGGGCATCGAGGTGCCCGACCATGTGATCGAGCAGGGGGTCGCCGCGCTCAAGGAGGAACGTTTCACCTACAAGCCGCCTCCCGAGTCGATCGGCACCAAACTGGCCCGGATCTATGTCAGCCGCGGGCGCTGGGGCAAATGGGTCGGCGGCGCCGCCGGTGTCGGCGTCCTGGCAGGAGCGGTTAATTACTTCACCGTCGTTGGGCCGAACGCGAGGTTGCCAGACGACCTGGCGGACCTCCGGACCCAGGCCGTGGAGCTGGCCCAGACCGAGGAGGCGCGTGAGGCCCTGGAGCGTTTTTACAATCTCGGCCAGGCGGCGCTCAAGAAGGACGACACCGACGCCGCGCGCGACGCGCTGGCGCACCTGGAGGACATTCGAACGACGCTGGAGCAGGAGTACACCCTCCGGATCGTCAACCGTCCGGGCGAGCGCTCGGGCGTCTGGCGCATTCCGGACGCGAACGTCGGCGCGCGCAATTTCTACGTCATCGTCGAGGCCGTCGATCCGACCGGCAAGATTCTGAAGGTTCCGATCGAGAACGAGGAGTCCGGCGCCATCGAACGCGTGCCAGCCTGGGGTCTACGGGTGGATCAGGGCACCTTCGAGTCGGTCGGCAGCGACAAGGCCGACGACGGCATCATCGAGCGCGACCGCTTCGGCTACAAGTCCCGGGGCCATCTGACACCCGAGTACGAAATGAAGACCACTGGCGGCGCAATCACTCAATGGTAGCGCGCCCCGGGGCCGGCACCGGCGGTGACGGAGGAAGCATATGATCTCGGGACAACAGACGCTGGCCAGCATCGACCGGGCGCTGAACGAGGCGCACGCCAAGATCGACGCGGTGGAAGGCAAGATCGAGGCGGTCAACCAGGCGCTGGTCGAGCAGCAGCAGGCCCAGACCAAGGACTACCGGGACCTGGCGCGAGTGCGCCTCGACCTGCTGGCCGATACCGAGCTGATTCAGCATCTCGACCGCGCCGAGCAGCAGGTCATCGTGCTGCTGGCCCAGCGGCAGCAGGCGCTGCAGACTCTGCTCGAAGAGATCCGCGCCAATGAGGAGCGGCGCACGCTCATCGAGGCCGAGCGCACGTCTCAGGCCGAACGGCTCGATGCGGCGGCCGAGGCCGTGGACGCTGCCGAGGCCGTTACGCAGGCCAGACTCGACGCTGACCCGGCCTATCAGGCCCAGCGGGAACGGGCGCACGAGGCCGAGCGCACGGCCGTGCACGCCGACGAGAAGGCGAAACAAAGCGAGGCCGAACGGGAGCATAAGGGCGATTCCTACCGGGCGGATCCGCTGTTCATGTACCTGTGGGGGCGCCAGTACGGCCTTCCGGACTACCGGGCCAGCGGCTTGACGCGCTGGCTCGACGGCAAGGTCGCGAGACTGATCGGTTTCGCCGACGCACGGGCCAACTTCAGTCGACTCAACGAGATTCCGGATCGGTTGCGCGAGCACGCCAATGGCCTCAAGTCGGCCGCCGAGGCCGAGTTCTCCGCGCTGAAGAAACTCGATACCGAGGCCCGGGAGGCGGACGGCATACCACCCCTGGAGCAGCGCGTCGTCGAGGAGCAGGCCAGGCTCGACGCGATCGACCTGCGCATTGGGGAGTCCGAAACCGAGCACCAGGCGTTGCTCGCACGCAAGTCCGCCTTCGCCTCGGGCGAGGACGACCACACCCGCAAGGCGATCGAATACCTCGCCACCGAGTTCCAGCGCGACGACCTCATGGAACTGCGCCGCGAGGCCCTGGCGACGCCTTATCCGGACGACGACCTGATCGTGAACCGCCTGCTCCAGCGGGAGGACCAGCGCCGGCAGCAGGAGGCATCCGTTCAAGGTCTACGGGAGACCATCAGGCAGCAGCAGCAGCGTCTCGCGGAGCTCGAGGCCCTGCGCTCGGACTTCAAGCGAAGCCGTTACGACCGGGCCGGCTCCACCTTCGGCGACGATGCGATGATCGCGATGATGCTGGGTCAGTTCCTCAACGGAATGCTCGACCGCCGTCTTCTCTGGAAGGTGCTTCAGGAGCAACAGAGCTATCGGCCCCAGCGCTCGGACCCGAGCTTCGGATCGGGGGGCTTCGGACGCGGTTCCGTTTGGGGGGGCGGGATCGGCGATGTGGTCGGTTCACCGAGACGCGGCGGATTCGGCGGTGGCGGTTTCGGCGGCGGGGGCGGAGGCGGTGGCGGTTTCCGCACCGGCGGGGGATTTTGAGATTAATCCCGGTTCGCCCCGGTATCCCGGTGCGTGTCAGTTGGGATTCGGCAGGCCGGGAATAGTCCGTTCGAACCCGAATCCGGCCCCAAAGCGGTCACGAACGAGGCGCCGCAGCGCTTGAGCGGCCGCGGCTTGGATGCACGGCGGCCGATACCCGAGCGGTGCGCCAAGCCCCCTGACGAGGACCGCGATTGAAATTACCGGTAGTCAAATCGTCATATAGCGGCCAAAATGGCGCTGCCCCCGTCGAAGGGTGCAATAAATAACAAGATTCAACTTCCGAAAGGAGAAAGAGACCGATGAAACTGCACACGCTGATGGTCGGTGTGGCTTTGTGCCTGGGCGTAGCGGCCGCCGGTGCCGAAGAGCCCATCGTAATCAAGTTCAGTCACGTGGTCGCCACCGACACGCCCAAGGGCAAGGCCGCCGATCACTTCAAGAAGTTGGCCGAGGAGCGCACCAACGGCCGCGTCAAGGTCGAGGTCTACCCGAACAGCACCCTGTACAAGGACAAGGAGGAGATCGAGGCCCTGCAGCTCGGGGCGGTGCAGATGCTGGCCCCGTCGCTGGCCAAGTTCGGACCGCTCGGCGTCCAGGCGTTCGAGGTCTTCGATCTGCCCTACCTCTTCGACGACTACGACCAGCTCCATAAGGTGACCCAGGGACCGATCGGCCAGGGGCTGCTGAAGAAGCTCGAGGACAAGGGGATTCTCGGGCTGGCCTTCTGGGACAACGGCTTCAAGGTCATGAGCGCCAACAAGCCGCTGCGCGAGGTCAAGGACTTCCGCGGCCTGAAGATGCGCATCCAGTCCTCCAAGGTGCTCGACGCCCAGATGCGCGCGCTAGGCGCCAATCCCCAGACCATGGCCTTCTCCGAGGTCTACCAGGCCCTGCAGACCGGCGTCGTCGACGGCACCGAGAACCCGCCGTCGAACCTCTACACCCAGAAGATGTTCGAGGTCCAGCCGTACGTCACCGACTCCAACCACGGCTACCTGGGCTACGCGGTGATCGTCAACAAGGCGTTCTGGGACGGGCTGCCCGAGGACATCCGCACGACGCTCGAGGGCGCCATGAAGGACGCCACCGACTACGCCAACGAGATCGCCAAGCAGGAGAATGACGACGCGATGGCCAAGGTCCGCGAAAGCGGCAAGAGCGAGATCATCGAGCTCACGCCCGAGCAGAAGGCGGCCTGGAAGAAGGCGCTGGTCAAGGTCCATCGCAAGATGGAGGACCGGATCGGCAAGGACCTGATCGAGTCCATCTACGAGGAAACCGGCTGCGACTGCAGCCAGCTCTGATCCCCGCGGCTGCCGAGGCCACGCCCCGGCAGCGCCGATCCGCCCGGCGCGCCCCTGCCCATCGCGGAGAGAGCGCCGGGCATGTAGGGGTCCGTCCGCGGCGCCCGCCAACGGAGCCACGTCATGCTCAAGGTCCTCGATCACCTCGAAGAATGGCTGATCGCCTTTCTCATCGGAGCGGCGACCCTGTTGATCTTCGTAGCGGTGGCGCACCGCTACAGCCTCGATATGGTAGCGACCTGGGACTGGGAAGCCCCCTATGACTGGCTGTTCGCCATCGATCTAAGCTGGGCACAGGAGCTGTGCATCTACATGTTCGTCTGGATGGCCAAGTTCGGCGCCGCCTACGGGGTGCGAACCGGTATCCATGTCGGCGTCGATGTCTTGATCAATCAGCTCGGCGAGCGCATCCGGGATAAGGTGGTGCTGTTCGGGCTGCTTGCTGGTGCCTTCTTTACCGGGGTCGTCGGCAGCTTCGGCGCCAATTTCGTCTGGCACATCGCGCACACCGACAGCATCTCACCCGACCTCGAGGTACCGGTCTGGATCGTCTATCTGGCGATCCCGCTGGGCTCCTTTCTGATGTGTTTCCGATTCCTGCAGGTGGCCTGGTCGTACTGGCGGACCGGTGAGCTGCCGGTCCACGAGCATGCCCACGTCGAGGGACTCGACGAGCAGGTGGAAGAGGCACAGCTAACCGGCGAGCCCGAGAACGTCATGATCGGCGAGGCGGTGGAGCTCACGGAAGACCGCGAGCACCTGCATGCCGGACATCCGAAAAGCAAACGCTCGGCCCCGGACCCCGCGAGCCGGGCGTGACGCGGAGGACCGCCAGTGAGCGCCGCGATCATCTTTGGCCTGCTGCTGACCTTGATGCTGACCGGGATGCCGGTGTCCATCGCGCTCGGCCTCACGGTGCTGACGTTCATGTTCACCATGACGCAAGTGCCGATCGAGTCGGTGGCGCTCAAGCTGTTCACCGGAATCGAGAAGTTCGAGATCATGGCGATCCCGTTCTTCATCCTTGCCGGCAACTTCCTGACCCATGGCGGCGTGGCCCGGCGGATGATCGCCTTCGCCACCAGCATGGTGGGGCATTGGCACGGCGGTCTGGGGCTGGCCGCGGTGCTCGCCTGCGCGCTGTTCGCCGCGGTATCGGGCTCGTCGCCGGCCACCGTCGTGGCCATCGGCTCCATCCTGCTCCCGGCGATGGTCAAGCAGGGCTTTCCGGTACGCTTCGGCACCGGCGTGGTCGCCTCCTCGGGTGGCCTGGGGATCCTGATCCCGCCGTCGATCGTGATGGTCATGTACGCGGTATCGACCAACAGCTCGGTGGGGGCGCTCTTTATTGCCGGCATCATCCCTGGTCTGGTGCTAGGCACCATGCTGGGCCTCACCACCTGGTGGCGCGCCCGCCGCGGCAACTACCCGCGCTTGCCGAAGGCGACCTGGCGTCAACGGTTCGACGCCTTTCGGCAGTCGATGTGGGGCCTGTTCCTGATCGTCGTCGTCATGGGCGGCATCTACTCCGGGATGTTCACCCCCACCGAGGCGGCCGCGATGAGCGCGGTTTATGCCTTCGTGGTCTCCGTCTTCGTCTACCGAGACATGCCGCTCAGACGGGTGTCAAAGGTGCTGCTCGACTCGGCGAACATGTCCGCGATGCTGCTCTACATCATCACCAACGCGGTGCTGTTCTCGTTCCTGCTGACCCACGAGAACATACCCCAGGCGCTCGCCGGGTGGCTGGTGGACACGGGGCTCGGGCCCATCGGGTTCCTGGCGGTGGTGAACGTCATGCTGCTGCTCGCCGGCAACATCATGGAGCCGTCGTCGATCATCCTGATCACGGCGCCGATCCTGTTCCCGGTGGCGATGGCGCTCGGCATCGACCCCATCCATTTCGGGGTCATGATCACGGTGAACATGGAGATCGGCATGATCACGCCGCCGGTGGGGCTGAATCTCTATGTGGCGAGCGGCATCGCCCGCATGGGAATGACGGAGACGACCATCGCCTGCTTCCCGTGGCTGCTGACCATGCTGGTATTCCTGATGGTGCTGACCTACTGGCCGGCACTCTCCCTGTGGCTGCCGCGGACGCTGGGGATGCTCTGACGAGCGCGCGGAGGGCGCGGGCGGAAATCGCGCCGGCACCCGGCGGTGACTCAGTAGCTGGTGGACGCGGAGAGCGCCGGAACGGCCTGCAAATGCTTCTCCCCGCCGGCTAGATGGGCGTTGCCGCTTGCCGTGGCGTGCACTCCCGCCCTCTGCCAGGGAACCTCGATCACGCCGTCCTTCACAAAGCCGGACGGCCGTCCAAGCTCGTCATAGAAAACACAGGTGTCGGCTTCGATCCTGAGCTCGCCGATGTAGCGGTGCGAGACCTTTCGCTTGAGATTCGCCGCCAGGTCGAGGCCCAGAAAGTGGCTGACGAGCCCACGGATAACACCGGCGTGGGCCACGACTAGCAGGTTGTCGTGCTTGTGGGTGGTCTGCAGGGACAGGATGTAGCCGACGCTGCGCCGCTGCATCTGCCGAAAGCTCTCGCCTTCCGGAAAGACGTAGTCCGCGTCCGTCTTGTATTCGGGGCAGATCTGCTCGACCCGCTGCTTCGAGAGCTCGATGAAGCTGCCGTAATTGACCTCGTTCAGCTCGGGGGTCGAGCGGACAAAATCCTGTCCACGCTTCTCGGCATAGTAGAGCGCCGTGTCGCGGGCGCGGCCCAAGGCGCTCGAATAGAAGGCGTCGATCTGGACGTGCTTCCTGGCGAGCACCCGATCCACATACTGCAGATCGGCCTCCCAGCCCTCGGCGCGGGGGGCGTCGCCCCAACCCATGATCCGCCGTGCCGCATTGTTTACTGTTTTGAAGTGACGGAGGAGGATGATTCGCATGGTGGCTCGCCAAGTTCTTATCGTCGCCGTTGGACGGGTGCCGCAGAAGCGCGCAACGCGCTGACCGGGCCATCCCTGGGTTATCTGGGCGACGAGCAGGGGTAGCAAGACCCTGGATGCTCGCCAGATCTGGCGGAACCGTCCGTGGTCGGGTGGGGGAGGATGACTCCCCTTTTTCGGTCAATGAGATGCGCGGATTTCTTGCGGAATGCCAAGAAAACCCGTATCCCGCGCCGAAGGCGGAGCCAAAAGCAGGGCAATCACCTAGGGGTGGCGCGAAACCGCAAATCTACCCATTCGCTTCGTTAATAGCAACAATTTTGCTTGTCCTGGAATCAGTTAGGGTAACGCTGACCTATTCAGCGTTACCCGCGGCTCCTGGGTGGCGTGCTGATTTCGGCCAGGATGGCAAATAGTCAGCGTCTTGCAGCGCAACCGGAGCAACCGCGAATTGGCCCAGTTCGTATTCATGTGCGCCGTGGCGGCTTTAAGAATCAAGGCCAAGAAACTGCAAAAAAAAACCGAACCGTACAATGCCGGCAGGCGTGCGTCCCGGTTGCGGACCAATTCGATCGAAGGTCGTTCGACCCAAGATTCGGCGGTGGGTGCCGTCGAAACCAGGAATACGCCGGGAGCAAGAGACGAGCTGAACTGCAGGTCCGAAACGCCGGAGGTGAGATCCGCCCGCGGCGATGCTCTATGAGAGCTTGGCGATCGTGGCAGCTTGAATACTCGTTCTCGATTCGCGAGTCCGGGCGGACTCAGCTCGTCTGAAGGGCGTCGGTGATGACGGTGCGTATCGCCGACGCGAATTCGTCGAACGCGTGGGGCTTGACGATGTAATCCTCGACCTCGTACCGGAAGGCGGCGGCGCGATCGGAGGGTTCGTTCGACGAGGTCAGGACAATCACCGACATCTCGGCGAGTGCCGGGTCCTGCCGCAGTTCCTGAAGGAACTCGATGCCGCTCATTCGCGGCAGATTGAGGTCGAGCAGGATCAGCGCCGGTGGTGCAGCCATACTGCTCGGTCCTTGTCCGCGCAGCATGGCCAGCGCGTCGGTCGCGGTGCGCGCCACGTGCAGCGGATTGGATATGTTGCTCTGCTTGAGGGCCCGCTGAACCGTCATGACGTCTACCCGGTCGTCCTCGACGAGCAGGATGCCCGCTTTCTCGTCCACCATCGATTCCCCCTAGCCGTTGCTGGTCGCTGGTTCTGGTAGGTAAGCGGTCGGTGCGTCCTGCTTGGACCAGGTAAAGCTGAACCGGCAGCCCCTCCCCGGGCCCGAATCCAGCGAGATCTCTCCGCCGTGCTCCTCGACCAGCTTCTTGACCAGGGCGAGGCCTATACCGGTGTCGCCGCCGAAGTCCTTGACCCGCAGAGTCTGGAACATCTTGAACACCTTGTCGTGGTATTCGGGCGCTATGCCCGGTCCGTCGTCCGCCACCTCGAACGCGCAGCGTTCTCCGAGGTCGTTTCCGGAGACCCGAATCTGGCCATGGTCGCGGTCGTGATGATTGATCGCATTGGAGATCAGGTTGGCGAAGACCTGCCCGAGCTGGATCCGGTCGGTGTACAGGGTCGGCATCCCGGGCGCCACCTTTACCGTGAAGCCGGCTGGCGGCGCGACCGAGTCGATGGTGTCCGCCAGTAGCTGCCCGGAATCCACTTTCTCCACCGAAGCGGGTGTCCGGCCGATGCGGGAATAGGCGAGCAGACCCTCGACCAGGGCGTTCATTCGGGCGACCCGGTCGCGAAGCAGGTCGAGCTGCTCGCCGGTCTCCGGTGTCAGCCGGTCGCGCAGGTCCTCCTTGAGCCAGCGGGCCAGGTTGGCGATGGCCCGCAACGGTGCCTTCAGATCATGAGCGGCGACATAGGCGAACTGTTCAAGGTCGCGCGCCCGGTGCTCGGCCTCGGCGGTACGCTTGGCGACCCAGTGCTCCAGCGTGACGTTGAGCATCTGCAGGGCATTCTCGGCCCGCCGGCGCTCGGCGACCTCGATATTCAACGCACTGTTGGCCTGTTCGAGCTGGAAGGTGCGTTGTGCGACCAGGCGCTTGATCTTCTGAGCCTGGCCGATGATGGTGTAGAGGTATACGGACACCAGGAGCGTGAACGCCATACCGCCCCCAAGCACCAGCCAGCCGCTCCAGGCGGCGGGTTCGAAGAAGCCGGGAACCGGGGTGCAGACGACGGTCCAGCTCCGATTCCCCACCTGTATCTCGCCCTGATAGGTCGGTCGCGCGGCGCCCTGAACGGGTTCCGGACGCCCCGGCGGGCGTACCCGCGCTCGCGAGTGGTGGACGTAGAACGGCGGCTGGCCCGGCTCGGGCGCGGAGGAGAAGAACTGGATATCCACCCCACTTGCCCCGAGACTGCCCAGCGCCCGGTCGACGAGGTCCTTGAACCTGAAGATGCCGATCGCGAAACCGAGCAGAGCCCCCGGGGTCTCCTCGGCGGGGGACGCTTCAGGCGGCTCGGCGTCAACCCACTCCCGCTCCGCTTCTCGGTGACGCACCGGAAGATAAACCGAGAACCCGGGTTGTACGACGGCCTCCGCGGCGAGCGGTTGGGGATCGGAGACGTGCAGGGCGTCCGTCGTGGATGCGTCCTGCAGGGCCGAGAGCGTATTGGCGTCGGCGCCGAGATCCAGTCCCAGCATTTCCCGATTTGCCTGGTAGGGCTGGATATAGAGAACCGGGAAGTGGACTGTCCGGGGCGAGCTAGTCCGTATCCCCCCGTCAAGCTGCCGTTCCGTTATCTCGAAGGGCGCGAAACTCCGTCTGGCCTCGGCGATGAACGCCGAACGCTCCTCCTCTGGCACTCTGGGTACCCACATCAGGGCTACAATTCCTTTGTTCCTCTTCAGTGACGGTCCCACGAACTCGCGAAATTGGCGCCGCGAGACGCTGTCTGATGCGTCGAAGAAGCTGCCGACGTCCAGAACCACGCCCAGGGAGGAGACCACCTCCCGCTGAATGACCAGTTGACGATCACGCGCGGCCTCGGTGAACTCACTCAGCCGTTTCTCCTTCTCGAGATCGGCGATGCTGGAGTACAGCAGCCAGGTGACAAGCAGCCCCGCCAGCGCGGCGAGGAGGATGGGCGCGTAGACCCGCCAAGCCCGCCAATCCGGGATGCGCGATCCCGCGGATCCGCCGCCCAAGGTATCCTTGACGCCCGCGAGCGGGGTGCCGTGCCCCGACCTGGCCGCCTGCAACAGAGGGCTCTTCACGTCGGCGCCTCAGCCTCTCCCGCCGGAGCCATGCGAACGCCGATGCGCGATCATGGGCTCCCCGGGTGCGGCTTTGACGTTGCCAGCTTGGAGGGGTCGGGTGGAAACCGCAGGGCGATGCGGCCCATGATCTCGTCGAGTATCTGCGCGACGGATTCCTCGACGCTCCAATTGGCGATGATGGGGATCGCGGCCTTCTGGGCCTGGTCGATCATATAGGTCTGCAGCTCCCAGATTGCCGAGAGCGCCTGTCTCTGGCGGTCCGAGTCGCGGTCCGGCTGCTCACGGCTGCGGCGCCTGAGCCGCTCGTCCAGGCGGCCGATGTTCGGAACGGCCAGGAGCACCGGCACCAACACCGCCTTGTCGCGGAGCTCGCTGAGGTCGAGTCGGGTCGGCAGGACGTGGACCCCGTCGATGATCAGGTCGTCGCGCTCCTTGACCGAGCGCTGGATCGTGGCCTCGAGCGCCGTCTTGATGGTCCCGAACTGGGCCAGGAAGCCCGCCAGCACCGGGTTCTCGCCGGAGGCCTGACCCGGAGCGGGCTCCAGCGCCGGCAGCCCTCGCCAGGCGTCGAAGCTCGAGTAGGCCAGGGTTGGCGCCACGTGGGGCACCAGATAGGATCGGATGATCTCCCGCATCATGTCCGTGGACTGGGTGCGCACGACGTCGAGCAGGTAGGCCAGCCGAGAGGCGACGGTGCTCTTGCCGGCGCCGGTCGGCCCGCCGATCAGGACGATCAGCGGGTCGCCGCTGTCCCTGAACAGGCATCGGGACAGAAAGCGGTCCGCCGCATCGGAGCAGCAGCTCGCCTTCATCGTCACGTAGATCAGGCGCCGCAGGTCCAGGTGATCGACGATCGGGTCGCCGCGGCTCTGGAGCTGATCCTGGACCGTGCGCGCGCCCTGAAGGGCGTCCTCGTGTCGAATGCCGCACCCCTCGAGATAGCGGGTCAGCATCCCGACCGAGAATTGCTCGTCGCGTCCCGACGAGCGCACCATGACCGGGCGTCCCTGCTCGCCGCCCCGCTCGTAGGTCCGGCGCGCGTCGGTGCCCGCGCTCTTCTCGAGTTCCTCGCCGACGAGCCGCCGCAGCCGGTCGGTGTCCCAATCCTCGTCGCTCTTTTCCAGCGTGCCCCGCACCCGCTGCGCGATCTCGTAGGCATCGTCGAAGGACAGTCCGGCCGACGCGAGCGACTGGACCAGTACGCCCCGGAGGAATGGAACCCGCTCCCCGGTGTCGGGCTCGGTGATGAAAAGCTTTCTGGCCAAGGCGGATCTGTCCGACCTGTAAGGAACCCTTTGAGCTACCGCTCGTGCCAAGTACCCGGCCATTCGCGACCGGCACTCGCACGCCACGGCGAGGCATTCTGTCTACGCGATCATATCATCCCGGCCCGCTTGCCCACCTGTAGGGCCGGCGGAGAGCCGGCCGATTACCTGAACCACGAGCGCGACGAGCGCGGGATCCGGCGCGGGGTTGGCGGAATCCCGGCAGTGTCGGGGCGGTTGTGGTTAAATGCCGCGCCATGTTTCACCCCCTCCCGCTGTATGTCGGCCTTCGCTACACCCGAGCGAAACGCCGTAATCATTTCATTTCGTTCATCTCGCTGATCTCGATGCTGGGCATCATGCTCGGCATCGTCGCCCTGATCGTCGTGTTGTCGGTAATGAACGGCTTCCACAAGGAGATCCAGGAGCGGATCCTGTCGATGGCTTCGCATGCGACCCTGACCGACCCCTACGGCGCTATGGCGAATTGGCCCGAGGTCCTGGAGCAGGTCAGGGCGCACCGGGACGTGGTCGGCGCCGCCCCGTTCGTCGAGGTCCAGGCGATGCTGGTCGGCGGCTCGGACGTCAGCGGCGCGCTGGTGCGCGGGATCGTCCCGGAGGAGGAGGACCAGGTGGCCGAGCTGCGGCGCGACATGGTCAGCGGCTCCGTCGATGATCTGGTCGAGGGCGAGTTCCGCATCATCCTGGGTCGTGACCTGGCCAGTTTTCTGGGCGTCGGCCCGGGTGACAAGGTCACGGTGGTGACGCCGCAGGTGAGCGCGACGCCGATCGGCATCATGCCGCGGCTCAAGCGCTTTACGGTGAGCGGAATATTCTCTGTCGGCATGGCCGATTACGACCGCAACTCGGCCTTCGTCCAGATGCGCGACGCGGCCAAGCTGATGAGCCTCGGGGACGCGGTTTCCGGCGTGCGACTCAAGCTCAAAGATCTCTGGGAGGCGCCGCGGCTGTCCAGGGAGATTGCCTACGACCTCGGGGGCATCTACCAGATCATCGACTGGACCCAGGTCCACGCCAACTTCTTCCGCGCGCTGGCGACCGAGAAGCGGATGATGAGCATCATCCTGTTCCTGATCGTCGCCGTGGCCGCGTTCAACATCGTCTCGACGCTGGTCATGGTGGTGACCGACAAGCGGTCCGATATCGCCGTGCTGCGAACCCTCGGGTTGTCGCCGGCGCGGGTCATGGGCACGTTCATGGTGCAGGGAACCACCATCGGACTGGTTGGCACGCTGCTGGGGGTGGTCGCCGGCGTGCTCCTGGCGCTGAACCTGGAGCCTATCATCGACGGCATCGAGAGCCTGTTCAGCGTCCACTTCCTCGACCCGACCATCTACTACATCAGCGAGCTGCCCTCGGATGTACATGTCGCCGATGTGGTGTTTGTCGCCGGGTCGGCCTTCTTGATGAGCGTGCTCGCGACCCTGTACCCGGCCTGGCGCGCCGCCAGGACCCAGCCCGCGGAGGCCCTTCGGTATGAGTGAGGGGGCTCTGCTCGACGGTTCAGGAAACGGGAGCGCGGCCGCGCTCGAGGTCCAGGGTCTCGTAAAGACCTTCCGGCAGGGGCCGCAGGAAGTCCAGGTGCTGAAGGGCATCGATTTCCAGGTGCTGCCCGGCGAGCGGATCGCGATCGTCGGTGCATCCGGTTCCGGCAAGAGCACGCTGTTGCACTGCGTCGGCGGCCTGGAGCGGCCGAGCGCCGGTACGGTGAGCTGGCGGGGCCAGGATGTCGCCGCGCTGTCCGAGGTCCGCCGGGGGCTCCTGCGCAACCGGCACCTGGGGTTCGTCTACCAGTTCCATCATCTGCTGCCGGAGTTCACGGCCATCGAGAATGTCGCCATGCCGCTGCTGATCGGCGGAGAATCCCCGGCGAGCGCGCGCGAGAAGGCACGGGCGCTGCTGGACCGCGTCGGGCTGGCCCATCGGATTGCGCACAAGCCTTCCGAGTTGTCCGGCGGTGAACGCCAGCGGGCGGCGATTGCGCGGGCCCTGGTGACCCGTCCCGGCTGCGTGCTGGCCGACGAGCCCACCGGCAACCTCGACCGCAGCACCGCCTCCCAGGTCTACGACCTGATGCTGGAGCTCAACGCGGACATCGGCACCAGCCTGGTGATCGTGACCCACGATACCGAGCTCGCGGCGCGCATGGATCAGATCTGGCGCTTGGACGACGGCTCCCTGAGCCGCGACTCGGCCATGGCGCGGTAGCGTTCCTTTCGCTTTCGGATCTCGCGCGCCAGGTTCCAGCGCCACAGGCTCTGGACCGTCAGATAGCCGATGGCCGAGCAGACGATGCCGCAGGCCAGACTTCCGACCGTCAGCGGCGCTACCGCGGCGAGCCAGTGATGCCAATCGGTCCAGAACTCCACCCCGAGGTGCTCGGCGGGGGTGCCGAGGAGCCAGCAGCCCACCCGGTAAGAAAAATAATACATCGCCGGAATGGTTACCGGGTTGGTGATCCAGACCAGGGCCACCGAGATCGGGAGATTGACGCGTAGCGCGATCGCCGCGCCGGCCGCGATCAGCATCTGTCCGACCGGCGGCAGATACATGACGAACAGACCGACGGCGACGGCGCCGGAGGCGGAACGCCGGTTCAGGTGCCAGAGGTTGGGGTCGTGCAGGAGCCTGCCGAACACCGAGAGGTGTCGGTTCTCCAGGATCGTCCGGCGGGCCGGCATGATGCGCTTGAGCCACTTTTTCACGCCGCCGGTTCCTGCCTCCCCAGGTGCTGTCGCGATGGCGCAGTATAGGGCAGTGCGAAGCCAATAGGTTGGGCCGGTCGATCTACCTCGGATGAGCCGATGGCGCCCTTGACGGTGGTCGAACGACCGGCGGGAACAGGCTTCGACCTCGCCCGTGGCGGGCTCGCCTTCGCCACCGGCGTCTTCGCCTTCCATCTGCTGCCGGAGCTGCCGCCCGCTTGGCTGATCGGGTTGCCGGCGTCGGCGGCCGCACTTCTGATCCTGCTGCTGCGCCGGACCCGCGTCGCGCCCGGCGCCGCGCTCCTGCTGTCCCTGCTGCTCGGGGCGCTCTGGGCCCAGATTCGGGCCTGTGAGGTCCTCTGCGAACCCTTCCCAGATGCGCTGGCCCGGGCACCGCTGGTCGTCGAAGGACGCGTCGCCTCTATCCCATCGGACACCGGGTTTGCCCGGCGCTTCCTGTTCGATGTGGAGCAGGCGGACGGGCAGAACGGGCGCATCCCATTCACGGGGCTCGTGCGGCTCTCCTGGTACGACCGGCCGCAGACGCTGGTCGCCGGCGAGCGCTGGCGCTTCCCGGTCAGGCTCAAGCCGCGGCACGGTTTCGCGAACCCCGGCGGGTTCGACTACGAGCGCTGGCTCTTCGAGCTCGGGGTGAAGGCGACCGGTAATGTCCGTCGTGGCGCGGAACAAGTCGACCCGGGCCCGGGATCCTTCTGGCTGACCCGCTGGCGGCAGCGGCTCGGGGAGCATCTCGCCGCTGTCCTCGGCGATGCGCCCGCGCTCGGTCTGGTGCAGGCGTTGGTCATCGGCGAGCGCTCCGGGCTGGGGCCGGACGACTGGGAGCTGCTTACCCGCACCGGGACCAACCACCTGGTCGCCATCTCCGGGCTGCACGTCGGTCTGGTCGCGGCCGCGGTCTTCTTCCTGGTTCGGCGATTCTGGTCCCACAGCCCGTCGCTCGCCCAGACGCTGGCGGCACCGCGAGCCGCCGCGATCGGCGCGGCGCTGGCGGCGCTGGCCTACTCCGCGCTGGCCGGATTCGCGATCTCGACCCAGCGCGCCCTGATCATGCTGGCCGTGGTCCTGGGCGCCGTGCTCTGGCAGCGGACCCCGCGGCCCTCCCATGCCCTGACGGCGGCCCTAGTCGGGGTCCTGATGCTGGACCCGCAGGCCGTCCTGTCCGCCGGGTTCTGGCTGTCGTTCGGCGCTGTTGCGGTGCTCCTGTTCAACCTGGGGCGGCGACTGCCCGCGCGCGGGACCTGGACACGCTGGGGCCGCGCCCAATGGGCCGTGGCCATCGGGCTGCTTCCGCTGCTGCTGCTCCTGTTCGGGCGGGCGTCCCTGATCGCGCCATTGGTCAATCTGGTCGCCGTGCCCCTGTTCAGCCTGCTGGTGCTGCCACTGGTGCTGGTCGCGAGCCTCCTGAGTCTGGTTCCCGGACTGTCGCTGCCGCTAGTTCTGACGGCGCACTTGCTCGACTGGGGCCTGGACGGTCTGGCCTGGCTCTCCCGCCTGCCTTGGGCGTCCGCGTCAATGTCTGCCAGGCCGTCTTGGGTTTTCGCGGTCGCGGCCGGCGGGGCGCTGCTGCTGTTGGCCCCGCGGGGTCTGCCCGGTCGCTGGCTTGGGCTGGTGCTGCTCCTCCCGCTGCTTTTGGTGCGCCCGCTCGGACCCGGCTACGGCGAGCTCTGGTTCACGCTGCTCGACGTCGGTCAGGGCCTGTCGGCGGTCGTGCAGACCCGCGACGGGACCCTTGTCTTCGACACCGGTCCCGGCTACGAGAGTGGA
This sequence comes from uncultured Gammaproteobacteria bacterium, assembly GCA_963707135.1. Lineage (GTDB taxonomy): Bacteria > Pseudomonadota > Gammaproteobacteria > Chromatiales > Chromatiaceae > JBGSTR01. The sequence continues at coordinate 28,403 of CAVPOY010000020.1, read as the reverse complement.
TTCAACACCGGCAGCGCCGTGGTTGCTCCCTTTCTCGTGCACAGAGGGGTGGGGCGCGTGGACCTACTGGTCCTCAGCCACGCGGATCGGGATCATGCCGGTGGGGCCCGGGGGCTGGCCAGCGGGATCGAGGTCGCCCGGGTCATCAGCGGCGAGCCGGATGCGGTCGACGCCGAGGCGGCCGAGCCCTGCCGCGCCGGCGAGGACTGGAACTGGTCCGGCGTCAGCTTCAGCCTCCTGCACCCGGACGGGCCGGGCTACTCGGGCAACGACGCCTCCTGCGTGCTGCAGATACGGGCGGGTAACCAGGCGATCCTGCTCACCGGGGACATCGGAGTCGGTACCGAGCAGACGCTGGTCGAGCAGATAGGCGAGGGACTACGCAGTCAGGTTTTGGTCGCGGCCCATCACGGGAGCGCGACCTCAACAGGCGGAGCGTTCCTCGACGCCGTGGACCCGGAGCTGCTCCTGTTCTCGTCCGGCTACGCGAACCAATTCGGATTCCCGACGCCGGAGGTAATGGAGCGGGTAACCAACCGGGGTGCCGCGATGCGGGATACCGGCACCGAGGGCGCGATCGAGCTCCGCATCGGAGCCGACGGCGTTATCGACGGACCCTGGTCATGGCGCTCGGAGGCGGCCCGGCTCTGGACCCATCGCCCGCGCCCCTGACCGATAGACGTGCGTCCTTCCTGGTCGGCCGTGACAAAACGTGAACCGCACAGCACCAGGCGCGACCGGTTCGGCGAGTCCGCCCGTTTCGAGTATCATGCGGCCCTTGTTGCCGGATGGCCGGGCCGCAACGGCGGTATCTGCCCTGATTGACTCCCGGTGTAACCCTGCCGGGGCCAAGAGACCCGAGGAATCCTCTGTGCTCGAGCTGATGCAAGCGGGCGGCTGGCTGATGGTTCCCATCGTCGCCTGTTCCATTGTCGCGACCGCGATCATCCTCGAGCGCGCCTGGACCCTGCGACGGGGCCGGATCATGCCCGACAATCTGGTCAGCCGTATCTGGCAGCTCTATCGCCAGAATCAGCTCGGCAACGACGAGATCGAAAAGATCCGGGAAGGTTCGCCGCTCGGGCGCATGCTCGCGGCCGGACTGATCAACCGCAACCATTCGCGCGAGGTGATGAAGGAGGCGATCAACGACGCCGGCCGTCAGGTGATCGCCGAGCTCGAGCGTTTCCTCAACACCCTGGGCACGGTCGCGTCGGTGGCCCCGCTGCTCGGCCTGCTCGGTACCGTGCTCGGAATGATCGATGTCTTCGGTGTGATCATGAATGCCGGGGTCGGCAACGCGGGCGTGCTGGCGGGCGGGATCTCGAAGGCGCTGATCACCACCGCGGCCGGACTATCGGTCGCGATCCCGAGCCTGATGTTCTACCGCTTCTTCGACAGCCGGGTCAGCCGGATCGCCATCGACATGGAGCAGCAGGCGCTGCGGCTGGTGGAGGTCATGAAGGGCGAGCGCGAGGAGGGCGGCGAGACCCGATGAACCTGCGTCCCCATCGCCGGCACTCGGTGGACATCAACCTGACACCGCTGATCGATGTGGTGTTTCTGCTGCTGATCTTCTTCATGGTCTCGACGACCTTCAAGGACGAGGCGCGGCTGCGCATCCAGCTCCCGGAGGCCCAGGGCGAGGACGCGCCGGCCGAGGAGCCGGAGATGATCCGTCTCGTCATCGACCGCACCGGCCGTTTCTACGTCGACGACCAGGCGGTCACGGACCGCCGGCCGATCACGCTGGTGCGCGCGCTGACCGGGGCGCTCGGCGAGCGCAAGGGGTTGCCGGTCCTGATCCAGGCGGACGCCAACACCCCGCACCAGGCGGTGATGACGGCGCTGGACGCGGCGAGTCAGGCGGGTCTGGTCCGCATCGCCTTCAGTGCGACCCGGCCGGCCGAAGAGGAGCCATGAGCCTCGAGCCGAGCCGGCCGGACTCGGATGCCCGGCAGATCTACGCCCGGCTTCTGCGGTACGCCAAGCCCTACTGGCGCATGTTTACCGTGTCGATCGTCGGCATGCTGATCTATGCCTCCACCGAGCCCATGTTCGCGGCGATGATGCAGCCGCTGATCGACGGTAGCTTCGTGGACAGGGACGAGAACGTCGTCAGGATGATGCCCCTGGTGTTGGTGGGCCTGTTCCTCGTACGGGGCATCGCGGGGTTCATCAACGACTATTTCCTGAGCTGGGTCGGGCGCCGGGTCGTCGCGAACCTGCGCCAGGAGATGTTCGAGCACCTGCTGCGCGCGCCGACCCGCTACTACGATAACCACGGCTCGGGCCAGATACTCGCCAAGCTCACCTACAACGTCGAGTATGTCGCGACCGCGGCGACCTCGGCGATCACGACCCTCGTTCGCGACGGATTTACGGTCATCGGGCTGATGGCCTACATGCTCTATATCAACGCCGTCCTGTCGGCGATCTTCCTGGTGATCGGACCGCTAATGGCCGGCGCGGTCAAATATGCCACCAAACGGTTTCGCCGATACAGCCGTCGCATACAGGACCGGGTCGGCGAACTGACCCATGTGGCGCAGGAGGTGATCGACGGTCACCGGGTGGTCAAGGCGTTTGGCGGTCAGCGGCAGGAAGCAGCACACTTCGGCTGGGTCAACGAGAAGACCCGTTCGCTGCAGATGAAGATGATCGCGACCGAGGCGGCCAGCGTGCCGCTGGTGCAGATGATCTCGGCGCTTGCGATCGCGGTGGTCGTTTACCTCTCGACCATGCAGGGCCTAAGGGACGACATATCGGTGGGCACCTTCATGTCGTTCGTCGTCGCGATGGGCCTGCTGCTGCCGCCGGTCAAGCGGCTCACCGGCGTCAATGCCCACCTGCAGCGGGGGATCATCGCCGCCGACAGCCTGTTCGAGCTCCTCGATTCGGAGCAGGAAGTAGACACGGGCACTCGGCGGGTAGACCGCTTGGACGGGCGAATCGAATACCGGGGCGTGGGCCACAGGTACTCGGCCGACAAGGTGCCCGCGATCCGGGATCTGGATCTGGTCATCGAGCCCGGGGAGCGGGTCGCGCTGGTCGGGCGCTCCGGCAGCGGCAAGACCACGCTGGCGAGCCTGCTGCCCCGTTTCTATGACCCGACCGCCGGCGAGATCCTGATCGACGGCATACCGATCCGCGAGCTCGTGCTGACCAGCCTCCGGGACCAGATCGCGCTGGTGAGCCAGGACGTGGTGCTGTTCAACGACAGTATTGCCAACAACATCGCCTACGGACGCGCGGAGCCGGCCTCGGCGGAGGACCTGGAGCGGGTCGCCGCCGCGGCCCACGCCCTGGAGTTCATCCGCGCGCTGCCCCAGGGGTTCGACACCTGGATCGGCGACCGCGGCGTCCTGCTCTCGGGCGGCCAGCGCCAGCGGCTCGCGATCGCCCGCGCCATGCTCAAGGACGCCCCGATCCTGATCCTCGACGAGGCCACCTCGGCCCTGGACACCGAGGCGGAACGTCACATCCAGGCGGCGCTGCAGGAGCTCATGAGCGAGCGCACCACGCTGGTGATCGCCCACCGCCTGTCCACGATCGAGAACGCCGACCGCATCGTCGTCCTGCAGGACGGGCGCATCGTCGAGCAGGGCCGACACCCGGAGCTGCTCGCGCTCGGCGGCTACTACGCCAGACTGCATCGGCTGCAGTTCCACGACGGCGCCGAGGTCCCCGCGCTTGCCTGATGGCGGCTCGGCTGACGCGGGTACACCAAAGCACGGCCGGCCATCGAGTTCGGGGGGTGAGCCCTTGAGCTGGGACCCGACCCGGATTTGGTACGGGTCGCACCCGCTTTCCTGGTTGCTCGCGCCGTTGTCCTGGCTCTACTGCGGGGCGGTGCGGCTGCGCCGTCTCGGCTACCGCTCGGGGTGGCCGCGGAGCCGCCGGCTAGCTGTACCCGTCGTCGTGGTCGGCAACCTGACCGTCGGCGGCACCGGCAAGACGCCGCTGGTCCTGCGGCTCGTGGAGCTTCTGCGCGAACGGGGCTGGACACCGGGCATCATCACCCGCGGCTATGGCGGCACGGCCCGGACCTGGCCGCAACGGGTGAGTCCCGGCAGCGATCCCCGGGCGGTCGGCGACGAACCGGTCCTGCTCGCGCGGCGCGGCGGCTGCCTGGTTGTCGCTGGACCCGATCGGGTCGCGGCCGGCGAGCTGGCCCTGAGCGAGGGCGGGTGCGATATCCTGCTCTCCGACGATGGTCTGCAACACTATCGGCTGGCGCGGGATCTCGAGATCGCCGTCGTCGACGCTCAGCGCGGGCTTGGCAACCGGCGCTGTCTGCCCGCCGGGCCGCTGCGGGAGCCGCCGGGGCGTCTGGACTCCGTGGACCTGGTGCTCAACCACGGCGGCGACAAAGGCCATCGGATGCATTTGGTGCCGAACGCCGCCGTTAACCTGCGCGACGGCGCGCGGCTGCGGGACTTGGCCGGGTTTCGGGGTGAGTCGACAGTCACGGCCGTGGCGGGGATCGGCAACCCGGGGCGGTTTTTCGCGCTGCTGCGGGGGATCGGCCTGACGATCGTCGAGCGTCCGTACCCGGATCATTACCCGTTCTCGGCGGCCGATCTCGCCGACTGGCCTCCGGGGCCGGTGCTGATGACCGAGAAAGATGCGGTCAAGTGCGCTACCTTTGCGGACGCTGACCACTGGTACGTCCCGGTGCGGGCCGATCTGGACGCGGCCTTCATCGACGCCTTCTTCTCCAAGCTCGAGGGTCTCACCGTTGGATAAGAGATTGCTGGATATCCTCGTCTGTCCCCTGTGCAAGGGGCCGCTCTATTACGACAAGTCCGGCCAGGAGCTGATCTGCCGAGGCGATCGTCTGGCCTATCCGATACGCGACGACATACCCGTGATGCTCGAAGAGGAGGCGCGCACCCTGGCCGCCGACGAAGAGGTGCCCCGGCCGTGAACGCAAACAGGCCCGCGGCGGCCAAGATTCCACCCTTCAAGGTCGTGATTCCGGCGCGATACGGCTCGACCCGGCTTCCCGGCAAGCCGCTGCTGCCGATCGCCGGCCGGCCGCTGCTGCAGCATGTCGTCGAGCGAGCCCGGGCAAGCGGGGCGGGCGAGGTCGTGGTGGCCACCGACGACCAGCGGATCGCCGACGCCTGCGCCGGCTTCGGTGCCGATGCCCAGCTGACCGGGGCGTCCCATCGCAGCGGATCGGAGCGCATCGCCGAGGTCATTGGCCGACGGGGCTGGTCGGACGACGACATCATCGTCAATCTCCAGGGCGATGAGCCCTGTATACCGCCGACGCTCATCGACCAGGTCGCGTCGGACCTGTCGGCCCGGTCTCCCGTGGGCATGGCGACCCTCGCCCACCCGATAGAGGACAGCGAGACGCTGTTCGACCCCCATGTGGTCAAGGTCGTCGTCGACGGGCAGGGGTTCGCGCTCTATTTCTCGCGGGCGCCGATCCCCTGGCATCGCGACGAGTTTCTGGGCAAGCGGGCGGCGCTGCCCAAGTCGGTCCGATTCCTGCGCCATATAGGGCTCTATGCCTATCGGGCCTCCTTTCTGAAGCGATACGTTTCCTGGGAACCGGCGCCAATCGAGACGGCGGAATCGCTCGAGCAACTGCGGGTCCTCTGGCACGGTGAGCGTATACATGTAGGCGTCGCCTCGGAGTCACCGGGGCCGGGCGTCGATACCGCAAACGACCTGGCCAGGGTGGCACGGCTCATAGGCGCTTGAAACCCCGCCGTAGGCGAGACGACGCGTCAGGCCCGCCCGGTTCAACCCTCCGGGCGGGAGTCGAGGTCAACGAGAAGGTCTTGCAGCTGAGCCGACGGCAGGTCCCGGGCCGGGCCGAAGATTGGCACCTGAAGCAGCTGGTTTGCGCGATGGCTGGCCCGCCCGTACTGGTCGGTGAGGATCGGGGGTGTCGTCTCCAGGCTCTCGATGACCAGGATTCCTTCCGACGGTAGCAGATCCAGCAGCCGCCAGGGCTTTCCGCGGTACCAGCAGCGACGGCCAAGAAGGGCGCGCAGGTGCGTGACCAGGCGGTCCGCGTTCAATTCCGGGTTCAATGCCCGCCCTCGGGTCGGATCCGCCATGCTCATTCCGCCACCTGTCGAATAATCGTTCGATTCGGAGATCGTTGTTCCGATCGACGTCTCCCCCCGGGGCATAAGTTGTGTGCCGACGTGCAGGATTGCGAGTACCATGAGTCCGGCCTTTGGCTGCGGGGAGTCCGCGGCTGTGAGCTATTACGGACAAGTCGGCGAAGGATCCCGGAGATGGGTTCCTTCAATAATTGCGCTGAGGGTCCTTCCGCGGGCCCGGCGTTTCACCGGAGAGATGAGTAGAGGAACCATGTTTAAACACGCGACCCAAGCCTGCGCCATGCTGGCCCTGTGCATTGCCGCTTCCCAGACCACGCAAGCGGCCGGGTTCGGCGGCGGACCCGGAAGCTCTGGGCGACCCAATTACCCTGACTCGGGCTATCCCGGGCAGGGTTACGGCGGCGCCGGTCCCGACTACGGTGGCTACGGACCCCAGGGCGGCTACGGACCTCAGGGTGGCTACGGACCCCAGGGTGGCTACGGACCCCAGGGTGGCTACGGACCCCAGGGCGGCTACGGACCCCAGGGCGGCTACGGACCCCAGGGTGGCTACGGACCCGGTTACGGTGGCGGCGGCTATCCAGGCGGCGGCGGGTACGGTCCGGGATACGGATACGGCGGCCCGGGCGGCTATGGTCCCGGATACGGTGGACCCTACGACGACTATGGTCCGGACGGCGACCGTGGCGGAAAGAAGGGCGGCGGCTTCAACCCGATGAACATGATGACCGCTCCGATGAAGATGTTCGGTGGGCGGAATCGGGACTGAGTGCTATTCAGACCTACGGGGCCCGCGCCGCCGGGCCCCGGCAGCCGCGGGCTCGCGAGGCCGTATACCCAGCAATACCCCTGAGGAGTAGCCGTTGGACAGGCCGGAAAATATCGAGGTCCGTTTTCCGGGCGGACAGCGCGTGGACGCCCGTTTGCGGGGCTTCCTGATCGAGACGGATCAATCCACCGAATCGGGCGGACAGGGCAGTGCACCCCAGCCGTTCGACCTCTTCCTTACGTCGCTTGCGACCTGTGCGGGAATATTCGCGCTCAAGTTCTGTCAGACCCGCAATATCCCGACCGCGGGACTCGGGCTGACAATGGAATGGCAGGGCAACAAGACCGACCCGTCAGCGGCGCGCGCCTTTCTCAGACTTACCCTGCCAGAGGGGTTCCCGACCAAATACCGCGCCGGCATCGTCAAGGCGATGGACCTATGCGCCGTCAAGCGGGTGGTGCAACAGTCCCCTCAGTTTGTGACCGAGATCCTCGACGCTTGACCGTCGCCGACCGGGTTTTGCTATCGCAAAAAAATGCCCCGCCGCGCGGGGCAAATCACCACTGAGGAGGTCAGAGAACGAGAGAGCTGGAACGTGTCCTTTGCCAATCGTGCTCTAGCCTAAGCAGAATTGATGCCAGCCCGTCATATTGAACGCACGTCGCTTTGAAATCATAGTCTTGGCAGACTTGATCTGCTTCAACCTCAGCTTCTTTCGACGGAACGGCCAGGGGATGCGAGCACTGTCATCGCTCGCACGCACCAAGACGGTGCCTCCTCGCGTGCTGCCGCTGGCCGCCTGCATCGCCGGTCTTGCCCTGGCGGGCGTCGAATCTGCCGGTGCGGACGGCGTGCCGAACTCGGTCGGCGCACTCGGGCCGCAGACGCGCCGGGCGGCGGAAGGCTGGCTGCGACTGGAGCAGGACCAGCGGGAGGCGAGGTCACGCGCTCCCGAGCCGTCCCCGCGCGAATCCGCTCGGTGGCAGTCGCTCGAACAGCAGCAGCGGCAGCGGTTTGCCGCGACCCTAGAGGATGAACGCCGCGAGCTTCAGGCCCTGCAGCGGGAGGAGCGCCTCAGGGTTCGCGAACCAGGAACCGCGACAGGAGCCGCGGGTGCGCGCGCAAAGCTCCAGTTGATGCAGCAGGAACAAGCGCTGCAGCAACAGCGCCTGAGAATGCGTGTGCAAAGCCGGGTCCTTGGGCCGGCCGCGGGGCGAACCGGTCCGAGATAGCGTGCATCCGGTCCGGCACACGCGGCCCGCTTGATATCATCTGCCTCGGTACGGTCAGCAGCCTCAAGAACCTCCGATGAGTGAATTCCCTATGGTCAAGGTGCTCTTCGTCTGCATGGGCAATATCTGCCGATCGCCCACGGCGCACGGGGTGTTCCGCAAGCTGGTGGTCGAAGCGGATTTGGGGTCCGTCATCGAAATCGATTCGGCCGGAACGCACGGCTACCACATTGGCGAGCCGCCGGACGCCCGAGCCAGGCAGACCGCTCTGGAGCGGGGGATCGACATCGGCGATCTACGCGCCCGACGCGCCGAGCCGGAGGACTTTCTGCACTATGACTATGTCCTTGCGATGGACCGGGACAATTTCGAGCGTCTGTCGCGGATCTGTCCGCCCGGCATGGAGCGGAAGCTGATGCTGCTGATGGATTTCGCGCCGGATTTGCGGGTGCGCGACGTGCCGGACCCTTACTACGGCGGGCAGCAGGGATTCGATCAGGTGTTCGACATGGTCGAAGCGGCGGCCCGGGGGCTGCTCGTGGACTTGACCAAGCGGTTTCTATAGCCGGGCAGGCAGTTAGCGGAGCACCCGTCAGCGCTCGGCGCGGAATAGAAGATCCGCGAGCGCGATACCCCGGCGAAAAAGAGGGGCGCCCGCGGGCGCCCCTCTGTGAGCCGAGCTCGCTCGCGTAGAGGCTAGCGCTGCCGGTTGCTGCGCAGCCGCCACTGGAAGTGGCTCAGCAGTCGCGAGCGGACCCGCTTCTCCTTGTGTTGCGCGGCCGCGGCGAGCCGTCTCTCGGCAACGCCCATCAGGGTGTCCTGGGCGCCCAGCGCGTGCTCATCGGCGGGAACGCGCTGGGTGTAGTTGCCATCCGAGTCCATGTCCCAGGCGGAGCGGGTGTCGGCGAGCTGGACGTCCAGGATCAGCCGCAGCTCCTGACGCAGCTCCGGGTTCTCGACCGGGGCGTGGACCTCCACGCGGCTGTCGAGGTTGCGGCGCATCATGTCCGCGGAGCCGATGTAGTACTCCTCGTCGCCGGCGTTGTGGAAGTAGATGATCCGGGCGTGCTCGAGAAAGCGCCCTACGATGCCCACCACGCGGGCATTCTCGCTGATGCCCGGAAGACCGGGCCGGAAGCGGCAGGTGTCTCGCACGATCAGGTCGACCTTGACGCCCGCCTGGCTCGCCCGGTACAGCGCCCGCGTGATCTCGGCGTCCTCCAGCGCGTTCATCTTCATCTGGATCAGCCCGCTGCCGTCGCGTTTGTGGTGCTCGATCTCGCGGTTGATCTTGTCGATGATGCCGCGCTTCAGGTTGTAGGGCGCCGCGAGGATCTTGCGATAGCTCGGCGGAGGAGAATAACCGGTCAGGTAGTTGAACAGCTCGGTGAGATCCTGACCGATATCATCGTCGCAGCCGAGCATTCCGAGGTCCGTGTAGAGCTTCGCGGTGCCGGCGTGGTAGTTACCGGTTCCAATGTGGTAGTAGCGGCGAAGCTGCGCGTAGTCCCGCCGAATCACGAAAATCAGCTTGCTGTGGGTCTTGAGCCCCAGGACCCCGTAATTGACGTGGATGCCCTCGGACTCCAGACGGCGCGCCCACTGGATGTTCGCGGCCTCGTCGAAACGCGCCTGCAACTCCACCAGCACGGCGACCTGCTTGCCGTTGCGCGCGGCCTGGATCAGCGAATCGAGAATTACCCCGGCCGAGGTCCGATAGAGCGTCATCTTGATCGCCAATACCTTCGGATCTTCCGAGGCGGTGCGCAGGAAACGCTCCACAGACGTGCTGAACGGCTGATAGGGATGCTGCAGCAGGATCGGCCCGTTCTCGCGGATGATGTGGAAGATGTTGCGGCGGTCCTTGGCCAGCAAGGGGTGGTCGACCGGGCGGTGCGGCTGGTCGTGCAGCTCCGGGATGTCCAGGCCGGCCAGCTCGAAGAGGTCGCGCAGGCCCATCATGCCGTCGATCTCGAAGACGTCCTCCTCCTCGTTGAGCCCCAGCTCCGCGGCCAGCATGCCGCGATGGACCGGGTCCATACCCTTCTGGACCTCGAGGCGGACGATGGGCGCGAAATGGCGCTCACGCAGCTCCGTCTCGATCAGCTCCAGCAGGTCGCTGGCCAAATCGCCTTCCGGCTCGACGATGGCGTTGCGGGTGACGCGGAACAGCTCGCAGGACTCGATCTCCATGCCCGGGAACAGCATGTCCAGGTTGTCGACGATGAGGTCATCGAGGGTCACGAAGCTGTGGTCGCCGTTGACGGCAATCAGGCGCTTGGAGACGTCCTTGCTCACCGGCACCTTCACGCGGGCCATATAGACCTCGTTACCGCCGGGGTAGCGGAGCGTGACCAGCAGGTTGAGCGCCAGGTTCGAGATGAACGGGAAGGGGTGCGCCGGGTCCATCGCCAGCGGCGTCAGCATCGGGAAGATGTCGGTGCGGAAGTGCTCGCGCAGCTGCTCGCGGGACTTCCGGGCAAGGTCGCCGATCTTGACGATGCGGATCTTCTGCTCGGCTAGGAGCTTGGTGAGCTCATCGAAGATTCGCTTCTGGTCCACCTGAATCTCGCGCACCGTCGCGTGACATTCCCTAAGCTGCTGCACGGGGCTGCGCCCATCGACGCTCAGGTTATGTACCCCGGCGGCGATCTGCTGCTTGAGCCCGCCGATACGCTTCATGAAGAATTCGTCGAGATTATTGCTGACGATGGCGAGGAACTTGACCCGCTCCAACAGCGGCGTGCGTACGTCGTCCGCCTCGTGAAGCACGCGGCGGTTGAACTTGAGCCAAGTGAGCTCTCGGTTGAGATACAGCGCGGGGTCGTCGAAATCGACATGCTCGACGACGGGCACCACGTCGGCCGCGGCGTCGATATCGTCCTCGGTCTCATCCACCGTTTCTTCCAACATCGCCGCGTCGACCTCCGCGTCGATCTCCCTCTTGAGTGCTTGTTTGGCTTGGCTCTCGGACATGGTGCGCTCCCGGTGGCAGTTGCGTGGTAGACCGTCAGAAATCCGCAGTATTCTATCAGCCGCAAGACCTTTATTGCTGTCGGTTTTCGCGGGAATTGGCGCCGGGCTCGAGCAGGAACGGCTACCGGTTCGCGATCGATGACCAGCCGTGGCCCCTTTTGCCCCGATTCCGCTACGCGTGGGTGATTCGTATTCGTACTCGGTCGACCAAGTGGACCTGAGGTCGTTTCAGCCCTTTCTGGACAGGCTCGCGGGCACCCGTCTCGGGCCCTGGAGGGCCGGGCTCGAACGGGTCGTACTGGAACGGACCGGCGTCAGTGCACACGGCGATCTCGGCCGCTGGGAGATGGCAGTCGATGCGTTGCCCGAGCTGGCCGGCGGCCTTTGCGAGCTGCGCGCGGCCTGTGTCGGCGTCACCTCGACGGATCGACCGGCACCGGACGAGTTAATGCGCCTCCGCGACGGGCTCCAGACGCTGCACCCCTGGCGAAAGGGCCCGTATTGCATCCATGGTGTTCGCATCGAAACCGAATGGCGTTCGGACTGGAAGTGGGACAGGCTCGTCAGCGCCATCGAGCCGCTCGATGGTCGGCTGGTGCTCGACGTCGGCTGCGGCAACGGCTACCACGGCTGGCGAATGTTGGGGGAGGGTGCCGCGCTGGTGCTCGGCATCGACCCGACCCTGCTGTACGCGGTCCAGTTCCGGGCGATCAACCGATACCTGAACCGTGACGAGCTGGGCGTGCTGCCGCTGAAGCTCGAGGACCTTCCGCGCGGACTCGCCGGCTTCGATACGCTGTTCTCGCTCGGGGTGCTCTACCATCGCCGCTCCCCGATCGACCATCTGCTGCGGCTTCGGGATCTGCTGCGCCCGGGCGGCGAGCTGGTGCTGGAGACCCTGATCCTGGACGGCGGCGGTCCGCGGGTGCTACTCCCGCCCGGGCGTTACGCGGGGATGCGCAATGTCTGGTTTCTTCCGACGGTGGAGTCGCTCTCTACCTGGCTCGGCCGCTGCGGCTTCGTCGGCGTGCGCGTCGTCGACGTAACGCCAACGACCACGCAGGAGCAGCGCACGACCGAATGGATGCGGTTCCAGTCGCTGGCGGACCATCTCGACCCGAGTGGGCCGGGACTCACGGTCGAGGGCCTGCCGGCCCCGATTCGGGCGATCCTGGTCGCGCGGGCGCCGGAGCACGGGCGATGAACCGTCGTTCGCGGGAGAGCAAGCTCAGCGAGAAGGCGGACGGGGGAGCCGTCCGGGTGGTGTCCGGCGGCCAGACCGGCGTCGACCGCGCCGCGCTGGATGCGGCGCTGCAGCTCGGCCTGCCGATCGGCGGTTGGTGTCCCAGCGGGCGGCGCGCCGAGGACGGTCGGATCCCCGGCTGCTACGGGCTGGACGAGACCCCGGCCCGTCATTACGCCGAACGAACCGAGTGGAACGTCCGCGACAGCGATGCGACCCTGATCCTGCACCGGGGAGATCTCACCGGGGGCACGTCTCTCACTGCCAAGCTCGCGCGCCGCTACGGGCGGCCGCTGCTGGTACGGGACGTCACTGTACCGCTAGACGTGGCCGAGGCGGTCGCCTGGCTGCGACGGCACCGGGTTGGCAGGCTCAATTGCGCGGGACCCCGTGAGTCGGGGGCGCCTGGGATCTACCGTCAGGCCAAGGCGCTGTTCATCGAGCTCTTCGCGGCCTGGGCGCGATCGCGTCCCTGATCGCCGCCGCGAGGCCCCCGGTCTACAGCTTCAACCCGAGGGCCATTCCGGCCGCAAACGACGCGGCGCTCGACAGGTTTCGTCCGGCGAAGTCCAGAAAGGCGCGGCCGTTGACCGAGAGCCAGTCCGCCCAGCCATCGTAGCGGTACTCCATTCCGGCCCAGTCGACGTCGGCGATGCCGGCGTACTGGAGACCGAGCACGCCAAGGAGCATCAGACCGCCGACAACCAGCGCGATCTTGAAGGCGATCTTCAGAGCGTAACCCAGCGCGAGTCCGACGAAGAACGAAAATCCGAGCTTGAGAAAGAACGCCTCATTGAGCAGGCCGCCCGCGTCGGCGGTCGGCGTTGGCGGCGCCTGGACCGCGCCATCGAGCCGCGGCGCCTGATCGGCGCGCGCAGCGGGGATGCCGGCATAGGCCAACGTCGTCGTGATCCGCAGGAACAGGGTCCGGGATCGATCACGCAATCGGATCATCCGATTCACTAGAGTCCGTTGCCACTGAAGGACCTCATTATCGGGCCGGCGACCTCGGCGAGAAAGCGAGCAGTTGGATCGGCCAGGATCGTGAATGTCGGTACCCGCGCCTGGGCTTCGAATCGCCGCCCGGCTCAATGGGCCTCCAGCCGCCCGAGCTCGGCGAGGATGTCCAGAACCAGCTGTGTGGTCTGCCCGTCCATGCCACGGCACAGCCGATCGGGGTCGCGTTCACCATTGATCAGCGGGCGGATCACCGCGGCCAGGTGACCGAGGTTTCCGCCAACCCCGCTCATCTGCTCGGCCATGTTGCCGATAAGCGCGAGCGCCTGGGCATTGCCTCGCGCGGCGGCGTGGATCATGTGCGCAAGTCCCGGGGCGGCGACGGTCGCGTCGGGTCGGGCACCCGCCTTGGGCAGGGTCGCCGGATCCTGCAGGCCTCGCAGAATGCTCTCGGCGATCACCTGGTCCTCGTCGTCCAGCCCGGCGAAGACGGTCTGGCCCCGCTCCCCGGCGGCTATCCGCCGCACCGCGGCGGCCAGCGCGGTCCAGCCGTTGCGCTCGGCGCTCTGCAGTAGGGTCTCGAAGTCCCCGCGCCGGTCGGGGTTGCGGCAGGTCTCCACGACCTGGCGGATGAAGTCCGCGTGCACGAGACGAATCTGCTCCCGGCGGTCGGGTAGGTCGGCCATGTCTGGTCTCTCCTGCGAGTCGGTCGAACACCGGGAAAGCGGGCCATCAACGGCCCGCGCCGGGGAGCTGGCGGATTGGAGGGACCCGCGGGGTGGCCAGCGTCCGATCGACCCGTTGAATTCGGTTTACTTGACGAATTGCTTAGGGAATCTAATCTATCATGCAGTACGTCGCGAACCGCCATCGACAACCGGAGGATACTTCAACGACAGCTGAGCGATCCCACCCGCATTTCGAGCGCCAGTAGCGCACCGACCCGATGATCGGCCACACCATCGTCGACACCGAGGGCCATCCTTGGGTCCAAGAGGGCGACCCCTAGGGCGATCGCATCAAGAAACACTAATATTCCTGGGTGGGGTAGTTTCCGGACTGACTCGGGCCATTAAGACTAGAAGAGCAGGCAGGCTGGACAAATTGAAGCCCGGAATCCATGATGCGGTGGGAAATTCTCACCAGAGGAGGTCCCCGCATGGATTCCGACGAGCCCACAACACTGGTCGATCACTTCTCGATTCTCGAAGACCCGCGCGATCCGAGCAAGTGTCGGCACCAGTTGATAGATCTGGTTGTGATTGCCATTGCCGCGGTGCTCTGCGGAGCCAACGACCTGGCCAACATAGAGGCCTTCGGCAAAGCCAAGATCAAATGGTTTCGACGCTTCCTGGACCTGGAGAACGGCATCCCCACCCGCGACACCTTTGGGCGGGTATTCGCACTGCTCTCGCCGAAGGCGTTCCAGGCCTGCTTCCGCGGCTGGATCGAATCTGTACGCAGCGTATACGCGGACGAGGTGATTGCCATCGACGGCAAGACGCTGCGTCGCTCCCATGACCGCAAGGGCGGCCTTGGGCCGCTGCATATCGTCAGCGCCTGGGCGACGCGCAACGGCCTGGTGCTGGGACAACAGGCCACCGATGCGAAGTCTAACGAGATCACGGCCATTCCCGAACTGCTCGAGGTGCTGCTGCTCAAAGGCTGCATCGTGACCATCGATGCCATGGGTTGCCAGAAGAAGATTGCCCAACAGATTCGCGATCAAGGCGGCGACTATGTCCTGGCGCTCAAGGGCAACCAGGGCCATCTGGCCGAAGAGGTCGAAGAGGCGTTCGTCGACGCCGATGCCAAGGACTACCAGGACATGGTCACGGACTACTACGAGACCAACGAACGTGGCCATGGCCGGGTGGAGACGCGCCGCCACTGGACCTTGGGCAATCTCGATGGGATCAGTGAGGCGCCGCACTGGGCCGGTCTGGACATGATCGGCATGGTGCAGGCCGAGCGTGCGTGCGAGGGCAAAACCAGCAGTGAGTACCGCTTCTACATCGGCAGCATCGGCATCAACGCCAAGCGCTTCGCCAATACGGTACGCAGTCATTGGGGCGTGGAGAACAGCTTGCACTGGAGCCTCGACGTGGCCTTCCGCGAGGACGACTCGCGCATCCGTGAACGCATCGGGCCCAGCGGCCTCAGGCCCTCACTTCGGGTGGACGTGCAGATAAACGCGCTCGACTCCGATTGAGCCTGCAGGTCGGCGTCAGGCGTTGGTGCGGGCAACCCCGCGGGCAAAGGACTCCGGCATCAGCCGGCCGATGGCCCGCGCACCTTCAACCCCCAAGCGCGGGAGAATTCGTTCCTCGCTTCAGTGCGCGGCGGCTCGCGCGGCCTCCTCGCGAGTGAAAAAGCAACCGTTGCGCAGGAATCCAGCGACGATCCCGGGACAAGTGCAGACGACGTGACCGTCGGCGTCTCGTTCCTGTATCCAGGTATCCGGAAGTCCGTCGAGCAGGTGAATCGGCGCCGGGGTGCCGTCCGCGAACCGGGACTCGGCGCTCTCGCCGGTGGCACTGTTCAGATACGCCGGTACGTAGCCAACGGACCGGTTGTTCCGGCTCACGCCACGGGTCCGGGCGTACAGAAGGTTCTCGTTGCGTAGCGTCAGTTCGGTCAACACGCCTTCGCGGCGGCGGCGAAGCTCCTGTTCCTGGGGGCGCTCGGGTTCAATCAGGGCCTGCAACTGCTCGGTGTACATTGTCTGCTCCTGACCTCGCGTCGATTTGGAGGTCTTTGCCTTGTTAAACGCATTTCTCATGCCACACGTTTTGAGCTTGCCGGGAGCCAGCAAAGCAAGCTGTTTTCTTGAATACCCGGCGGGCGCGTGAACGTATCGTTACGTCAGGCGTGTCACTTGGTGACGAATCTCGACGATGGCCATGAAGATGCGCAAGTCCCGCGACCGGCCTTCGCGGAGCCGGCGGCCGCATCGCGTCTGTGGCGTCGGCGCCGTTCCCAGGCATGTGACGCGCCGCTCAGACTGAACCGGCAATTGGGCAGACATGTCCGGCATCGCTCCTGAGACTCGACAGGCGGGTCAATAAGGTGCGTCAATCCCGCGGTCCGGTAACCGATTCGCGCCTCGCATCCCTCGTCGGGAGCGAAGGAGGTTCTCGTGGCTGTCGCCAATCAGATCGAGTCTCAACCGGAGCACCGGCTGACGGTCGAGGAGATCGTCGAGGGCCTGGTTGCCGATGCGGTGATCGCCCGTTCCGACGCTGGGACGCTCGTCAGGTCCCCGAGCGCGAGGGCGGCGGGCGACCGGCACGCCCTCGAGGTAGTCGCCGACGCGAAGCTTCATCATGCGAAGGCGCACAAGCGCATTCTCACGCTGGAGGAGCTGACGTTCTGGCTCGCCCGCCGCAGCGGTCTGGAGTATCTGCGCATCGATCCCTTGAAGATCGACGCCGCCAATGTCGGTGACCTGGTCACCGCGGCCTATGCGGCCTGGAACCGGATCCTGCCCGTCTCAGTGACCGCGGAGCGCGCCGTGTTCGCGACCTCGGAGCCTTATCTGAGTGGCTGGATCGAGGAGCTCCAGCGGGTCATTAAGCGCGAGATCGTCCGGGTAGTTGCGAATCCGCGCGACATCGAGCGCTACCGCAAGGAGTTCTTCGGCGTCTCGCATTCGATCAAGGGGGCTACGACGGCGTCCGGTAAGGACGGTCGGCCAGCCCTTCACAACCTCGAATCCCTGGTCGAGCTCGGCAAGTCCGGGCATCTGGACGCCAACGACAGCCATATCGTCCATATCGTCGACTGGTTGCTGCAGTACGCCTTCGACCAGAGGGCCAGCGATATTCACATGGAGCCTCGGCGTGACCAGGGCAACATCCGGTTCCGGATCGACGGCGTCATGCATCCGGTCTACCAGGTTCCGGCGACCGTCATGGCCGCGGTAACCAGCCGAGTGAAGATCCTCGGGCGCATGGACGTGGCCGAGAAGCGCAGGCCTCAGGATGGGCGAATCAAGACGCGCGCCGAGGACGGACGGGAGCTTGAGATGCGTCTGTCGACGATGCCCACGGCATTCGGCGAGAAGCTGGTGATGCGCATTTTCAACCCGGACGTACTGCTCCGGGATTTTGGCGCGCTCGGTTTCGGCGACGACGACGCCCAGCGCTGGCGCGAAATGGTCAACCGGCCCAACGGAATCATCCTGGTGACGGGTCCCACCGGCTCCGGGAAGACCACGACCCTGTACTCGACGCTCAAGACGCTGGCCACGCCCCAGGTCAATGTCTGCACCGTCGAGGAGCCCATCGAGATGGTCGAACCGGCCTTCAATCAGATGCAGGTTCAGCACAACATCGGGCTCGACTTTGCCAGCGGCATCCGCACCCTGATGCGTCAGGATCCGGACATCATCATGGTCGGCGAGATCCGCGACCTGGAGACCGCCGAGATGGCCGTGCAGGCGTCGCTGACCGGACACCTGGTTTTGTCGACCCTGCACACCAACGACGCCCCGTCCGCCATCACCCGGCTCTTGGACATCGGCGTGCCCCACTACTTGATCAAGGCCACGCTGATCGGGGTTGTCGCCCAGCGGCTGGTCCGGACGCTATGTCCTCATTGCAAACAGACAGCTCCGACCGACCTGGACCTTTGGGAATCGATGGTGAGCCCATGGAAGCTCCCGGCGCCTGAGAGCAGTGCCGTCCCGAAAGGTTGCCTGGAGTGCCGAAACACCGGCTACCGCGGCCGTATCGGGCTCTACGAGATCCTGACCCTGGACCAGCCGATCAAGGACATCATCGGCGCGCAGTTCGATGAGACCGACCTGCGGGCGTTGGCCCAGCGCAAGGGGCTGAAGCCTCTGCGCATCAGCGGGGCGCAAAAGGTCGCGGCCGGTGTGACCAGCATGGACGAGGTGTTCAAAGTGGCGCCCGTAGGCGATCACTGAGCGGTCACCTTCCTGGGTTCGACGTCTGCCGTGATCAAACGGCGGGGCCCGGTTGGCGGGTGTCCCGTCGGTTAGAGGGCCACCGCACCGTCGGCTACCCGGTCGGCAGACGGGTGCGCTCCACGACCTGTCGGAGCACGAAGCTCGAGTGGACCCCGGTTACACCCTCGATGCGGGTGATCCGCTCCAGCAGTAACTCCTGATAGGCATCCATGTCGCGGACGATGACCTTGAGCTGGTAGTCGGCGTCGCGGCCCGTGATCAGAAGGCATTCCAGTACCTCCGGCATCGCGCGGACGGCGGCGTCGAAGCGCTCGAAGCGCTCGGGCGTGTGCTTGTCCATGGAGATGCTGAGGATCGCGATCAGGTTCAGCCCGAGCTTGCGGGCGTCGAGCACGGCGCGGTACCCGGTGATGATGCCGGCTTCCTCCAACGCCCTGACGCGCCGCAGGCAGGGCGACGGCGACAGGCCGATGCGCTCGGCGAGATCCTGGTTGGTGATGCGTCCGTCGCGCTGCAACTCCTCGAGAATGCGCTGATCGTAGCGGTCGAGTTTCACGGGGATCCTGCGAGTACTCGCCTGATGCTTAAAATAACGACAAATATCGCAGGATATTGCGCAGAAGACCAATCGAGTCGGCATCTTCGCAATCTTGTTCCCCAGGGTTTGGCGTAACCTTTCCCCGTCGGCTTACCGGCCGCAGCTCAGGCGGACGCTCACGAGGCGCGAGCCGACCAGACTCCAGGTCCTCACCCGGGCCGGAGCTCGCCGAGCGCCCTACCGGGGCGAGGCGAAGCCAGGCAACTCTATGCCACCGCGTCGAGCCGATCACGGGCGCCCCTCCCCACGGAGGGGCGCCCGTGACGGGGCGACAGGACAAATACCCTTTGAAATTGCTGGTAGAGCATCCGCGATGAGCCGTTTCGATCACAACAAATACCGCCCTGGGCCGACCGTCGACCTGCCGCACCGGCAATGGCCGGGTCGCGTCATCCGCGAGGCCCCGATCTGGGCCAGCGTCGATCTGCGCGACGGCAACCAGGCGCTGCTCGAGCCGATGGGCGTGGCCCAGAAGCGAAGGCTTTGGGCGCTGCTGGTCAGGCTTGGCCTCAAGCAGATCGAGGTCGGGTTTCCGGCGGCGAGCCAGCCGGATTTCGACTTCGTGCGCTGGCTGATCGAAGCCGACCAGATCCCGGACGACGTGAGCGTTCAGGTCCTGGTGCAGGCCAGGGAGGACCTGATACGGCGCACCTTCGAGGCCCTGCGCGGGGCTCGGCGGGCAATCGTCCACGTCTACAACTCGACTTCTCCGGTCCAGCGGGAGTGGGTCTTCGGGGCCGACCGGGCGGGC
The DNA here is from genome assembly GCA_963707135.1 of uncultured Gammaproteobacteria bacterium. Taxonomy (GTDB): domain Bacteria; phylum Pseudomonadota; class Gammaproteobacteria; order Chromatiales; family Chromatiaceae; genus JBGSTR01. Next base: position 8,855 of record CAVPOY010000020.1, on the reverse strand, counting down.
GTCGTGGCCATCGCCCGACAGGGTGCCGAACTGGTGCGGCGCGAGGCGGCGCGCTACCCGGAAACCGAGTGGACCTTCCAGTACTCCCCGGAGAGCTTCACGGCGACCGAACCCGACTATGCCGTCGAGGTTTGCGAGGCAGTGCTCGACGTCTGGGAGCCGACACCGGCGTGGCCCTGCATCATCAACCTGCCGGCGACGGTCGAGGTCGCAGGCCCCAACGTCTTTGCCGATCAGGTGGAGTATTTCGCGACCCATATCAGCCGCCGCGACTGCCTCGTGCTCTCGGTGCATACCCACAACGACCGCGGCGGCGCCGTGGCGGCCGCCGAGCTGGCGTTGCTCGCCGGGGCGGACAGGGTCGAGGGGACCCTGCTCGGGAACGGGGAGCGGACGGGCAATATGGATATCGTCACCCTGGGCATGAACCTATACAGCCAGGGCATCGACCCGAGGTTGGACCTGGGCAACCCCGACGAGATCATCCAGGTGGTCACCGAGTGCACCGGCATGGCGCCGAGTCCGCGTCATCCCTGGGTCGGCGAGCTGGTCTACACGGCCTTCTCCGGAAGTCACCAGGACGCCATCCGCAAGAGTCTGAAACGCCAGCAAGACGGTGAGCCCTGGCAGGTGGCCTACCTGCCCATCGACCCACGGGACATCGGCAGGAGCTATCAGGCCGTGATCCGCGTCAACAGCCAGTCCGGCAAGGGCGGCGTCGCCTTCGTCATGGAGCGGGACTTCGGGCTCACGCTGCCGCGCTGGCTCCAGGTCGAGCTGGCCCGGCTGGTACAGGGCGAAAGCGAGCGGCGAGGGGGCGAGATGGACGCCGAGCGCATCCACGGGCTGTTTCGGGCCGAATTTGTCGCCGACCGGGCCCCGCATCGGCTGGTCGGCTACCGGCTCTACCGCAACGGGCATGACGTGATCGAGGCGCGAGTCGCCGGCACCGGCGCCGAGCGGGTGCTGCACGGTGAAGGGCAGGGCGCTATTGCCGCTTTCGTCGATGCATGGACGCGCTGGAGCGGCCAGCGGGTCAGCGTGCTGGACTACCAGGAGCACGCGATTGGGGAGGGGACAGATGCCGAGGCGGCCGCCTACGTGCTCATGGACTTGGGCGGCGAACGGGTCGCGGGCGCGGCGATCGACCGCGACGCGGTCGGCGCCTCATTGAAGGCCGTGCTCTCCGCGATCAATCGGGCCGCCGGAGAGCAGACGCGAGCCGCCTGAGCGGGCGCGAAGGTCCCTACCGTTTCAGAACCCTCCGGCCGAGTATCCCCGGCGTTCACCTGGGTACACTCGGCCTTTCTTGCGCCTACTAGCTCGGCGTAGCCACAACGCTGCCGTCGGTCGCATGGCGGGAGCGCCTGAGCGTGTGACGCCTTATGCCGTCTGTCGGACGTCAGAGGCGTCTGGTCGCGGGAACTCTTGGATAGAGAACCGAAGCAGCCATACTGCGCTCGTGAGCGAGACACAACCCAGCAGGAAGCATAGCTGCTGGACCTTGACGCCAAACGTGAGCCAGCTCTCGAAAGCGGCGTTCTTGCAGGTGCGAACCCGAGAAATACTCGGAATTTCGCGCGGACTGGACGCGATATCCGAGGTCCCCCTCCCGGGTTGACGCTCCCTCGCTGATGGACCCGGTGCCAGGGTGCGTAAGCGTCGGACCACGTTCTTGGGGCAAAGCGTTCTCGCAAAAAAGAGGAAATGTCCGCTTGATGCTTTTTGCTGCAACACGGGCAGGAAGAACTTTGTCTTTATTGTTCTGGGAGAAAACCATGATTGGTCGATTGACGGCAATGGGATTGGCGGTCGTCTGGGTCGGGATTATCCCGCTCAGCGTGAGCGCGGAGGTCCTGTTTCTCGAGGCTAATTCGGCAGCGGGGATCGCGGACACGGAAGAGACCTACGGGACAGGCTGGGCCGACCTGAACGGCGACGACTATCCGGACATTTTTCTTGGCAAGCACCAGTACCTCCCCACGGTGATCTACCTCAATCAGGGCGACGGGACCTTCCTCGAGTCCATCGAGGACTTCGACGAGCCCTGGGGGGTGCTCGACGTGTTCGAGGGACGCACGGACACCCATGGCCTGGGCTCGGCGGACTACAACAATGACGGCGACATCGATCTGCTCGAGATCACCGGCGCCGGCTGGCCCTTCCTGTTTTGGGAGAACGACGGCACGGGGCATCTAAAAAACCGACTCGCGCAGCACGGATTCGCCTATCCCGCCGATTTCTGTCGCCGCCAGCCCTGCTATCCGGTTGGGGGTCGCGCGCCGTCCTGGTTCGACTACGACCAGGATGGTGATCTCGACGTGACTGGTGGCGGCGCGTCTCAGCTTCGTTTACCGGCAGCCGACGGCCATCTTCCGGCAGGACGTCGCGGCGAACGGCACGCGGACCTTCAACTTCGACGGCTCGACCGGCGTCGACTTCGCCTACGACCAGAGTTGTGAATTCGCTGTGCTGGCCGAGCTCTCGGGCGACGACACCCTGGACATGATCTGCGGGGGCACCAACAAGATCGAGCGGGTGTGGGATACCACGCAACTGCCGTTCGTCGACCTGACCCCGCAGTTGGGTTCGGCCTTGAGCACGGTCTGGCTGTCCGACCTTGCGATCGGCGACTTCAACGGCGACCTGCGTAGCGATCTCTTCGCGCCCCAGGGCAATGTCGCCAACAACGTCGCCGACATGGTGGGCCCCGCGGGGGCCAAGGACACCGTCCACGTGAAATTCGATGCCGACCCGCCGGCCCAGGGCGGTATCTCGTTCCTGGCCTCGGGCGACCTGGTGGTGGATTTCGACTGGTCCACTCAGGTCACTGAGGTATTCATCGGCGCGGCCGGCACGAACCCGCCCTGGAGCACGGACCTCTCCGTCTGGAACGGCTGGAACAATCATGTGCAGCTGCGGCTCTCGCCGACCGACCCGGCCAACCAGGGCCTGGCCGCCGGGACGGCCGGCGGGACCTACATCGGGCGCGTCAACGGCCGCTGGCAGGTGCGGTTCGTCGCGCCACCGCAGTTCGTCGGCTTTCCCCGGGTCGCGCTGCGCGCCGATGTCTCGGTCTCGGACCTGCGCTCCGAGGGCCTGATCAGTATCGGGCAACCGGCGACTCGGCAGCCTTCGCTGCTGCTGCAGAACGCCGACCACCAGCTGGTCAACGCCTCCGGGCAGATCAGCGGGCCGGCCAGCGCCTGCCTCTCGGCGGCGCCCGGGGACTTCGACAACGACGGCGACCTGGATGTGTACGTCGGGTGCGCCGGCGAGATCAAGAACCTGGACAACATCCTCTACGAGAACGACGGGCGGGGGAACTTCACCGCGATCACCGGGGCGGCGCTGGGCGATGCCCGGGGCGACATCTACGGGCGGGGCGATGCGGTGCTGACCGCGGACTACGACCTGGACGGGCGGCTCGACCTGTTCGTGACCAACGGCAACTTCCCGCGTCCGTTCTCCTACAGCGGGCGTCAGCAGCTGTTCCGCAACGTCACCGCCAACGGCAACCACTGGATCGAGATCGACCTGCAGGGGGTGACCTCGAACCGCGACGGCATCGGCGCGCGGGTATTCGCGAGTACGCCCGACGGCAAGGTGCAGCTGCGCGAGCAGAACAACGGCGTGCACATGCACAGCCAGAACCACCAGCGTATCCACTTCGGGCTCGGCCAGAACCCGCAGGTGGACCTCGAGGTGCGCTGGCCGAGCGGGGTGGTGGACTACTTTGCCGCGCTGGATGTCGACCAGCTCCATCAACTGGTCGAAGGGAGCGGATCAACCGTGCCGCCGACCTTGAGCGTGGCCGATGTGACGATCGACGAGTCGGCGGGAGTGGCCGAGTTTGTCGTAGGCGTCTCCCCGGCGCCGGCGGCGGGTGAGTCGCTCGCGGTAAGCTTCCAGACGGCCGACGGTTCGGCGCTGGCCGGGTCCGACTACGCCGCAAGCTCGGGCGAGCTGATCTTCACGCAAGGCCAGACCGTGCAGACCGTACAGGTCCCGATCGTTGACGACGCTGAGCCGGAGGGCGACGAGCAGTTCACGCTGACGGTGACTGCTACGGGAGCGGCCTCGGTGACGGGCACGGCCACGATTCTGGCGAGCGATCTCGTCGTTTCCGGCTGCGGTGCCCCGACCTACGACCCGATGGCGGACGCGGGGCTGTACCTGTGGGAAGAGGCCTGCGGAACCGGGACCGAGCGCGGCTTCAGAGTACGCGCCTCGGCCGGCGGCAGTGCCACGGCCATGACCTACGCGGGGCATGTAGACGCCGACCAGGCCTTCGGCACGGTCACCGGGTTTTCGCTGGAGAGCAGTGACACGGTGGAGCAGGTCGACGGCGGCTTGAAGATCCTCTACCAGCTCAACGTGAGAAAGCAGTACGAGGACGGCTTCGACTTCAGCTTCGCCAGCGGTACGGGCGTCTGCTTTGGGCTGGACCTGCCCGTGGGCACGCCGGTGCTGGTGGGGCCGAACGCCACGCCGGTGGCCACCCCGTTCGATCTGACGACCTATCAGGCGTGCGCCGCGCCCCCGCCCCCACCCCCGGTGGCCGAGATCTGCGGCGCGCCCAGCTACGACCCGGCGACAGACCCCGGTCTATTTCTTTGGGAAGAGGGCTGCGGGGGCACCGGGCATAACTATCAGGTGCGTGCCTCGGCCGGCGGCAGCGCGAGCACGCTGACCTACGCCGGGGGCGTGACCGCGAGCGAGGCGTTCAACTCGGTGACGCCGTACTCGCTGGAGGGCACGGACGTGCTGACCAGCACTGGGCTGCAGATCGACTACAGCTTGAACGTGCGGCAAGCCTATCAAGATGGATTCGACTTCAGTACCGCGGACGGGGCGAGCGTCTGCTTCGGGCTGGACCTGCCGGCGGGCACACCGGTGCGGGTGGGGTCGGAAGCGGTGCCGAAGACGGCCCCGTTCAGCCTGCCGGACCTGGGGGCCTGCACGCCGTAGTCCGGAGGCCGGTTGAGTAAGGGTCAAGGAAGGATCTGGCGGCGGTGGCCGCCGACCCCCGATGTTCGCGATCGGGGGTTGGTGGCCACACGGCGTTTCGACGAGGCGGGATGAGCGACGTCGGGATTGGTCTGCAGTAGGGCGCATATGGTTACGGGAGGAACGGTACGGATGAAAGTCAAGCGAGCGGGGCGATGCGGCGGGGCGAGCGCGACGGCGGCGTTGGGACTGGCGGTGGCGGGCGTGGTGCTGGGCCTGGTTCTGAGCGCTCCGGCGATCGGCGCGATCGCGGCAGGCCAGTTCGTTGAGGCGCGCGGCCCGGGCGGGGCGCTGGCGCTGCAGGACGAGGGTGAGACCTGGGGTGCCTCGTGGGGGGATCTCAATGGCGATGGCTTTGCGGACCTGTGGCTGGGTAAGCACCAGTACACCCCCGCGGTGCTGATGCGCAACAACGGCGACGGGACCTTCAGCAACGTGATCGACAGCGCCGCGCCGCTGCACCTGGATCACCTGCGCGACGACACCCACGGGGCGGCCTGGGCGGACTTCGACGGCGACGGCGACGAGGACCTGCTGGAGGTGAGCGGGGGCGGGGCCGGCTCGGCGGCGACCGGGGACCTGCTCGAGAGCTACTACAACAACTTCTGGGTCAACAGCGGCGGGGTGCTGAGCGAACAGGCCCAGGTCTACGGGATCGGCTACCCACGCGGGCGCTCGCGCACCCCGCTGTGGCTGGACTACGACCGCGACGGCGCGCTGGACGTGGTGATCACCGCGGTGCAGTCGTTGCCGACCGAATACCCCTCGGCGATCTTCCGCCAGACCGCCTCGGGCTTCGTGGACCGCACGGTCGCGACCGGCTTCGATGCGGGCAGCTGCTACTACGGCATGCTCTCGGACCTCTCCGGGGACGGCGAGCACGACCTGGTGTGCGCCAATGTCTCGCGCGTGCAGGCCATCTACGACATCGCCGCGATCCCGTTCAGCGACCTGCGCGCCGACCTCGGCGAGGACCTCTACAGCATCTACCCGGGCGACCTGGCGATGGGCGACTTCAACGGCGACCTGGCGGTGGACGTGTTCACCTCCAAGGTGCCGCCGAGCCCTGCCGCGGCGGTCCAAGTGGGGAGCGAGCGCATCCACGCCTCGCTGCCGGCGAGCGCGCTCGAGCAGGGGTTCAGCTTCGCCGCGAGCGGGGATGTGCGCATCGAGTTCGGCTGGGTGACCGAGCGCGCGGACATCTTCCTGGGGTCCGGGGCGGTGGCGCCGCCGGTGGACTCCGACCCGGGACTGATCGAGCCGGACAGCCGCCCGCACCATGTGCAGCTGGTGCTCTCGGCCGCGGAGCCGACGCACCTCGGACTGCCGGCGGTACGCAATGCGGGGATCTACCTCGGACTGGTGGCGGGGCGCTGGCAGGTACGGGCGGTGAACGTGGGCGCGGCGGTGGAGGTGGTGGTGCAGGCGGCGTCGGTCTCGGGGCTGCAGGCGGTCGGGGCGGTGGCGCTCGACCAGGGCAGCCCGGGCGTGCCGATACTGTTCGTCAACCAGGGCGGCGTTCTGGTCCAGAGCACCACCGCGGCGGCGTTCCGCGACCCCGCGGCGGCGATCTCCAGCTACATGCGCTCGTTCGTCGCCGGGGACTTCGACAACGACATGGACCTCGACGTCTATGTCGGGGCGAGCGGCCGGGTGGCGAACGTCGACAACCTGCTGTTCGACAACCAGGGCGACGGCACCTTCCGGCTGGCGGCCAATGCCGGCGGGGCGGCCGGGAGCCCGTTGGGGGCCACCGACAGCGTGACCACGGTCGATTACGACCGCGACGGCTTTCTGGATCTCTTCGTCACCCAGGGCAACTTCCCGGCGCCGGTCGCCTACTCCGGGGTGCAGCAACTGTTCCGCAACCAGGGCAACGCCAACCACTGGATCGAGCTCGACCTCGAGGGGACCGCCTCCAACCCGCACGGCATCGGCGCCACGGTGCTGGCGCGCACCCCGGACGGGCGGGTACAGCTGCGCGAGCAGGGCAACGGCATGCATCGCTACTCGCAGAGCCACCGGCGGATCCATTTCGGGCTGGGTCCGAACCAGCAGGTGGAGCTTGAGGTGCGCTGGCCGAGCGGGGTGGTGGACTCCTTTACCGCGCTGGATGTCGACCAGATCCATCTGCTGGTCGAAGGGAGCGGGGCGAGCGTGCCACCGACCTTGAGCGTCGCCGATGTGACGATCGACGAGTCGGCGGGAGTGGCCGAGTTTGTCGTAGGCGTCTCCCCGGCGCCGGCGGCGGGTGAGTCGCTCGCGGTAAGCTTCCAGACGGCCGACGGTACGGCGCTGGCCGGGTCCGACTACGCGGCGAGCTCGGGCGAGCTGACCTTCACGGAAGGCCAAACCGTGCAGACCGTACAGGTCCCGATCGTTGACGACGCTGAGCCGGAGGGCGACGAGCAGTTCACGCTGACGGTGACTGCTACGGGAGCGGCCTCGGTGACCGCCACGGCCACGATTCTGGCGAGCGACTTGGGCGTCTCCGGCTGCGGTGCCCCGACCTACGACCCGATGGCGGACGCGGGGCTGTATCTGTGGGAAGAGGCCTGCGGAACCGGGACCGAGCGCGGCTTCAGAGTACGCGCCTCGGCCGGCGGCAGTGCCACGGCCATGACCTACGCGGGGCATGTAGACGCCGACCAGGCCTTCGGCACGGTCACCGGGTTTTCGCTGGAGACCAGTGACACGGTGGAGCAGGTCGACGGCGGCTTGAAGATCCTCTACCAGCTCAACGTGAGAAAGCAGTACGAGGACGGCTTTGACTTCAGCTTCGCCAGCGGTACGGGCGTCTGCTTTGGGCTGGACCTGCCCGTGGGCACGCCGGTGCTGGTGGGACCTAGCGCCACGCCGGTGGCCACCCCATTCGATCTGACGACCTATCAGGCGTGCGCCGCGCCCCCGCCCCCACCCCCGGTCGCCGAGATCTGCGGCGCGCCCAGCTACGACCCGGCGACAGACCCCGGTCTATATCTTTGGGAAGAGGGCTGCGGGGGCACCGGGCATAACTATCAGGTGCGTGCCTCGGCCGGCGGCAGTGCCACGGCCATGACCTACGCGGGGCATGTAGACGCCGACCAGGCCTTCGGCACGGTCACCGGATTTTCGCTGGAGAGCAGTGACACGGTGGAGCAGGTCGACGGCGGCTTGAAGATCCTCTACCAGCTCAACGTGAGAAAGCAATACGAGGACGGCTTTGACTTCAGCGTCGCCAGCGGTACTGACGTCTGCTTTGGGCTGGACCTGCCCGCGGGCACGACCGTGCTTATTGGGGCGAATGCCACGCCGGTGGCCACCCCGTTCGATCTGACTACGTATCAGGCGTGCGCCGCGCCCCCGCCCCCACCCCCGGTGGCCGAGATCTGCGGCGCGCCCAGCTACGACCCGGCGACGGACCCCGGTCTCTATCTTTGGGAAGAGGGCTGCGGGGGCACCGGGCATAACTATCGGTGCGTGCCTCGGCCGGCGGCAGCGCGAGCACCCTGACCTACGCCGGGGGCGTGACCTCGAGCGAGGCGTTCAACTCGGTGACGCCGTACTCGCTGGAGGGCACGGACGTGCTGACCAACACGGGGCTACTCCAATATCACTTGAACGTGCGGCAAGCCTATCAAGATGGGTTCGACTTCAGTACCGCGGACGGGGCGAGCGTCTGCTTCGGGTTGGACCTGCCGGCGGGTACGCCGGTGCGGGTGGGTCCAAATGCTACGCTAGTGGCGGCTCCGCTCGATGTCGCGAGCCTTGAGCCTTGTCGGTGAGAGGTGGCTCAGAAAATTTCAACAGGCGAATAGGTGGAATTGCTCCCTGATAAAGGAAACCACTTGCCGACAGCCAGGATC
>CAVPOY010000019.1:0-60342 GCA_963707135.1 uncultured Gammaproteobacteria bacterium | reverse complement strand
TTACGTAAAGTTTTTGTAGCTTTAATTTACCTTCAGGTCCTGTTTGGTGAGTAACCAAAGTCATTCCAAGAATTTCAGTTGCATATTTTCTGACTTCATCAATAGATTTAGCTAACTTTACACCACCGCCTAATCCTCTTCCGCCTGCATGGATTTGAGCTTTAACAACCCAAACTGGTCCACCAAGTTTGTGTTGACAGCTTCTTCAACAGAATTAGCTCTCTCCGGCGCTCGACGGCAGCAACGGCTTCGCGCTCAACGGCATCAATCGCGTACGACTGGTCCGGCTCCTCCGTCAGCGGCGCCGGCGATGTCAACGGCGACGGCATCGATGACCTCATCATCGGCGCTCCGTGTGCCGACCCGAACGGCTGTCGACTCCGGCCAAAGCTATGTGGTGTTCGGGGGCGCGGGTGTCGGCAGCGGCGGCGTGCTGGAGCTCTCGGCGCTCGACGGCAGCAACGGCTTCGCCCTCAACGGCATCAATGCGTGCGATCGTTCCGGCTGGTCCGTCAGCGGCGCCGGCGATGTCAACGGCGACGGCGTCGACGACCTCATCATCGGCGCAGCTGGTGCCGACCCGAACGGCGATCATTCGCGGCCAAAGCTACGTGGTGTTCGGGGGCCCGGGCGTCGGCAGCGGCGGCGTGCTGGAGCTCTCGGCGCTGGACGGCAGCAACGGCTTCGCCCTCAACGGCATCAATGCGTACGACTATTCCGGCTGGCTCCGTCAGCGGCGCCGGCGATGTCAACGGCGACGGCGTCGATGACCTCATCATCGGCGCACAGGAGCCGACCCGAACGGCGACTGTCCGGTCAAAGCTATGTGGTGTTCGGCGGGCCGAGGCGTCGGCAGCGGCGGTGTGCTGGAGCTCTCGGCGCTCGACGGCAGCAACGGCTTCGCCCTCAACGGCATCAATGCGGGCGATCGTTCCGGCCGGTCCGTCAGCGGCGCCGGCGATGTCAACGGCGACGGCGTCGACGACCTCATCATCGGCGCATCGATGGCCGACCCGAACGGCGATTAGGTCGGGCCAAAGCTACGTGGTGTTCGGCGGCCCGGGTGTCGGCAGCGGCGGCGTGCTGGAGCTCTCGGCGCTCGACGGCAGCAACGGCTTCGCCCTCAACGGCATCAATGCGGGCGATTGTTCCGGCGTGCTCCGTCAGCGGCGCCGGCGATGTCAACGGCGACGGCGTCGATGACCTCATCATCGGCGCATCGCGGGCCGGCCCGAACGGCGATTCGGACGCTGGCCAAAGCTACGTGGTGTTCGGCGGCGCGGGTGTGGGCAGCAGCGGCGTGCTGGAGCTCTCGGCGCTCGACGGCAGCAACGGCTTCGCCCTCAACGGCATCAATGCGGACGATTGGTCCGGCTTCTCCGTCAGCGGCGCCGGCGATGTCAACGGCGACGGCGTCGACGACATCATCATCGGCGCACTTGCGGCCGACCCGAACGGCGATCGGCCCGGTCAAAGCTACGTGGTGTTCGGGCGCGCCTCCGATTCGGCCTCGCGTCCTTCGCCGCCCTGCGCGCCCTCGGCGACACCAACGGCGACGGCACCCCCGAGATCGCCGTCGTCTTCCGGCGCGACGGCAAGACCATCGCCAAGGTCAAGGACGCCGCCAACGGCGGCCTGATCAGCCGCTTCACCTTCAGCGCCGACCTGCCCCCGGTGGACGTCGAGGTGATGGACGGCTTCGGCCTCGCGCCGAACCTGGTGCTGCTCGGAAAAGGACTGGCCGGACCCACCGCCGAGACCCGCGATGTGCTCACCGGCGACCTGCTCGGCAGCGTCGCGTTCAACCCGAAATTCGCCCCCGTGGACCTCACCGTGCTGCCCGACCAGGACGGCAACGGCATCCCCGAGCTCGGGATGCTCGGCCAGGGCTCGACCCAGGTCGAGATCCTGGACGCGGTCACCGGCGACCCGGTCAACAACCTCTGGTTCGCCGAGCGCTTCGATCCGCTGCAGGTGATCACGCTGCCGGACCTCAACGGCAACGGCAGCGCCGAGGTCGGCGCGGTGCTGACCAAGACCGACGAGACCGACCGGGTGGTGGTCAAGGACACCCTGACCGACGAGAAGATCAGACGCCGTGGCGGACCTGGTGGCTACGGCGGACTACGACCTGCTGCAGGCCCTGCCGGTGCCGGACGCGGACGGCAACCCCACCGGCAAGGTCGCGCTGCTGCTGCACGATCCGGCGACCGGCAAGACCCTGGTGCGGGTCACCGACGCGGCCACCAACGCCATCTCAGGCCACGCTGCGCGGCTACAACCCGGACTTCGACCCGGTGAAGCTCGCGGTGCTCGCGGACCTGAACGGCAACGGCGCCGAGGAGTACGCCCTGCTCGCCCGCAACCCCGACACCGGCCAGGTGCACGCCAAGGTCCGCGACGGCGTGAGCGCCGAGGCGATCAACACCGTCTGGTTCAGCAAGGACTGCACCCCGCTCGACCTGGCGAGCATCGCCGACATCAACGCCAACGGCGCCGGGGAGCTGGTGCTGCTCGAGCGCTGCGCCGACGGCGAGCTCAAGGCCGTCGTCACGGACGCCGGGACCGGAGAGACGCTGAACACGCTGCGATTCTGAGCCCGGCCGGCTTCTCCGTGCGCCAAGGGGACGCTTTAGGTCTACGAGATCCCGACGACGTGGCGGTACTGCCCGCCATCCGCCGACCGATGGCCATCGGGCGAAAAGCGACGAGATCCGGCGGGTGCCGCGGTGGCACCCGAAGGGATACAAACAAAGTGACGAGGAGGAGACGATGAAACGACGCACGCAAAGCGGACCAGGTCTTTGCCCACACCCGCTCACCGCGGCGGTCCGCCGGGGCCTGCGCCCGGCGCGGCTCTCGCGCACCGCTTGCGGGCTGCTGGGGATCGGGCTGCTGGGGCTGGCCGCGAGCGGCACCGTCCAGGCCGACTTTCCGGCCGTGATCGAGCTCTCCGAGCTCGATGGCAGCAACGGCTTCGCCCTCAACGGCATCAATGCAGGCGATTATTCCGGCGTACTCCGTCAGCGGCGCCGGCGATGTCAACGGCGACGGCGTCGATGACCTCATCATCGGCGCACCTTGTGCCGACCCGAACGGCGGTTTCACTGGTCAAAGCTACGTGGTGTTCGGGGGCGCGGGCGTCGGCAGCGGCGGCGTGCTGGAGCTCTCGGCGCTCGACGGCAGCAACGGCTTCGCCCTCAACGGCATCAACGCGTACGATCGATTCCGGCGGCTCCGTCAGCGGCGCCGGCGATGTCAACGGCGACGGCGTCGACGACCTCATCATCGGCGCCCTATGCCGACCCGAACGGCATTACGCGACGCGGCCAAAGCTACGTGGTGTTCGGCGGGCCGGGCGTCGGCAGCGGCGGTGTGCTGGAGCTCTCGGCGCTCGACGGCAGCAACGGCTTCGCCCTCAACGGCATCAATGAATCGGCGATCATTCCGGCGGCTCCGTCAGCGGCGCCGGCGATGTCAACGGCGACGGCGTCGACGACCTCATCATCGGTGCAGCGAGGCCGATCCGAACGCATGTTTTCGCCGGCCAAAGCTACGTGGTGTTCGGGGGCGCCGGGCGTGGGCAGCGGCGGCGTCGCTGGAGCTCTCGGCGCTCGACGGCCGCAACGGCTTCGCCCTCAACGGCATCAATCGGGTCGATGCGGTCCGGCAGGTCCGTCAGCGGCGCCGGCGATGTCAACGGCGACGGCGTCGATGACCTCATCATCGGCGCGCACGCTTGCCGACCCGAACGGCGAAGTCGGGCCAAAGCTACGTGGTGTTCGGGGGCGCCGGGTGTGGGCAGCGGCGGCGTGCTGGAGCTCTCGGCGCTCGACGGCAGCAACGGCTTCGCCCTCAACGGCATCAATGCGGCACGATTATTCCGGCTGCTCCGTCAGCGGCGCCGGCGATGTCAACGGCGACGGCGTCGACGACCTCATCATCGGCGCATGGCATGCCGACCCGAACGGCAGTTCTGCCGGCCAAAGCTACGTGGTGTTCGGTGGCACCGGGTGTCGGCAGCGGCGGCGTCGCTGGAGCTCTCTGCGCTCGACGGCACGCAACGGCTTCGCCCTCAACGGCATCAATGCGGGCGATTGGTCCGGCTAGTCCGTCAGCGGCGCCGGCGATGTCAACGGCGACGGTATCGATGACCTCATCATCGGCGCATCTGGTGCCGACCCGAACGGCATTTCCGATGCAGGCCAAAGCTACGTGGTGTTCGGTGGCCCGGGTGTCGGCAGCGGCGGCGTGCTGGAGCTCTCGGCGCTCGACGGCACGCAACGGCTTCGCCCTCAACGGCATCGATGCGTCCGATCGGTTCCGGCTGCTCCGTCAGCGGCGCCGGCGACGTCAACGGCGACGGCGTCGATGACCTCATCATCGGCGCACCGTTGCCGCCGAACGGCAGTGTCCAGTCTGGCCAGAGCTACGTGGTGTTCGGGCGCCCGTCCGATTCCGCGCCGTGGCCGTCCTTCGCCGCCCTGCGCGCCCTCGGCGACACCAACGGCGACGGCACCCCCGAGATCGCCGTGGTCTTCCGGCGCGACGGCAAGACCATCGCCAAGGTCAAGGACGCCGCCAACGGCGGCCTGATCAGCCGCTTCACCTTCAGCGCCGACCTGCCCCCGGTCGACGTCGAGGTGATGGACGGCTTTGGCCTCGCGCCGAGCCTGGTGCTGCTCGGAAAGATCGGCGACGGCGCCGAGACCCGCGATGCGCTCACCGGCGACCTCCTCGGCAGCGTCGCGTTCAATCCCAAATTCGCACCCGTGGATCTCACCGTGCTGCCCGACCAGGACGGCAACGGCATCCCCGAGCTCGGGATGCTCGGGCAAGGGCTCGACCCGGGTCGAGATCCTGGACGCGGTCACCGGCGAGCCGGTCAACAACCTCTGGTTCGCCGCCGCGCTTCGAGCCCAAGCAGGTCATCACGCTGCCGGACCTCAACGGCAACGGCAGCGCCGAGGTCGGCGCGGTGCTCACCAAGTCCGACGAGACCGACCGGGTGGTCATCCAGGACAGCCTGACCGACGAGAAGATCAACACGGTCGCGGCCTGGTGGTACGGGGACTACGACCTGCTGCAGGCCCTGACCGTGCCGGACGCGGACGGCAACCCGACCGGCAAGGTCGCGCTGCTGCTGCACGAGCCGGCCACCGGCAAGACCCTGGTGCGGATCACCGACGCGGCCACCGACGCCATCCAGGCCACGCTGCGCGGCTACAACCCGGACTTCGACCCGATGAAGCTCGCGGTGCTCGCGGACATGAACGGCAACGGCGCCGAGGAGTACGCGGTGCTCGCCCGCAACCCCGACACCGGTCAGGTGCACGCCAAGATCCGCGACGGCGTGAGCAACGAGGCGATCAACACCGTCTGGTTCGACAAGGACGTGCACGCCGCTCGACATGGTCAGCATCGCCGACATCAACGCCAACGGCGCCGAGGAGCTGGTGCTGCTGGAGCGCTGTGGCGCCGACGGCGACGCTCTACGCCGTCGTCAAGGACGCCGGGACCGGTGAGAGGCTGAACATCATGCGATTCTGAGCGCCGCGCAAGCGCACCAGAGAGCCCCCGCTTCGGCGGGAGCTCCTGGTCGTGCGGTATCGATGAGCAAACAGCGGTAGAGGGCTGCGCGAGGCTCTGAAACGACCCACGTGGGGACCGCAACCTACCGGCGGATTATTGCCCCACCGCGCTGCCCGATCCCACCCGCGGGCGCGGGCGATAGGGTTGATTGGCGTCCCCACGGGGATTCGAACCCCGGTTGCCGCCGTGAAAGGGCGATGTCCTAGGCCTCTAGACGATGGGGACTGAACGGGTATTCCGGCGTTTCTCTGTCGAGTGCTCGCCAGAAAAAATCCGGCCGCTGCAAATGGCCGGACTCTCGATGGTTGGTGGAGCCAGGCGGGATCGAACCGCCGACCTCAACACTGCCAGTGTTGCGCTCTCCCAGCTGAGCTATGGCCCCGGCAAACGAGACGCGGAATGCTAACGCCGGGATCGGGGTTTGTCCACCCGGATTTGCGCTCTTTGTTGCGCCGCACGCGCCCGCATATCGCGTCCAGGCCGCCGCTACGGCCGCACCGGCTTGAAAACCCGCTGCTCAAACGGCATCGTTTCTGCGCAAGCTTCTACAGTTCGCCACGGAGTCTCTTTCCATGATGCGCATCCTCTTGTTTCTAGGCACCAACGTCGCCGTGTCTGGTGGTCATCAGCGTCGTTTTCCGGCTGCTCGGCCTCGACGGCGTCCTGATGGAGAGCGGCGGCATCAACATGGGCTCCCTGCTGGTCATGGCCGCCATCATCGGCTTCAGCGGGTCTTTGATCTCGCTGTTCCTGTCGAAGACCATGGCGAAGCGCGGCATGGGAGTGCAGATCATCGACCAGCCCGGCACGCCGTTCGAGCGCTGGCTGATGGACACCGTGGAGCGCCAGTCGAAGGAAGCGGGCATCCAGATGCCCGAGGTGGGCATCTTCGACTCGCCGGACCCGAACGCCTTCGCGACCGGTTGGAACCGCAACGACGCCCTGGTCGCCGTCAGCACGGGCCTGCTCCAGCGGATGAACAAGGACGAGGTCGAGGCCGTCGTCGGCCATGAGATCAGCCATGTCGCGAACGGCGACATGGTGACGCTGGCCCTTGATCCAGGGCGTGGTGAACACCTTCGTGGTGTTCCTGGCCCGGATCATCGGTCACACCGTCGATCGGGTCGTGTTCCGGACCGAAGAGGGAGTCGGCCCCGCCTATTGGATTGTCTCCATCGTCGCGGAGTTGCTGCTCTCGGTGCTCGCGACGATGATCGTCATGTGGTTCTCGCGCTACCGGGAGTTTCGCGCCGACGCCGGCGGGGCCGGCCTGACCAGCCGGCGGCAGATGGCGGACGCATTGCGTGCCCTGCAGCGGGTGCACGAGCCCCAGGACCTGCCGGCCGGCGAGTTCGCGGCGTTCGGCATCTCGGGCAAGATGGGCGAGGGGCTGAAGGCCCTGTTCATGAGCCACCCGCCCCTGGAGCAGCGTATCGCCGCGCTCGAGGCCGGTCGCGGCTGAGGTCGTTCTGCCGCAGCGGCGCGGATCCGGGTTCTGCACTGGTACGGACCCGGCCCGCGCCGAGACCGAAGTACGCGCCGTCCCGAACCATAACGTAGGAGACGCCCATGAACCGCGCCGCTCGATACCTCGTCCTTGGCGCCTTGCTTTGCGCGTTGCCGGCATGGGCGGTGGACGAAAAACCCGCGCCGGGAACACTCGAGGTCGTGGCGGAGCTTCCGATAAACCCGGGCAATCTGGCCGTGACCGGCGACGGACGCGTGTTCGCGACCGTCCATCAGTTTCGCCGTGCCGACGCCCAGTTGATCGAGGTCACGGGACCGGGCAGCTACTCGCCCTGGCCGAACGCCGGCTGGAACGGCGCCTTCGGCTCCGGGCCCGACGTGCTGAACAGCGTGCTCGGAATCACGATCGACCGTACCGGGCGCCTCTGGGTTCTCGACAACGGTCTCGGCGAGCCACCCCAGCCGCCGAAGCTGCTCGCATTCTCGTTGGCCACGGGGGAGGCGGTCTGGCGCTATGACTTCCCCGAGGACACCGGCCCGAAAGGCAGCTTCCTCAACGACCTCGCCGTCGACGATGCTCGAGGCTTCGTCTACATCGCGGACATCGGCGGGGGGCACGAGCCGGCGCTGGTGGTCGTCGATCTGAACCAGGGTTCGTCGCGGCGATTCACGGCGTCCGCGGCCCTACAGGCGGAAGATGTGGACATCGTCGTTGACGGACGCACGCTGACGACGCCGGGACCGGCCGGCGAGGCGAAGCCCGCGCGGATCGCCGTCAACCCGATCACCCTGTCCGCCGACGGCGAGACCCTCTATTTCGGGGCCATGAGCGGCGAGACCTGGTATCGCTTGCCGACCCGGCTGTTGCGCGAGGGCGCGGACGATGCGGCGGTTGCCGCGGCGATCGAGAAGCAAGGTCCGAAGCCGGTTTCCGACGGTGCGTCAACCGACGCCGAGGGCAACCACTACTTCACGGACCTGCGGCGGAACGCCATCACGGCGCTAACGGCGGGCGGTGAGCTGGAGACGCTGGTGCAGGACGATCGCCTGTCCTGGCCGGATGCGCTGAGCTTCGGGGAGGCCGGCTGGCTCTATATCGCCGTCAACCAACTGCACCTGGCCCCGGCCCTCAACGGCGGCGCGGAAGGCGCCGAGGGGCCGTTCCGGATCATGCGGGTCTACACCGGCACCGAGGGTATCGCGGGTCGCTGAGAGCAGGCGGCTGGCGGTCAAAGTCGCTCCGCCGACTCTCGGCGACGTTCGGTCAGCGCTCGTCGAACCCCGCCATGCGGTACCAGCGGCGGGCCTCTTCCGGGTCCTTCTCCACGCCGCGCCCCTCCTCATACATCATCGCGAGCGTGGTCTGTGATCCGGCGAGCCCCTGCTCGGCGGCCTTCCTGAACCAGTGGACCGCCTTCTCGGGGTTCTTGTCGGTGCATTCACCTTCGAGGTACATGAAGCCCAGACCGTGTTGCGCGAGTCCGAGCCCGGCCTCGGCGGCGGCCTTCATGTACTTGATCGCCAGCAGCGGATTCTCGTGCATGCCGAGCCCGTTCTGGGCCATGATCGCCACCCGGTACTGGGCCTCGGGGTCGCCCGCGTCGGCGAGCGGGGAGAGCAGACCCACCGCCCGCGCGAAGTGCTTCGATTCGAATGCGGCGATGCCGCTGGAGAGCTCCATATCCAGACCGCTCATGTCCTCAGTCATCGGCTAGCGTCCTCATAAATGATCGACGGCGGTATTGCCGCGGGTTCTGGGCCTGGGATCTAAGGGTGGTTCCCCGCCAATCAATGTCGCGGGCCGGATCCCGGCCCCTCATTCGGGACTGAACGGCAGGTCGACGAAGGCGAGCCAGCGTTCGAGCAGCCGTTCGTCGGCGGCCGCTACCGCCAGGCGCTGATCGAGGCCGAGGTCTTCCGCGAGCGCCGACCCGTCCCTGCTGTAGAGACGCGAGGGCACGCCCGCCTCTTGGGCGATCAGGCGGCCCGCGCTGTAGTCCCAGAGTTTCTGACCCCCATGAAGGTAGAGCTGAAAGCGCCCGCCCGCGAGCCAGCACCACTCCAGCGCGACGGACCCGAGATTGCGCTGCGAGCGGAATCCGCCGCGGCGAAAGAGCGCGGGCACCCGCGACGCCGGTACCCGCTTGAGGTCGATCACCGCGATGCAGTCGCCAAGGTCCGGCCCCGGCGAGTAGGGGTGTATCGGCTCACCGTTCAGGAAGGCCCCGGCGCCGGCGGCGGCGCAGAAACATTCGTCGCGGATCGGGTCCAGAACGGCGCCCATTACGACCCGGCCGCCTTCCATCAGGGCCAGCGAGATCGAGAACCCCGGAAACCCGCAGGCGTAGTTGCTGGTGCCGTCCAGCGGGTCGAGCACCCAGACCGAGCGGCCCGCTTCACCGAGCAGCCGGCGCTGATCCTCACCGCTCATTTCCTCCCCGAGCACGGGCACGCCGGGGTAGAGCCGGTCGAGCCCCGCGGCGACGCGCGCCTGCACGGCGATGTCGGCGGCCGTAACCAGGCTGCCGTCCGCCTTGTGCTTCGATCGGGTATGGCGAAACCGGGGCATGATTTCGGCGCCCGCGACGTCGCGCAACAACGCGCTGATGTGCTCCAGGTCTGGTTTCATGATACGGCTCTCAACTAACGTGAAAACGCACGCCGGGGTCGCCCTGGAGGTCGGCGCAAGGGACCATATCGGGTCCTCGATGCCTGATCCGCCACGAGCCCCTCCGGTCGGGGGCGGGTACCCCGGGGAATCCCTCTTGCGGCCAATTCCCCGAGGTTCCTATGATGTGGCCGGGCGACCGTTTCACGAGCCCTGGACGACGATCGATTCGGATGAGAGAGACCTGGATTCATTCTCGAGCCGCGGCGCGCCTGGGCGCGCTCGCGCCCGGTGCCGCCGCGCTGGCGCTGCTCGCGGCCGCCGCATTCGGGACCGTCGAGCTCAAGGACTTTCTGGCCGATGGCCGCGAGTCGCGGACAGGGGAGAACGAGACAGGGCTCGCGACCGGCACCGCCGAACAGCGGTCGGACCCCCTGTTTCCCTATCAACGATTCGCCGAGATTACCCGAGACCTGGACGCGGCCGGCGACGCCGCGATCGAGGGCTTTCTCGCCGAGTTTCCGGATACCCCGCTCGAGCCGCGTCTGCGAAGGGCCTATCTGAAGCGCCTCGCGGCCGAGGGCCGCTGGGCCGACTACTCCCGGGTCTACCGGCCCGACGACTCGGCGCCTCGTCGCTGTCTTTACCTGCGCGCGCTGATCGAGACTGGCCGGGCCGACTACGCGCTGGGCCAGGTGGAGCCGTTATGGCTGGTCGGCCGCTCCCAGCCGGCGGTCTGCGACGCCCTGTTCGACGCCTGGGTCCAGTCCGGCGCTCTGACGGAGGGGCTGGTCTGGGAACGCATCCGTCTGGCGATGGAGGCTGGCTCGGCCCGGTTGGCGCGTTACCTCGGCAAGTTTCTAAGCGAGCCGGAGCGCGCCTGGCTGGATCGCTGGCTGACGTTGCACGACGACCCGGCGCGGGTGCTCGACCCGCTCTGGCGGTCCGCGGAACACCCCCGGCGCCCGGCCATGCTCGCCCACGGCATCACGCGGCTTGCCCGCCGATCCGCCGGCGAGTCGGCCGCGGCACTGGATCGGCTAGAGGACCTGCTGGTCGAGGATCCTCCAGCGTTGAACCGGGCGCGTACCGCGGTGGCGCGCGCCCTGGCCCGGGCCAAGGACAGCCGCAGCCTGGCGTACTGGGACAGGGTTGCGGCCACCGACGAGAACCTCCGGTCCCAGGAGGACCGTCTGCGGGTGGCGATCGGTCTTGGTGCTTGGGAGCGGGTCGCCGACTGGGTCGCGCGTATGCCCGACGGCGAGACGAAGCGCGACCGCTGGCTCTATTGGGAGGCCCGTGCGCAGGCCGCCCTGGGGCGGGACGCGAAGGCCCGGGCGACCTACGAGCGGGCGGCGGCTCAGCGAAGTTTCTGGGGGTTCATGGCCGCCGACCGCGTTGGGGAGCCTTACCACCTAAAGGATACCCCGGTCCCGGCCGACCCGGAGCGTGTGCGGACCATCGCCGCGAGTGCGGCGATGGCGCGGATTCTCGAGCTGCGTCGCCTCGGCCGGGAGGCCGACATGCGGCGCGAGTGGCAGCACCTGACGCGTGGTCTGGGCGATACGGACCTGATGGCCGCGGCCCTGGTGGCCCAGTCGATCGGCTGGCACGATCAGGCCGTCTTCACGCTCGCGCTCACGGGCTACTGGGACGATCTGGGGCTGCGTTTCCCGATCGAGCACCACGATCTGATCGCCGAGCAGGCCTGGCAGACCGGACTCCCGGAGGACTGGATATTCGCCGTGATCCGGCAGGAGAGCGTGTTCGCTCGCACCATTGCGTCCCCGGCCGGCGCCCTGGGCCTCATGCAGCTGATGCCGGCGACGGCACGCGAGGTGGCCCTGGATCTGGGGGTCGAGCCGCCGTCGCGCAGCACGCTGCTGGATCCAGCCCTCAATATCGTGCTCGGTAGCGGATACCTCGCCAGGATGCGGGACCGTTTCGGCCATCCGGCGCTGGCGACGGCTGCCTACAACGCGGGTCCCCACCGGGTCGAGCGCTGGTTGCCCGAGACCTGCACCGAGGCCGACCTCTGGATAGCCGGCATACCGTTCGACGAGACCCGCGGCTACGTCGAGCGCGTGCTCGCCTACCGGATGATCTACAGGGCCAGGCTCGGGCTGCCCGAGCGAAGGCTGAGCGACCTGCTGCGGCCGGTGCCGGCGAAGGCCGACTTTCGCTCTTCGCCGCAACCCGACGTCCCCGAGGGGCTCGTCGTCGCGGTTCCCTGATTCCTGAGTTCCCTGCCAAGGCGGCGGTCGCGCGCCCCGAGCGCGTGGCCTGACCGCCCGACAGGGGCGGCGGCCGGCTGCTCGTCCGGTGTCTTGGTTGCAAGTCGCATTTTTACAGCTAGATTTGCTTGGGTTGGCTCGCCTTCGCGTCGTTTCGGTAAGGCTTCTCCCGAATAGCCGCATTCGCGACCCGCGCACTCCTTCCGTGGGCCCTGGAGGGGATCGATGGCCCAGTTGAGTTGGAACGTCAGTGTTCAGGCCGCGGGCGGCTCCAGCCTCACCGCGTCCGCGGCGGAACAACCGGTCGAGGCGACCGACCGCGTGGAGGTGTCCATCGCCCCGGGCGACTCCGACCGGGTGATCGAGCTTCAGCCCGGGGCGGCCACGGCGATTCCGCTGCTCGTAATCCAGTCGAGCCTGTACGGGCCACAGGTCTACACGGCCGGTGCGCCGCTCTCTTCACGGTCGCGCCGTGCCAGTTGAAATTCACGAACAGCAGCCCGGACCGAATCGCCGAGGTCGACGTCTTCGTCGCCCGCGAGGCGACGCCCTAGTCCGTCCCTGATTCCACAACCGAACCCGATACGGATTGCCACACCAATCCTCATCGGCGAATCCAGACCGCCCATGGAGGACAAGAAATCATGGCGTCCGCACCGACCTACCCCGGCGTTCGTATCGAAGAAGTCCCCAGCGGCGTGCGCACCCTAACCGGTGTCGCGACCTCGATCACGGCCTTCATCGGCCGCGCGCGGCGCGGCCCGGTCAACGTCCCGATCCGGGTGCACAGCGTCGCCGAGCTCAACCGGGTGTTTGGCGGCCTCTGGCAATCGAGCACGCTCGGGTATGCCGTGAGCCAGTTCTTCCAGCACGGCGGAACCGACGCGTTGATCGTACGCGTGCACAATGCCGCGACTACAGCGACCGGTGCGGCCGATACCCTGAATCTGAGCGCCGCAAGCCCGGGGTTGTGGGGGGAACTGCTGCGCGTGCGGGTCGATCACGGGACGCGCCCCGAGGTCGGCGACGAGCGGCTGTTCAACCTGACCGTCCGCGACACCGGCACCGGAGCGACCGAGAGCTTCCGCAACGTCTCGGTGCTGACGGAGCATCCGCGTGCCATCGGCCGTGTGCTGGCCGAGGAGTCGTCGCTGGTCCGCCTGTCCGGCGCGGCCCCGTCCGCCCGTCCGGCGGCGACGCCGAATGCCGCTCCGGGCGTCGATCCCATGACGGTGACCCCGGGCTCGCTGCCGTTCAACAGCGACGGCGATGACGGCGATGCGATTACCGACGCCCAGATAACCGGCGACCGCAACGCCCGAACGGGGCTGTACGCGCTGGAGGCGGCCGATCTCTTCAACCTGTTGTGCATCCCGCCGCTTTCTGCGACGGCCGACGTCGCCGGCGCTACCTGGGGGCTGGCGGCCGGCTATTGCCGCGAGCGCCGGGCGCTCTTGATTATCGACTCGCCCGCTGGCTGGACCGCGAACGCGGTCACCGCGGTCGCAGCCGCCGAGACCGGTGTCGGCGCCCTGCGCGGGGCGGTGGGCAGCGACAGTGCATGCAATGCCGCGGTCTACTTTCCGCGGCTGCGTATGCCCGACCCACTCGCCGAGAACCGCCTTGCCGACTTCGCCCCTTGCGGCGCGATCGCCGGCATCATGGCCCGCACCGACGCGCAACGGGGCGTCTGGAAGTCGCCGAGCGGATTGGATGCGTCCTTCTCCGGCGTCCAGGGGTTCACCTACACGATGACCGATGCCCAGAACGGCGTGTTGAATCCGCTCGGCCTGAACTGTCTGCGCTCCTTCCCCGCAGCGGGAAACGTCGTCTGGGGTGCGCGCACGCTGGCCGGAGCCGATCGGCTGGCATCCGAATGGAAATACCTGCCGGTGCGCCGCTTCGCGCTGTTTCTCGAGGAAAGCCTGTTTCGTGGCACACAGTGGGTGGTGTTCGAGCCCAATGACGAACCGCTATGGGCGCAGATCAGGCTCAACCTTGGCTCCTTCATGCAGAACCTGTTCCGCCAGGGGGCATTCCAGGGAAGAAGCCCGCCGGAGGCCTATTTCGTCAAATGCGACCGGGAGACCACGACTCAGGAGGACATCAATCTCGGCATCGTCAATATCCTGGTCGGCTTTGCCCCGCTGAAACCGGCCGAGTTCGTCATCATCCGCATCCAGCAAATGGCCAGTCAGGTCGAGGCCTAAAAGAGCGCTGCCATGGCCCGGTTCGCAGTCAACGCGCAACGGTTCGATCCGTACAAGAATTTCAAATTCCGGGTCAAGTGGGACGGGCGCTAGGTCGCCGGAGTGTCCAAGGTGGGCGCGCTCAAGCGCACTACGGAGTTGGTGGAGCATCACGAGGGCGGCGATCCGTCCACGTCCCGTAACTCGCCCCGTCCCACCAAGTACGAGGCCAACAAGCTCGAGCGCGACCTGCGTGCCGGGGACGGCTATATTCCGCCCGAACTCGCCAGGAATTTCCCCATAGAAGGCGTCCTGCGGGCCGAGAACTGCGGGATCTTCGGCGGCAACCGCCTCGATTTCATCCACCACGTTGCCGAGACCGTGAAGACGCTGGTCCACCATCCGCGCAACCAGCCGATCTGGGCCACCCGGCCTGAAAACTACAGCGATGCGATCCTGTTCGAGCAGCTGCTGTTGTCGGCCTGTCTTGATTTTCATCGCGGCCGTGCCGACTCCCCATGGTCCGACATGGGGATCCGTTATCTGTTCGGTTCCTATGACGAGGCCGTGGCGACGGCCGGTAGCCGTGGATTTACCCGCCTGATCGCCGGCGCCAAGTGGAATGATGAGCTGATCTCCGGCCTAAAGCGCCGTGCTCGCGAGCAATTTCCGGATCAGTACGTCCGGTGCGGCGCCGCCGCGAAGGCGCTGGGATAACTGATCTGACCGTCGCCGAGGCGTGATCGGGTTGGGGAAACGCAATCGGACCAGTTCGGCGTTTCCCACGGCACATGGATATGGGTACTGATTCTGGTCAGCATGCCCAACAGTCAGCGTCTCAGGCGGCTAGCCTCCGTACCCGGGCGGCCAGGGTCTCGTCGACGATCAGCTCGAAATAGTGTCTCCGCTCGGGTTCGATGGGTCCGGTCGAGTCGCCGTACCAGTCGCAGACCGGGGCGTGGCGTACCACCAGCCAGTGCGTCCTGCCGTCGGCGTCCAGGTGCTGCCCGACGAGGAACAGGCTGTCCGGCGCCTCGCCGTCGGGCAGCCGCAGCTGCCTCAACGGGAGCTCCTCCTGCAGGCGCAGGAAGGCCGACTCATGGAGCTTGATGCCGTTGACGTTGTAGGTCAGCAGGTCCCGGCCCGGTCCGGCGCGCTCGCCGCCGACCGCGTCGCGCACGACCGCGACCCGGAACTCGGGGCGCGAGGGCTGAAACCCGGAGCGACGCAGCAGCGAGGAGCAGGAGGACAGCCGATCCGCCAGGCTGATGGCGTTGGAGATCATGATCCGGCGGCCATCGTCGTAGAGGAAGTTCGGCTCCTGGCGCGAGAAGGCGATGCCGAGCCCCAACTCCAATTCGGGGAGGTCGTGCTTGCGGTTCAGCACGTTCTGGAGCGTGACCACCTGCAGTATCTTGCGGGCGAGTCGGCAGGCCCGGGCCATCAACGGGCTCCGGCCCTCGTCCGGGTGCTCGTAGAGGGCTAGGATCACGGCGTCCCCCTCGACGAACAGCTTCTCGGCACGGAACTCGGGGAGCAGCTTGTTGACGGGGTCGAAGAAATTGAGGCTGAAGTGAGAGGCGGGGTTCAGCCCGCGTGCCCGAAGCTCCTCGGTGATCAGGGTCGATCCACGCAGATCGGCCTTGACGACTACATGGGCGCCGATGCGGCGCATCCGGGGGCCGTTCTCGCCGCGGCAGGGAAACTCATGGAGGCTCAGGTTCGCGCGCGAGAGCCAAGCCTCGTCGTCGGTCTCCACCAGTCGAATGGCGTCCAGCACCTCGAAGGTCTTGAACGCGAGCTTGAGGTCGCGGCGCAGCGTCAGGAAATCCACCGCGTACCGATCGAGCAGGGCGTCGCGCTCCGCCGGACCCTGTCGCTTGAGCCCCGCCATGAGCTTCTCGAGCGCGCGCTGCACGATTCCCCCGTCGATATTGGTTCGGATTGCCGCCAGCCGTTGGTCAAGTCTGCGCCGAGTCAGGCGCCCCTCCGTGTAGTCCTGCACCAGGCTCAGCGGCAGGCTCTGCCCGAGCCAGCCGCGGAGCCTGTTCATGCTGTAGGCCAGTTCCAGCGGCCGCTGCAGGCCCGCTGAGATCAGGCAGGCGCGCAACTGCTGGATCAGCTCACGACTGAACGCGCCCCAGTCCGGGTGCGACCAGCGGCTCGTTGCCCCCCGGGCCGAGAGGGCCGTGAGCGGCGCCGGGTAGGCCGGGTTGGAGTCCAGGAACAGCCGCAGGTTGGCCGGCTCGTCCAGCCAACAGGCGGAGCCGAGCAGGTATTCCTGACGCGAGACGAACCGCCCGAGCAGGATCTCGGTGGCCAGGAAACCCCGCAGCTGACCCTGATCGACGCGCTCGTACGGTTCGTCCTCGGCGGCCTCGCCCGACGGCCCGCGCGTGGTGCGCCCGGTCACCCAGGTTGGCAGGTAGGGCGCGAAGACCCTGGCGAGGCAGTCGCTGGTGCGCTGGTGCCAGTCTTCGAGCCCGGACTCGGTGACCCAGGTAATCGGGTAGTCGGCCACCAGGGCGTATTCCGCGCCCAGGTCGGCGATGGGCAGCAACGGATTGAACAGCAGGGTGTCGCTGATCGGCCAGGTACCGCCAATCACGGATGCGCGCAGGCTCTGGAGGTGACCGGTCTCGAGCTTGCGGATCTCGCGAAACAGGAGCTGCAGCACGCGCCGGTGGACCGCGTGGGACTCGCGGGCGAGTGTGATCAGCTGCTTTTTTTGTACCAGGTTCTGTGGCCCGATGGGTATCAACTCGCCCCGCCTGGCGCTCCGGAGCTCCTGCTCGAGCGACTCGATCTCGTGCGCGACCAGCTGCAACAGGTACTTGACCATCGCGAACTGGAGCAGCACCAAGGCGTCGCGAGAGCACTTGTCCGGTCGGCGTTCCAGCGCCAGCTCGAACAGACCCAGATAGCCCTGGCGGAACGTGGCCAGGTCCTCGGTGCTGACCAGGTGCTCGGGCACGCGCCGGCCGCGGGCCGAGACGTCCTCGCGGATCAGCTTGCGCACTGTCCCGGTCGCCTGGGTGCGAAAACCGGCCCCCAGATAGACGTCGATGTGGGTGTTATCGATGCCCCGGCAGTAGGGCTCCAGCGAGATGCTCCACGAGTCCGGCTGCACCATGGGTGCGGTAAACTCGGCCAGGCTGGGTCGCCACTGCATGATTTCGGGGCCTTGAACCTGTGAAAGTGGCGTTAAGCCTTAGTCCAGCTACCGGAGCTGCAAAGGCGCAATGGAGTCGGCGAAGCCCAAGGTGTTGGCGCATCGGCTCGGATCAACCCAAGGGTGAAGGTCAAATTCCAGATAACTGCCTGATACGCGGTCGCGCTCGTTGCTTGTTTGGTTTTCAAATTATCGTTCTGAGCTAAGGGGTCGGTGACCGTTCGTCGGTGGCACGCGGCTGAGGCGGGCCCCTGGGCGGTCCGTGCTGGATAACCTCGCGGGGACATCGGAGCCGCTTCCGCCGATTCGCTTTTATAATAACTACAACCCGGCGTGACGATCGATTATACCGGGGGGATCCGTCAAACAGGCGTCACCATACCAGCACCATGCGCGTTCTGTATCGCCCGTTGCTCTCGGCGTCCCTGCTTTGTCTTGCCGTGCTGTTGCCTCCGCCCGGCAACGCCGCGGGCCGCACGGGCGCGGAGGCGATGGCCGACGCCATGACGCGGATGATGGACGCGATGGGCTTCAAGGGCTCCAGCTCGGACTCGGGGCGTTCCGCGTCATCCATGGGCATGCCGTCTATGCCCAGCCCATTCGGAGTGCCCGGCTGGCCGCCGGGTTACGGCGGCTTTCCCGGCGGCTTTCCGGGCGGCTTTCCGGGCGGCTTCCCGTCCATGCCTTCAACCTGGACGGGATCGCCCCTCGAGGGCACCTGGGAGGCGGCGGGCGGCGGGCTCCTGATCGTGCAGGGGAGCAACTACAGGCTCTACGCGCCGAACGGCGGTTTCGTCGACGGCACGCTGCGGGTCAGCGGCGACCGGGTCGTGCTCGAGAGCAGCCGGGCCGACGTCAGCCTGGAGTTCGACTACGCGCTCGATCAGGACCGACTGGCCCTGCGTGACCGCAGCGGTCAGGTCTACCCCTACCGCCGGCTGGTGCTCGACGGCGGCGGTTGAGCGGGGGAAATGATCTATTGCGTTTCCCGTCCGGCTCAAGGAGCGCTAGCTGATCGAGAGCCAGGATGGCTTTGGTCCGCATCTCCCGAGGGGCGATCGGCTCACCCGCGGCTCAGGAGAGCGCGAGGCGCGCGGCGACGAGCAGCAGCAGCACGCCGAAGATGCGTTTCAACAGGTCGACCGGCAGCGCGTGAGCGAGCCGCGCCCCGAGGGGGGCCGACGGCATGCTCGCCAGCAGAATCGCGGCGACTGCCGGCCAGTAGACGAAACCGGTGCTGAGCGCCGGGAGCCCGTCGCGTCCCCAGCCCACGACAACGAACCCGATCGCGCCCGCTATCGCGATCGGCAGCCCGCAGGCCGCGGAGGTCCCCACCGCCTTGCGCATGTCGATCCCGCGACCGTTCAGGAAGGGGACCGTGAGCGTGCCGCCCCCGATCCCGACCAGCGCCGACAGGGCGCCGATTCCGCCCCCGGCGGCCCAGATCCCGGCGGCGCCGGGCAGGGCGCGCGTCCCGTGCCGGCGTGACGGAATCAGCATCCGCAGGCCGACGAATGCGAGGAAGAGCGCAAAGATACGCTTCAGCCACAGTTCGGGCAGAACGCCGGCGAGCCAGGCCCCGGCCCAGGCACCGATTACGATTCCGGGGGCGAGTCGGGCGAACAGGTCCCAACGCACGCTGCCCCGCCGGTGGTGGGCCGCGGCGGAAGCGGCGCCGGTGCCTATGATGGTCGCCAGCGAGGTTCCGACCGCCAGGTGTGGGATCCAGTCGCCGCCCAATCCCACATGTGTGAACAGCAGGATCAGCGCCGGGACGACCACGACCCCGCCGCCGACCCCGAACAGGCCCGCGAGCAGTCCGGACAGCAGCCCCGTGCCCAGGTACGCGGTGACTTCGAGCAAGGACATGGCGGGACCCCGGTCGGCTGATGTGGCAGGGGCCGATGCCCTGATCGGCCCCTTTCGGTGGCTGAATGGTCGATAATAGCGGCAGAGCCTCAAGCCCGCGCGTCGAGTTGTCCCCCGACCGTGACGGGTCGTTCGTCAACGGGCGACGGGTCGCCCCACCGCTGAGACGCATCGCGCCATGAAGAACCAACCTGTCTGCATCCTCGGAGGGGCCGGATTCGTCGGCCAGCATCTGCTGAACCGTCTGTCGCGCGCCGGATACCGCTGTCGTGTACCGGTGCGCCGCCCGGAGCGGCACAGGCATCTGAGGCTGGTTCCCGGTTGCGAGGTCCGCGAGGTCGCGGGCTGGGGAGCGGATGATCTCGCCGGGCCGTTGGAGGGCTGCGGCACGCTGGTGAATCTGGTGGGGATCCTGAACGAGGGCGGCGGCCGGACCTTCGAGGCAACCCATGTCGGGTTTGTCGAGACGGCGATCGCGGCGGCTGCCCAAGCTGGCGTGACCCGCCTGCTGCATATGAGCGCGCTGAACGCCAACGCACAGGACGGGCCGAGCGAATACCTGCGCACCAAGGGGCTCGGCGAGCAGCGGGCCCATGCGGCAAGCGAGCAGGGTATGGCGGTGACCAGCTTCCGGCCATCGGTGATCTTCGGCCCGGGCGACAGCTTCTTCCTGCGATTCGCGGGGCTGCTGCGTCTGGTACCGGGGCCATTCCCGCTGGCCTGCGCCGATGCCCGTTTTGCCCCGGTGTTCGTCGGCGATGTCACCGAGGCGATGGTCCGGGCCCTGGGAAACCCGGCGAGCGCCGGCAAGACCTACGAGCTCTGCGGCCCGCGGGAGTTCAGCCTGCGCGAGCTGGTTGAGTACACGGGCGAGCGGATCGGCCGCAGGGTGAGGGTGGTTGGGCTGAGCCAGGGCCTGTCGAAGATGCAGGCCCGCGTGTTCCAACTCGTGCCCGGAAAGCCCTTCACGATTGACAACTACCTGTCGCTGCAGGTGGACAGCGTCTGCTCCCGCAACGGGCTCGGGGAGCTTGGAATCAAGGCCGCGGATATCGACGCGATCGTGCCGCAGTACCTTCGCTAGTACTGTTGGATGGAAGCGATCTCACGCCGATTCGATCGCACCCGGCCCGACCAGCCGCTGCGGCTGTTCTACCCGGGTCGCCGGCGCGAGCCGCGCCAGGGTCGGGGAAAGAGCTCCCCGATGAGCTTGTTGATCATTGGGCTGGTGTTCGCCAGCGTCAGCGTCACCAGCAGCAGAAGTCCCGATCCCAGGTGCCGGTTGCCGTCGAACGGGCCGAAGCCGTCGAGGCGGCAGTCCTCCATGGCCACCGGGTCTTCCAGGTCGGAGTCGCGTATCGAGACCGTCCGGACGGGGCACTTGCGCAGACTGAGCCCGTCCGCGAAGCGGGTACCTTTGATGCGGACGTCAGCGGACAGCGAGGCGCCGACCAGCAGGACGGGCCCCTCGAAGACCATGTCCCCGATGCGGTAGCCATCGGCCGGCGAGGTCCCCTCTCTCGCCACTTCGAGCGCCGCAAGGTCGAACGGCTCGGTGACGGTCGCTGATTTCAGGCTGCCCGTCTGCCGCAGGCGCCCATAGGCTTCGGCGGCCGTGAGCCGTTCACCGCCTTCGATTTGCTGCGGCGGGGCGAGCGCCAACAGCGCGAGCAGTGCGAGCGATCGAAAGCGCCGCAGTTCCGGGGTTCGGCCGGTCAGCGGTCCGCGCACCACACCGAAACCGAGCGCTCCGCGACGATCCGCGCACATACGGCCGAGATCATGCCCGGACCGGCAGCCTCGATGGCCGCGCCGGCCGCGTCCGCCGCGTCGAGCGTGCCTCCTGCGCAAGCGGTGCGGACGTCCAGGGTCGCTGGTTCGGCCTGGCCGCAGACCTTCGCCCGTGTCCGCGCCATCAGGTCGTCCTCGATCTGTCGCCGCTTGTAGTCCAGTGAGGCTCGAGTCAGGTGGCTCCCGCCGGTCAGGGTGTCCTCGATGGTCTCGGTCAGCTCGAGCGCCAGGTCCTCCGCTCCGAACCCGTCCAACGCTTCGTAATAGCTCGTGAAGGACTCGTTGAGGGCCGGGCTGGCGAGTTTATCGGCAAGTGCGTCCGCCCGCGCCGCGAGTGCCGGCAACGGCGCCAAACAGGTCAATGTCGCCGTGCGCCAGCGCAACCGGCCAGGCAGGATCCCGGACAGACCTGAACGGGGGAGCCACATCGCTAACCTCCCTGCCGGGCCTTGAGGTTGGCGCACTCGGACGCGAGCAGCAGATGGAACATCGCGATGCTCGCGTCGGTCGAGGGCTCAGAGCCGCCGTAAACGCTAAGGGGTGACTGGGCCAGCAGCGCCGGGTCCCAGACCTGCCGGAAGCTGTCGATGCCCCTGGCCCGTATCGCGCCGACCGCCGCGATCGTATCCAGGTCGGTCTCGGTGAAGACGATTGCCGCCGTCACCAGGGACTTGAGCAGCGCGGTGTCCACGAACAGGATTCCGGTAGCTTCGTCGGCCATCGCGTTGCCCCTGAGGCTGTAGCGCGTCAGCGGGATCCCAAGGTCCTCGAGCAGGTTCGCCCTGGGGCAGCTTTCGGCCCTCTACCAGATAGACATTCAGAATGCGGTTTCCGGATCGCGCTGGAAGCGCAAGAAATCCGCGCTTCCTTCGAAGAGACTGAGCACAAAACACGGATAGCCACCGGCGCGGATGGCGCCGGGGGCGATTGGACGCTGTGGCTGCCTTGGAGGATCCTACTCTTGGATCCCGCGGGCGATCAGCAGGCGTGGCAGTAGTAGACCGGCAGGCCGGAGATGCGGCAGGCCTGCTTGCAGCCGCCGTTCGGGAACAGCCCGTCGAGGTGCTTGCGGGTGCAGGGGCTGTGCTCCGAGAGCTCGTGGCCAATCGCCTTCACGACCACGCGCGGCGACGGTGGGATCTCGTGAGTCTCGTAGAAGTCGCGCAGGAAATCGATGACGGCCCAGTGGCATTCGGTCAGGGTCAGGCCTTCGCCTGCAGCCAGCGCCTCGGCCAGCTCCCGGTCCCAGTCGTCGAAGCTCGCCAAATGACCTTTGGCGTTGAACTGGACCTCCCGGCCGGCAATCTGCGTAGCGGACATTTTTTGCTCCTCCACCCTTCGGTGGACTTGGTACGGCTTTGGTGTCTGAATGCGCCTGTCCGCTGGCGTTGAGTCCCTGTTAGAGTCCCGTCAGGCGTCTAAATCACCTGTGTGCGCGATTGTCAATGCGATGCCCGCCGATAATGGACCCGGCGAGCCGCCTTTGTACCGAACTCAGATCAATAAAACTGCAATCTGTCGGCTCGGGGCCCCGACCAGGCTAGGCCGGGGCCGTGGCCAGCCAGTGTCTCAGCCCTGCCCCTTGAGCCGCTTGCGCATGGCGTGCAGGGTCGGTTCCGTGTAGCCATTCGGGACTTCGCGCCCCTTGAAAATCAGGTCGTGCGCGGCCTTGAAGGCGATCCCGTCGAAGCCGGGCGACATCCGCCGGTACAGGGGATCGCCGGCGTTCTGTTGATCGACGACGGCCGCCATGCGCTTCAGGGACTCCATGACGCCGTCGGGCGAGACAACGCCGTGGTGGACCCAGTTCGCCACGTGCTGGCTCGAGATGCGCAGGGTCGCGCGGTCCTCCATCAGCCCGATATTGGAGATGTCGGGCACCTTGGAACAGCCCACCCCCTGGTCGACCCAGCGCACCACGTAGCCCAGGATACCCTGGCAGTTGTTGTCGAGCTCCTGCTGGATCTCCTCATTGGTCCAGGCGCGATCCGGGTCGAGCGGGATCTGCAGGATGGTGTCGAGGCTGGCGCGGCGTCCGCCCGCCGCGAGGGCGGCCTGAACCGCGGCCACGTCCACCTGATGGTAGTGCATGGCGTGCAGGGTCGCGGCGGTCGGGGAGGGCACCCAGGCGCAATTCGCGCCGGCCTTGGGGTGGCCCGCCTTGGTTTCGACCATCGCGCGCATCTCATCGGGCATGGTCCACATGCCCTTGCCGATTTGCGCGTGCCCGGGCAGCCCGCAGGCCAGTCCGACGTCGACGTTCCAGTCCTCGTAGGCGAGCAACCAGGGGGCGGTCTTCATGGCGCCCTTGCGCAGTACCGGACCGGCTTCCATGTCGGTGTGTATCTCGTCTCCGGTGCGGTCCAGGAAGCCGGTGTTGATGAAGATCACCCGGTCCTTGGCGACCCGAATGCACTCTTTCAGGTTGACCGTGGTGCGGCGCTCCTCGTCCATGATGCCGAGCTTCAGCGTATTGCGCGCGAGCCCGAGCGCATCCTCGATCCGGGCGAACAGGTCCACGGTCAGCTGGACCTCGTCCGGCCCGTGCATCTTCGGCTTGACGATGTAGACGCTCCCGGCGCGCGAATTCTGGTGCCTGCCGGACGCTCCGACGTCATGCAGCGCGCAGAGCGAGGTGACCATGCCGTCCAGCATGCCCTCGGGAATCTCGCTCCCGTCGGCGGTCAGCACGGCGTCGTTGGTCATCAGGTGCCCGACGTTGCGCACCAGCATCAGCGCCCGGCCGGGCAGGGTCATTTCGCCGCCGTTCGGGGTCGTGTAGGTCCGATCGGGCTCCAGCGCCCGATCCAGCATCCGGCCGCCCTTGCTGAAGCTCGCGGTCAGGGTGCCCTTCATCAGGCCAAGCCAGTTGCGGTAGACGCCGACCTTGTCCTCGGTGTCGACGGCGGCGACCGAGTCCTCGCAGTCCTGGATCGTGGTCACCGCGGATTCGAGCAGCACGTCGGCGACGCCGGCCGGGCTGTCCTTGCCGACGGCGTGATCGCGGTCGATCTGAATCTCGATGTGAAGTCCGTGGTTGACCAGCAGGATCGCCGACGGGGCGTTCGGGTCGCCGCGGTAGCCGGCGAACTTCTCGGGGTCGGCCAGTGTCGCCTCGCTGTTGTCGGGCAGGGACACGACCAGCTGACCGTTGTCGACCCGGTAGCCGCAGGCCTCGCCGTGCTTGCCGCGCTTCAGCGGCGCCGCCTCGCTCAGGAAGGCGGCAGCGCGGGCAATCACCTCGGCGCCGCGCCGGGGATTGTAGTCCTTGCCGCGTTCGAGGCCGTTGGTGTCCGGGATGACGTCCGTGCCGTACAGGGCGTCGTATAGGCTGCCCCAGCGCGCGTTTGCGGCATTCAGGGCGTAGCGGGCATTGTTGACTGGTACCACCAGCTGCGGGCCGGCGACTGAGCCGATCTCCGGGTCTATGTTCGCGGTGGTCACCGCGAAGTCCGGACCCTCGGGTACCAGGTACCCGATGTCCGAGAGAAACGCGCGGTAGGCGCCCATGTCGATCGTCTGGCCGCGATGCGCAATGTGCCAGGCGTCGATCTTCGCCTGCAACTGGTCGCGTTTATCGAGCAGCGCCCGGTTCCTGGGTCCCAGCTCGCCCACGACCTCCCCGAAGGATTTCCAGAAGCCATCCGGGTCGATCCCGGTGCCGGGCGCGATCTCGTCCCGGATCAGGTCGTACAAGGGCTTGGCGACCTTCAGGCCGCCGATCTCCACGCGTTCGATCATGGTCTTGTCTCCGTCTCCCAGCGATGAGGAGGCTCTGAGCGGCCGCCGGCGGGAATGCCTGGGCGCAAACCCGTAAATGTCGGGGCTCGACGCGGGGCGCGCAACCGATTCCGGATTGATTCTCTAAAGCTATTGGATTCGATCAGTAAATCCTGCCGCTCGCCGCCGGTATATCGACCAACGGCTCCGGGGCTTGGGAAAAGGGCAGGGCGCCCTTGAGTCAAGAAGCGCGCCGCGCGGCGGAAAGGGCCGATTTAACCCAGACGGCGAGACCTTCCGGGTCGTCGAGGGCGTCCGCCGGGGGCGGGAAATAGCTCATGGCGATGGAACGCCCGTCCTTGCGGGTGTGCGTGAAGGGCTGGAGCCCGAGCCGCTCGAAGTCCGGGCGGTTGACGGCGTCGGTCTTCAGGTAGAGCTGGTCCTCGGCCAGAATGCCGAAAAACAGGTCGTCCGAGTAGATGCCGACGCCGCCGAACATGCGCTTCAGGCGCAGCGGCTCGAACGGCGCGAGGAGCTCGCGTACATGGCTCTGGTATTCGTCGCTGACGGGCATGGCGAGTAGGCTCCGGATTCAAGGTTCGTTTGGCTCGGGCTCGGTGCGCCGGGTTCAAGCCGTCCTGAGGCATTGGAGGAAGTCCAGCGTAATCCTCGCGCTGATACCCCACAGGCGCTCCCCGTCGAACGGGTCGAAGAACACCACGTCCCGCGCCTCGGGGTGATCGGCGGAAGGCCAGACGCTGACCCGGTGATGGACCGGGTCGTCGAGCCACCCGAGTGGGATGCTGAAGACGCGGGAGACTTCCGCGGGGTCCGGCGTCAGAGTCTGCGGCCAGGGTACGTAACCAACGACCGGCGTGACCAGGAAGTTGCTCACGGTTCGGAACGGTCGTAGCTCGCCGAGCAGGGTCACGCGCGAGGGATGCAGGCCGATCTCCTCCCGGGCCTCGCGCAGGGCGGTCGCGGCGCAGTCCCGGTCAACGGGCTCCCAGCGCCCGCCGGGGAAGCCGACCTCGCCGCTGTGGCGGTCGCGCTCATGCTCGGCACGTCGGATGAACAGCAGTCGCCAGTCGCCGTCGAGCCGGAACAGGGGCAGCAGCACGGCCGCCCTCCGGGCCGTCGGAGACTCGAACCCCGGGCGCTCGATCGCCGGCACCCGGCGGCAGCTCGTCGGCCGCAACCGGTCCGAAATCAGCGCGCTGGTCAGTTGGTCGATGGTCAGTGAGACGCTCACGATGTAAAGCCCAGGAAAGGCGTCGCGCGGCCGGGAGGGACGGCGTAGCCGTCGTGCAATCGGTCGCAGATCTCCCGTCGTAAGGCTGTCCTCTAAAGGTAGAATAGGGCAATGAGAAAAGACCTCAAGCTTCCGCCGTTATACAAGACGTTGCTGATACTGGCGATGGTCATCGGCCCCATCTACTGGCTGGTACTCACGCAGGACGGCCAACGCCGCACGGATCTGGCGTTGATGTACATCCTCGGCAAGCCGAATCTCAACGCCGCGCTCGACCGCTTTCAGGGCGGTACGACCGAGACCGAGCTCCGTGAGTCGTTTCCCGACATCGAGCTGGAGTGCGCCGCGGCTCCAAGTCCGTTCGGCGATCGGCTGTGCGCCGCCCAGATAGGCTCCTTCGACGGCATCCCGGCCCGGTCCGTGACCCTGTTCTTTGCTGGAGGGGGTCTGCGGGCGGTGAAGGTGCTCTATCAGCCCGCCTATCACGACCTGATGCGCTGGTGGGTCGAGCGGCGGGTGGCAAAGGGCGCGGGCGAAGCCGAGTCACCGCCGGTCCCGGACATCGATCAGGGTGTCGCGAGCTGGGGCGTCGATGACGGCGTGCTGCTGCTGAAGGACGGCGAGCTGGGGGACGGGGACGAGCCGTCGTTGTTATGGCTCTCGGGGGCGGCGCTGGAGGCGCGGGCGCCGCCGGGCGCCGCCGGCTGACCGTTCCGCATCAGTCGTTCGGACCGATGAGCAGGTCCGCGATCAGGCTTTCCACCGGGGAGTAGTCGTCAGTCAGCAGCGGCACCGCGTCCATCGGCGTTCCGAATCTGTCGAGCATATCGGTGACCCGGCTCCAGCGGCGCGGGAGCCCCCCGCGCGCGGCGACCACATCGGGCAGCCGGCCCGCGTTGGTTGCCGTGATGACGAAGGTCACGCGGCTCGCCTCGGGCGGGCCCTCCATCCAGACGTCCGTCTGAGAGAACTCTCTCCGGCAGCCGACCCGCGTTGGTCGCCGTGATGACGAAGGTCACGCGGCTCGCCTCGGGCGGGCCCTCCATCCAGACGTCCGTCTGACGAACTCCGTGCGCAGGGTCTTGACGACCGCCTTCAGGAGCCGGGGGTCCGGGAAGGCGTCGACCAGGTTCATGGCGTAGATGCCGTCGGCGGTCAGTCGCGAGCGCACCAGGGCCGCGAACTCGCGGGTCACCAGATGGTAGGGCACCGCGACGTCGTGAAAGACGTCGCCGACCACCACGTCCAGGCTGGCCTCGGGCTCGCGGCCCAGTGCCAGGCGCGCATCCTGGTGCAGGATGCGCAGGCCCTTGGGATCCAGAAACAGCCGCTCCGTAGCGACCGCCGTCACCTCGGGATCCAGCTCGGCGATCGTGACCCGCGAGGCGGGGCTCAGCGCCCGCACCGCGCGGGGGTGCGAGTAGGCGCCTCCGCCGGCGAAGAACCAGTCGAGTCCCTGGTCGTAGCGTTCCCCGAAATGGGCGTAGACCAGCTCGTCGAGGGCCTGGACGTAGGGGGCGATCAACAGCTCCGGAAGCTCCGCGTGGTTGATACCGTGCAGCAGATGGTCGAGCACCAGCCCTCTGGCCTCGCCGAACGGCGCGTCCGCGCTGTGGTCGGCGACCCGGATGCAGAAATAGGCGCTCTCGCGCTCGCAGGCGGTCGCGAGTCCGTCGCGCTGCCAGACCAGGGTCCCGGCGCCGGCGGCCAGCAGCAGCGCCGCGGCGCCGCGGGTGCCGCGCAGGAAAGGCAGGGCCAACGCGAGCAGCGCCAGCCCGCAGCCCAGCACCACCGCTCGGCTGCCGAAGCTCTGGACCAGCCAGTAGCCCGCGGCGAAGGTCCCGGCGATGCTCCCCACGGCCGCCAGCGCGTGCATCCGGCCGACCACGTGCCCCGTCCGCGGGTCGAGCCGCAACGCGAGCGTCGTCAGCAGCGGCGTGACCACCCCGATCAGCAGCGCGGGCATGAAGAAAAGCACCGCCGCCAGCAGGAAGCTGGCCCCGAGCAGGCTGAACCCCTGCGTCTGAACCAGACGGCCCGCGGACTCCAGCAGGGCGAGGCTCAGGATGCAGTAGACCCCGCCGGCGGCGAGCACCAGGCCGGCGCTTCGCGCCGATCCCCGGGCGTCGGCCCAGAGCCCCCCGAGCCAGTTGCCGAGCGAGAGCCCGGCGAGGATGACGCCGATGATCGACGTCCAGGTGTAGAGCGAGACGCCGACGTAGGGCGCGATCAGCCGCCCGGCAACGATCTCCAGCACCAGCAGCAGGGCCGAGCTGAGAAACACCGCCGCGGCATAGCCGTGGAGGCGGAGGCGGGCGGCGGCGTCGGGGACCGGGGTCGGGTTCATGGTGGGTAATTCGGCGGCCGGAGGTTCTTCAATCGGCGCCCAGCTGATCGAGCAACAGCTTGCCGGAGACCAGAATCGAGGAGGCGACCAGCACCGGCCGCACCAGCCGCGTGCCGTGCCGCAGCACCAGGTGCGAGCCAAGCCAGGCACCGATCAGCTGACCGGCGGCCATCACCCCCGCGGTGGCCCAGACGATATGGCCGCCGGCCAGGAAAAACAGCAGGGCGGCCAGGTTGCTCGTGAAGTTCAGCAGCTTGCTGTGCGCGGTCGCCCGGCTCAGGTTGTAGCCGAGCAGCGCGACATAGCCCATCGCGAAAAAGGTGCCCGTGCCGGGGCCGAAAAAGCCGTCGTAGAAGCCGGCACCGAGACCCACGGTCAGCGCGAACAAGGGTCCGCCGATCCGCTGGTGCGAGTCGAGGTCCGAGACCCGGGGCGAGAACAGGAAATAGAACGCGAAGCCGATCAGGAGCAGTGGGATCAGTCGCTCCAGAAAGGCGCTGTCGATCCATTGGACCAGCAGGGCCCCGGCCGCCGCGCCGACGAAGGTACAGGCCACGGCGAACAGCGAGCCGCGCAGGTCCACGGCACCCCGGCGGATGAAGTTCAGCGCCGCGGTGCCGCTGCCGAACACCGCCTGGGCCTTGTTGGTCGCCAGTGTCTCGAGCGGGCCGAGCCCGGACCAGAGCAGCGCCGGGATGGCGATCAGCCCGCCGCCGCCGGCCATCGAGTCGACGAACCCGGCGATCACGGCGACCGCGAACAGCACCAGGGCGATGTCGAGGGATTCCATCGCCGGATCGTCCCGGCCGTGAGGCGGGTCAGCCGCCCTGGGACCAGTTCACCAACCCGAAGTGCGCGGTCACCAGGACCAGGATACCGAAGGCGATGCGGTACCAGGCGAAGATCATGAAGTCATGGTGGCTGATGTAGCGCAGCAGGCCGCGCACGGCGATGAAGGCCGCGACGAACGACGTGATGCCCCCGACCGCGAACAGCGGTATGTCGCTGACGCTCAACAGGTCGCGGTGCTTGAGCACGTCGTAGGAGGTCGCCGCGACCATGGTCGGGATAGCCAGGAAGAACGAGAACTCGGTCGCCGTGCGGCGCTCCAGGCCGAAGAACAGGCCGCCGATGATGGTCGCGCCGGATCGGGACGTGCCCGGGATCAGCGCGAGCGACTGGGCGAAGCCCACTTTCAGGGCGTCCTTCCAGGTCATGTCGTCGACGCTGAAGACGCGCACCCGGTGCTCGCGGCGCTCGGCCCAGATGATCAGCAGGCCGCCGACGATGAAGGCCGTGGCCACGCTGATGGGGTTAAAGAGATGCGCCTTGATCGTCCCGGACAGCAGCAGGCCAAGAATCGCCGCGGGCATGAAGGCGACGATCAGGTTCAGCGCAAAGCGCTGCGCGCCCCGGTCCGACGGCAGGCCCACCAGCACCTGCCCGATCTTGACCCGGTACTCCCAGACCACGGCGAGGATGGCCGCGAGCTGGATCGCGATCTGGAACACCTTGGCCCGCTCGTCGTTGAAGCCCAGCAGGTCGCCGGCGATGATCAGGTGACCGGTGCTGGAGATCGGCAGGAACTCGGTCAGTCCCTCGACGACGCCGAGTATGGCGGCCTTCAACAACAGGAATGGATCCATGAGGGGCCTCTGGCTTCGGGTAAAAGCCGCCAAGTATACCCGCCCGAGCCCGTTGTCCGCGAAGACGCCGGCTCCCCCCGATCCTGGTCGGCGGAATCGAGGCGACAAGCGGCGCCGGCCGCGGTCCGGTTGAAAACGGGCAGGCGGGCCGTTAGCTTACCCGGTCCGCACAATCGCCCCGGCCCCAGCCATACCATGACCCTCGCCCTCGACGCCCGACAGCTGACCAAGACCTACGCGGGTGGGTTCCAGGCGCTCAAGGGCGTGGATCTGACTGTCGGCGAGGGGGACTTCTTCGCGCTGCTGGGGCCGAACGGCGCCGGCAAGTCGACCCTGATCGGCATCGTCGCCTCGCTGGTGAACAAGACCAGCGGACGGGTCGAGGTGTTCGGGTACGACCTGGATCAGGACCCCGAGGGCGTGAAGTCCTGCATCGGCCTGGTGCCCCAGGAGTTCAACTTCAACCTGTTCCTGCCGGTCATCGAGGTGGTCCTGAACCAGGCCGGCTACTACGGCATCGCGCGTCGCGAGGGCCGGGTGCGGGCCGAGCGCTATCTCCGGCAGCTCGACCTCTGGGACCGGCGCGACACCGAGATGCGCAAGCTCTCCGGCGGCCTGAAGCGGCGGCTGATGATCGCCCGCGCGCTGGTGCACGAGCCGCGGCTGCTGATCCTGGACGAGCCCACCGCCGGGGTGGACATCGAGATCCGCCGATCCATGTGGGACTTCCTGCCCGAGATCAACCGGGCGGGCACCACCATCATCCTCACCACCCACTACCTGGAAGAGGCGGAGAGCCTGTGCCGCAACATCGCCATCATCAACCATGGTGAGATCGCCGAGCGAACGAGCGTCGGCGAGCTGCTGGGCAGGCTGCGCACCGAGACCTTCGTGCTGAACCTCAAAGGGCGGGTCTCCGACCTGCCGCAGCTGGGCGGGTTCGTGCTGCAGCACCTGGACGACTGCACCCTCGAGGTCGAGATGAGCCGGGAGCACACCATCAACGGCCTGTTCGAGGCCCTGTCGCGCAACGGCATCGAGGTGATCAGCCTGCGCAACAAGCAGAACCGGCTCGAGCGGCTGTTTCTGGACATGGTCGACGGGCACCGGAGCGCGGCCGGGGAGGGGCGCGTGAGCCGCTGGTCCCGCTACTGGGTCGCCTTCAAGACCATCCTGACCAAGGAGGTCCTGCGCTTCTCGCGCATCTGGGTCCAGACCGTG
The DNA here is from genome assembly GCA_963707135.1 of uncultured Gammaproteobacteria bacterium. Taxonomy (GTDB): domain Bacteria; phylum Pseudomonadota; class Gammaproteobacteria; order Chromatiales; family Chromatiaceae; genus JBGSTR01. The sequence continues at coordinate 29,234 of CAVPOY010000019.1, read as the reverse complement.
CTGCCGTCGGCGATCACGACCATGCTGTACTTCGTGATCTTCGGCCGGCTGATCGGCGAGCGGATCGGCACCATGGACGGTCTGCCCTACCTGGACTTCATCGTTCCCGGGCTGGTCCTGATGGCGGTGATCACCAACTCCTACGCCAACGTCGTGTCGTCGTTCTACAGCAGCAAGTTCTCCCGCTACATCGAGGAGCTGCTGGTCTCCCCGGCGCCGAACTGGGTGATCCTGGCCGGTTACGTGGGCGGTGGCGTGGCGCGCGGGCTGGTGGTCGGGGCCGCCGTGGTCGCCGTGTCGCTGGCCTTTACCGACATCCAGGTCCACAGCTACGCGATCACGCTGCTGGTGTTCCTGCTGACCGCGATCCTGTTCTCGCTCGGCGGTTTCATCAACGCGGTCTATGCGAACAGCTTCGACGACATCTCGATCGTCCCGACCTTCGTGCTGACGCCGCTGACCTATCTGGGCGGGGTCTTCTACTCCATCGAGCTGCTGCCGGAGCTCTGGCAGCGCGTGTCGCTGGCGAACCCGGTGCTCTACATGGTCAACGGCTTCCGCTACGGTCTGCACGGCGTCAGCGACATTCCGCTCGGTGTCGCCTTCGCGACCATCCTGTTCTTCATCCTGGTGCTGACTGCATTCAGCCTCAGCCTGCTGCGCCGCGGGGTCGGGATCAAGACCTGAGCCGACTGGCCTGTTTTCGGCCTGGCGCGCATTTGAGAGGTTGTGCGTAGCGCCGGCAAATGGGACCATTGCACGCTTCGATCTTGCGATCGCGATCCTCTAAGTACCCGATGTTTCAAGTAAACCCTCGCCGCGCCGCCGAAGCCGTTCTGTCCGTGCCCCGATGCGGGGGCCGCGGCGCGCCATGACGAGTCGTCGTCCCCGCGCCCGCGGTCGCGCACCCGTGCGCCGGCGCCGCAGCCTGGGCGGATTCCTGCTGCGCTGGGTCCTGCTGATCGCAATCGGCGTGGGCCTCGCCGGCATTCTTTACGGCGTCCATCTCGACCGGGTCGTGCGGGGTAAGTTCGAGGGCAAGCGCTGGGCGTTGCCGGCCCGGGTCTATGCCCGACCGCTCGAGCTCTACGCGGGCCGGCCCCTGTCGACCGAACAGTTCAAGGGCGAACTGGAGCGCCTGGGCTATCGTCCGGTCGCCTCGCCGTCGGCGCCGGGCACCTATTCCCTCGAGGGCGATCATTTTCGGGTCAGCACGCGAGCATTCCGGTTCTGGGACGGCGAGGAGCCGGCGCGCACGCTGGACATCCAGCTGACCGACGGGCGGGTCGGCGTGCTCGCCGATGCCGGCGGCGGGCCCGAGCCGGCCCTGGTGCGGCTCGAGGCCGCGTTGATCGCCAGCATCTATCCCACCCACAACGAGGACCGGGTGCTGCTGCGCCGCAAGGAGATCCCGGACCTGCTGGTCCGGACCCTGCTGGCTGTCGAGGACCGGAGCTTCTACAGTCACATGGGCGTCGACCCGCGGGGCGTGCTGCGGGCCGCCTACCACAACCTGCAGGCCGGCGGCGTGGTCGAAGGCGCCAGCACCCTGACTCAGCAGCTGGTCAAGAACTTCTACCTGTCGTCGGACCGGACGCTGAAGCGCAAGCTCAACGAGGCCTACATGTCGGCGCTGCTCGAGCGCCGCTACAGCAAGGACGAGATCCTCGAGGCCTATGCCAACGAGATCTATCTTGGCCAGGACGGGAGCCGTGCCATCCACGGCTTCGGGCTCGCGAGCAGCTTCTATTTCAACCGCTCGCTCGCCGAGCTCGGCATCGCCGAGACCGCTCTGCTGGTGGGCCTGGTGCAGGCGCCGTCGAATCTGGACCCTCGGCGGCGCCCCGAGGCGGCGCTCCAGCGGCGGAATCTGGTCATCGACATCATGGCGCGCGACGGCGTGATCGCCGCCGCCGACGCCGAGCGCGCCAAGGCCACGCCGATCGTATTGCGCGAAGGCGGCGGCCGCCCGACCGGGGAGTACCCGGACTTCATCCAGCTGGTCCGCCGACAGCTCCAGCGGGACTACCGGGACGAGGACCTGCGCTCCGAGGGCCTGCGCATCTTCACGACCCTGGACCCGCTGGCCCAGGCCACGGTCGAGCAGGCCGTGCCGGCGCGTTTGAGCGAGCTCGAGAAGTCCCGCCGCATGAAGGCCGGCACGCTGGAGACCGCGATGGTCATTACCTCGGTGGCCCAAGGCGAGGTGCTGGCGCTCACCGGGGGCCGCGAGGCCGGCTACGCCGGGTTCAACCGCGCGATCGATGCGGTGCGCTCGATCGGGTCCCTGGTCAAGCCGGCGATCTACCTCACCGCCCTGTCGGAGCCGAACCGCTATACGCTGACCACCAGCATCGAGGACCGGCCGATAAGCAAGCGCGTCGGTGACAAGTGGTGGACCCCGAAAAACTACGACCATCGGGTCTACGGCTCGGTGCCGCTCTACCGGGCGCTTTCGAGCTCGCTGAACCTGGCGACGGTGAACCTGGGCCTGAGCCTCGGCATCGGCAAGGTGGCGGATACCCTCTACCAGCTCGGCGCCCAGCGGCGGATCACCAAGGTGCCGGCGATTCTGCTTGGCTCGGTGTCGCTTTCGCCGCTCGAGGTCGCGCAGATGTACCAGACCATCGCCGCCGGCGGCTACCGCGCGCCGCTGCGGGCGATCCGCGAGGTCATGGACTCCAGCGGGCGTCCGTTGAACCGCTATCCGCTGTCCGTGCAGGCGGTCGTGGACCCCAGGGCCGCCTATCTGACCACCTGGGCCATGCAGCAGGTGGTCAAACAGGGCACGGCCAAGTGGCTCGGCGCGCAGCTGCCCGCGGGGCTCACCATGGCGGGCAAGACCGGCACCACCGACGACATGCGCGACAGCTGGTTTGCCGGCTTTAGCGGCGACAAGGTCGCCGTGGTCTGGGTCGGACGCGACGACTACAAGCCCATGGGGCTGGCCGGCGGCGCCGGCGCGCTGAAGGTCTGGGGCGACGTCATGCTCGCCCTGGAGAACGAGCCACTGTCCGAGTTCCCTCCGGAAGGGGTCGTGTTGTCCAGCGCCTGCGGTGGTTCCGCCGTGCCCTATATCGGGAACAGCGCGTCCGGATCGGCCGCCTGCGGCGGGGGCGGCGGCAAGAAGCCCGGCGGCGGCGGGGACGGCCGTGGAGGCGACACCGAAAAGGTGGCCCAGGCCGATCCATCCGAGCGTCCGGAGCCCGAGCCAGCGCCCAAGCCGAAGCCCAAGCCCAAGCCCCGTAACGAAAACCTGTTCATGCGTGATTTTTACAACTGATGTCCAGAGCGCTTTTCCTTGTTGTGACTCTTCTTGGACTGGTCGCCTGCGCGACCGAGCCGCGCCAGGGACCGCCGGCGCCCGTGGTCAGCGTGACCCCGCGCGAGCCGGTTGCCGAGCCGCCGCCGGCCCCCGAGCCCCTGCCCAAGGCCGCTCCGGCCCCGGTCAAAAAGCAGGGGACTCAGGTCTACGCCTACCAGGAGCCGGGTACCGAGCCCGAGCCGCCGGCCGAGCCCGCCGCCGCACCGGCGGCCCCGACAACGCCGCCGGCGGCAGCGCCCGCGCAGACGGCTAAGCCCGGCGCCCCGGCGCCGAAGCCGCAGCAGGTCGCCACGGCTGCCCCCGCGCCGAAGCCGGCAGTCGCCCCAGCGCCAAAGCCCGCGCCTGCAACGGCCGCCCCGGCCCCCAAGCCAGCCCCCAAGCCGGTGGTCGAGGCGCCACCGCCGGCACCCGCCGCGGCACCGGCTCCGCCCGCGACCCAGGTCGCCGCGGCGCCGCCGGCGCCCGAGCCCCAGGCGACGCTGGTGCCCGGGCTCGCGCCCGCGGCCGATTCGCTGGCTCGTCAGGCCGAGCAGCAGCGGCAGTCCGGCGACTACGCGGGCGCCGCCGCGACGCTGGAGCGTTCGCTGCGCATCGAGCCCCGCCAGGCCTATCTCTGGAACCGGCTGGCACGGGTACGGATGGAACAGGGTATGTCCTCCCAGGCCGGCAATCTGGCGGCGCGATCCAACGACCTCGCGGGCTCCCAGGCGGGTCTGAAGCAGGACAACTGGCGGATTATCGCCGAGGCCAAGCGCCGGGCCGGCGACACCGCCGGTGCCAGCGAGGCCGAACGCCGGGCCGGCGGCGGCTGACCGGATCCCCGGCGGGGGCACTCAACTCCCCGACAGGAGCATGACCCGAATTGCCGATGTCTTCGGGTCGCAGGGGATGCTCGCGGCCCGGCTTCCGGGCTTCAGTCCCCGGCCGCCCCAGCAGGCGATGGCGGAGGCCGTCGCCGAGGTCATGGACGCCGGCGGCGCCCTGATCTGCGAGGCGGGTACCGGAACCGGCAAGACCTTTGCCTACCTGGTACCGGCCCTGCTTTCCCCGCGCAAGGCACTGGTCTCGACCGGCACCCGCAACCTCCAGGACCAGCTGTTTCATCGCGATCTTCCCGTGGTTAGGGAGACGCTGGGGCTCCCGGTGCGCGCCGCACTGCTCAAGGGCCGGGCCAACTACCTCTGCCGCCACCGCCTGAAGCTGGCCCTGGAGGATGCCTCGCGGCTGGAGCCGGCGCAGCGCTCTCAGCTGCGCCGGGTCCGCGAGTGGTCCAGGTCCACGCGGCGCGGCGACATCGCCGAGCTCCCGATCCCCGAGAACGCCCCGGTCTGGCCCGCGGTGACCTCCACCAGCGACAACTGTCTCGGCCAGCAGTGTCCCGATTGGCAGGAGTGCCATCTGGTGGCCGCCCGCCGCGAGGCGCAGGCGGCGGAGCTGGTAGTGATCAACCACCACCTGTTCTGCGCCGACCTGGCCCTGAAAGACGAGGGGTTCGGCGAGATCCTGCCCGGCGCCGACTGTTTCATCCTCGACGAGGCCCACCAGCTACCCGAGGTGGCGGCCAGCTTCTTCGGCGTCTCGGTCAGCGGGCGGCAGCTGCTGGACCTGGCGCGCGACACGGAGCTGGAGTACCAGCGGGAGGCGGGCGATGCGCCCCAGCTCCCGGAACGCGCCGCCGGTTTCCGGCGGGCCGTCCAGGACCTGCGTCTGCGTCTCGGCGACAGCGACCGGCGCGGGGCCTGGGGCGAGATCGAACGGGACCCCGGGGTCAACCGCGCGCTGGAGTCCGTCCAGCGGCAGCTGCAGATCCTCGCCGACGGGCTGCGGGCGCTGGAGGGCCGGGGCAAGGGCCTCGACGCCTGCCTGGGTCGCGCCGGCGACCTGTCGGCCCGCCTGCTGGAGCTGGGGGGCAGCGAGGCGCAGGACCGGGTACGCTGGTTCGAGACCCAGGGTCGCGGCTTTCGGCTGCACCAGACGCCGCTCGACGTCGCCGAGGTTTTCCGCGCCCAGATGGCCCGCCACCGGGCGGCCTGGATATTCACGTCCGCGACGCTGGCCGTGGGGGACAGCTTCGAGCACTTCTCGCGCCGGCTCGGCATCGATGGTGCCCGAACCGAACGTTGGGAGAGCCCGTTCGACTATGCCCGGCAGGCCCTGTGGCTGGTTCCCCGCGGGCTGCCTCAGCCCTCGGACCCGGGATTCAATGCCGGGGTGCTCGCGCTGGCCAGCGAGCTGATCGGTTACAGCCGCGGCCGCGCCTTTCTGCTGTTCACCAGCCACCGGGCCTTGCGGGAGGCCGCGGCGGGGCTCGAGGGCCGGGTCGACTACCCGATCCTGGTTCAGGGCACGGCGCCCAGGGCCGAGCTGCTGGAGCGCTTCCGCGAGCACGGCAACGCGGTCCTGCTGGGCACCTCGAGCTTCTGGGAGGGGGTGGACGTCCGCGGCGAGGCCCTATCCTGCGTCATCATCGACCGCCTGCCGTTCGCCTCGCCCGGCGACCCCGTTCTGGCCGCCCGCATCGACGCCCTGCGCCAGCGCGGCGGTAACCCGTTTCGGGACTACCAGCTGCCCCAGGCGGTCATCGCGCTCAAGCAGGGGGCCGGACGCCTGATCCGGGGCGCCGGGGACCGCGGCGTGCTCGTGGTCTGCGACCCCAGGATCCTGTCCCAATCGTACGGGCACACCTTCCTCGCGAGCCTGCCGCCGATGGCGCGGACCAGGGAGATAGACGACGTGCGCGCGTTCTTCGAGGGGGCCGCGTCGCCGGACGCGGTCGAGGGTGATGTCTGATCCCCGAAAGAGCTTTTGAACCGCCAAGGCGCAGACCTGGTGCCGTAGCCTGGATCAAGTGCGGCGTAATCCAGGTCTCGCGCTGCCGGAACTGCGGACGACTCAACACTCGTCGCCTCCCGCGGCGCGCTAGCATCCTTGGAAGAATCAAGTGTGGCGCCGAGACCCAGCGATCGTCGGCGCCGTGAGCGCGGAGCCATGCCCCCGGAAGCCTCCAGAACCCTCCCGACCCTCCCGCCGGGCATCCTGAGCGGCCAGCGCCTCGACCCCGGTTCCGAGGCCCTGGGCGACTGGCTGGCCGGACTGCGCGCGGCCGGGGTTCGGCGCGCCGGTCCGGCCCTGTTGCTGGCGCTCGATGCGTTGCGCCGCGCGGACGTCTCGCCGTCGCGGCGGGTGTCGGTCCTGCGCTTCCTCAAGTCGCCGCTGCTCAAGACCTGCGCCGGCCTGCCGAAGCCCTGGCCGACGCCCGGTCAACCGCTGGGCGTTAGGCGCGGCGGCGTCACCCTGGAGCAGCGACTCTACCGTCAGATGTTCGTCGGCCTGAAGCAGACCCTGTACCAGCTCGACCGCTGCTACCCGGTAACGGACGGCGACCAGGCGCTGAAGCGCGACTGGATCGTTCGCAACCTGTTCCGGTTCTTCGACCGCGAGATTCGATACTCGGCGCTCTGGGCAACGGCGCTGTCCCGCCATGCCTGGAGCGACCTGCACGAGCTGTTCGTCTACCTGATGGTTCGCCGCCGGCCGGAGGGGCAGGGCGCCGGGCCGACCGACGGCCCGGCCCGCAGGGTCGACCCGGCGACCGAGTACAAGCAGCAGCTCCTGTTCGGGCTGGCCGCCCGGGTGCCGGGCCCGGCCGCCCGCAGCGGCGCCCTGACCGGCGGGCTTCGCAAGTGGGCCGAGCAGTCGATGCTGGCGGACCCCCAGGCGGTAGGCGGCCGCGAAGGGCTGTTCGTCGTCGAGCTCTCCGAGGACGCCCCCCCGCGCCGGTGCGCGGGGCCGCTCGACCCCGCCTTCCGCGGTTGGCTGCTGTCGCCGCCGGAGGCATTCCTTGTCGAGCTCGAGCGCGCCGAGCGCGGCGCGGCGCCCGGGACGCCCGCGCGGCAAGCCGACCCGGCGGCCGGGACGGCGATTACCCGGTTCTGAGACCCTTTCTGCTCGCCGGCGCCGGGCCGATCCTCGGTTCAAGTCCCTTTCCTCCGGGCGCAACCGCTAGAATAGCGGCGCTCTTCCGGTATCAGCTCCACGCCCGCGGGCCGCGCCTTCCTTTCCATGAAGCTTCTCGCCATCGACACCTCCGGCCCCGCCTGCTCGGCGGCCCTGATCCGCGGGACCGAGCGCGACCAGCTGATCGAGGTCGCGCCCCGGCGCCACGGCCAGCTGATTCTCGGCATGATGCAGTCCCTGCTCGATTCGGCCGGGCTCGGCATCCGTGATCTCGACGCCCTTGCCTTCGGGCGCGGGCCGGGGTCCTTCACCGGTGTGCGCATCGCGGCCGCCGTGGCCCAGGGGGTCGCGTTCGGCGCCGACCTGCCGGTGGCCCGGGTCTCGACGCTGGCGGCGCTGGCCCACGGGCGTTTCCGCACCGGCGGTCAGCGGCGAGTGCTGACCGCGCTCGACGCGCGCATGGACGAGGTGTACTGGGGCTGTTTCGAGGTTGAGGCCGAAGGTTGCGCCGAGCCCGTCTGCGAGGAGTGCGTCTGCGCCCCCGAGCAGGTTTGCGTGCCCGACGGCGGCGGCTGGTTCGGGATCGGGTCCGGCTGGGCGGCCTACTCGGATCGGCTGCACGCCCGCTGCGCTGCGGCGCTTGTAGGGACGGGTCCGGACGCCGTCTGCGAGGCGCTGGACGTCGCCCTGCTGGCCGTCACCGAGGCGCGCGCCGGGCGTCTGGTCCCGGCCGAGCAGGCCCTACCCGTCTATCTGCGGGATCGGGTTACCCATCGGGGCTGACCGGGCGCAGGCTCGATATTCCCAATACGGTTCAACCGGCGACACCCGGCTTGCGGTGGTCGTGAACGCCGTGGCGGCAGTGGCGCCTCAGACACGAGAGCACGTAGTGCAGCACGGTAGCGCCGACGATGAGGAAAACCGCCAGCCCCGCGACCAGGCGCGGCCTCTCCTCGGTCACCGAGAGGCCCAGCGTGAGCCAGGTCATGAAGGCCGAGACGCTGGCCACCAGTAACACCATGACGAAAGGCAAGGGCGAGCGGCCGCACTTCGGGCAGAGTTTCATAACGGTTGCTTCGGTCGTAACGGGGCCTGGACGCCGGTGCTGCCGTTTGCGCTCGGTGCGCCACGTCGTTGCCGGCCGACGAGCTACCTATTAGACGCCCGCCGGGAAAACAATTCATTGCATTGGGTCAAGGGATGGCTATCTTGCGTCGGTTCATTATCCCGCGTGTAGGGTTGTTGCGCGGCGCAATGCGGGTAACGAGAGGCACCGATCGGGTGCTTACGCTACTCTCAAGTCATTAAATAACACGAGGTATGATGCACAAGGGATTCGTTCTCTACACGCCAATCGTCCCCCCGGCCGCTCCGACAAAAATGCCGTTCTGGCCGACGGACAGCAGGTGGCCCGATAAGATTCGGCCATCTCCAGTCGATCGGGCGATACATCACCGCAAACATTCAACAGGATGATCATGAGCGCCACGCACACGCAAGGGTTTGTCGCTGTCTGCCTCGCCCCCTTGTTGTGGGCGGTCGGCGGTCCCGCTGCCGCGGCCTGCACCGGCGGGCCCGATCTGTTCGTCTGCCTGAATCGCGCTGACTACTTGGCGCAGCTGCAGGCGCTCACCACTGACACCTTCGTCGAGGGCTTCGAGAGCGATGCCGTCTGGGGCGGCGCTCGCACGGTCAGCCCTACGAGCGTGAACACCTTGCCGAGCGTTACCAGCAAGGGGATCGTCTGGACCACCAACTACCCCCTGACCAACGGCATTTCCACCAGCACCGGGGCGGCGCGCAGCGGGACCTGGGGTGTGTATGATCCCAAGCACGGGTTGGCGACCGGCACCCCCACCCAGTGCGACATTGACAACCCCCCTGAGCCCTGCCTCTACCACGACGGGGTGACCGGGACCCTGCTCGACGGCGAGCCCGGGCTGCTGGGCGCCGGCGGGTACTTCAGCGGATTCGCCGGGGCCAGCATCGCCATCGTGCTCGACGACGGCGCCCAGATCGAGCTCGCGAAGCTGGCCGGCACCGGGCACCAGTTCATGGGCGTGGTCAGCACGTCGAGTTTCAGGAAGTTTCAGTTCCGGGAGTTGGAGGGCAAGATCGGTCAGGCGCTGTACATCTTCGCCGACGACTTCACCTTTGGCGCCGCCGGCGGGCCCGTCACACCTGCAGCCGTCGACCAGCTGGGTGTCTGGCGCCCGATTGCTCATAGCTTCTACCTCGACGCCAACGGAAACGATCAATGGGACGGCACCGCGAGCGGCGACGTCGTCGTGCCCTTCGGCGTAAGCACCGACCTCCCGCTGAGTGGGGACTGGAACGGCGATGGCATCGACGAGATTGGCGTTTGGCGCCCGACCACCGGCAGCTTTTACCTCGACGCAAACGGGAATGACCTTTGGGACGGCGCCGCGGGCGGCGACGTGATCGTGCCCTTCGGCGTGAGCACCGACCTCCCGCTGAGCGGGGACTGGGACGGGGATGGCATCGACGACATCGGCGTCTGGCGTCCAAGTACGGGCTACTTCTACCTCGATCTGAACGGAAACCAGACGTGGGACCCAGGCACGGACCTGAGCGCGCCCTTTGGCCTGAGCACGGATCTGCCGCTCGCCGGAGATTGGGACGCCGACGGCATCGACGACATCGGCGTCTGGCGCCCGGCTAGCGGGCAATTCTTCCTCGATTTGAACGGAAACCACGGTTGGGACGTCGGCATCGATCTCAGCGCGTCTTTCGGCATGAGCACCGACATTCCGCTGAGCGGCGACTGGAACGGAGATGGCTTGGACGAAATCGGCGTGTGGCGTCCGAGCACCCGGGTCTTCTACCTCGACGCCGACGGCAGCTTCAGCTGGACGAAGGGCCTGGACGTCGAGAGCGCGCCCTTTGGTTTGGCGGATGACCTGCCGGTGACCGGACGCTGGTAGGGCCCGCGGAGTCAGGCCGGCGCGCCGCCGCTGGCCTCTCGCTACGCCGATAAAGCCGTTTGCTGATGGACGACCCCGTCTCCGCGCACGGCTTACAGCGACTCCAAAAGATTCTTCGCGATGGCATAGGCCGTCAGGTCGGAGGCGCTGCGCAGGTTAAGCTTCGTCATCACCGACGCCCGGTGTTTCTCGACCGTTCTTGCGCTGATCGACAGGCGTTCCGCTACCTCGCGGTTCGTCCGTCCCTCGGCGACCAGCTTTAGGACCTGGCGCTCTCGGCTTGTGAGCGTGTCCCACGGCCGTGCCGTTGAGTCCTCGGCGGCGTTGGTCCGCAGTTGCGAGACAATGACGTTGCCGACGCCGGGGCTCAGGAATTTGTTACCCCGCAAGACCGCCCGAACGGCCTGCGTAACGTCCTGGTGCGTGTCGTCCTTCAGCACGTAACCGTCGGCCCCCGCGTCGAGCGACGAGTGAACGTGGTCCTCGGACCGATGGGCGGTGATGACGATGATCTTCACGCCGGCGAGCTGTTGCTTTATGGCCCGTATGGCCTCCGGTCCCGGCACGCTGGGCATGGACAAGTCCATGAAGACCAGGTCCGGTTTGAGCTCCAACACCGTATCGATCGCCTGCTGTCCGTCCTCGACCTCTCCGACGATCTCGTAGTCAGGGTTCCGCGACTCGATCAATGAACGCAGGCCGTGCCGAAAAAGGGCGTGATCCTCGGCGATAACGATACGGACCCTGTGTGGCTTCTCGTTATGCACCCGGTGCCTCCGCCATGTTTCCCTGATCCGGGACGACGTCGGGGGGAGCCGCGCGCATCGGCCGGGCGGTCATCGAAACCTCGATTTTCGCTTGCAACTGGACCTGCATGGGTAGGGTTACGGCGCCGAAAAATGGGGAGATAACCCACCTTACCCCAGGTGCCGCGGCTGCTATTCTCGGTGCCAATTCGGTCCGGACGGAATGCGGCCCAACCCGCGACAGGCTTTGCTTCAAATGCAGGGCGGCTCCGCTTCCTATTATTTTGGATATGGGGGCGTCACTGGTAAGAGAAGGCGACCCAAGTGCTCAGGACGCTGCTCGTCGAGGATGACCCCCTGTTTCGCGGTGCCCTTGCTGACATTCTGGCGACGCGTTTTCCCGGCATTGTGGTCGATCTGGCGGAAGACGGCGCCCAGGCCCTGAGGCAGTCGGAAGCCAATGGACCCCGGATCATCTTCCTTGATATCACGCTACCGGACGCGGACGGCTTTACGATTGCCCGGGACATCAGGTCGCTGGATCGCGCTGTCTGCATCGTCATGCTCGGTTTTGGCGACACGGTAGAGTATAGCGAGGCCGCGCACCGCGCGGGCGCGGATGCGTATCTCTGTAAGGGGGCCGCCGACCTGACGGGCGATATCATCGCCAGCGTCGCGAACATTGCCCGCCGCGCCGTACCCCCGATCGGCTGAGAGGCCGCCACCCGCGATGCGGCGCGATCTTCCCGACCAGCCGCCGCCTTTCGCTGCCGCACCGAGCCCGTCGAGAACCCCGCGGCATGCCGCCCCGAGCCCGGCGTCTCCTTCCGTAGCACCATGACGATCGGCCAGGGCGAGCGGCCGCATTTGGGGCAGAGCTTCATACCTCCCTGCCTGGCCGGCGCGATACTCCGCCGCGCGGGGCATTCCTGGACCGCCGCCGATGCGGCCGCCTTTCCGCATCCCGGTGCCCCTCCGACCGCAAAAGTAGGGTAACCCTACCCCCAAAATGGGGGGTCTACCCCACTAGGCCGTGGCAAATGACCCGGTCAGACTGCTACCCGTGTCACAGTTTTATCTGCCGAGCCGCCGTGCGGGAGCGCCGCGAGCCGGCGTCTCGGGACCCGAGTCGGGCGGTGTCAAGAAGATCCGGCAAGGTCACGCACCGTTCGTCGCCGGGAAAGGCCCGTTGGTCCCCTGAAGGGGCCGCGGCCCTGGACAGTTCCGGCCGAATGAGACACACGTCACAACCTTGGATTCGAAGGCCTTGCTGAACAAGCTGGATGGGAGTGGAACAGATGAGAGAGACGCAGACGACGCAAACACCGCGACGACCGCGGCCCGCTATGCGATCGGCATGGCGGCCGCTCGTCATGTGGCCTCGGGGCCCAGGCGGCCACCGTGAACCTGAGCGTGGTCGAGGGCAACTGCGACGACCCGGCCGCCACCGCGGTACCTGGCTTCCGCTGGCTGCTGCAGGAGGACAAGACCTTCCCCGTGGTGCCCGGCGTGCAGATCCCGGAAAACCCGGGCGACCCCTACCCGCCGTCCATGACCTTCCACGCCAGCCACCACCCGGTGGCCAAGGCGACCGACGGCACCGGCCTCAGCGGCAATACGGCCGTCGGCGCGAGCACCGCGACTATCAACAACGTGCCGGGCAACGGCCACTACTACGTGTCGGTGCTGCCCTACTCGGGCGCCAGCATCAGCGGCGCGCCCGTCGTCACCGGGGCGGCGGGCGGCACGACTAACGTCTGTGTCGCGGTGCAGGAGCACCCGATCCCGACCGCGCAGATCGCCCTGTACCTGTTTAACGACAACTACCCGATCAACGGCTCCCCGGATCTGCCCGAGGAGGAGAACCCGTTGCCCGGGGACCCCGGCCACGTGGACTGGTCCCAGTTCAGCGTCGTGCTGGAGGAGCCGGCCGGCCGCTACGGCCAGAACGGCGGCCCGATCCTCCAGGACGCCTTCGGCAACCCGCTTGGCACTGCCTATGACCCCGCAACGAACGATCCGCTCCTCGGCCCGGGTGATTGCCCGGCGCGGGAGGACCTGACCTGCGCCGACGGCACGCTCCATCCCGACGCCGCCACCGGCACGCTGCTGATCAAGAACCTCTCCCCCGGCAAGTACGGCGTCATCGTCAACCCGCCGACCGGCCAGAACTGGCAGCAGACCACCACCCTCGAGGGCACCAAGGTCATCGACGCCTGGGTCAAGGCCAACGAGCCGCAGGTGTTCGTCGAGTTCGGCCTGCCCGGCCCGCACGTCTTCATGGGCTTCGTCAGGCCGACCGGAACCGACGGGTGGCCCGGTGCTGCCCCCGAACACCGGCGGTACCGCGGCGGACGTCAGCGGCACCATCACCGACATGCACATGTCCCGCCCGCCGAACTTCCAGTTCTACAGCGGCCGTGATTTCCCGCAATGCTGGATCGCCCTGAACGACACCACCGTGGGCATCGGCAGGGGCGTCTACGCCGCGCCCTGCAACGGCAGCAGCTTCAGCATCCCGAGCGTCCCGCCGGGCAACTACCAGCTCAAGGTCTGGGACAGCAACCTGGACGTGGTCATCGCCACGCTGGGCTTCACCGTCGACGCCGGCGGCACCTGCAACGCCGGCACGTCGGCTGCAACTTCGGCGAGGTGCCGGTGTTCAACTGGTTCACCCGCATGATCGGCGGCATCTTCAACGACACCGACGAGGACGGCTTCTGGGACGCCAACGAAGGTCCGGTCGCGGACCGCGCCGTGAACCTGCGCTGGCGCGACGGCTCCCTGTACCAGAGCTTCGCCACCGACGGCGAGGGCATCGCGCCCTTCGACGAGGTCTTCCCCTTCTTCCACTGGCTGGTCGCCGAGGTCGACTTCATCGACAAGAAGGCCACCGGCGCCACCTTCGTGGTCGATGCCGGCGGTCCCGTCGACAAGTCCACCGACGCCTTCCCTGGCTTCGGCCAGCTGACCCCGCAGCCGCAGTGCATCGAGAACGCCGACGGCTCGACCGTGGGCTATGACCCGGCCACCGACACCTGCCCGACCGGCGCGGAGGCCGTCAACCTGAACACCGGCGACAACCTGTCGCGCACCGAGACCGGCCCCGTGCTGACCCAGGCCGTCCAGGGCTTCCTCGGCCAGACCAACGTGGCGCTGTTCGGCAAGGTGGACTACAAGGCCTTCGATCTCGACGTCAGCACCGGTGACTACACCTACATCGGCGAGAACGGCGGCATCTCCGGCATCGTGTTCTACGCCACCACCCGCGCCGAGGACGACCCGCGCTGGGCCGGCGCCGAGACCTGGGAGCCCGGCATCCCGCGGGTGCAGGTCGCCCTCTACGCCGACGGCGACATCAACTGCGACCCGAATGATGACGACGGACGTTCCGTTCCCCCAAAGTCCCTGCGACATCGACTGGAACGACGACGGCGTCCAGGACCCCAATTTGGGTGAAATCACCGACATCAACGGTGACGGTGTCGTCACCCTCGCCGACGTCGACAACTACCCGCTCGGCTGGGCGGACGGCACAGGCACTAAGGGTCCGGAAGACGTCGACCGCGACGGCGACGGCGTCTTCGACCTCGGCGACGCCCTCAACGTGGCCTGGACCGACAGCTGGGACGACAGCCTGCCCACCGGCTGCCAGGGTCAGACCTACTTCGCCTTCGGCGACCCGCGGCTGCCCACCGACTGCTTCGACGGCCTGCGCAACTTCAACCAGATGCGTCCCGGCGTGTTCGACGGCGGCTACGCCATCGACGCCTACGACATGGGGCACCTGCCGGCGGCGATCGCAACCAAGCTGAACGGCTTCTACGCCCAGACGGCCGTCAGCGCCGTTGGCTTCGCGGGCCTGATCCCAGGCGACTACATCGTCGCCACGGCCGTGCCCCCGGGCTACGAGCTGCTGCGCGAGGAGCACAAGAACGTCGACTTCGGCGACGACTACGTCCCGTCGCCCCAGGCCGAGCCGCCGTTCTGCGTCGGCGACGATCACGTCGTTCCCGAATACCTGGCGATGCAGACGGTACCCGACGGTCTCGGCGGCTTCACGCCGGTCGTACCCAACGGCGGAGCTGATCCCGGCGCCCTTCGCCGGCGAGACGCGTCCGCTGTGCGACCGCAAGAGCGTCTCGCTGTCGGCCGCCCAGAACGCCGCGGCGGACTTCTTCCTGATGACCGACGTGCCGGTCGTGGCCAACGTGACCGGCGGCATCCTCAACGACCTGGCCAACGAGTTCAACCCGAACGCGCCGGCCTTCGGCGAGAAGTTCGCGCCGCCGTGGCTGCCGGTCGCCTTCTACGACTGGAACGGCAACGTCGTGAACCGCGTCTACGCCGACCAGTTCGGCAAGTACAACGCGGTGGTCCCGTCGACCTTCACCGCCAACCGGCCGATGCCTTCCGGCATGGCGCCGAACATGCTGGTGTCCTGCAAGAACGACGCGGGCCCGATACCCGACGGCAACGGCGGGCTTCATGATCGACCCCTGGTTCGACCCGCAGTACAGCCAGTTCTGCTACACCTTCCAGTACATGACGGGCGTGGCGACCTACCTCGACACCCCGGTGCTGCCCATCGCGGCCTTCGCCGGCCCGGGCCAGTTCCCGGTGGACTGCGAGCGCCCGACCGGCACGCCGATGATCCGCCAGGTCACGCGCTTCCGCCGCCAACGACGGCCCCTACGTGCTGCCGGGTCAGCAGATCCGCAGTCACCTCCATGGGTAACGGCGTCGAGGTCCTGAACCCCGAGTGGCCGGGCAGCGGTCCGCGGAAGACCATCACCCGCGACTACCGGTTCGACGGTGGTACAGAACTCGATCGTGCTGCAACCCGCGGCGGGACCGGAGATCGTGCTGGCTTCCTCGGGCAACCGCAACCAACGGACGGCGACCATCCCGGCGGTCACCCCCGTCGGTGACTACCAGGTGATCGTCCGTCACAGCTCGGGCGTGGAGACGCCCGCCGGCGTGACCCTGACGGTCGGCGCGCTATCGCCGGCAACGTCGTGACGCGTAGCACCCGGGCGCCTACCGGCCGGCGGACCCCGATCCAGGACGCCATCGATGCGGCCGCGCCGGGCGACCTGATCCTGGTCGCGCCCGGGCATCTACAACGAGCTGGTCATCATGTGGAAGCCGGTCAAGCTCCAGGGCTGGGGCGCGGCGGTCACCAGCATCAACGCCCGCCAGGTGCCCACCGAGAAGATCACCGACTGGCGCGCCAAGGTCGCAGCAGCTGGTCGCCGATGGCGATATCATCGCCGTTGCCCGGCCAGGAGCTGCTGGCCGGCTTCCCGGGCCTGGGTGCGGCCCTGTTCCCGACCGAAGAGGGCGCCGGCGTGTTCGTGGCCGGCAAGACGCTGGATGGCCGACACGACGCAACTTCGCCGACCAGGGCGCGCGCGTCGACGGCTTCACCATCCTCGGCGCCAGCACCGGCGGCGGCATCGTCGTCAACGGCTACGTCCAGGACTTCTCCATCGGCAACAACCGGATGACCGCCAACGCCGGCTTCTACGGCGGCGGCATCCGCGTGGGTCATCCGGACCTCACCAACGAGGCGCGACGGCGCTGGCCTACACGACGCCGTCAACGACCGCGTCCGCATCCACCACAACCACATCGCCAAGAACGGCGGTCAGCTCGGTGCCGGCGGCGGCATCTCGCTGCACACCGGGGCCGACGACTACCAGGTCACGGAGAACTGGGTCTGCGGCAACTTCAGCGCGGGCAGCGGCGGCGGCATCGGCCACCTGGGCCTGTCCGACAACGGCCTGATCGAGGACAACTTCGTGATCTTCAACGAGTCCTTCGGCCAGGCCAACCCGACCTCCGGCGGCGGTATCTTCATCGGCGGTCAGCCGGGCCTGGTGGCCGGCGCGCCGAGCCCGGGTGCCGGCAACGTCATCGTCGACAGCAACCTGATCCGCGGCAACCTGGCCGGGGCCGGCGACGGCGGCGGCATCCGCATCGCCAGCGTCAACGGCGAGGAACTGCTGGACGAGGACGGCCTGAGCGACAGACAGCGCCACCTGGTACGGCGTGAGCGTGTTCAACAACATGGTGAACAACAACGTGGCGGGCCTGGCCGGCGGCGGCATCTCCGTCGAGGACTCGCTCAAGGTCGACATCCGTCACAACACCGTGGCCAACAACGACTCCACCGCCACCACGGCGCTGGCGTTCGAGCCGGGCGCGCCGAACATCACGGTCGCCCAGCCGGCGGGCATCGTCTCGCGCGTGCACGGCACGGTGCTGGCCGGGGTCGTCGGCGCGGGCTTCTCCGACCCGGTGCTGAGCGACAACATCGTCCACCAGAACCGCTCGTTCTACTGGCTGAACTACGACGACCCGGCGACCGCGGTCATCGAGACCGGCCTGTTCCCGTCCAACTGCCTGCCCGGGCCGAACGGCCAAGCCCCCACGACCTGTGACCTCACGGACGTCGCGGGCTACACCTACGACCTGGCGGTGCTGAACGGCAGCGACGCGACGGCCGATCTGCTGAGCCCGGCCTTCTCGCTGCTGACCAACACGGTCGACAACACGGTCTACATCGGCAGCAACGGCAACATCACCGGTGACCCGGCCTTCGTGAACGGCTACATCAACGTGGGCCGCGACAACACCCTGCTGTTCCCCGAGTCCACGGTGCTGCAGACCGCCGGTGCCTTCGACGAGGGCGGCAACTTCCTCCAGGTGGCCTTCGGACCGCTGTCCCTGGTGGAGCCGGACACCAACATCAACAACCGGGAGGGCCCGCTGTTCGACTACCACCTGAGCGCCGCACTGGTGGCTCCTGGCAGCTCGAACAATGGAGGGCGGCTGAGCCTGGACATCGACAACCAGTCGCGTCCGGCCAGCGGGGCCGACATCGGCGCGGACGAGCGGCCGTAGCGGAGCGACCCGGAGCGCCGGCAACTGAAACCCCCGCCCATCGAGGGCGGGGGCATGCCGGGGCGACGGGGTACAGCAGATTCCAAGATGGGCAGTTACAAAATCACCTTCGGAGTAACGCCGATGAACAGTTTCACCAAAAAGGCCCTTCCGGGAGCGGTCGCCCTGGCGCTGCTCGCCGGGGCGGGGGCGGCATACGCGGACGTGTACGTCCAGTGCGCGAACGACTTCAACAACAACGGCATTCCGCCCACGGACCTCTACGGCAACGTGCTGGATGCCGAGGACTTTGCCAACGCGGACTACGATCCCAGCGTCAAGTGCATGCACCTGACCGCCGGCGACGGCTTCATGAACGGCTCGGACGGTCACCCGATGTACACCTTCGGGTTCGCGGACAAGACGGCCTCCTCGCCGGATACGGTGATCAGCGACGGCATCCTGGCCGCGCGTTGGCCGGGGTCGACCATCGAGCTGGACGAGGGCGACGAGTTCTACCTGTCGCTGACCAACGTCGGCACCGTTATGCGCCCGGACCTGTTCGACCCGCACACCGTCCACTTCCACGGCTTCCCCAACGCCGCCACGGTGTTCGACGGGGTGCCGGAGGTTTCCATCTCCATCAACATGGGCGGCACGCTCACCTACTACTACAACATCGTCGAGCCGGGCACCTTCATCTACCACTGCCACGTGGAGGCCACGGAGCACATGGAGATGGGGATGCTCGCGAACCTGTATGTGCATCCGAAGCAGGACGTAACCGGATGCACCGGCACCGTTCCCTGCCCGGTCGCAAAACGAAAGGGGGGTACCGATCTCGGTGCGCCTCAGGGTTACGCCTATAACGACAACGACGGCACCACGGCCTGGGACGTCGAGGCACCGCTGCAGGTCTCGGCCTTCGACTCGGATTTCCATGACGCCCACATCGCGGTGCAGCCGTTGCCATTCGCGGCGCTGGAGGGCAACTACCCGATGATCAATGGCCGCGGCTACCCGGACACCATCAAGGACCCGGCGGTGCCCAACCAGGATCCCTCGACCCTTAACATGGGCCCGCCGGTGGACGACGGCTTCCTGGGTGACGCCGGAGCGACACTCAACAACGGCGAGGTCTCCCAGGACATGGGCGCGGCGGTCAGCGTCGCTGCCGGCGACCGGCTGCTGCTTCGGCTCTCGAACGTCGGCATCGACCGCTTCTACACCCTGACCATCCCGGGTCTCACGATGAAGATCGTCGGCACCGGAGCGAAGCTGATGCGCGGCGTCGACGGCAAGAACATCTACCAGGAGACCGCGTCGGTGAACTTCGGCGGCGGCGAGACCCACGACGTGCTGGTGGACATCCCGGAGCGTACGGCGGGGACCACCTACTTCCTGCACACCACCGAGCTGCACCAGATGGGCAACAAGACCCAGCTGGACGGCGGGATGATCACCGAAATCGTCGTTAACGCGGCCCTCTGAGCCTCGCCAGGAGATGAGAGACATGACACCGATAAGCAAGCGACCCGGACGCCTGATGGGCGTCATCCTGCTGGGTCTGGGGCTCACCCTGCCGTGGCTGCGCGCGGAAGCAGTCGGCCACGATGTGCGGGGTATCACCGGACCTACCTTCAACCTCTACGCCTTCCCGTTCAACATCAACCTGCCGGAAGGCACCAGCCTCTACATGTGGGGCTTCGGCGATCGAGACGCCGGCGCTAGTGCGACCCACGCGGAGGGCGGAGGCTACAACAAACCCCAGTACCCGGGGCCGACGCTGATCGTCGACGAGGGCGACACCGTGACCATCAACCTGAGGAACTTCGGCGTTCCGCAGCCGGTTTCGCTGGTCGTCGCGGGGCACCAGGTCGACGCCGAGTGCACAACGGGCTTCACCTGCACCGACGGCCTGGTGACCAAGTCCGCGACGCGCCGCCAGGGAGTGACCTACACCTTCACCGCGTCCGAGCCCGGCACCTACCTGTACCACAGCCTGGACGGGGCGAACCCGGGTCTGCACGTGGAGATGGGCCTGCTCGGCGCCCTGATCGTGCGCCCCACCGGTTATGAAAGCGCCACCGAAGCGGGCCGGATCGCGTACGGAGCGGAGACCCCGTACAACCAGGAGTTCCTCTACCTGCTCTCGGAGGCCGATCCGGACGTGCACATCGAGATGGAGCGGGGCCACTACACCCACTTCACTCAGTCGGACCGGTTCGCGACCATCTACTTCGTCAACGGCCGCGTCTTCCCCGACCTGTTCCAGACCGACTTCAACACCCTGTTCCCGCATCAGCCCTACTCGTCGCTGGCGATGGCTCACCCGGGAGACCAGGTGCTGGTGCGCGAGATCAACGCGGGCCACGACAGCCACCCCTTCCACCACCACGGCGAGAACCTGCGCTTCATCGCGAAGGACGGGCGCCTGCTGACCTCGGTCACGCGTCCCGATGGCTCGCCCGACCCGACCGCCGTGCCGGATCTCGGCCGCTCGGACAACACCCTGAACTCGGCGCCCAAGCAGATCACCGACATGATGTGGACCTGGAGCGGCAAGGACCTGAACTGGGACATCTACGGACCGGTCAACACGGCCTGCACCGACAGCGACAACGACATGGCCGACGACGCTACCGGCGCCCTGTGCCACGACGACAACTGCAATGACGGCGACGGCGACGGCTTCGACGACGTCAACCACGAGTACTGCGCCGACCACGGCAAGGCGCTGCCGGTCACCCTGCCCGGCGTGGCGGACCTGACCCTCGGCGGCTGGTGGAGCGGCAGCCCCTTCATGGGCGACGTCGGCGACCTGCCCCCCGGCGAGGGCGGCCTCAACCCATTCGGCGGTTACTTCTTCGTCTGGCACTCCCACGCCGAGAAGGAGCTGACCACCTTCGACATCTTCCCCGGCGGCAGCCTGAGCGCGGTAGTCGTGCTCCCGCCCTACGTCGACATCCAGTAAGGGGGGGAACGACACATGAAAAGGTCACAAGACATGAAGACAGTTTTCAGGCCGACGCTGCTGGCGGTCGGGCTTGCGCTCGCGGCCGGGCCGGCCGCGGCGGAGGTCTACGATCTCTGCGCGGGCGAAGCCGTTAAAGTGATGCCGGACGGCACGCAGGTGCCCATGTGGGGGTATGCCCTCGGTGGGGCGACAGTTGGCGTCTGCGACACCCCCCCGACGTTTCCCGGTCCTCAGCTCACGGTGACCGACGGGAATCTGACCATCAACCTGGTCAACACGCTGCCGGAGCCGACGTCCATCGTCATCCCCGGGCAGCCCATACCGGCCGGCGGGCCGACCTGGGACGATGGGGGTGTTGGCGCAAGGACGAGCCTGGATCAGAAAGTCCGCTCCTTCGGCGCCGAGACCGCCGCAGGCGCTACCGGGTCCTATTCCTGGAGCGGCATCGGTCCCGGCACCTTCGTCTTCCACAGCGGCACACACCCGCAGAAGCAGGTCTACATGGGCCTGTACGGCTCGGTGGTGCAGGACGCGGTGGCGGCCGACACCACGGCGGGCACGCCCGCCGAGGTCTACCCGGGGGTGACCTACGATCAGGCGGTGACGCTCTACTACAGCGACATCGATCCCGATCTCAACAATGCGATCGCTGGCGGAACCTACACCACCTCGGTCGAGATGAACGCCCGCTGGTTCCTGGTCAACGGCGAGCCCTTCGCAGGCGATAAAGCGGCTGACGGCATGACCATCCCGGCCGGCGCGGCCAACACCCGGACCCTGGTCCGCTTCATCAACGCCGCCAGCGAGACCCATGTGCCGGTGCTCCAGGGCCTGTACGCCACCATCCACGCCGAGGACGGCATCCCGTACACGTATCGGGAAGCGGGCGTTGAGCACTTTGCGCCGCGCACCCACTACTCGGTGCACCTGCCACCCCTCAAGACCAAGGACGCCATCATCGTCCCGCCGGCCGAGGGCACCTATGCCGTCTACGACGGCAACGGCTACATGACCAACCCGTCGGATCCGAACGACTTCGGCCAGGGCGACACCGTGGGCGGCATGCTGCGGTTCCTGCTCGTCGCGGCGAACACCCCGCCGGTGGCCGTCGCTGATGCGTACAGTACGGATGAGGACAACACGCTGACGGTGGCTGCCCCCGGCGTGCTCGCCAACGACACGGACGCCGAAGGTAATGCCCTGACGGCGGCGCTGGACATGGGTCCGACGAGCGGCTTGCTGACGCTAAACGCGGACGGTTCGTTCACCTACACGCCGAACGCGGAGTTCAACGGCTCTGACGCTTTCACCTACGTCGCGAATGACGGCACGGTGGACAGCACAACCCCGGCGACGGTGAGCATCACCGTCAACGCGTTGAACGACGCGCCGGTGGCCGTGGACGACAGTGCGACCACCACTGGAGAGACGCCAGTCGGCATCGCGGTGCTGCTGAACGATTCGGACGTCGACGGCGACACCCTGACGGTGACCGCCGTGGGCACTCCCGCGAACGGTACCGCGAGCACCGACGGCACGACGGTGACCTATACCGCGGCTGCCGGCTTTAGCGGGTCTAATTCCTTTACCTACGACATCTCGGACGGCAACGGCGGTACTGCCACGGCGACCGTGAGCGTTACCGTTCTCCCGGTGGGCAACACGGCGCCCGTGGCCAACGACGACGCCGCGACCACGGACGAGGACTTGGCGGTCGTCATCCCGGTGCTCGTTAACGATAGCGATCCCGACGGCGACGCGCTGACGGTGACGGTGACGGGCGGTCCCACGAACGGTTCCGCGGCAGTGAACGTCGACAATACCGTGACCTACACGCCGACCGCGAACTTCAACGGGTCGGACTCGTTCGCCTACGACATCTCCGATGGCAACGGCGGTACTGCCTCGGCGACGGTTACCGTGACCGTGAGCGCGGTGAACGACCCGCCGGTGGCCGTGGACGACAGTGCGACCACCACTGGAGAGACGCCAGTCGGCATCGCGGTGCTGCTGAACGATTCGGACGTCGATGGTGACGCGCTGACGGTGACGGTGACGGGCGGTCCCACGAATGGTCTGGCGGTCGTCAATGTCGACAACACCGTGACCTATACCGCGAACGCGGACTTCAGCGGGTCCGATACGTTCACCTATGAGGTGTCCGACGGCAACGGCGGTGCTGCTACGGCGACGGTGAACGTGACTGTCAATCCGGTGACCACCAACAACCCGCCGGTGGCTGTGGACGACCTCGCGACCACGGACGAGGACGTGGCGGTCAACATCGCCGTGCTGGTGAACGACAGCGATCCCGACGTCGGCGACACGCTGACGGTGACGAGTGTAGGCACTGCCGCGAACGGCACTACGAGCACGGACGGCACCAGCGTGACCTATACGCCGAACGCCAACTTCAACGGCGCCGACTCGTTCACCTACGACATCTCCGACGACAACGGCGGTACCGCCTCGGCGAACGTAAACGTGACCGTGAACCCGGTGAACGACGCGCCGGTGGCTATGAATGACGCCTACTCGATCGGCGAGGACACCGCACTGCTTGTGGGGGCCCCCGGCGTGCTCGTCAACGACACGGACGTCGAGGGTGACGCGCTGACGGCGGCGCTCGCCTTACCACCGGCCCACGGCACGTTGAGCTACTTGAACGCCAACGGCTCGTTCCGCTACGTGCCGGCGCTCAACTTCAGCGGCTTGGATTCGTTCACCTACCGCTTCAGACGGCAACGGCGGTACCGGCACGGCGACCGTGAACATCACCGTCACCGCGGTGAACGACGCGCCGGTGGCGGTGGACGACACCTTCTACCTGAAGAGCATGTACGCCAACGTTCTTCAGTTCACGGAGGTCCAGGCGCCTGGTGTGCTGGCCAACGACACGGACGTGGACAGCGGCGGCCTGACGGCGGTGCTCGGCACGGGCGTGGAGGCTACGGCCGAGCTGGTGCTCGACTCCGACGGGTCGTTCACCTACACCACGGGCGATGTCGAAAACGTGACCGTCGGAACGGTGGACACGTTCACCTACTACGCCAACGACGGGACGGTGAACAGCGCGCTGCCGGGTGCCGTAAACCTGGTCCGCAAGCTGGTCGTCAGCCAGGCGGTCTGCGAGTGGGAGCCCCAGCAGGGTGGCCGTTGTGATTGGCGCATCCAGGGCAGCAAGCTCGACGCCGCCAGCCAGCGCATCGAGGCCCGCTACAACGGCACCCTGATCGGTGCGACCACGTCGGGAGCCGGTGCGTGGACGATCACCCGCAACAACTTCACCGGGGTGCGTCCGGCGATTGGCACGAGCATCCCGATCGATGTCACGGTCGTGGGTGACACCAACGCGGCGATCCTGGCCTACCCGACGGTGAGCCAGTAGGGGCCGGGTGGCCCCCGCCCTCGGGCGGGGGCATTTTGAGATCAACGAACCACTACAATCGGACCCCAGCTCCCTCGCGTAAGGCGAGGGGGCTGGGGTGAGGGGGCCCGGATCCGGCGCCTCCTCACCCCAGCCCGGCGGGGCGTGACAGGCGAATACAAGTTTTGTCGGTCGGGCTCGTCCATCAGCGGCCTGGCCGCGGAGGCAATAAGCGGTATGACCAATACGATCAACAGGACGAGCGCAAGCGGAGGGGCGTTGCTGGCGGCGCTGATTGCGCTGCCCGGCGCCCTTTTCATGACGAACGCGGCGTCGGCGACAGCGGCCGCGCCCGAGGCGAGCGCGCCCACCGCGGCGGTACAGGCTCCGGCCGCGGAGCGGGCGCCGATGACCGAGGACCAGGTCCGCGCGGCGGTCGCGGAGGCCGAGAAGCAGCGGCTGGCGCGAATCCAGCCCAACCCGGAGCTGTCGAAGGTGCTCCGCGACAAGTGGGGCGTCGAGGTCATCGGCATCAACCTGACCTCGGCCGGCTACATGCTCGACTTCCGCTTCCGGGTGGTGGACGCCGACAAGGCGCTGCCGCTGTTCGACCACCGCATCAAGCCCTACGTGGTCGCGGACAAATCCGACATCAAGCTGCCGGTGCCCATGGCGCCGAAGGTGGGTGCCTTCCGGCCCACCAACCGGGGCAAGAACATCAAGGCGGACAAGACCTACTACATGGTCTTCGGCAACCCGGACAGTTATGTGAAGCCGGGCGAGAAGGTCAGCGTGGTGATTGGCGATTTCAGGGCGGAGAACCTCACGGTTCAGTAAGCGGAGGCGCAGCAAATGACGAGCATCAAGACACCCACCAAGGCCATCCCCGCGCTGCTGACAGCTCTGCTTGCTACCGGCGTACAGGCTGGAACGCTGGATCCGGGTCTCGAGGCGGCGATTGCGGATATGAGCCCCGGCGATCCGGTGAAGGTCATCGTTCGCTGCGCGGGCGCGCTGGACCCGGCATCGCTCTCCGAAGAGGACCTGATTCCGGCGCTGCAGAAGAAGGGCGCGGCCTGTGAGCGATCGCTCAGCAATGTGTTGGGGAACACGGCCCTCGAGCCGCCGGTGACGCTCTGGATCATCAACGGTATCGCGGCGACGGTTCCGGTCGCCTCGCTCGCCGGCCTGGTCAATCGGGCCGGCGTCGAGACGGTCTACCTGAACGAGACGGTGGAGCTGCCGCCCGAGCCCGCGCTGGCGGGCGCCCCCGGTAACCCGCCAAGAACCTTCTGGAACATCAGCGAGACCCGCGCGCCGGACTTGTGGTCATTCGGCTACTACGGCACCGGCACCGTCGTCGCGACCATGGACACTGGGGTCGATGGACTCCACGCGGCCATCGCCCCCCAGTGGCGCGGCGGCGGCAACAGCTGGTTCGACCCCAACGAGCAACACTTTACGCCCTACGACGCTGATGGCCACGGCACGCGGGTCATGGGGCTCATCGTCGGCGGCAATGATGTTTTCGGGTATGACATGGGCATGGCGCCGGACGCGCAATGGATCGCCGTAAAGATTTTCAACGACGACGGCCAGTCCGATCTCGGCAAGATCCACCTGGGCTTCCAGTGGCTGCTGGACCCCGACGGGAACGATGCCCCGGACGATGCCCCGGATGTGGTCAACAGCTCCTGGGTGCTGCAGGGGACTGAGGGCCAGTGCATCAGCGAGTTTGCGTCCGATATCGCGGCCCTCAGGGCAGCCGACATCGCCGTCGTGTTTTCGGCCGGGAACAGCGGTCCCGGCTACGGCACGAGCATGGCGCCCGCCAACGATCCCGGCAGCCTGTCGGTGGGGGCTACTGATTCGGCAGGGAACCTGGTCCTCTCAAGCAGCCGCGGGCCCTCGGCCTGCGGCGGCGGTCTCTATCCGCGCATTGCGGCGCCGGGCAAGGATGTTTTTACCGCCGGTCTCACGACGAACGGCGCCAATCCCACGGCCTACGCCTTCGGCACCGGCACGTCCTTCGCCGCGCCCCACGTGGCGGGCGCGATGGCCCTGTTGAAGGGGGCCGCCCCAGGCGCAAGCGTGGCGGACTTGGAAGCGGCCGTCGGGGAAGGGGCACTGGACATGGGTGCATTGGGCCCGGATTACGACTCGGGCGCAGGGCTCGTCGACGTCGTCGAGGCGTATTTCCTCCTGAGCGGGACCAACCCGCCGCCTCCGCCGCCCGCCGACTCGGACCTGGACGGCGTCCCGGACGCGTCGGACGCTTGCCCTGGCACCCCGGCAGGGGAAGCCGTTGACGCCGACGGGTGCAGCGCCAGTCAGCGCGACGCGGATGGCGACGGTGTCAGCGATGCCGTCGATCAATGCCCCAGCACGCCAGCGGGTGAGGCTGCGGATGCCAATGGTTGCGGTGCCAGTCAGCGCGACAGTGACGGCGACGGCGTAAACGATGCCCAGGATCTCTGTCCTGGTACCCAGCCCGGCGAAACGGTGGATGCCGACGGTTGCACGGTAACGCCTGATCTCGTCAACAGCATCCAAGCGACAGCGAAGTACAACAGCAGGCGCGACAAGCTGGACGTCACGGCAACATCCGATCTCGGCGGGGATGCGCAGCTCGAGGTCATCAACTTCGGCCCGATGAAGTGGGACCGCAAGAAGAATCGCTGGACGCTCTCGGCGAGCAACGTCGCCAGCAACCCCGGGATCGTGACCGTCAGGGGTGTCGAGGGGGAAACGATCGTGGTCGTCCAATGAGCAACGGCGTAGGGAAGGCATACGGGGTTTCCGCTGCCTAAGGCTCTCGCAGGAGCTCAGCGGCCCCCGGACGCCTGTCGCGAGGGCGCTGTTGTGTCCCGTCTTGTGATTGGCATTCCACGCCCATCGTCGTTGTATCCCTCGCTGCCCCTTTTCGCGCGAACGGTGGGGCAAGTGGGCGCTTAAGCGCCCTTCGGGCCCTTTCCCTCGCCCTGGAATCGGGAACAAGATGGCTCCACAATGGCGCAGGTCATCAGGAAGAGGTAACGAGGACCATGCATCTCCCCAGAGCCACATTCTCTTTCCCGCTCGTGCTGGTGGCCGCGGTCTCCGGCGGTTGGATCGGGGCGTCCGCATCGCTCGCAGCAGAGCAAGAGGGCCATGAGCACCCTCACCCTGCGTTAGCCGGTGCCGAGCCGGCGCAGCACGAGGCCGCCATGGATCACTCCCAGCACACCGGGATGGACCACTCCCAGATGGACCACTCCCAGCACGCCGCCGATCCGACCGGGGATGATCCGCACGCCCAACACCGGGCAATGATGACGCAGAAGGGCTACCAGCGCTCCGAGCACGCCTACCCGCTGAACGACTATCCGCTGGTGGACATGGCCGGCGAGAAGACGACCCTGCTGCGCGAGCTCGATACCGACCGGCCGGTGATGGTCAACTTCATCTTCACCACCTGTACGACTATCTGCCCGGTGATGAGCGCCGTCTTCGCCCAGGTGCAGAAGGAGCTTGGCCCTGAGAGCACCAATGTACGCATGGTCTCGGTCTCCATCGACCCCGGGTACGACACGCCGGAGCGGCTGCGCGACTACGCCAAGCGCTACGGGGCGGGGCCTCAGTGGCAGTTCCTGACCGGCGACCCGGACGACATCGTCGCGGTGCAAAAGTCCTTCGACGTCTACCGCGGCAACAAGATGAGCCACGAGCCCACGACGCTTCTCAGGGGATCGGACAAGGGTCCCTGGGTCCGCTTGGACGGCATCGCCAGCGGGGCGGAGATCGTCGCGGAATACCGGCAGCTGGCCGGGCGCTGACTGCGAACGTATTGCAGTGACGCGCCTGGAACCTCGGGTGGCGCCCTGGTTTAGCGCCGCCGTGCTTATGCTGGCAACTTTGCTGCCTGTACCGTCGTTTGGCGCGCCGCCCGCCGGCGACGCTGTTGTGGCCGATGCGCAGCGGGTGGAAGCCGGCCGGCGCATCTACCGGGAAGGCGTTCTGCCGTCGGGGGAGCTTATTTCCGGGAAGGTGCAGGGCGATATCAGTCTGACGGGCGGGCAGGTGGTCTGTGGCGCCTGTCACCGACGAAGCGGCCTTGGGTCCATGGAGGGTCAGGAAGTGGTTCCCCCAGTCACCGCTGACTTGCTCTATCAACCGCTGAGGTTGCCGACAAGCAAACCGCCCCTGGCACCGATGCAGAGGCCGGCCTATACGGACGAGACCCTGAAGGTGGCAATCCGGGCCGGGGTCGGCGCCGGCGGCGAGGTACTCAGCCCCTTCATGCCCCGCTATGCGCTGTCCGACGAGGATCTTGACAGCCTGATTGCCTATCTGAAGACCCTCAACGCCGATCCTGATCCGGGGGTAAACGACCGGGAAATCCACGTCGCCACCGTCGTTGCGGACTCGGTTGACCCGGCTGTGCGCAAGGCGTTTCTCGATGTGTTCGAGGTGTTCATTGGGCAGAAAAATTCCGAGACGCGCAACGAGAGCGGCCGCGCGGAGCATGCGCCCTGGCACAAGCAGTGGATGTATGCCCCTTACCGCAAGTGGGTGCTTCATATCTGGGAGCTGAAGGGTTCTGAGGCCTCCTGGCGCGCGCAGCTTCAGGCACAGTACGAGCGAGAGCCGGTTTTTGCGGTGTTCAGCGGCATCGCGCCGGGCAGCTGGCAACCGGTGCACGATTTCTGCGAGCAGAACCGGGTGCCATGTCTGTTCCCGGTCACCGACCTGCCCGTGGTCGACGAGCAATCCTTTTACACCGTCTATCTGTCCCAGGGCATGACCTTGGAGGCGGACGCCATCGCTCGGCACCTGTTCGACGGCGGACCCCTCTCGTCGCCGGTCGTGCAGGTCTACCGGGCGGGTGACCCGCGCGGCGAAGCGGCGGCGGCGCAGTTTCGGCGGCGGCTGGAACAGGAGGGAGGGCGCGTGACCGACCTCCGCGTCACCGACGCGGCGGTCCTGAACGATGACTTCTGGCCCTCGGCGCTCGGCGAGAGTGGCGGGGGAATAGTCGTGTTGTGGCTCG
>CAVPOY010000018.1:7500-51819 GCA_963707135.1 uncultured Gammaproteobacteria bacterium | reverse complement strand
CGCCCGTGTCGCGCAGGAACCCGAGAGCACCGCTGTCGCCGGCGTTTTCCCGCTAACGCTTGCTCCAATGTTAACGTGCTGTTGGACGCGTCCCGGCGTGCAGGGCCGTTTCCGACAGGGCCTCCGGCCGGGCGCGCGCCTAGGCGCGATGGCCAACCGGTGCGCGCGCGAAGGAACCAGCAACGAGTACCGGCCCGAGACCCGCGCCGTCATCAAGCAGTTTTGGGCCTTGATCTAGGCGCGCTACGTGGGCCGCATGTTCCTAGCCGAGGCTGATGGTTTCATCCTTGGTGGGCTGCTTGAGGGCGGAGTTTGATCCGTCTGATTCAGAGCGCACGACGAGCGCAAACGCTATTGTGTGGGGCAAGGTTCCAAGGCCGGGGGTGGC
The DNA here is from genome assembly GCA_963707135.1 of uncultured Gammaproteobacteria bacterium. Classification (GTDB taxonomy): domain Bacteria; phylum Pseudomonadota; class Gammaproteobacteria; order Chromatiales; family Chromatiaceae; genus JBGSTR01. Next base: position 51,431 of record CAVPOY010000018.1, on the reverse strand, counting down.
CCGTTAAACCGCACGAAAGGGCGAGAAGGTGATCCGAGAGTACACCCGAGATCGACAAGGCGAGGAGCAGCGATGGGCGATGTCCAGGACCGTCCGCTGTAACCGAATGCCAGGTCTGACCGATTTCAGACGAGCGATCCTGCTTTCGGCCGCGGCGACATTGGCGGCCTGCTTGATGGCCGGCTGTGGTTCGGAGACGCCGGAAGTCCCGGTGCTCAAATGGTACGTTTTCGACGAGCCGTCCGGCGCCTTCGCCGAGGCGGCACGGCGCTGCGCCATGGCGTCGGGGGATGCCTACCGGGTGCACCTGGAGCCGCTGCCGGCCGACGCCGACCAACAGCGGGAGCAGCTTGTGCGGCGGCTCGCGGCTGGGGACAGTGACATCGACATCATAGGCATGGACGTGATCTGGACCCCGGAATTTGCCCAAGCAGGCTGGGTCCTGCCCTGGCCAGAGGAGGCTGCGCGAGACGTTCGTCAATCCCGGCTTGCGCCCGCGGTGCAGAGCGCCAGCCACGCAGGTCGCCTCTGGGCCGTACCCTTTACCACCAACACCCAGCTCCTGTGGTACCGCACCGACCGCGTGCCGCGTCCGCCGGCGACCTGGGATGAGATGATCGACATGGCGGAATCCCTCGGGCCGGAGGGCAAAATTCAGGCACAAGGTGAGCGCTACGAGGGGCTGATGGTCCTCTTTGTCTCCCTGCTTGCGTCCGCGGGCGGCTCTGTGCTGAACGAAGAGGGGACCGGCGCCGCCCTGCCGGACGGCCCGACTGGGGAGGCGCTGCGCGTCCTGCGCCGGCTGGCCCGGTCCTCCGCCGCTGACCCAGGCCTCGCCCGCGCCCGCGAGGACCAGGCCCGGCTGGCTTTCGAGACGGGGGGATCCAGCTTCATGGTCAACTACACCTACGTGTGGCCGAGTGCCCGGAATAACGCCCCGGACGTGGCCGGCCACATGGGCTGGGCGCGCTGGCCGGCGGTGGTGCCCGGGCGGCCCAGTCGTGTCACGATCGGTGGCATCAACCTGGGGGTTGGCGCCTTCTCTCGCCATCCCGACCTGGCCCTGCGCGCCGCCGCCTGCATCGCCTCCGGCGAGAACCAGCGCCTCGCCGCCGAGCGCGGCGGCCTGCCGCCGACCACGCCTTCCCTCTACGACGATCCGGGGGTGCGCCGGACCTTTCCCTTCGCCGAAGTCCTGCGTGAAACCCTGCTGGACGCGGTGCAGCGGCCCGAGACCCCGCTCTACAACGATGTCTCGCTAGCCATCACCCGTACTTTGCATCCTCTCTCCGAGATCGACCCTGAACGGGATCCGGAGCGGCTCCGGGAGGCGGTGGACCGTGCCCTGCGCTCCGAGGGGCTCTTGTGAGCGCGCGGCAAGACCCGTCCGAGGAGCGCCTGGGCTGGCTGCTCTGCACCCCGGCCGTCCTGGCCATGCTTCTGGTGACCGCGTATCCCATCCTCTACGCCATCTGGCTTTCCCTGTTCCGCTATGATCTCCGCTTCCCGGATGAACGGGCGTTTGTTGGGCTGGCCAACTATGCCGGCGTGCTCACCTCGCCGGTCTGGTGGGAGTCGCTCATCAACACTCTGGTCATCACCCTGGGTTCCGTCTTTGTAGAGCTGGTGCTGGGCATGTCGCTTGCCCTCGTGATGCACCGGACGCTATTTCTGCGGCGCGCGGTCCGGGCGTCGGTCCTGATCCCCTATGCAATCATCACCGTGGTCGCGGCGCTGGCGTGGAAGTTTGCGTTCGATCCGGCGACCGGGTTCGTCAATCCCTGGTTCGGGCTGGAGCGGCCCTGGCTCACGGAGCGCTGGTCGGCCTTTTTGGTCATCATCCTCACCGAGGTGTGGAAGACCACGCCCTTCATGGCCCTGCTGCTGTTGGCGGGGCTGACCCTGGTGCCCCAGGACCTGCTGGACGCGGCACGTGTGGACGGCGCCAGCGCGGTGCAGCGTTTCTTCCGTGTGACCCTTCCGCTTATGCGGTCCGCGGTCCTGGTGGCCCTTTTGTTCCGTACGCTGGACGCGTTCCGCATCTTCGACACGGTATTCGTCCAGACCCGCGGTGCCCAGGGCACCGAGACGGTCTCCATCGTCGGTTACCATACGCTGGTCACACGGCTCAATCTCGGGCTGGGCTCGGCGGTGTCCGTGTTGATCTTTCTGTGTGTCGTCGCCATCGCCGCGCTGTTCGTCAAGGGCTTCGGGGCGAGCTTCTCGGCGGAGGACAAGGCGTGAGGCGGACCGGCGAACCCCTTGAGACGCTGTTTTGGCGCACCGGTACCCTGATTGTGATCGGTTATGCGCTGCTGCCGGTGGCCTGGATTCTCTCACTCTCGCTCAAGCCCGCCGCGGCCCTGAACGACCGGCGCTTCATCCCCGAGGAATTCAGTCTGGAGCACTACCGTTCCATCTTCGCCGACGCCCAGTTTCCGGCGGCCCTGTGGAACTCCGTTGGGGTCGCGGCCATCTCGACCCTGCTCGCGGTGTTGCTCGCCACGTTTGCGGCCTACGCCATCGTGCGGCTGCGCTTTCGCGGGCGAAAGCTGGTCCTGGGGGCGGCACTTTCCGTCGCCATGTTCCCGCCGGTCGCCGTGGTCGGACCCCTGTTCAACCTCTGGCGCACGCTCGGCCTCTATGACACCTGGCCGGGTCTCATTCTGCCCTATATGACCTTCACCCTGCCGCTGGCGATCTGGACCCTGTCAGCCTTCTTCCGCGCGATTCCCTGGGATCTGGACCAGGCGGCCCGGGTAGACGGGGCTACTCCATTGCAGGCCTTCCGGCACATCATCGTCCCCCTGGCGGCGCCGGGCGTCTTCACCGCCGCAATCCTGGTGTTCATCTTCGCCTGGAACGACTTCCTGTTCGCCGCCGCCCTGACCTCCACCAACGACGCGCGCACCGTGCCCGCGGCCATCGCCTTCTTCACCGGCAGTTCCCGCTTTGAGCTTCCCACGGGCTCCATCGCCGCCGCCTCGGTCGTGGTCACGGTACCAGTAACCCTATTGGTCCTCGTCTTTCAGCGGCGCATCGTGGCCGGTCTGACCGCCGGCGCCGTGAAGGGGTAGACATGGCGGAGATCAGCCTCAAGGGTGTGAGCAAGCGGTTTCCGGATGGAACGGAGGCGGTGCGGCGTACGGATCTCACCATCCGCGACGGGGAGCTGTTCATCCTGGTCGGCCCTTCCGGATGCGGAAAATCGACCCTGCTCAAGATCATCGTCGGCCTGGAGCGGCCGACGGAAGGGGAGGTCCGCGTCGGAGGCCGGTTGATCACCGACAGGGACCCGGGGGACCGCAACATGGCCATGGTGTTCCAGAGCTACGCCATCTATCCCCACATGACGGTGCGCGAGAACATGGCCTTCCCGCTCAAGATAGCCGGCATGGACAAGACCGAGATCGCGGAACGCGTGGCGAAGGCTGCCGAGATCCTGGAGCTGGCTGATCTCCTGGAGCGCAAACCCGCGGCCCTGTCCGGCGGACAGCGCCAGCGCGTGGCCATGGGCCGCGCCATTGTCCGCAAGCCCGCCGCCTTCCTGCTGGACGAGCCGCTGTCGAATCTCGACGCCAAGCTGCGGGTTCAGATGCGTTCCGAGCTGGCGCGTCTGCAGCGGCGGCTTGGGACGACCACCGTCTACGTCACCCACGACCAAACCGAGGCGATGACTCTCGGCCATCGGATCGCCGTGCTGCGCAAAGGCGAGATCCAGCAGATCGGCACGCCCCGCGAACTCTACCGTCAGCCCGCCAACTTGTTCGTCGCGGGCTTCATCGGCTCACCAGCGATCAATCTGGTCCCCGCCGCGATCGAAGGGGACAAGCTCGTCCTGCCGATGACCGAGGTGCCGCTCCCGCGGCATTTCCTTGGAATCGCGCGGCAAGGGATCCGAGAGGTCGTCGCGGGCGTACGCCCGGAGCACTTTCATGAAGCCTCCGGCACGGGCGACGAAGGACACGGGGCCTTCGAAACCGGCGTGGAGGTGACCGAGTGGCTCGGCTCGGACCTTTTCGTCCACTTTGACGTACCAGCTGTGGACAATGGTCGCCTGGCAGTGTTCCAACGCGAGTTGGGGCTGGACGCCGGCCATGGCGACAGGCTCAGACTGGTGGCGCGTGTAGGGAGTGACAGCCCGGCCGCCGCGGGGCAGGAAGTACGTCTGCGTCTTCGGACCGACGAAATCTTGGTCTTCGATCCGCAGACTGGTGAGCGGCTCGGCACCGCCTGAAATTCCTGTGGGAAACACTGACGTTTAGTCCCCTGCAGGGCGGGCTAGGGGGCCAAGGGCCGCGGCCGGGATTAGAAGGCGTCGGTGACAATGGCATCTAATGTGCCGGAGGGAACAGGCGTCGATGTTCGGAAATACGTAAACCCGCTCCCGGCATTCGACCCCATGCATCCACCGATTCGCGGCATTTCAATGGATGTAAGCCACTGCAAATGGAGCGCTCCGAGAGTCGGGCCTCTCGGGGCTTAGGCAAGTAAGGCGCCAGTATTGAATTTAATCAGTATCTTCCTGGGGGAAATCGATTCGATGTGCCGATTCTGGTCCGGACCGCAAATAATCGGCGTCTTGTCTGAAAACGCTCACACCGCCGCGTGGGACGCCCTCCGCTTGGGCGAGGCCGACCCGGGGCAACGACGGTTGTTGTGCTGGACCGACGGGCTACTTGGGTAGCCGGTCGTCCAGGTTCACTGGGCAGAGGACCTCGCGCATGATGCCGATCAGGTTGAGCAGCTGGGTGTTGCGGATCCGGTAGTAGATGCGGTTCGCCTCCTTGCGTGCCACCACGATGTTCTTGTTCCTGAGCTGCTCGAGATGCTGCGAGATGTTGCTCTGGGACGTCCCGGTCCGGTCCACGATCTCGCCCACCGAGAGCTCGCTCTCGCCGAGCGAGCAGAGGATTTTCCACCGCAGAGGGTGAGCCATCGCCTTCAGCGCGTTCGCCGTCAGGGCGGTGTCCTCGTCCTCTGGTACGTCGGGGGGGGGGGTCGCTTCGGTCATCGTCGGTCCTCATTACAGCTCGTATGGAAGCGCGGGTTCATCGCGCGACCCGTGCGGGTCGTGGATGCCCAACGGAAACGCCGATCTATTGCGTTCCCGGTCTGGGCCAAGGATGGCTGATCAACTGCCAGGTTGGCATTCGATCAGCGTCTCCCAAGCTGATTGATTCCAGCGTCGGAATGAATCAGCGTCAGTTCAGGGCGCGGCTTTCCGCTTAGGCTCGTTCGGCTCTTCATCCTCGTCTCTGTCCACGCGGACGTAGCCCGTCATGTCCTTCGCGATGCAGATGATGTCGGTGATTCGGCCCTCGGTGTCCTTTACCGCGGTCCGTGCGAACAGTATCGGGACCCGGCGGCCGTCACGGGCAATGAACCGGGCCTCGATCTTGTTCAGCGCGCCAGTCCGGATCAGGGCCTCAAGCCAGGTGCCCATGAAGGCGCCAGCCTGCGCATCGCCCTCTTCCTCGAACACGTCGCCGATCGGCATGCCACGCAGGTCCTCGGGGCTGTAACCGAGCATCCGGCGGGCCGCCGGGTTGGTCATCTTGATCGTGCCGTCCGGATCCAGCACCAGCAGGGCCTCACCCATGTAGCAGACGATGTTCTCGAGGTACTGGCGGGCCTCCGCGAGCTCGGCCGTGCGCTCCGCGACCTTGCGCTCGAGCGTGCGGTTGAGCTCGCGCTCCTTCTCGATCAGCCGAAAGTAGGTGCTGATCTTGTTGATCAGCAGGTTGTCCTCGATGGGCTTGAGGAGATAATCCACCGCGCCGACGGCGAAGCCGCGCTGCTGGAACTCCTCGGACTTGAATGCCGCGGTCAGGAAAATGATCGGGATGTCGCGGGTTCGCTTTCGCAGCTTGAGCATGGAGGCGGTCTGGAAGCCGTCCATCTCTGGCATCTGGACATCGAGGATGATCAGGTCGATGTCCGGATGGCGATGGGTGAGATCGATTGCCTCCTGACCGGACATGGCCTCGAGCACGGCCACATCCATATGGGTCTCGATGAGGGCGCGCAACGTGAATAGGTTGCGGGCGTGATCATCGACGATCAGCAGCTTGAACCCGGCGTAACGATTCATGGCGTCTAGGCCTGCGCGCCCTTCAACGGTGGCTCGTCCCGGCCATTCCCCGCTTGCGCCCCCGTGCCGGCGATCACCGTGGCGAGCAACTCCCCGACCTGCTCGCCAGCGACCGGTTTGGAGAGAAACGCGACGGCACCGGCCGACTGGCAGGCACAAAGCTGCGCCTCGCTCTCCCCACCCGCCAGGACTGCCACGGCGAAGCGGCCATCCTTATTCTGCTCAAGTAGGCGTTCGATCGTATCACAGGTCAATTCCTCCGACATCTGAGCCGCCAGGAGCACCAGAACACAGCCTGCGCTGTCCTCCTGCAGCGTCTCGAGCGCCTCGTCGAGGTCGGCGGCCGTCTGCACGCTGAGCCCCTGCGCGCTGATGAGCGAGGCCAGCTGGACCAGGGTCGCGACATCGCGCTCGACGACCAGCACCCACCGGTCGCCACTCGGGACGTGGGGCGGGACCTGGGGCGAGACGAACGGCTCTGTCGGGGTGTCTCCGTGCTCGTGCTTCGGTGCCGGCGCGGTGGCGTGCGGCGTCCCGGTCTGGTCCTGGTCGGCGCCCTGGTCCGAGCCGGCCTCCAGCGAGACCGGCAGCAGCACCGTGAATCGGGAGCCGGCCCCCGGCGCACTGTGGACCTCGATTCGTCCGTCGAGCATCCGGGCCAGCTCGCGGCTAATGGTGAGCCCAAGCCCGGTTCCGCCATATCGGCGTCGTGTCGAGCCGTCCGCTTGCTGGAAGACCTCGAAGATGATCTCCTGCTTGTCCCGCGGGATGCCTATGCCCGTGTCCGTCACGCTGATCGCCACCGGCCGGGACTCGTCCTCGCTGGCCTCGACGGCGAGCCTGATGCTGCCCTGATCGGTGAACTTGATCGCGTTGGCCAGCAGATTCTTCAGTATCTGGCGCAGCTTCTCTCGGTCGGTGAACAGTCGCGTCGTAACCGGGGGCTCGATTGCGGTCTGCAGCCTGACCGGCTTTTCCCCCAACAACGGGCGAACCAGCTCGATCAGCTCATCGACCATGGGCTCCAGCTCGACCCAGTCGAGCTCCAGGGAGACGTGGCCGGCCTCGATCCTGGAGATGTCCAGGATGTTGTCGATCATGGTGTGCAGGTCGCGCCCAGCCTCATGGATCACCTGGGCCTGCCTGCGCTGGGCCTCGGCGAGCCCACTGGTCTCGTTGCCGAGCATCTTCGAGAGCAGCAGGATGGAGTTCAGCGGCGTGCGCAGCTCATGACTCACGTTGGCGAGGAACTCGGACTTGTAGCGGTTCGACCGCTCCAGCTCCCGGGTGTGCTCATGGGCCGCCCGCAGGTGCTCGGCGTGGGTATCGGCCAGCGCCGTGAGGTGCTCGCCGAGCTGCTGAATTTCCTGGGGCCCGCGCCAACGGAAGCGCATTGGCTGGCCGTCGCGCAGGACATGACCGATACCTCCGGTCAGGTCCTTCCCGAAATTCTCGGCCCGCGAGGCGATCCAGCGGGCGAGGAACATGACCACAAGCACCAACAGCAGGATGATGGAGAGCACCCTCAGCATCAGGGCATTGCGGAACTGGTCGATCGGCGACGGGTCGACCGGCCGTCCGACCCAGAGCGGGAATCCGTCTTCGGTCAGGAACATGGGCACCCACAGGAGCTCGCGCCCCCCCTTTGCGGCCTTCCAGAGTCCGAGCGTCCCCTCAGCAAAGATCGCCTCCAGACCGGGGAAATCCTCGAAGGCCTCCGGCTTGCCACTCACCGGTTGCCCGGGACGCAGATAGCTGCCGTCCTGGTTTACCCAGAGTGTGTCGCGGTAGAACTGGGCTAGACCGCCGACGTCGAGCGTGACCACGACCAAGCCGTGGGGGTCCGTCGCCGACTCGCCGCCAATGCTGCTCACCAGGCTCAGTGTCATCAGCTGTCGCGGGTCCTTTAGGCCGGCAATCGGGTCCACGCGGATCCGGCTGACCAGCACCGCCCCGTGCTGAAGCCCGAGGCTCGCCGAGAGGAACTCGCTGTTCGGCAGCTGGGACGGCTGGGCGGTGGGCCGCCACGCCTGGGTACGAGGGTCGCGCGCCAACCAGAAGCGCTCGTTGCCCTCGCCGTCCACGAACAGGATCTGAGTCACGTCCAACTGCTCAGAGAGCACCTGGTTGACCCAGCCCGTGTAGCGTGCCCGGGCGAGGTCAATCTCTTCGGCCTTGCCCCGCTCGCCGAGAATCACGCCGGGATCAGGTAGCTTGGAGAGAAAACGGATCATCTCGTGGCGGCTGGCCAGGTGCTGGTCCAGATCGCGGAAATCGGCCCGGAGGTTTTGCAGATAGGCGCGCTGGTAGAAGTGCGAGATGCGCTCCAGCACCAGCGGCAGATTGATACCCACCGCCAGGATCAGGGGCGTGAGCGCGAACAGCAGCAGCAACAGAAAGATGTAGGTGCGGAGCTTCACGCCGGTCGGAGCGGATTCTCATTGAAGGCGGCGGAATCGCGCCGCGTTCAGGTGGCGTATCAGGACTTCAAGGCGTCAGCCGATCCATGCGAAAGGGCTGCCCGGCCGGGCGAGGCCGCGTCGCCTCGGCCAACCGGTCACAGCGCGCGGACCAGTTCCAGCACCTGGGCGGCGTGGCCCTTGGGCTTGATGTCGTAGAGGGCGTGGCGGATCAGCCCCTGTTTGTCGACGACGAAGGTGGAACGCACGATCCCCATGCGCTTCTCGCCGTGAGACTCCTTCTCCTGCCAGACCCCATAGGCCTCGCACGCCTCGCCGTCGGGGTCGGCGAGCAGCTGCACGCTAAGCCCGTACTTGTCCCGAAAGGTGCCGTGGCTGGCGCAGGTGTCCCGGCTGATGCCCAGCACGTCGGTCTCGGTCGCGTCGAACTCGGTCTGCAGGTCGGTAAAGTCCAGCGCCTCCATGGTGCAACCCGGGGTATCGTCCTTCGGGTAGAAGTAGATGACCAGATTGCGGCTGCCGATACGCTGCTCCAGGTTGACCCGACCCAGGTCCGCGTCGGGCAGTGAGAATACGGGGGCCTTCTCGCCAGGCTTCAGCATAGGGATCCGCTCCGCAGGGTGGCCTCATCGCAAGCGCGAATTTAGGGACCCTCGGCCAAGTCGTCAACCGCGGCGCCACCGGGCGCTTCCCGCTCGCCAGTCCGTGCCGGGGGCAGGCGGACGCTGACCACCGTTCCACCGCCCCGCCGCTCGCCCAGGTGCAGCTCGATGTGGTTCGCTACGGCAAGCTGCCGCGCCACCGCGAGCCCCAGCCCCGCGCCGCCGGTCTGGCGGCTGCGGGAATGCTCGAGGCGGTAGAAGGGCCTGAAGACCGCCTCGCGCTCCGCCTCCGGGATGCCAGGGCCCCGGTCCGCGACGAAGATCACCGGTTGCGGTGGTCCGCAGTCGAGGTGCACCTCGACACGCCCGCGGCTGTAGCGCAGCGCGTTCTCCAGCAGGTTGCCCAGTATGCGTCGCAATGCCAAGGGGTCGACCGCGTGCCGGCACGCGGTCCGGCGCTGCCAGATCACCCTTGGCTGGGTGCTGACCAGGTCCTGGATCAGTGCGCTGAGATCGATCTCCTCTGGGCGCCCGGCCCCCAGGCTCTTGCCGAGCTCGATCGACTGGGTGATCAGGGCGTTCATCTGGTCGATATCGCGCTCCATGCGCGCCACCAGATCCGGTGCCGCGTCGGACGGAAGCATCTCGAGCGCGAGCCGCAACCGCGTGAGCGGGGTGCGCAGATCGTGGGAGATGCCGGCGAGCAGCAGGGTGCGGTTGGCGAGCAGCTCTCGAACCTGGCGGCTGGTCGCGTTGAACTGGCGGGCAAGATCCGCGAGCTCGTCCGGTCCCGTCTCCGGCAGCGGGTTTGGGGAGTGACCGCGGGCGACCTCCCGAGCGGCCTCGGAGAGCCGGTTCAGAGGCCGTGTGACCCGCCGCGCCAGGATCGCGGCCGTGCCGAGCATCAGGAGCAGGGCGGCACCGAGGATCACGAAGACGCCCTCCAGCGGGCGCGTCTCCACGCGGTCCCGCGGGAAGCCGGTCCAGATCGTCTGACCGCCCGCCTCCAGCGCCACCCAGAACCAGCGGCGCCCCTCCCTGAGGCTGGAGACGAACATCACCGGGTGTCCGAGCCGGGCCTCGAGCGCCTTTTCGACCTGCCGCAGGAAGGGGAAGAAGTAGCCGTGACTGTCCTCTTCCGGTGCGCTGTCCAGAAGCCCCACCTCGTAGTCGCGCAAGAGCTTGTCCCGGTAGGCGTCGTCGAGCTCTGGGGGCAGCTGTGCCAGCGTTCGGGCCGAGAGCACCAGGATGCCGGCCAAGTCGGAGGCCGAGCGCTCGACGACCGGGGTCAGTGCAAAACGGACGACCACGTAGAAGGTCACCAGCGCGAACAGGCCAAAGGTGAAGAACAGCGTCAGCACCGCGCGGCCGAACAGTGAGCTCGGGATCAGGCGCCGGGGGGACGCGGTCATGGCTCGCCCGCCGGGGTGAACCTGTAGCCCTTGCCCCAGACGGTTCGGATATAGCGAGGTTGTTTGGTGTCCGGCTCTATCTTCGAGCGCAGCCGCGCGATCTGTACGTCGATGCTGCGATCGAACGGCGAGCGCTCGTAGCCCTTGAGCAGATCGAGGATCTGGTCCCGATCGAGCACGCGGTCTGGGCGCTCGACGAGGATCCTCAGCAGCTCAAACTCACCCGACGTCAGGCCGACCGGCTCGCCGTCGCGGTATAGCGCCCGCAGCGACAGGTCCAACCGGTAGGGACCGAATGCGATCCGCTCGCCACCCTCGGCGGCTGGCCCGGCACCGGGTTCCGGCTCGCTTGGCGTGTGTCTCCGAAGCACGGCGCGGATACGCGCCAGCAGCTCCCGCGGATTGAACGGCTTGGGCATGTAGTCATCGGCGCCAACCTCCAGCCCGACGATCCGGTCGATCTCGTCGCCCCGGGCCGACAGCATGATGATGGGCACATCGGTGCCGGCCCGCAGCCTGCGGGCCAACGTCAGTCCATCGTCGCCGGGAAGCATCAGGTCGAGTATGACCAGGTCCGGCTCGTTCTCGGCGAGCCAGGCATCCATCGCCTGCCCGTCCTCGACAGCGGCGACCTCGAAGCCCGCGCGTGCCAAGTAGTCGCCGAGCAGCAAGCGCAGCGCGGCGTCGTCGTCGACGACCAGGATTCGTGGAGGTTGCTTGGACATCAGTGTCTACGGCGCCGGGCGCGCTGCCTTTTCGGTTACACGTTGTTACATTTTAACCATATTATGTAATACTTATTTGATCGCTTTGGTACAGACTTAGATTTGACTCGTAGACGCCTGAACGGGGAACGCCCGTCCAGGCATCAGGAGTCTTGGAGCAGTACTCGTGTAAACCACGAATTTAGGAGAAGTCTGATGAGCTTCGATGCACTGACGATAACCGGCATCCTTGCCGCCGTCCTCAGCGGCGGATTCCTGATCGCGTTGGCCCGCGGCAACCACAACAACCCGGGGCATCCCGACCGCTAAGCGGCTTGTCGGCGGATCGCGCACCGAAGTCGCTTCCCGTGCCACCCTCCAGTCGACGGTGTTGCGTGTTTGCTACACCCATGGTGCGGGGACGTCGGTGCAGGAACGAGCCGCGGAGCCCACTCATGATTTCCCGCAGGGCTTTCGATCACGCCCCCTCGGTTTCTGGCAGCAAGCCGCTTAGGCCGCGGTGGCAGTCGCACACCCTGCCGCCTCGGCCATTTTTTTGGCCTTCCGCGGATGGATTCCTCGGTGCGCTGCCCGCTAATCGGCGAGCAGCCGCAGCGTTTCTTCCAGCCCTCGACAAATCTCCCGAGTGACCGATCGCAGGTCCAATAGCGTGTCGGCCGCACAGGGTTCCGGCACCGCTATCAGGTCGCTGCCGTCATCAGGATCGGCGTCGAGCGAGTCGTCCGCCAGACCGAGCAGCTCCAGGTCGGTGCTGGTCAGACGCTTCAGATGGATACCACGCGTCATTGTCCGGCGTCAGGCCATGCTAGGGGCTCGTCGCGCTTGGAACTTTCAGTAGGTCAGGACTTTCGGCGCCGCCTTTGCCTGGGCGATCCAGTCCTCGACCATCGATTGAGCCGGCGGCTTCTCCGTGAGCCTGTCTTTGTCGTTCGTCGCGATGATCGTCGCGTGCAGGTTGTCGGCGCGGCGAGTAGCGAGCTCTTTGACCGTGTCCACGCCCGCGATCTCGAGGAGGTCCGAGTAGACGCCGGATACTCCCTTGATCCGAGCCAGGTCGGCGCGGTTGGCCAGCTGCAATAGCTCCGTTTGATCACAACCGCAGGCGCCCGCGAGCTCTTTGCGCTGTGCCGGGGACGCCGCGGCTTGCACCAGCTGGTCGTTGTTCTTGATGCCCATTTCGGAAAGTTTGGCGACGAGGGCGTCGGTTGCGCCCTTGAGGTCTTTGACGGGTGTGGACACGGGTACCTCCTCAGCAGAATCGGATTATTGAGCCGAATATCCGGTGTTTTTCGGACACGCTGATCAAGCGCCATCCTGGCATTCGCTCAGCTCGCGACTCGAAAATGTAATCTCCTAGTCGGTCCAGTTTCAGTCACCTGGGCGACCGAGACTGGCGGATCGTCCAGGATCCGCACGGGACGCGCGGGAGACCGGCGCCTCCCCGACGATGCGACCGGCTACGGATGATAGGTCAACTGCACCGCGTGACGCGAGACTCCGGGCCCGGCTTCGACCGGGCGACGCCTCCGAGGGGCATTTGACAGCCGACGGGCCGGTTCCTAGCATCCGGCATCCCGCCAGAATGACCCGGAACCGCCGATGCCCAAGCTGACGCCGCTTCAATGGCTCCTGTTCGCCGCCTTCCTGACCTTCTTCGGATTCGCCGTGTTCGCGCTGACCCGGGACTACTATGTGCGGCATCCGGTGCGGCCCGCGGTCGCCCAGGCGCCGGCTGGCCCCCACGGCACACAACCGCCCCACCCGCGCATGCCGGCCTCGTCGGCCCTGGAGAGCTTCGGCAGCGTCCCCGAGACCTTGACCGAGTCCAACCCGGTTCTGCTGCGGCAGCAGGCCGATAAGCTGTTCGGTGAGCGCCGCTACGCGGAGGTCTTGCCGGTCTACCGGCGCATCCTCGAGTTGGCGCCGGACGACGCGGAGACCCATAACGACCTTGGCCTGGCGCTGCACTATCTGGGAGATTCCACCCAGGCCATTCGGATACTGCGCGAAGGAACGGCCAAGGACCCGGGCTTCCAACGCCTGTGGCTCACGCTGGGGTTTGTCAGCCTGCAGGCCGGCAACACCGCTGAGGCCCGTGAGGCCCTGGACCGCGCGCGGTCCCTTGGGGCCGACAATAGCATCGGGAAGGAGGCCGAGCGCCTCCTGGGCCTGATCGACGAATAGTCGGCCGTGCATAGCCTGGCGCGGCCGATCGCGGCGATCAGAGGCAAGGCTCCGCGCTCCAGTCCTGATGCCCCCGTCCGGGCCGGCAGAGCGTTTGCTGGCCGGCCCAGGTCGGCTTCCATTGGTCACCCTGGCGGATGAGCTCCAGCCGATAGCGCATCCCCAGCACGGAGTCGTCCGCCAGCCCCATGCGCGTGAACAGCACCACCTGCTGATTCTCCGACGCGACCAGGGACTCGGCCTCTTCGACGTAATTGCCTTCGACGGGCTCAGCGCTGCCGAAGACCTCTCGCGCCAGCTCAAGAGGAGCGGCGCCGGGGGTACCGTTCGGCGGCAACGGGATACTGCGGAAAGCGGCGCGTCCCAAGTCGGCGTCCGAACCTCCCGACCCGGTACGCTGGGGTTCGGAGGCACCCGGCGGTCGGCTGCATCCCACGAGAAATGGCAGCGATAGGCCGAGGATCAGGGGTAGGCGGAGCTTCCAAAGAGATTTCATGCGTTCTCCCGGGGAACGGGGGTTTATCGCGAGGCCGGGCTCGCCGAATGGCACCGAGTATTGGCACCCCGGTCGGTCGGGGTGCCAACGCCTGAATCTCCGTGGGCGCCGAGGGTCATGCGTCGATCATCCGCTCGAGCGCGGGGGCCCGTTCGTTGTTCGCCGCGCGAGCGCGACCGTGTAGTGGGCGCCCTGCTTGAGCTTGTCGTAGTTCCCGAACACCTCGGTCAGATTACGCTTCATGTATTGGCGCAGCCCGTTGATGGTGACCAGGTACAGCCGCCCACCGGGGCGCAGGCGCGCGCGGGCATCGTGCAGCAGGATCGCGAGCAGCTCCTTGCCGACCTTCGCCGGGACGTTGCTTGCGATCAGGTCGAAGCGAAGCGCCGGGTCGACCTGGTCGAATCCATTGCTGAGCAGGGCGGTCGCGTTCGGCAGACCGTTGCGTCTGGCATTCGCCTGCGCATAGCGGACGGCCACGAAGTCCTTGTCCAGCATCAGGGTACGACCCCCGGGGGCCAGCGCCGCCAGTGCGAGCCCGATCGGGCCATACCCGCAACCGAGGTCCAGGCAGTCGTCGTCGGCCTCCACGTGCACCTGCTCGAGCAGCAGGCGGGTGCCCTCGTCGATCTCGCGGGGCGAGAACAGGCCCCAGGTGCTGTGCAGCTCCAGGATGCGTCCGCCGAGCTCGGCGGTAAACACGATGTCCCGGCGCAGGTCGTCGATCTGTCGTTCTGTCAGCATGGTCGCAGGCACTCACCGGCCAGAGGCGTAGCAGCATCTCCGATCGGGGACCGATGCTCAATCTCCAAAAATGTTCGGCTGAATACAGCGCGCCGGGGCCGCGTGCATCTAGACTAGCGGAGTGGGGCACCGGATGTCCCGACTTTGACCGGGAGCACAGATGCACCGATACCCTGGACTTCGCCATCTCGCCCTTGCCGCGGTCACGCTGGTGGTCTGCGTTGGGGGCGCGGACGCCGGTGAGAGCCAGATCGAGCTGAGGGACGGCAGCCAGGTCAGGGCGGAGCTGATCTCCGTCGACGGCGGCTACTATCTGTTGCGTTCCGCGACCCTCGGCGAGGTCCGGGTGCGCGAGACCGATGTCGTGTCGATCCGGCCGCTCGCGAGCGGCGGCTATCCGGCGTTTGCGCCCGGCCCGGCAAACGCCGGCGAGGTCGCGGCCATCCAGCAGCAGCTGCTCGGCAACGCCGGTCTGCTGCAGCTTGTCGAGACGCTGCAGGGCGATCCCGAGATTCAGGCGGCGCTCTCGGACCCGGACTTTATGCGCTCGGTGCTCGCCGGGGATTATCAGTCCATTCGTGCCGATCCTCGGCTCCAGAGCCTGATGGCCCACCCGCTGATCCAGTCGATCCTCGCGCAGATGGGCGGCCGCTGAGCTCGCGTACCCTGCCGTGGGGGTTCCCAATTCCGCCGATAACCCCGATCATTGCGCGATGGATGTATTCCCCTTTCCCGTGGCCCGTGTGGGCATCATCGGCGGCGGTCAGCTCGGCCGAATGATGGTCAAGGCCGCGAAGCGGCTCGGTTGCACCTGTGTCGTTCTCGACCCGACTCCCGGCTCGCCGGCGGGCCAGGTGGCCGGGCACCAGATCGTCGGCGACTACCATGATCCCGGCCGTCTGCGCGAGCTTGCCGAGTCTTGCGACGTGACCACGTTCGACATCGAGGACATCGACACCGAGACGCTCCTCGAGCTGGAGCGTGAGGGCCGCCTGATCCACCCGACCCCCCGCGTGCTCGCCGTGGTGCAGGACAAGCTCACCCAGAAGCAGGCCCTGGCCGACGCGGGTATCCCGACCGCCGAGTTTGTCGCTATTCCCGAGCCGGACCCCGAGGCCTTTGCGGCATTCGGCTACCCGCTGGTCCAAAAGGCCCGCCGCGGCGGCTACGACGGGCGGGGTGTCGTCGTGATGCACAGCGCGGAGCAATTTCCCGGCCGCCTGCTGGTGCCCTCGCTGATCGAGCGTTTCATCCCGGCGCAAAAGGAGCTGGCGGTGCTGGTCGCACGGGGCCGCAACGGCGAGTGCCGCGGCTACCCGCCGGTCGAGATGTGCTTCCGCCCCGGCGAAAACGTGCTCGACATGCTGCTGGCTCCGGCCGGAATAGGCGCGGAGATCTCGGCGGCCGCCGAGGCGCTGGCCATTCGAACGGTCGAGGCGCTCGGCGGGGTGGGCATCTTCGGCATCGAGATGTTCTTGACCGGCGACGGCGAGCTGCTGGTCAACGAGGTCGCCCCTCGTACCCACAACTCGGGGCACCACACCATCGAGGCCTGTGTAACCGATCAGTTCGAGCAGCACCTTAGGGCCGTGCTCGGCCTGCCCCTGGGGTCCACCGAGCAGCTTTCGCCGGCGGCCATGATCAATCTGCTCGGCGCCCCGGGTCACCGCGGGCGCCCGGTCATCAAGGGCATGGCGGCGGCGCTGGCGATCCCCGGCGTGTGTGTCCATATCTACGGCAAGGCCGCGACCAGCCCGTTCCGCAAGATGGGCCACGTCACGGTGCTGGATCGCGATATCGAGGTCGCGCGCCGCAAGGCCGAGCAGGTTCGGGCGCTGATCGAGATCACCGGGGAGGACCACCCTTGAGCGGGAATCAGGATCGGCCGAGGGTAGGCATCATCATGGGCAGCGATTCGGACCTGCCGGTGATGCGGGAGGCGGCGGCCGCCCTGGCCGAGCTCGGCGTCCCCTACGAGATGACCATCGTCTCCGCCCACCGAACCCCGCGGCGTCTTTACGATTATGCCGAGCAGGCGGTGGAACGTGGCCTGCAGGTCATCATCGCCGGGGCCGGTGGGGCCGCCCATCTTCCGGGAATGGCCGCCGCGATGACGCCGCTGCCGGTGATCGGCGTTCCGGTGCGGACCGCGAGCCTTTCCGGGCAGGACTCGCTGCTCTCCATCGTGCAGATGCCGGCCGGAGTGCCGGTGGCGACGGTCGCCATCAATGGCGCAAAGAACGCCGGTATCCTGGCCGCGCAGATCCTGGGCGCCTCGGACCCGGCGGTGCGGGAGCGGGTCGCCCGGTTCAAGCGCGACCTGGAGGCGATGGTGATGGAGAAGGTCGCGCGACTCGAGGCGGATGGCGGTTGACACGCGGACCGAGGGAGCCGCGATCAAGCCCGCATCAAGCCGAGCCCATCGAATCGCGGGATGACATTGGTTTGTCGTCCCCGCGACAGCCTTCAGGATTGCGCGATGCCCCTCGGAATTGCCTCCTTGACGCGGGCTATCCTTGGCGGATGCTGGCTCGCCCGGGGCCAGCGGGGCGGATTCGGCGTGAGCCACGTCGCCGACCGCCAGGTGGCGAGCCTGCCCGAGGACTCGCGCCTGTTTGCCGGGGGCAGAAGGAGTGAGTCGTGGATATAGCCGAGCTGCTTGCCTTCAGCGTAAAGAACAACGCCTCCGACCTGCATCTGTCGGCCGGTCTGCCGCCGATGATTCGCGTCGACGGCGACATGCGCCGGGTCAACGTGCCGCCGCTCGAGCACCGGACGGTCCACTCGCTTGTCTACGACATCATGAACGACAAGCAGCGCAAGGACTACGAGGAGTTCCTGGAGACGGACTTCTCGTTCGAGATCCCCGGCGTGGCCCGGTTCCGCGTCAACGCCTTCAATCAGAAACGCGGCGCCGGCGCCGTGTTCCGGACCATCCCCACCAAGGTCCTGAGCCTGGAGGACCTGAAGGCCCCCGCCATCTTCCGGGACATCGTCAACGTACCTCGCGGGCTGGTCCTGGTCACCGGCCCGACCGGCAGCGGCAAGTCCACGACGCTGGCGGCGATGATGGATTATCTGAACGACAACGAGTACGCGCACATCCTGACCATCGAGGACCCGATCGAGTTCGTCCACACGAGCAAGAAGTGTCTGGTCAACCAGCGCGAGGTGCACCACCACACCCTCGGGTTCAGCGAGGCCCTTCGCTCGGCGCTGCGTCAGGACCCCGACATCATCCTGGTCGGCGAGATGCGCGATCTGGAGACCATCCGGCTCGCGCTGACGGCCGCGGAGACCGGCCACCTGGTGTTCGGCACGCTGCACACCACGTCCGCCGCCAAGACCATCGACCGCATCATCGACGTCTTTCCGGCGGCCGAGAAGGACATGGTGCGCTCCATGCTCTCCGAGTCCCTGCGATCGGTCATCGCCCAGACGCTGCTCAAGCGGATCGGTGGGGGCCGCGTCGCGGCCCATGAAATCATGATCGGCACGCCGGCCATCCGAAACCTGATCCGGGAGGCCAAGGTCGCTCAGATGTATTCGGCGATCCAGACCGGGCAGGCCCACGGGATGCAGACCCTCGACCAAAATCTCAAGGAGATGATCCAGAAAGGGCTGGTCACCCGCAAGGACGCGCGCTCGAAGGCGCAGAACAAGGAGGAGTTCACCTGAACGGGCGAGCTCGCGGTCCGGCTCGGGCCACACCCGGAGCGGCGCGCGGGCGGCCGGGGCCGGCGGGCGGCACCATGCAACGGACGATTCGGAGTCGCCGATGGACCTGAAAGTCGCGCTCGAGCAGCTGCTCGAGATCATGTCGGACAAGAAGGGGTCGGACCTCTTCATCACTGCCGGCTGGCCCCCCAGCATCAAGATCGACGGGGTTATCCACCAGGCTGGCAAGCATGCGCTCTCGGCCGAGCAGGCCCGGGACATGGTCTTGTTCCTGATGAACGAGCGCCAGCGCGCCCAGTTCGAGGAGACCAACGAGTGCCAGTTCGCGTTCGGCGTCTCCAAGGTCGGGCGCTTCCGTGTCAGCGCCTTCGTCCAGCGCGACGCTGTCGGCATGGTGATTCGCCGGATCGAGACCCGGATTCCGACCCTGGAGGAGCTCAAGCTGCCCGCGCTGCTGCGTGATCTCGCGATGACCAAGCGCGGCATGGTGATCTTCGTCGGCGGCACCGGAACCGGAAAATCCACGTCTCTCGCCGCGCTGGTCGGTTATCGGAACAGCCACAGCTCGGGGCATATCATCACCGTCGAGGACCCGATCGAGTTCGTCCACAGGCACGAGGGCTGCATCGTCACCCAGCGCGAGGTGGAGGTGGACACGGCGTCGTTCGAGGTGGCGCTGAAGAACTCGCTCCGCCAGGCGCCGGACGTGATCCTGATCGGTGAGATCCGCACCAAGGAGACGATGAGCTACGCGATCGCGTTCGCCGAGACCGGCCACCTGGTCCTGGCGACGCTGCACGCGAACAACGCGAACCAGGCCCTGGACCGTGTCATCAATTTCTTCCCCGACGAGGCCCAGAAGCAGTTGTTGCTGGATCTGTCGCTGAATCTCAAGGCCATCGTCGCCCAACAGCTGGCGCCCCGAAAGTCCGGGCATGGCCGCCGCGCCGTGGTCGAGATTCTGGTCAATACCCCGCTGGCCGCGGACCTGATCCGCAAGGGCGAGGTGCACAAGCTCAAGGAGTTGATGAAGAAGTCCAGGGAGCAGGGCATGATCACCTTCGATCAGGCCCTATACGAGCTGTTCCGGGAAGGCGAGATCAGCTACGAGGATGCGCTGCGGTACGCCGATTCGGCCAACGAGGTGCGTCTGATGATCAAGCTGCAGGGCGGCGACGAGCAGCTGGCGGCGCTGGACAAATCGATCGAGGGGATCTCGCTGGTCGGCGATGCCGACGAGCTTCTCTGACGGCAGAGTCAGGCCCGGCCCCGCTCGTCCCGGCCGCGCTCGTGCGTGATTCGCCCGTCGAGCAGCGTCCAGGTCACCCGGCCGCGCATCTCGATACCGAGGAAGGGCGAGTTGCGACCCTGGGTGAGCAGGGTCTCATTGCTCGGTGTCCAGCGAACCTCGGGGTCGAAGACACAGACGTCCGCGATGCGCCCCGGCTCCAGGCTACCGACCGGTAGTCCAAGAATCTCCGCCGGCCCGGCGGTAAGCCGCCGGATCAGCGTCGGCAGGTCGAGAACCCCATCGGACACCAGGCACAGGGCCAGCGGCAGCAGGGTCTCGAGTGCGGCCATCCCGGGGGCGGTCTCCGGGAAAGGCATCAGCTTCGCGTCCGCGTGGTGGGGCTGGTGGTCCGAGCAGATCGCCTGGATGTCGCCGGCGGCCACCGCGGCGCGCAGCGCCTCCCGGTCGGCCAGCGTGCGCAGCGGGGGTATCAGGTGGCAATCGGCGTCGAAGCCGTCCAGGTCGTCCTCGGTCAGGAACAGCTGATGGATGCCGACGTCAGCGGTCGCCTCTACGCCGGAGCGGCGCGCCTGGGCCAGCTTGTTCGCGCCACGGGCCGTCGAGAGACCGCGAAAATGGATGCGGGCGCCGGTCTGTTCCGCCAGCGCGAGTCCCCGCGCCACGGCCAGTGTCTCGGCGGCCTCCGGGATGCCCGGGAGTCCGAGCCGGCTTGCGACCCGGCCCTCATGGGCACAGCCGCCCTCGCTCAGGTCCGGGTCCTGCGGGTGCAGGAATACGGTCAGCCCGAAGGTCGCCGCGTACTCCAGCGCCCGCCGCAGCACCTGGGCATTGCGCACCGGCCTGTCCGCCTCACTCAGCACCGCGCAGCCCGCCTGCCGCAGGGCCGCCATCTCGGTGATTTGCCGGCCTTCCAGCCCCTGGGTGAGCGCACCCGCCGGTACCACCCGGGCATGGCCGTTGCGCGCCGCTGTCTGGTGTACCAGCTGGGCCACGGCCGGGGTGTCGATGACCGGCGAGGTGTCGGGCGGGCAGCAGAGCGTCGTGATGCCCGAGGCCGCCGCGGCACGGGTTTCGCTGGCGATGGTCGCCCTCTGCTCGAGTCCGGGCTCGCGCAGCCGCGCGCACAGATCGACGAGGCCAGCGCAGACAAGCTGCCGGCGCGCGTCCAGGACCCGCTCGGGCCGAAACCCGTCCGGCGCCGGCCCGATCGCGGCGACGCACCCGTCGGCCAGGTGCAGATCGGTTTCGCGATCGACCCCGGCTCCCGCGTCGATCAGGCGCCCGTTGACGATGCTGATCCGCCCCTCAGCCATCGGCGATCCCCGCGCCGCGCAGGTTCTGTGTCCCGATGCACATGGACATCACCGCCATCCGGACCGCGATCCCGTTGCTGACCTGCTCCAGAATCACCGAGCGCGGGCCGTCGGCGACCTGGGAGTCGATCTCGACGCCACGATTGATGGGCCCGGGGTGCATCACGATTGCATCGGGCCTGGCCGTCGACAGCCGATCCTCGGTCAGGCCGAAGAGCTGGTAGTACTCGTGCTCGCTGGGGAGCAGGGCGCTGGTCATGCGCTCGCGCTGGAGCCGCAGCATGATCACGACATCGGCGTCGCGCACCCCCTCGCGCAGATCCTGAAACACCCGCACGCCGAGCGCCTCGGCATGGGTGGGCACCAGCGTCCGGGGCGCGATGATGCGCACCTCCGCGGCGCCGAGTGTGCTGAGCGCGGCGATCTGAGAGCGTGCCACCCGCGAGTGCAGCACGTCGCCGACAATGGCGACCCGCAGGCCCGCGAACCCGCCCTTGTGCCGGCGGATCGTGAACATGTCGAGCATGCCCTGGGTCGGGTGCGAGTGGCGGCCATCCCCGGCGTTGATGACGCTGACGTGCGGGGCGGCGTGCGCGGCGATGAAATGGGCCGCGCCGCTTGAGCCGTGGCGCACAACGAACATGTCCACGTGCATCGCCTCCAGGTTACGCAGGGTATCGAGCAGGGTCTCGCCCTTGGCCGTGGAAGACGTGGAGATGTTGAGATTCAGCACGTCGGCCGACAGGCGCTTGGCCGCGAGCTCGAAGGTCGTGCGCGTGCGGGTGCTGGTCTCGAAGAACAGGTTGGCGATGACCTTGCCCCGGCACAGGGGCACCTTCTTGACCGCCTGTCTGGCCACGCCCAGGAAACCCTCGGCCTTGTCCAGGATCTCCGTAAGGACCTCTGCCCCCAGACCCTCTATGGTCAGGAAGTGCCGGAGGTTGCCGCGGGCGTCGACTTGCGACAGGAGCGCGCTCACGGGGCCGTGGGCCCCCGATCGGGGTCTGGTCGGACAGCCTTGCCGCAAACGCGGCCCCGGACCAGCAGGAGGGGCTCGGGGCCGCTCAGCTTGATCTGCTCGTCGTGTCCGAGGGTCGCGTGCAGGCCGACGACGTTCGCCTCGATCGGCAGCTCGCGGCCGTCGCGCTCCGCCAGTGCCGCCAAAATCACCGACGCCGGCCGGCCATAGTCGAAGAGCACGTTCAGCGCCGCGCGGATGGTCCGGCCGGTCTGCAGCACGTCGTCGACCAGGATCAGGTGGCGATCCTCGATCGACGCCGGTAGCGACGACGGCTTTACCTGCGGGTGCATGCCGATTCGCGTGAAGTCGTCGCGGTAGAAGGAGATGTCCAGGTGGCCGAGAGCCTCGGTCAGCCCGAGCCGCCGGTGCAGCCGCTCGGCGACCCAGACGCCCCCGGTATGGATGCCGATCATCAGCGGCTCGCGGATGCCGCGCCGCGAGATCAGGTCGGCGAGATCGGTCGCCATCCGGTCGATGACCGAGCCGATCTCGGCGGCGTCCTTCCAGATGTCAGTGTCGCTCACAGAGCCAGGTTTCCAGAATCAGGGCGGCGGCGAGCGCGTCGACCGCCTCGGGTCGCGCGCCAGGATCGGAGGCGAGGCGCCGCCGCGCCTCGATCGTCGTCAGCCGCTCGTCCACGAGGTGAACCTCCAGCCCAAAGCGGCCCTGCAACTGTCGCGCGAAGCGTCTGACCTGATCGCACCAGTCCACCTCGGTGTCGTCCATGTTGAACGGCAACCCGACGACCGCGGCGGCAGGGTTCCAGTCGCGCACCAGGGACTCGATGCGCGGCCAGTCCGGCTTGTCCCGGCGGCTGCGGATGGTTGTCAAGGGTGTCGCCGAGCCCGTCAGCGTCTGACCCACGGCGACGCCGATTTTGCGAGGTCCGAAGTCGAATCCCAACAGGGTGGTCAAGGGCGAAGGGCTCAGGCGTGACCCGCCTCGCCGCTCAGAAGATTCATGTCCACGCCGAGCAGCTTGGCCGCCGCCCGCCAGCGCTCCTCCGAGTCCATCCGGAAGATGATGTCGCCGTCGGCCGGGCCGCTGAGCCAGGCGTTCGCGCTCATCTCCTGCTCCAGCTGACCGCCGCCCCAGCCGGCGTAACCCAGAGCGATCAGCGTCTGGTCCGGGCCGGCGCCCGCCGCGATCGCCTCCAGCACGTCGCGCGAGGTCGTGACGCTGATTTCCGGCGTGATGCTGAGCGTGGAATCGTAGGTCGGGCCGCCGGTGTGCAGCACGAACCCGCGGTCGGTCTGGACCGGCCCGCCCTGGTAGACGACCGTCTCGCGTACGGCCGTCGACGCGGTGACGATCTCGAGCTGCTTCAACAGGTCGCCCAGGGTCACCTCGGTGGGCCGGTTGATGACGATGCCCATCGCCCCCTGGTCCGTGTGCTCACAGATAAAGGTAACCGTCCGCGAGAAGTTCGGGTCCTGGAGCCCCGGCATCGCGATCAGGAAGTGGTTGGTGAGCGAGGTGCTGAATCCCATGCGGGCTAGTATCCCGATCGCCGAAAAGGTAAGCAAGCGCCGTGCGGTCGTCGGCCCGCGCGCGTGCCGATTTCGCCTACTGGCTCTCCCAGCCGAGCCGGCCGCCGCGCAGAAACTGCCAGGTGCGGATGATATCGAGCGCGTCGGTCTCGGCCGCGATGTCCGGCGGAAAGGGGGCAAAGGGCGCGGCCAGCTCGACGATGCGCACCGCCGCCTGGTCGAGCAGGTCGTAGCCGGACGAGCGGACCACGCGGATCTGCTCGACACTGCCGTCGGATCGAACCGCCACGTGCAGGATCAGGCTGCCGTAGATGTGCTGCTCCTTGGCGGCCTGTGGGTAGTTGAGATTGCCGATCCGCTCGACCTTGCGCGCCCAGGCACCCAGGTAGCTCGCATAGCGGTACTCCTGGGTGCTGGCGCTGACTGACTTGCGCCTTACGCGGCTGGCGTAAGCGGCGCTCCTCGCCTCGAGGCTGGCCGTCAGGCGGGCGATCTCCTGGTTGCGACTGGCGAGGATCTGCGCGGCATCGATCCTAGGCGGCTCGGTCTCCACCGGCTCGGGCAACGCGGGGGGCGCGAGGGATGGCTCCGGCCGCGAATCCCGCGGTTGCTCCACCGCGAGAACCTCGGGCGCTTCCGGTTCGACTGGATTTTCCGGTGGTGGAACCTCCGGGACCGGGGATTCGACCAGCGTCGCCGCGATCTCCGATTCGACGGGCTCGGCTCGGCTAGCCGGCGGGACGTCGGGCCCTGCGGTCGGCGCATCAACCGGCTCCGCGAGGTCGGGCCACACAGAATCCGGCGCCTCCGGTCCGGTCGAGACGCCCGCCCGGCTCAGCTGCGAGAGTGCCGCGTCCGGTGCAGGCTCGTCGGTCGGTGTGCCGGGCTCCTTGAGGATCAGGAGCTCCAGCGCCTCCTGCGGCAGCGGTTTGGGCTCCGGGTCCGGCATCTCGAACGACACCGTCAGGATCAGGAGCAGGTGCGCCAGCGCCGCCCCTAGCAGGGCGAGTGAGAAGACGATGGATGAGCGGTCGGCCGCCGGTGGCCCGAGCGCCCTCGGAATCGCGGCATCCCGCGCGCCGTCGGCTATCGCGGTCACCGCGATGCCGGGACCGATGTCAGGGGTTCGCTGAGGACGATCTCCGCCTTCCCGTCCATGACCTCGAGGCGCGCCTGCATCCCCGGGTTCATGTGCAGGCGTCCTTGGGCGTCGATCAGCAGCGCATGCCGGACACCCATCGAGAGTGCCACCGCGTGCCAGTCCTTCGGGCCGGCGACGAACAGTGCCGTGGCGGCCGCGTCCGCGGAGGCCGCGTCCGTGTGGACCACGGTCACCGCCTGGGTCCCGGTCGCGGGATGCCCGGTGCGAGGGTCGATGATATGGTGATAACGGGTCCCGGCATGGACGAAGTAGCGGTCGTAGCTCGCGCTGGTCGCCACGCTTTCGTCGCCGCGTACCTTGAGCATCGCGAGCACGGAGGCACCGCTCGGGCGGCGAATCGGGATACGCCACGGCTGGCTGCTGCGATCTCCGATGGCGCGGACGTTCCCGCCGATCTGGACCATGGCGTCGCGGATACCGAGACCGCGAAGGTGCTCGATGGCCAGATCGATGGCGTAACCCTTGCTGATAGCGCCGAAGTCCAGCTTGATGGCCGCGTTCTTGCCCCGCAGCTCGAGCCCGTCGACCTCGATCTGGGACATCTCGGGCGCGGCGCGGACCAGGCGGGCGATCTCGTTCTCGGGCGGCGGTCGGCGGCGCTCCGGCACGTCGGCGTGAAAACCCCAAAGGTCGACCAGGTGGCCGATGGCCGGATTGAAGAGGCCGCCGCTCTGCTCGGAGAAGGTCTGGCTCAGGCGCACCAGCGGAAGCACCGATGGCGGGGCGACGAAGGGCGCGCCCTCCGGCAGCAGCTTGTTCACCCGGCCCAGCGGGCTGGGCTCCCAGGCGTGCCAGTCATGGTCCATGTAGGCGAAATCCTGCCTGAGGAGCGCCGCGGCCCGTTCCGCCTGGTCGCGGCTGACTCCGACCAGGCTGATGTCGACCGGGTTGCGGAAGGCCTCGAAATGCAGGCTGATGACCGGTGTCTCGTCGCGGCAGGCCGCCAGGATCATCGAGGCCGCAAGGGCCAGCACGCCCAGCCGGGCCGCGTCGGCCGCGCGCGATGGAAACAACCGGTACCGCATCTTGTTGCTCCGGGGTTCGCGCCTAATCGGGGGAGACGGCGGTCTCGATGCGCTCGATCAGGTCGCCGGCGATGTCCAAGCCGTACTGGGCGTCGAGCTCGCGGATGCAGGTCGGGCTTGTGATATTGATCTCGGTCAGATAGTCGCCGATCACGTCCAGCCCGGCAAACAGGATGCCCCGGGCCCGCAGCTCGGGACCGACTTGACCGGCGATCCAGCGGTCGCGCTCCGTCAGCGCACGGCCCTCGGATGAGGCGCCAGCCGCCAGGTTGCCGCGGGTCTCGCCCGGTGCCGGGATGCGCGCCAAGCAATAGGGGACCGGTTCCCCGTCGATCAGCAGTACGCGCTTGTCCCCGTCGCGGATCTCGGGGACGTAACGCTGCGCCATACAAAAGCGCCTACCGTGCGCGGTCAGGCCCTCGATGATCACGCTCAAGTTCGGGTCGCCCGAGCGCACCAGGAAGACCGAGGCCCCGCCCATGCTGTCCAACGGCTTGAGGATGCTGTCTCCGTGACGTGCCTGAAAGGCCCGGATGTCCGAGGCCCGCCGCGTGATCAGCGTAGGGGGCGCGCACTGGGGAAACTGGACCGTGAATACCTTCTCGTTGAGGTCTCGCAGGGCGCGGGGGTCGTTTACCACCAGGCAGCCGGCCTGCTGCGCCCGCTCGAGCAGATAGGTCGCGAAGACATACTCCATGTCGAAAGGCGGGTCCTTGCGCATCAGAACGGCGCCGAGCGTGTCGAGCGGGCGGGTCTCCTCGGCGTTAAAACGATACCAGCCGGCCGGGTCGTCGCTGACCTCGACCGCCCGCATTCGCGCCTCGGTACGACCGTCGGCTAGGAACAGGTCGCCGACCTCCATGTACCAGATGCGATGGCCCCGGCGCTGAGCGGCGAGCATCATCGCGAAGGTGCTGTCCTTTTTGACTTTGATGGACCCGATCGGGTCCATGACGAAGCCGAGCTCGATGGTCATCGCGGCAGTGTACTCCAGCCGCCGAGGCCCTGTCAGGGCACGCTTGCTTGGCCGCGAGGTAGCGCCGCCGGCAACGCGTCAGTTCCCAAAATCCCGTTGACGAACGGGTTTGCTCCTGATGGATTGCCAGACGGTGACGCTGTTCTCACCGACCCCCATACCCCGCCGTGGTAAAAAAAGGAACGATCTCGGGGGCGTTTGCCAAGCGCTCAGATCGGTCCCGGGGGCGCGACTCGAATTGGACCTCAGCCATGAATTGCAGCCGGAACAATGGGCGAGCCAGGGGACCCATAGGGTGACCGAGACCGCGGAACGCCTCGACCTCGCCGGCACCAAGGTGCTGGTCGTCGATGACAGCAAGACCATCCGCCGAACCGCGGAAAGCCTGCTCACCAAGGCGGGCTGCGAGGTGCGTACCGCCGAGGACGGATTCGAGGCCCTGGGCAAGGTGGTCGAGTTCAGGCCGGATCTGGTGTTCGTGGACATCATGATGCCAAGGCTGGACGGCTATCACACCTGCGCGCTGATCAAGGCCAACCCGACGCTACGGCACACGCCGGTCATCATGCTCTCGAGCAAGGACGGTCTGTTCGACCGCGCCAAAGGGCGCCTGGTGGGGGCCGAGCTTTATCTCTCTAAGCCCTTTACCGGCGACGAGCTGTTGAACGCGGTGCGCCGCCACCTGCGGCAGGAATCCCGACGGGCGGGCTAGGTCCCGCCGCCGGTCGGTCGGCACGCGCCCCGGGGGATGTCGGGGCAATCGGATCCTACGGGATCTCGGCGCGGCCTTCGGCCGACGGACGGAACGATCGCAACCCGGGCAAGTCATGAGAAGCTTCTTTCGAAAAACGGAACCGAAGGACTCGCCCTCCGGACCCACGAACAAACCCCTGGGTACGGTGCTGGTGGTCGACGATTCGCCGACCGAGACCCGGATCTTCGTCAATACCCTGGTCAAGGCCGGGTATCGGGTCGAAACGGCCTCCGACGGCGAGCAGGGCGTCGAATCCGCCCGAAGGTTGCACCCCGACCTGATTCTGATGGACGTCATCATGCCGGTCATGAACGGGTTCCAGGCGACCCGGACCCTGCGCCGGGATGCGTCGACCGCGAATATCCCGATCATCATGGTCACCACGAAGGACCAGCAGACAGACCGCACCTGGGGTCTGCGCCAGGGTGCGAACGAGTACCTGGTCAAGCCCGTCGATGCGGCCGCGCTGCTCGAGCGCATCCGTGCCGTGCTGGGTGCCTGAGCCAGGTGTCCGGCTCCGCACAGACGGGGGATGGCCTCTTCGACCTGCTGGTGCGGCTGGATGCGCGTTGCCGCACCCGGGGAGCCGGCCTGCCGGACGAGGCGCCAGTGGAGGACACCTGGGCCGGGGTGCTTTTCCGGGTGCGCGGCCAGGCCATGCTCGCCCCGCTCGAGGAGATTGCCGAGGTGCTCGAGCCGCCGTCCGACATCACGGTGGTACCGGGCACCAAGCCCTGGCTTCTCGGTGTCGCGAACAACCGCGGGACCCTGCTGCCGATCTTCGACCTGGCCGCGCTGGTCTTGGGCGGAGCCGCGGCGGCTGGGGAGACCGACCGCATCCTTGTGGTCCGCCAGAACGACCTGCCGTGCGGACTGCTCGTGAGCTCGGTGGTCGGGATCCGGCACTTCGAGCAGAGGAGCCGGATGACGGGTCGCGGCGAAGGGCTGGGCGCGCTCGAGCCCTTCGTCGACGCGGCGTTCGCGCTCGACGCCGGGCCGGTGCCCGTGCTCGGCCTGGAGCGGATGCTGGTCGATCCGCTGCTCAACGCCGCGCCCGGTTGACCGCTCGGGCGCCGCGGGGTTTGGGTGGACGCATCGGTTCGGTTCGCGGACGGCCGGTCGCGATTTTAGAAGGATTCGAGGGGCGGGTCCCGGGCGCCCCGGATTCGCGGGCGCCCGGCGGGCGTCCGTCGGTAATGGGTTTATCGAGACGGGGAGCTCTCACCTGATGACGAAGCGAGCGAAGATCACCAACGCCGAGATGGGAAGGGGCGGCTCCAGGACGACGGCGGTTCTGCTGTCACTGCTGGCCGCGGCCTTTGCCGTGCTCGCCTATATGGGCTACGCCCAATTGTTCGCGGCCGAGGAGCGCGATTCACGGCTCTCGGTCTCGGCGGCCGAACAACAGGCGGGGGTCCAGCGGCTCGTGCACGCGGCCTCGAATGCGATGCGCGGTGATGCGCAGGCCTTCGATCGCCTGAGCGCCGCGCGCGAGGAGCTCCAGACCGGGATCCAGGCGCTCGTCAGCTCGCCAGCGCCCGACCTGGACGCCCAGATGCAGGCGGCCGAGACCGCCTGGCTGGCGCTGAGGGGCCAGGCGGATCTTGTGCTGGCGTCGAAATCCGACCTTCTGGATGCCCACAAGCTGGCCCGCGTGTCGGACGGGCTGCTCCCGGACGTCAGCGATGCGATGGCCCGGGCGGCCCAGCTGACCCTGCGAGGGGGTGCCCCCGGCGACCAGGTGCAGCAGGCGGGGGAAGCATTGGGAAGCCTGCAGCGGATGGATTCCGCGCTCGCCCGGATGTTGGCCGGCGGAGCGGAGGCGGCCGGGGCCGTCGATGGCTTCACCAGCAATGTCAAACGATTCGCCTCGGCCATCGACGCCCTGATCTCCCAGGCGCGGGCGGGACAGGATTTCGGAGACAGTCCCCGAGCCGCGCTGGAAGAGACGGCCTTGCTGTTCACATCTTTCCGCGCGGGTGCCGACGAGCTCGCGAAAAAGGTCGTCTCGGCGAGTCCGGTCGCGGCAGGGCTGGCGAACCTCGAGGCCGCGGCGGATCAGCTTGATCTGGCGCTCGAACCCCTGGTGGGCCGGTATGCCAGCGGTCCCGATGGGCTCCGGATCGGGCCGCTGACCGTAGGCCCCGCCGCGGTGCCCCTGTTCGTCGCCCTGGCGCTGCTGAGCCTGCTGCTCGTCGGCGTGCGCCTGTTGCTCGATGCGCGCCGCAGTGAGGAGGCTTCGAAAGCCCAGTCGGAGCGCGATGAGCAGGCGATCCTGAGGCTGCTCGACGAGATGGGTAACCTGGCCGATGGTGATCTAACGGTCGAGGCCACGGTCACCGAGGACAAGACCGGCGCCATCGCGGACTCGATCAACTAC
The DNA here is from genome assembly GCA_963707135.1 of uncultured Gammaproteobacteria bacterium. Taxonomy (GTDB): domain Bacteria; phylum Pseudomonadota; class Gammaproteobacteria; order Chromatiales; family Chromatiaceae; genus JBGSTR01. The sequence goes on along the minus strand of CAVPOY010000018.1, from coordinate 21,703 downwards.
GCGGTCGAGGCCCTGCGTGGGCTAGTCGCCACCATCAATGCGACCTCGGAGAAGGTCAGCGAGTCCGCCCAGGAGAGCCGCGGCATCGCCACGCGCCTGGCCGAGGCGAGCGGCGTGCAGTCGCAGCAAATCACGCAGGCCTCGAACGCCATTCAGTCGTTGACCGGCAAGATCAACGAGGTCGCCCGCAACGCCAGCGAGTCCGCCGAGGTCGCGTCTCGGTCGGTCGAGGTCGCGGGCCGCGGGGCCCAGACGGTGCGCGACACCATCCAGGGCATGGACGCGATACGCGAGCAGATCCAGGAGACCTCCAAGCGGATAAAGCGGCTCGGCGAGAGCTCCCAGGAGATCGGAGAGATCGTGGAGCTGATCGACGACATTGCCGATCAGACCAACATCCTGGCCCTGAATGCGGCCATGCAGGCGGCGATGGCGGGCGAGGCCGGGCGGGGATTCGCGGTGGTGGCCGACGAGGTCCAGCGCCTCGCCGAGCGCTCGCGCAACGCCACCAAGCAGATCGAGGTGCTGGTACGGACCATCCAGGCCGACACCAACGAGGCGGTCAGCTCGATGGAGGCCAGCACAGCCGGTGTCGTCGAGGGGGCGAACCTGGCCGAGAATGCCGGTGACGCCCTGCGCGAGATCGAGAACGTCTCGGCCTACATCGCGGAGCTGACCAAGCGCATCGCCGGCTCTTCCGGGAGCCAGTCGCGCCAGTCCGCCGAGATCAACGAGGCGGTGCAGGCCGTGCGCGCGATCACCGAGGAGAACGCCGACGGCACGCGGCGTGCCGCCGAGTCGGTGGAGGAGCTCGCCGAGCTTGCCGATCAGCTCCGGCGCTCGGTCGCGGGCTTCCGGCTCCCGTAGGGAGACGCTGAATATTGGCCATCCAGGCCCAATTCGGCGCGCCATCCAAGGAATGCGGTTCTTGGATGGCGTCATTTTCAATCGCTGGCGCGCTCGCAAATGGCGGCACATTCATGTGCCGCGGGAAACGCTGAATTGATTGGCGTTTCCCTGGGTGCGACGCCGATCCGATGCCGTCCCGGCATGCGCTCGGCGGTGCCCTCATTCCCCACACGTGAGCGCGGAAATTCAGCGCTAGACGAATGCCCGGGCGCGGCGCGCGAGTAGGGATCCGATGACAGAGATCAACGCCGGCGGAGGTCTGAGGTGGGTCAAGGGCGAGATCGACTCGACCCTGCGCCGGGTTCGCGATGCCGTCGACGCCTATGGGGACGCCGCCGATCCGGCGGGCCTGAGCAATGCCGTTGACGCCTTGTTCGAGGTCCGCGGCGTGCTGCTCGCGCTGCAACTCGCGATGCCGGCTCGCCTGGTCGACGAGATGCGACGGCTGTGCGAGAGCATCGCCGAGGGCAGCGTGCCCGACGGCAAGGAGGCGGCGGAGGCCATGACGCTGGCCCTGATCCAGCTGACGAGCTATCTCGACCGCGTCGACGCCGGGACCTCCGATGCGCCCCTCGGTCTCTGGCCGACGATCAACGATTTGCGCGCGACCCGAGGCGCGGAGCCCTTGTCCCAGGCGGAGCTGCTGGTACCCGGTTCCGTGCTGGTTGGCGAGGGCGAGGACCTGTCGCCGGAAGCCATGCAGGCGCTGACCTCGGTGCTGCGCAAGGTCCGACCCCTGTTCCACAAGCACCTGGTCCAGTGGTATCGGGGCGCGTCTCCGGACCAGGGCCTGAATAATCTCGCCCAGCTCTTTCAGCAGCTGCACCGGTACCTGCACGAGGGGGTTCTGTCCGATCTGTTCCGACTCGCCGAGGCCTTTTTGGGCGCCCTGCAGCGCGGGCGGCTGGAGTCCGGGGCCGCCGAGCGGGCCCTGATCGGTCGTCTGGATCGAGTGTTGAAGCCGCTGGCGCAGCCCGCGCCGGAGTGGCCGGAGGACGAATCCAAGGCTCTGATCGACGCCTTGCTCGACACCCTCGCGAGGGACCAGGGCGCGCCGCCGGTGGTCGCCGAGCTGCGCGCCCTCTATCGCCGCTCCCGGGAGGGCGACGGGTCGGTCGCCGGCACATCCGGCGACCTGACCCGTCTTGCCACCCGTGCCCTGCGCGAGCTGGAGGCCCTGAAGGAACAGTTCGAGCGCTACGCCCACGGTGACCGGCACGACCATGCCCCTCCCGAGGCCCTACGCAAGTCACTGATGCTGCTTGCCGATTCACTGGACCCGGGGCCCGACGATGGGCTTGCGGACCGCATGCGCGAGCTCGCGGACGGGTTCGGGGATCTTGCCGCGGCCGAAGATGACACCGATGCCCTGCGGCTGGAGTTTCTGGCCGCCCAGCTGCTCTCGATAGAGGCGACCTTGAAGGGTTTCGCCGGCGAACGGATGCCCGTGATCGGCCTGGGCTCCTCGGCGGATCCCTATGGCGCCGATCTCAGCGCCAGCACGCTGCGCGAGGTCTGCGAAGAGCTGATCAGCATCAAGAACGCGATCATCGCGTGGCGGGAGGCGGGCGCCCCGCAAGCGGGGCTCTCCGGCGCCGTCGGCAAATTCAGGAGTGTGGCCGGCGCGCTGCAGATTCTCGGCGAGGACTCGGCCGCCCGCCTGACCGACGAGCTGGCGTCCGTGGTGCGCGCGTGCGACCTCGGCGACGCGGGCTGCTCCGGCGAAACCGGGTTCGAGCACCTCGCCGACGCAATCGCGGCGCTCGAGCTCTATGTCGAACGTCTCGCCGAGGGGCTCACGCCTGGAGAAGACCTGATCGCGCGCGCCCGGCGGGCCTTGTCCGAGCTGCGGGGTCTGGCCAGCGAGGCAAGCGCCCGATCGCTGGGGCTCATGGCAGAGCCCGGGCCGTCGGACGGCTCCGGGGCCGACGACGACGCCTCGATCGCGGATCTATCGGCCGAGTTCATGGAGATCTTCCTCGAGGAGGCCTCGGAGTCGATCGACTCGATTCGTACGCAACATGGGCGCTGGCAGACCGACCCGGACGATACCGCCGCGCTTGCCGAGCTCAGGCGCAGCTTCCACACGTTGAAAGGCAGCGGCCGATTGGTCGGTGCGGAGCGGGTCGGTGACTTTGCCGAGGCCGTTGAGCGGGTGCTGAACCGGCTGATCGAAGGCTCGCTCCGGCCGTCGGAGGAGCTGGGGGCGTTCCTCGCCGAAACGGTCGCGGTGCTGCCGGATCTGGTATCCGCCGAGGCCGAGGGGCGGCCGCTTTCCGTCGACGGACTGATCGCCCGGGCCGCGGCCTGGCGCTCGGACCAACCGGCGCAGCCGCCCGAACCCGCCGAGCACGCCGATGCATCGAGCCCGGAGCGCGGCATCCTGATCCCATGGCCGGGGACGCCCTCGCAATCCCAACCCACTGCGGGGTCGGACGACGCGGAGGCGGCCGACCGGGACAGCCTGTTCGCCGCTGACGAGGAATTGTTGGCGATCTTCAGATCGGAAACCGACGAGCATCTGGCCGATCTGCGCGGTTTCCTGACCCGAGCCCATGCCGGCGACGCGGTACCGGACGAGTCCGCGATACGCGCCCTGCACACCCTGGCCGGAAGTGCTCGGATGGCGGGGGTCCAGTCGATCGCCGATGTGGCCAAGTCGCTCGAGCAACAGGTGCGGCCGGCGCAGGAGGCCGGGCGGCCCCTGACGCCGGGGCTCGTCGGGCTACTGGAGCGGGCGGTCGACGGTATCGCGATCAGGGCCGCCGAGATGCCCGCCGCCGGCGAGGGCACGGCCGTGCTGCGGGCCTTGAGCCTGGAGCTGGCCGCCCCGCAGACATCGGTCCAGACCGTCGAGCCGGTGCCACGGGTCGACGAGCACCAGGTCGAGGAACTGTTGTCGCGCGCGCCGACAATGCCCGAGCTCGGGGCGGGCGCCGCGGAGCCTCCACCGGTGTCTGCTCCGCATTCCACCTCGGGGTCCGGCGCTGAATTCGCCGCGGGACCCGAGGGCGGTCTGGAACCGACCAGCGCCGAGGTCGAGCCTGCGCCGGAGCCGTTGGCCCCCGAATCAGCCGGTCGGAAACGCACGGGCAAGAAAAGGCCTGGTCGCAAGGCGGCTGGCCAAGTACCGGCCGCTCCCTCGACCCCGGCCCCCAAAGTCACCGAACGCGAGCCGACTCCCGCCGAGCCGACTATTCCGGTGGCCGCCGAGGCCGACGACGGCGACTTTGAGGCCCCACCCGCCGACTCGGACCTCGCCGGTCTGTTCCTAGAGGAGGCCCACGACCTCCTCGACGGCATCGACGCGGGCCTCAGACAGTGGCAGCTCGCACCGCGGGAGCTGAGCGCGCTCGACGGCATCAATCGGATGCTCCACACACTCAAAGGCGGCGCACGGCTGACCGGGCTGCGGGCAATCGGCGACCTTGCCCACGCGCTCGAGACCCGGCTCACGGTGATGGGCTCGAGCGCCGCCGGCGTCGACGACACGACGCTGGAGCTGGCTCAACGCGCCGTCGATACGCTGGCCCTGCAGGTCGACGCGCTCGAGCACGGGGCGCCTATCCCCCGGGTCAGCGCGCTGGTCTCGGCCCTGAATCAGGAATCGGTTACCGGCGCCCCGTCGGCGCCGGAGCTGGCCGTCATGCGCCCGGCCGCGGAGCCCTCCCCGGCTCCGGCCGTCCCCGCCATGCCCCCGCCAGCCGATGCCCGCAAGCAAGACCGCGAGGCGGCGCAGCCGGCGGCGGGCGGCCCGCAAATCCGGGTACGCTCCGAGCTACTGGACCGCCTGGTCGACAACGCGGGCGAGATCAGCCTCTATCGCGCCCGACTGTCCCAGCGCAATGGGTTGATGGGATTTGGACTGGGCGAGCTGGATCAGACCCTCACCCGGCTGCGGGAGAAGCTGCGGCTGTTGGAGATCGAGACCGAGACTCAGATCCTGCACCGCTTCGAGCGGGAAGGGATCCGCGGCGGCGACGAGGGCGGCTTCGACCCGCTGGAGCTGGACCGCTTCTCCAACCTCCAACAGGTCTCCCGGAGCCTGGCCGAGACAGTCAATGATCTGATCGGCTTGAAGGATATTCTGACCGGTTATCAGCGGGAGTCGGCCGACCTGCTGACCCAGCAAGCGCGCCTGGCCGAGCACCTGCAAGACGGCCTGCTGCGCACCCGGATGGTGCCTTTCGTCCAGGTGGTTCCGCGTCTGCACCGGCTGGTGCGCCAGACCGCGGACAGCCTCGGCAAGTCGGCGCGGCTCGAGGTCGTAGGTCCAGAGGTCGAGCTCGACCGCTCCATCCTGGACCGTCTCGTGGCCCCTCTCGAGCACCTGCTCCGCAACGCCGTGGATCACGGACTGGAGGGCGCGGAGGCCCGGCGCGCGGCCGGGAAAAAGGGTACCGGCGTCGTCACGCTGACGCTGAACCGCGAGGGTAACGACGTGGTGATCGTCGTCAGCGACGACGGTCGGGGCATGAACTTGGAGGCCATAAGGGAGCAGGCCGTCGCGCGCGGACTGCTGGGCCCCGACGTGCGGATTGCCGACGAGGCGCTGATGCAGTTTGTCCTGGAGCCGGGTTTCACCACGGCTGGGCGCGTCACCCAGATCTCCGGGCGCGGCGTCGGCCTCGATGTCGTGGCCTCCGAGATCAAGGCGGCAAACGGTGCCATCAGCCTGGACTCCGTGCCGGGTCGGGGTTCCAGTTTCAGCATCCGGCTGCCACTGACTCTTGCGATCATCGAGGCCTTCCTGGTCGGTGTCGGCGACCGAATCTACGCCGTGCCCCACGCGACCATCGAGGGCGCCGCGCGGATCGGCCGGGAAGAGCTCGCCGCCCTGTATCGGGGCAAGGGGCGGGACTTCGAGTATCGGGGGCACCCCTGCCGCGTCGCGTACCTCGGCGGCGTGCTGGACCCGCGCCAGGAGCCCGACCTCGGCGAGAAGCGCTGGCTGCCGCTGCTGATGGTGCGGCTCGGGGACGAGCGCGTGGCGCTACAGGTCGACAGCCTGATCGGCAGCGAGCGCATCGTCGTCAAGCCGCTGGGTCCGCAGTTGGCCGGTATTCGCTGGCTCAGCGGCGGCACGATTCTTCCGGACGGGCGGGTCGCGCTGATCGTCGACGCGCTGGCGCTTCTACGCTCCGGGGCCGCCCAGGGCTACGCCCCGGCCGCGCGGCCGGGCGCCGGCGGCGAGGCGCCGCGCTGCGTGCTCGTGGTGGATGACTCGCTGACGGTGCGCAAGGTCACGGGTCGGCTTCTCAAGCGACAGCACTTCGACGTGCTGACCGCCAAAGACGGCGTCGAGGCCCTGACGCTGCTCGACGAGCGCCTGCCGGACCTGATGCTTTTGGATATCGAGATGCCGCGAATGGACGGCTACGAGCTGACACGCCACATCCGGCGCTCCGAGCGGATGCGCGACCTGCCGATCATCATGATCACGTCCCGGGCCGGCCAGAAGCACCGGGACCATGCCATGGAGCTCGGCGTGAACCGCTATCTGAGCAAGCCATTCCAGGAGTCCGAGCTGCTCCACGAGATCGGCTCGGTCCTGGCGGAGCGATCCGCGTGACCGACCAACAGGCCGAGCTTGGCGTTCTGCTGGCGCCCTGCGGGGAGCGGCAGCTCGTGCTCCCGGGCGGCATGGTGGCCGAGATCGTGTCGGTCCAGGGGCTGGAGCCGGCGCCCGACGGGTCGCCGGCCTGGTTCCTGGGGCGAATTCCCTGGCGCGGCCGGTCCGTTCCGGTCGTGCGCATTGCCGACGATCCGGAGATGGCGCCGGCCCGTGCCGAGCGGGCTCACCTGGTGGTCTGCTTCACGCCGAACGGCAACCCGCGCCTCCCCTATCTGGCCGTCGAGACCCGGGGGCTGCCTCGGCTGGAGCGCGTCACCGCCGAGGCCCTGACCGCCGAAGAGGATGACCACCCCTTCGCCCTGGCGGCGCTGCGGCTCAACGGTCGGCCGGCCCTGCTGCCGGACCTCGATGCACTCGAAGAGGCGCTGTTGGCGGTCTCCTGAGGCGCGCCCGGGTCGCGGGATACCGCCGTTCGTGGTCAGGCGGGAAAGCCAACGATCGGTGTCTCAGCGGCCAAGGTCTCCCCAGAGCGCCTGGATGACGGCGATGGCCGCCAGGGGCGCCGTCTCGGTGCGCAGGATGCGGGGTCCCAGCCGAACCGGTCGGAAGCCGTGGCGTCCGGCGAGCGCTCGCTCCTTGGCGTCGAGCCCCCCTTCCGGCCCCACCAGAAGCGTGATCTCGGGGCCGGGCCGGGGCAGGCCGACCAGAGTCTGCTTCGCCGCCGGGTCCAGAAGTAGTCCACCGGCTGGGGCGGTCTCGATCCAGCTCGCGAGCGTCTCCGCGGGGTGCAGCTCCGGTAAACGGCGGCGTCCGGATTGCTCGCAGGCGCCGACGACGATGCCGCGCCAGTGATCCAGGCGGCGTTCGAGTCGCGTCCCCGCCAACTGGACCAGGCCGCGCGAGGTGAACAGCGGCGTGATGCCCTCGACGCCGAGCTCGACCGCCTTCTGCAAGGCATAGTCCATCCGCTCCCCGCGGGATACGCCGATTGCCAGCCGTATTGACAGTGGCGGCGGTGGCTCGGGCTCGCCCGCTCCGTCGATCGAGACCTTCAGCCCGCGACGGCCCGTCTCCAGGACGCGGGCGCTGTAGTCCCGGCCGTCGCCGTTGAACAGGGCCACGGGGCTGCCTGGCGCCAGGCGCAGGACCTGGCTCAGGTGGCGCGCGGGTCCCTCGGGAAGCACCGGCTGCCCCTGCGGGGCCAGCTCGATGTCGACGAAAATGCGCGGCACTCTCATGATCTCCGAGCCCCGGTCAGTCGTCGGCCGACGGAAGGTGTCACCAATAGCGGCACGCGATGCCGTCCAGGGATGGCGTCGCGAACGCCCGTGAAATGAGCTCTGCGACACCCGGCGAAGGGGCGCGGGCGTTTCTCATGCGGCGGAGGGCTCCCGGGGGTCGCACAGCATGGCCTGGACGTCGGCGGCGATCTCCCGCACGTCCGGGTGGTCGTCGTCGAGCAGCCGGCGCACCACGGGCAGCGCCGCCGCGTCGCCGGCCAGGCCCAGGAAGTGGCAGGCATCCGCTCGGATCTGGGCCGACGGCGAGAGGGTCAGTAACTCGATCGCGGGCCGCGCCTGACGCAGGATCGGGCTGCCCGCGAGCCCTTCGATAACGGCGCTGATGCCGATTCGCAGCGACATCGGTGTGTCCTCGCTGGCCAGCAGGTCGAGCAAATCGACCAGGGTGCCGGGCGCGGCGCGCAGGTGCCCGGAGACCGCGTCCAGCCGGTTGGTCTCGATCAGGTGACCAAAATAGCGGGTCCAGCCCTGGCCGGATGCCGCCAGCTCGGCCCATTCCGCGAGCTCCGACGCCGGCAGCGCCCCGAGCAGCTCGAACGGTCCCAGCCGCGTCCAGGGCACCGAGCGCGCGCCATGCGCCCGGGCGACATCGGGCAGCACGCTGACGTTGACCACCTCCAGGCGCCCAAGCATCCCCTGCTGGACCAGCCGAGCGAGCGCGTTCAGCACCGCATGGCAATGGGGGCATCCGCTGCCGATCAGCAGCACGGCGTCCGGCGGGACAGGAGTCGGGGGCGTATGCATGGGATGACAAGTTAACCGCGGCGGGGCGTTCGGCAAAGTGGGCCCGGCCAAAATCGCGCATCGGAGAACGCCATCCGCTCGCACGCCGAGCCCGGGACGAAACGGGGAAAAACCCGGTCCGAGCCATCAGAATTATCTAATAAAGCAATTTTATGAAGCGAAACGGAAATACTGTTTTGACAGGCCGATGGCGCACTCACTAACCTCCCCGACTCACGTGAACCGGCCTCGGCGGTACCCGCCCAGCTAACTCCCAATTCTCGGAGGCATACCGCCGAAGTTCAGGAGCGGACGAGCCGGACGTAGCAGGGATACGAGCGCAGAGCGTTTCGGCGAACATCCGTCCCCTGGAAAATTTAGGCCGCCCCGCTTTCCAGCCGTCATGGCGGCAATTCACTGGCAGTGAAACGTTAGGAGATCTAGCACTATGCCGACTTTTGTGCGTACTGATAAGTGCGATGGCTGCAAGGGCCAAGACAAGACCGCTTGCATGTACATCTGCCCCCACGACCTCATGAAGCTTGACCAGGACGGATCCGAGACCGGTCATGCGATGCGGGCCTTCAACCAGGAGCCCGAGCAGTGCTGGGAATGCTACTCCTGCGTCAAGATCTGCCCCCAGCAGGCCATCGAGTGCCGTCACTACGCCGACGTGGTTCCGATGGGCGCCTCCGTGCAGCCCCTGCGCGGTACCGACTCGATCATGTGGACGATCAAGTTCCGCAACGGCAACATGAAGCGCTTCAAGTTCCCGATCCGCACCACCCCGGAAGGCTCCATCGATCCCTACGGCGGCAAGCTCGCGGCCGACATCTCCAAGATCGGCGAGGCAGGCTTCTTCACCCTGGGCGGCGTTCAGAAGGCCGGAGACCCGGTTGAGCTGATCCGCAAGTAAGCCCGCGCTTCAGCGCAGACCGCGAGAAAAATTCAAGAGTTCAGAGGCATACGAAATGGCAGGAACATTCGGTAATCCTGAAGTCGTCGAAGAAGAGGTCGACATCCTCATCATCGGCGGTGGCATGGGCGCGTGCGGCGCGGCCTATGAGATCGGTCCGTGGCTGGATGCGGCGAAGGCCCAAGGCGTGGACCTGAAGGTCAAGCTCGTGGACAAGGCCGCCATGGACCGTTCCGGCGCGGTCGCGCAGGGCCTGTCGGCGATCAACACCTACATCGGCTCCGAGCAGGATCCGGCGGACTATGCGCGCATGGTCTCCAACGACCTGATGGGCATCACTCGCGACGATCTGGCCTATGACCTCGGCCGTCACGTCGACGATTCCGTGCATCTGTTCGAGGAGTGGGGCCTTCCGATCTGGAAGCAGCCCGGCGACGAGGGCAAGCCCCTGGTCGAGGGCGGCATGCCCGTGCGCTCCGGCAAGTGGCAGATCATGATCAATGGCGAGTCCTACAAGTGGATCGTCGCCGAGGCGGCCAAGAAGGCCCTGGGCACCGAGCGTATCCAGGAGCGCGTCTTCATCGTCAAGCTCGTCAACGACAAGAGCGACAAGAACCGCATCGCCGGCGCGGTCGGCTTCTCGGTGCGCGAGGACAAGGTCTACGTCTACAAGTTCAAGGCCTGCCTGCTGGTCGCCGGTGGCTGCGTGAACATCTTCCGTCCCCGCTCCGTCGGTGAGGGCACGGGCCGCGCCTGGTACCCGGTATGGAACGCCGGCAGCACCTACGCGATGGCCGCCGAGGCCGGCGCCGAGCTGACCATGATGGAAAACCGCTTCGTGCCCGCTCGTTTCAAGGACGGTTACGGCCCGGTCGGCGCCTGGTTCCTGCTCTTCAAGGCCAAGGCCACCAACGCCTTCGGCGAGGTCTACATGGAGACCAACAAGGAGCTGCTGGACGACTTCCCGCCCTACGGTCAGGCCAAGGTGCCGGCCTCGTGCCTGCGCAACCACCTGATGATGAAGGAGATGCGCGAGGGCCGTGGTCCGATCTGGATGGACACCGTGACCGCGCTGGGCAAGCTCGCCGAGACCATGACCCCCAAGGAGATCAAGCACCTGGAGGCCGAGGCCTGGGAGGACTTCCTCGACATGTGCATCGGCCAGGCCGGTGTCTGGGCCGGTGAGAACATCGAGCCGGAGAAGCGTAACTCCGAGCTGATGCCCACCGAGCCCTACCTGCTCGGTTCGCACTCCGGCTGCTGCGGCATCTGGGTCTCCGGCCCGACCGACGTCGGCGCGCCGACCAGCGAGGACCACCCCGAGGCCGACAAGATCCCGGCGCACCTGCCCAAGGGCTGGAACTGGGGCTACCGCGGCATGACCACGGTTGCGGGTCTGTTCACCGCCGCTGACGGGGTCGGCGCTTCCGGCCACAAGTTCTCCTCCGGCTCGCATGCCGAGGGACGTCTCGCGGCCAAGGCCATGGTCCAGTTCTGCATGGACAACAAGGACCACAAGCCGGAGCTGGAAGATTCCGTCGACGACCTCGTCGCCGAGATCTATCAGCCGGTGCGGAACTACATGGAGAACAAGGACTACACCACCGCCATCGACGTGAACCCGAACTACATCACGCCGAAGATGCTGCAGTTCCGCCTGCAGAAGATCATGGACGAGTACGTGGCGGGCGTGTCCACCATGTACCAGACCAATGCTCACATGATGGATGTGGCGGAGCAGAAGCTCGAGATGCTGAAGGAAGACGCCAAGAAGATGCGCGCCAAGGACCTGCATGAGCTGCTGCGGGCCTGGGAGAACTATCACCGCATCCTCACGGCCGAGGCCCACATGAAGCACATCCAGTTCCGCGAGGAGTCCCGTTACCCGGGCTTCTACTACCGGATGGATCACAACTATGTGGACGAGGAGAACTGGAAGTGCTTCGGCAACTCCATCTATGACCGCAAGACCAAGACCTGGACCAACTTCAAGCGGGCCCACGTCGATCTGGTCGACAAGTCCAAGCTGTTCAAGTAAGCCGCAAGGCTGCGCATGATGCGCTGAGGTCCGGGCGCCGCGAGGTGCCCGGACCTTTTTCTTTATCGGATACGATTCCGATCTTGGCCCCAACTCGGGGTCCCGACTTGAAATTTCCCTGGCGCCCTCAATAAATCAGCGGGTTAATAGTCGGACGGGATCGAGTGCCCGTCGAGCTCGCCGTTACGGCGGGACCGCCCGCGGAGACAGTCGATGAGCAAGAGTAATCCCGAGATCCCCTTTCAGAGTGCCGTCATGCCGGAGGCGCTTACCGGAGACACAAAGATCCGGTTCCGCTGTTACAAAGGGATCAGCTGCTTCAACGCATGCTGCCGCCAGGCCGACATCACGCTGGCGCCTTACGACATCCTGCGCCTCAAGCGGCGACTTGGCATGACCTCGACGGAGTTCATCCAGCGGTACACGGTGCCGTTCCAAATGGACATGGACGGTCTGCCCGGGATCAAGCTGCGGACCGACGAAACCGGTACCTGCCTGCAACTGAACGGCGACGAGGGCTGCGGCGTCTATACTGACCGGCCGACGGTCTGCCGCTACTATCCGGTCGCGCTGCTGACGCTAAGGGAGAAGGATTCGACGCGTGCCGAGGAGCGCTATTCGCTGGTTCAGGAAGACCACTGCAAGGGACACGACGAAGACCGCGAGATCACCGTCGCGGACTATCGTGCCGAGCAGGGCTGCGACGAATACGACGAGCACAATCGCGAGTGGTACCAGCTTATCCTGAAGAAGAAGTCCGCGGGACCGACCGTCGGAAAGCCGCCCCAGAACAGCCTTCAGTTGTTCTTCATGGCCTCCTACGACATCGACACCTTCCGCCGTTTCGTTCTAAGCGAGAACTTTCGCAGCACGTACGCCTTGCCGGAGGATTTCTACCAGGAGGCCGAGCGCGACGACGAGGCCCTGCTGCGGTTCGGGTATCGTTTCTTGCGCCAGGTGCTTTTCGGGGAGCGCACCATCGAGGAGGCGTCCGACGCCTGGGACAAGCGCGTGGAGCAGCGCCAGGAGGTGTGGGAGGCCCGCCGGCAGGCGGAGCTGCAGCGCCGGATTGCCGATGAAGACAAGAAGTACGGCGATGGCTGCGATCCGTACTGTGGCGACAAATAGCGCCCTTCCGGTCGGAGGCCAAGCGCGCCGATGAGCATGGACCCCAGATTCGAGGAGATGCTGGCGCGACGCATGGCGTCGACGGCTGTCGTGCTCGACGCCGTACGCAACGATGCCGAGCTCATGTCCGCGACGGTTCGCGCGGCCGTCGAGACCGCCGGGTCGATCAACAACGGCGGAACCCTTTTCATTTGCGGAAATGGCGGCAGCGCGGCCGAGGCCACGCACCTGAGCGGCGAGCTGGTCGGTCCGTTCGCGAATCGGCAGCGTCGGCCCTTGCCGGCGATCGCGCTGGGGTTCGACACCAGTGCGGCCACCGCGGTGTCCAACGATTTCTCGTTCGCCGAGGTATTCTCCCGGCAGCTTACCGCGCTGTCGCGGCCGGGCGACGTGCTCTGGGCCCTGTCGACCAGCGGCGGCTCGCCCAATGTCCTCATGGCCCTGGAGGCGGCGCGGCGGCTCGAGCTGCGCAGCGTCCTGCTCACCGGAAACAGGCCCTCGGCCGGCGCCGGCCTGGCCGACATCACGCTGGCGATCCCGTCAGCGGAGACGCCTCGCATCCAGGAGCTCCATCTGGTGCTCGGCCACTTCATGTGCGAGCTGATCGAGGAGCTCGCGGGTTGAAGACCGGACCCTGTTAAACTGCCGGCCTGCGCTTCCGGATTCGCCGGCATTCCAAGCCCTTCAACCCGGCGAGGCCCGCATCGGCGCGGAAGGTGCCCCAGCAGAGGCTTCCGATTCCTTGGAGATTGCGCAAGGCAAGGTGAGTGGTAGGGGCCAAACGGACCGGCCGCGGCTTGGGAGTCGGCTGCCGATCCTCGGCCGAGCCGGTCGGCTCGCGCTCTGGGTGCTGACCGGTATCCTGACTGCATCCCTGCTCCTGGTTGGCGTGCTGCGCTGGGTGGACCCTCCAGCGTCGGCGTTCATGCTGCTGCACGCCTACAACGCCCGGCGTCTCGACCGTCCTCCCCCCTACTACCACCATGAATGGGTGCCCTGGGACCAGCTGCCCTCGGTGGTTCCGCTCGCCGTCATCGCGGCGGAGGATCAGCGCTTCTCCGGTCACCACGGGTTCGATATGGTCGAGATCCGAAAGGCCCTGGCCGCCTACCGGGACGGAAAGCGGCTGCGCGGCGCCAGCACCATCTCGCAACAGACGGCGAAGAACCTGTTTCTGTGGCCAGGAAGGGATTGGCTGCGCAAGGGGCTCGAGGCCTGGTTCACGCTGCTGATCGAGACCCTCTGGTCGAAGCAGCGGATACTCGAGGTCTACCTGAACATCGTCCAGTTCAGCCCCAGCGCCTATGGCGTCGGCGCCGCAAGCTGGCGCTATTTCGATCGGCCCGCGAGCGCCCTGACCATGCGGGAGGCCTCGTTGCTCGCCGGCGTGCTGCCAGCGCCCGGGGCCTATCGTCTGGATCGACCTTCCGCTCGTCTGCGGCAGCGCGCCGACTGGATTAGCGAGCAGGCACGCCTGCTCGGCAGCTGGGATTATCTTAAGCGGCTCTGACGGCGCGTTCGGTAGAGGGTCCCGAGCGGGCGCCCTAGGGCGAAAATGATCAGATGCTGTCCTGGCACTTGATCAACCGCGCCATCCTTGGCCCGGTTGGGAA
>CAVPOY010000018.1:0-2500 GCA_963707135.1 uncultured Gammaproteobacteria bacterium | reverse complement strand
TCTCCCCGAAAGCTATTTAGGTAGCGCCTCGTGTCTCACTCTCGGGGGTAGAGCACTGTTTCGGCTAGGGGGCCATCCCGGCTTACCAACCCGATGCAAACTCCGAATACCGAGAAGTGCAATCACGGGAGACAGACGGCGGGTGCTAACGTCCGTCGTCAAAAGGGCAACAACCCAGACCGCCAGCTAAGGTCCCTAAATCATGGCTCAGTGGGAAACGATGTGGGAAGGCCCAGACAGCCAGGAGGTTGGCTTAGAAGCAGCCATCCTTTAAAGAAAGCGTAATAGCTCACTGGTCGAGTCGGCCTGCGCGGAAGATGTAACGGGGCTTAAGCCATGTACCGAAGCTGCGGATGCAAGCGTAAGCTTGCATGGTAGGGGAGCGTTCCGTACGCCTGCGAAGGTCAATCGTAAGGTTGGCTGGAGGTATCGGAAGTGCGAATGCTGACATGAGTAACGATAAAGGGGGTGAGAGTCCCCCTCGCCGAAAGCCCAAGGTTTCCTGCGCAACGTTCATCGGCGCAGGGTGAGTCGGCCCCTAAGGCGAGGCCGAAAGGCGTAGTCGATGGGAAGCCGGTCAATATTCCGGCACCGCGCATAACTGCGATGGGGGGACGGAGAAGGCTAGGTCAGCCAGGTGTTGGTTATCCTGGTTTAAGCGTGTAGGCAGTCACCTTAGGCAAATCCGGGGTGGCCATGTCGAGACGTGATGACGAGTCTGTACGCAGACGAAGTGATTGATGCCAAGCTCCCAGGAAAAGCCTCTAAGCTTCAGGTTATGTGTGACCGTACCCCAAACCGACACAGGTGGGCAGGGTGAGAATCCCAAGGCGCTTGAGAGAACTCTGGTGAAGGAACTAGGCAAAATAGTACCGTAACTTCGGGAGAAGGTACGCCCCTGGTATGTGAAGCCCCTTGCGGGCGGAGCAGACGGGGGTTGCAGTGACCAGGCCGCTGCGACTGTTTATTAAAAACACAGCACTCTGCAAACTCGAAAGAGGACGTATAGGGTGTGACGCCTGCCCGGTGCCGGAAGGTTAAGTGATGGGGTTATCTTCGGAGAAGCTCTTGATCGAAGCCCCGGTAAACGGCGGCCGTAACTATAACGGTCCTAAGGTAGCGAAATTCCTTGTCGGGTAAGTTCCGACCTGCACGAATGGCGTAACGATGGCGGCACTGTCTCCACCAGAGACTCAGTGAAATTGAAATCTCGGTTAAGATGCCGAGTACCCGCGGCTAGACGGAAAGACCCCGTGAACCTTTACTACAGCTTTGCACTGGACTTTGAACCTACTTGTGTAGGATAGGTGGGAGGCTTTGAAGCGGCGACGCCAGTTGCCGTGGAGCCACCCTTGAAATACCACCCTGGTATGTTCGGAGTTCTAACCTCGGCCCGTGATCCGGGTCAGGGACAGTGCATGGTGGGTAGTTTGACTGGGGCGGTCTCCTCCCAAAGCGTAACGGAGGAGCACGAAGGTACCCTCAGCGCGGTCGGAAATCGCGCATTGAGTGCAAAGGCATAAGGGTGCTTGACTGCGAGACAGACAAGTCGAGCAGGTACGAAAGTAGGTCTTAGTGATCCGGTGGTTCTGTATGGAAGGGCCATCGCTCAACGGATAAAAGGTACTCCGGGGATAACAGGCTGATGGTGCCCAAGAGTTCATATCGACGGCACCGTTTGGCACCTCGATGTCGGCTCATCACATCCTGGGGCTGTAGTCGGTCCCAAGGGTATGGCTGTTCGCCATTTAAAGTGGTACGCGAGCTGGGTTTAGAACGTCGTGAGACAGTTCGGTCCCTATCTGCCGTGGGCGTTGGAGACTTGAGGGAAGCTGCTCCTAGTACGAGAGGACCGGAGTGGACGTACCCCTGGTGTTCCGGTTGTCACGCCAGTGGCACTGCCGGGTAGCTATGTACGGACGGGATAACCGCTGAAAGCATCTAAGCGGGAAGCCCCTCCCAAGATGAGGTCTCCCTGGGCACTCGATGCCCCTGAAGGTCCGTCGAAGACCACGACGTTGATAGGCAGGGTGTGAACGCGCGGTAACGCGTGAAGCTAACCTGTACTAATTGACCGTGCGGCTTGACCATATAACACCCAAGCTCTCTGGGTGCTGACAACCTAACGCATCCGCAGCCCTCAACGATCACCCACCGATTCCGGAAAACCGCCAACACCGGTTTTCCAACCCTTTTCCTGGCGGCCACAGAGCACTGGAACCACCTGATCCCATCCCGAACTCAGAAGTGAAACGGTGTATCGCCGATGATAGTGTGGGGCCTCCCCATGTGAAAGTAGGTCACCGCCAGGGCCTTATCCCAAAACCCCTCGAGAACAATCCGAGGGGTTTTTTTTTGACGCGTTTACGGCGAGTATGACCCCCGTCCCCAGGTCGCTCATGCGGGTGGGCTTACCCGGGGCCGATACACCCCCCGATGGCGGGTATCCAAACCCCAAGGCCAGGTCTATGCAGTTCATCGATCTCAAAGCGCAGTACCA
>CAVPOY010000017.1:0-88882 GCA_963707135.1 uncultured Gammaproteobacteria bacterium | reverse complement strand
ATAAATCCGAGCTCACGGAACTGTGGAAGCTGGAATCCGTGACGGGCCCGAAGCGGTTCTACCTGTCCACGACCCTTTACGGTACCGACCCCGCGCAGATCTCTACCGAGATCCGCGACCGGGTCTACCTGGTCCACCCTTACGAGATCCCGTCCAAGCTGCCGCGGCTGCTACTGCGTTCCACGGGCTGGCTCAAGGCAAAACGCATCTATGCGCCCGACGCACAAGTCGCACAGGCAAACGCGTACTTCACGCTGAAGACGGGCGGAGGCGCCGTGCTCGGCATCCGTGGCTTTTTCCTCCGCGACTATCTGCTGGAGCGAATCGAACATCTCGTCGACCGCGTCCCGTACACGGGGATGTACCCGCGAATCAGTCTTGCGCCTGGCCAACGGTTTGTTTCGCGCGGGGCCTATATCGCCCAGTTCCAGGAGGGTCCGGCCGGCGGCTTGGTCGCCGTAACGGATTGGCTCGTCCCCGGGTCGCCGTAGATGGGTAGCGGTAAGCGGACACCGCCCCACGCGGAGATTGGCCCGGGCGGGGCGGTAATCCGCTGCCAAAAGTAACCATTGCGTGATCCGGCTGCGAGTTGCGGCCCCAGGGGGGGCTGTCGGCGCGCGGTGAACGGGCGTGAAGCGGTCGATTGAATCATGGCGCACCGGACGTCCCTGTCCGAGTGCGTCGTCAGTCGGCGGCGGTACTCCTAACCGCCGATCCTGGTGCTCAGACCTCGCTCGGGTCGCGAGAACTTGTGGCAGGTCGAGCAGTCCCGGCCCTTGTCCTTGACGTGCTTCTCGTGGATCTTCGCGAAGCTCATGGAGCCCTTGTTGCCGTGGCACTGGGTGCAGACCTGACTCGTCGGGCCCTTGAGCTCGTAGCCCAGTTCGCCCTTGAGGTCCATGCGCACCGGCCCGCCGCTGCCGTAGCTGCTGTGGCAGGCCCCGCACCCGAGGGCGTTGGTCGATACCTCGACCCCGTGGTTGATGCTCTGGAAGGTGTGAACGGCCACCACCTCGTAGTCGTCGCTCGCGCTCATGCCGTCGGTCTGCGCCATGCCGCTGCGAACTGCCGCGTCGAAGTCGCCGGTGCGGAAGAACTCGAACGTCGAATGGCCGATCAGGGTGTCGCTCGCCGTGTGCAGCGCGAGCTTGCCCAGGTGCTCCTTCATAGGCTGCAGCTTGGCGCCGGCGTCGGATACGCTGCCCAGCGGCAGGCCGAGCACATAGGCATCGCTGCCCCGCGGCAGACCCAGCAGATCGGCCTCGCTGTTGGCCAGGGCGACGGTCGGCAGGTTCGACGCCGGCTCGCCCAGCACATGGACCTCGCTGGTGCCGTTGAACCAGGCGTAGCTCGGGATCACGTTGCCGGCCTTGTCCTCGCGCGGCAGCCAGCCGCCGCGGCCGTTACAGGCCTTCGCGGAGTAGTGCGGGTCCTCCCAGTCGCGCGACATCTCGGTTGCGACGCCCTTGCCGAAAACCGGGATGTGGCAGGTCTGGCAGGCGATGTGTCGGGCGTGGGTGTCGCGCGCGGAACCTGTCCGCGCGCTGTAGTCGCCATGCGGCCGGTCGCTGTGGCAGCCGCTGTTCTCGCAGGTCAGACGGCCGGCCACGTCGTTGGGTCGCAGGTCGACACCGCGCCCGGCGACTCGATGCCCACCTTCGGAGTGACAGTCCGCGCACGTCAGGCCGCCTCCGGCGCTGCTCATGTGCATGTCCAGCCCGATGGGCGGGTCGGCCAGCAGCGAGGACAGATCGCCGCGCTTGGCACCGTCGGCCCCCCCGGCCCCGGCATGACAGTTCAGGCAGGACTGGCGGGTCGTTGCGTGCACACCGCGCGCGGCCTCGACCGCCGAGAACGGCATCAGCGGGATCGGTGCGCCGGCGAGCAGCGGGTTGTCCGGATCCGCGGGGACGAACTGGAAGTCCCCGGTCGCCGGATCGACCTCGGGGATTCCCTGCAGACCGGTGCGTACGATCGGCGGCAGGCTGGGGTTCGGCTTGCCGGTGGCGGGGTCGGGCGTGACGATGGTCAGCTCAAGGAAGGTTCCGGTGGGGTCGGGGAAGCGCTTGTACTGGTCCTGGTGACAGGTCAGGCAGTCGATGTTCGCCAGCTCGTCCAGCTGCTCTTCGTTCGAGAGGGTCAGGAACAGGTCCGGTGTCTTCGGGAAACGGCCGTTGCCCACGTGGCACCCCGCGCAGGTGAAGCGCGGCGAGTTCTCATGGGCGCCGCAGTAGGTGTTGACGCCGGAGAAGCCCTCGCCGGGAAGGCCGTTCCAGCGCTCGCCGGCGGGACCGGAGATGTTGGTGACGAAGTCCGTCGGGCCCGACTGCTGGTAGTGCACCGAGCCGTGCATCTCCCGGGCCTCGTCCTCGTGGCAGCCCAGGCAGGTGCCCGGCCCCTCGTAGACCGAGATGGCCGCATGCGGATCGCCGCTGACAACAGGCGGCTCGACGGTGACCGAGACGCTGTCGGCGGCGCTCCGCGCGCCGGCGTCGTCGGTGACGACCAGCGTGAACTGGTAGGTGCCGGCGGCGAGGTCCAGGGTCGGACTCTGGGTATCGGCCGGGTCGGGGGTTCCGGTCCAGGCGTAGCAGGCGACGCTGCCGTCCGGGTCGGACGATCCGCTGCCATCCAGGGTCACGGCGATGCTCGACTGACCGACGGCCAGCGCGACGGTCTGGTCGGGTCCGGCATTCGCGACCGGCGGCTCATTGTCCGGCTCGGGCGTGTCTGGCATTTCTGTCGGGGCGCAGTCGGCGGGCGCCCGGCGGACATCCTGCTCCACGCTTCGGCCGTCAGATGTTGTGGCGGCTACCCGGCAGGGAACCGGGGTCGGGCTGCTGACCACGGCGCGCCAATAGCCGCGATAGGTGCGGGCATCGGCCGTCAGGATCTGGGAGGCGTCGTAGGCGTTGCGAACCGTGACGCGGTCGGCGCCGCCGAGCTCGCCGTAGACCGTCAGCTGTTGCCGATCGGCCCGCCAGTCGGCGCGGCTGATCGAGAACTCGCCACCTGTCGTGTCGCGCTCGCGGTCGTCATCGGCCATGCCCGGCGCGGACAGCACCAGGGCGAGCAAAGCACCCAGTGCGCCTAACGATTTGCTTCTTCTTCTCGGAGCCATGTCTTACCTGCCTTGATTGGACAACCATGAGCCGTCGACACCCGGCGTATCCGCCGGGGTCCGCCGTACATGGCGAGCTTCCTTGCCAGCTGCGCACCGATTCTCAGCTGTGTCGGATCACTGTGCGTCGCTTTCGCCCGAGTACCGTACGCGAATCGGCTCGGTTGTCGTTGTTGCTTGGGACTGTTCGGAAAGCCGGGAACCACTTGGGGTTTGGCTTTCCGGGGTCTAGCCTAAGAAACCGGGCGCGTGAGGAAAGTTACCGGCGTCACAGGGGAGGTCCGGTACCGTCGGGTGTCGGGGAACCCGGTCACAACTGTACGAATCGGCCCGGGCGGTTGCCGGGCCGACGGACGGATTCAGGGTTGCAACACGTAGCTGCCCGGCGCGTCGGCCAGAATGGGATAACCGGCCTTCGGCGCACCGAGCGAGGGCGGGGGGGCACGACCGGATGAGCGTTGCGCGAGCCACTGCTGCCACTCCGGCCACCATGAGCCCTCCCGTCGGGATGCGGCGGCACGCCAGGCGTCGGGGTCCATGTAGGGGTCGGCATCGGTGCGGGTGGCGATCCGGAAGCCGCGCCCCCGGTGGCCGGGCTCGCTGACGATCCCCGCGTTGTGGCCGCCGCTGGTCAGCACGAAGGTGACCTCCTCGGCGTCGGACAGCAGATGGATCTTGTAGACGGAGCGCCAGGGCGCCACGTGATCCTTTTCCGTGCCGACGGCGAAGATCGGCATGCGGATGTCGGTAATGGCGATCATGCGCCCGTCAACCAGATAACGGCCTTCCGCCAGGTCGTTGTCCAGGAATAGCCGGCTCAGGTACTCCGAGTGCATGCGGTAAGGCAGACGGGTCTGGTCCGCGTTCCAGGCCATCAGGTCGTTGGGCGGGCGCCGCCGCCCGAGCAGATAGTCCCGCACCATCCGGGACCAGATCAGGTCATTGGACCTGATCATCTGGAAGGTACCGGCCATTTGCGAGGTGTCCAGGTACCCCTGCTCCCACATCATGTCCTGTAGGTACGCCACCTGGTCCTCGTTGATGAAGAGCATCAGCTCGCCGGCTTCGGTGAAGTCGGTCTGGGCCGCGAGCAGGGTCACCGAGCGCAGACGCCGGTGGCCGTTCCTCGCCATCGCCGCGGCGGCGATCGCGAGCAGGGTGCCCCCCAGGCAGTAGCCAACGCCGTGAACCTGCCGATCGGGGACGATGGCCGCGATTGCGTCCAGGGCGGCCAGGATGCCCTTGCGCCGGTAGTCCTCCATGCTCAGGTCGCGGTCCTCCGCGTTCGGGTTCCTCCAGGAGATACAGAACACCGTGTGCCCCTGGCCGACCATGTAGCGGACCAGCGAGTTCTCCGGCGAGAGGTCCAGGATGTAGTACTTCATGATCCAGGCCGGTACCAGGAGCACCGGCTCGGCATAGACGTCCGCGGTGGACGGCGCGTACTGGATTAGCTCGATCAGATCGTTGCGGTAGACGACCTTGCCGGGCGTGACGGCGAGGTTGACCCCGACCTGGAACGCTTCGGTCCCCGCGGCCTTTTGGTTGGATGCGGTCCGCTCCCAGTCATCCAACAGGTTTTGCCAACCTCGGACCAGGTTCGCGCCGCCCTGCTCGTAGGTTGTCCGCAGCACCTCGGGGTTGGTCCAGAAAAAGTTCGACGGGGAGAAAAGGTCCAGGAACTGCCTGTTCATGAACGCCACGATGGCCTCGTGTCGCCGCGAGACCCCGGAGACGCCGGTGGTCGTGTTCGCCCACCACTGCTGGTTGAGTAGGAAGGACTGGTAGAAAAGGTCGAATGGCCACTGGCTCCATGCGGGGTCGGAGAATCGGTTGTCCTGCGGCAACGGTTCGATGCATGGAGCCGTCCTGGGATCCGACAGTCGCCGGGCGGCGTAGGTCGAGATCCGCGCGGCCTTGCGCAGCGCCTTCTCGGCCAGCCGGGCCTGCTTTCCGGGCGAGACGGCGAGGTGGACGAGCCAGTCCAGGTAGGCGAGGGTGACAACCGCCGGGGAGATGCCCAGCGTCAGGCGACCCAGGTTCGCGTGGACCGCCCGGTCGACCAGGCGGGAGACGATCGGGCTGATCAGGGAGCGCCCGAGGGCGGACGGGCGCCGCGGCTCGACGCCTTGGCCTCCCCGTTGGACGGCGTTCCGGATGCCCCAGGGATCCCAAAGGTCAAAGGCGTCAGGGGAGCGCTGGATCGGGTGCACGTCGTCGGGGTTCATCGGCCGGTCCTGTTCGCAGCGGGCCGTGATTCGGGCTTCGCGGCTCGGCGCGGGGCGGGACACGCCCTATGCCGGCCGCCCCGCGATCCGGTCCAGGTACGCAAAAGTATAGCGACGCGTCCGGATCCCCGTGCGGTACCTCTGCCCGAAACGGAAATCGCTCCTCTCGTCGAGACCCTTTAGGGTGGGTCAAAGCGTGGGGCGACGGGTCCGCCCGGCTACCGCAATCATCGTGTCCGCTTCGCTTGACCCCCCTGCTGGGCCGTGCCGGTCACCAGTAAGCGAGCAGCCGGTCTCCTTCCACCTTGTGCTCGAACTGGCGCAGGGGCCGGTTTCCAATCTCTACGCAGTCACCGGTCCGTACGTCGAAGGCCCAGTGGTGCTTGGGACAGGTGAGCTTGCTCCCCTCGAGCGCGAGATGTGGGATGTCGGTGACCTGGTGCGGGCAGCGCGAGTCGTACACCTTGATGCCGTCGCCCTCGCGGTAGACGAAGAGGTGCCGTCCGTCGGCCTCCAGGAACGAGATCTCGCCGTCGGTCAGGTCTTCCAGCGCGGCGACATCGTGCCAGCTCGGCGTAGCATCCAGGTTCTCCGGGCGGAACTCCGGGATGTCCATGTCCAGCAGGATGTCCGTCGCCCATACGATCTTGGCCAGCCCGAGGACCGGAAAGGCCATCAGCAGCGCATCGATCACTTCCTGCGGACTGGCGCCGTTGCGCAGGGCGCGGGTCAGGTACTGTCTGAACCCTGGCTCGGTCTGGACCGCCACCTTGGTGATTACCGAGATCAGGTCGCGGGTGCGGGTGTCGAGGTGATCTCCGGCCTTCTTCAAGAACTTGAAGTAGGCGCCCATTGCCTCCGGGCGAACCTGGACGAGATAGTTGAGCGCGTCACTCATGGGATTCTCCTGCCAAATTTGCTGACCACGCCGGCCCCCGCGCTTGCCGGGAGCCGACGCGACATTATCAGTCAGGCAGGTGAGCGGCTCGACCGCTCTGCGTCAGTAAAACTGCTGATGGGGCCGCTCTCGCTCGCGCGTAGAGGGCCCCGGGGGGCCGGGCGGACCGCCTAGTGGTTGTGGCCCTCGGCCTCGGTCGCCGGTGCGGCCTCCTCGTGCGGGTCCTCGGCGTGGGCGGCTGCCGGGTCGTCGGACTTAGGTGCCCCGACCGAAATAAGCTCGACGTCGAAGATCAGCGTACGGTGAGCGAGCGGGCCGCGACCCGCGTAGGCCAGATTGGGCGGGATTACGAGCTGAGCCTTTCCGCCCTCCTTGAGAAGCTGCAGACCCTCGGTCCATCCCTTGACGACGGCGTCCAGCTTGAAGGTCGCCGGCTGGCCCCGCTTATAGGAGCTGTCGAACTCCGTCCCGTCCGGCAGCGTGCCGCGGTAGTTGACCGTTACCTCGTCGG
Source organism: uncultured Gammaproteobacteria bacterium (assembly GCA_963707135.1). Taxonomy (GTDB): domain Bacteria; phylum Pseudomonadota; class Gammaproteobacteria; order Chromatiales; family Chromatiaceae; genus JBGSTR01. The sequence continues at coordinate 82,124 of CAVPOY010000017.1, read as the reverse complement.
TCGCGGTGGGCGTCTTGCCCGACCCCTCCTCGACGATCTTGTACTGCAGCCCGCTCTCGGTGGTGACGACCCCGTCCTTTGTCGCGTTCTCCTCCATGAATGCCTTTCCTTCGGCGATCCGTCCGAGCTCATCTTCCTTCTGGCGCGTCTTCTGATTCTCGACGACCTTGCGCTTGAGCTCGACCAGTGTCGAGCGCATCTCGTCGGCGGAAATCTTGGGATCCGCCCCGGCGGACGCGTCTTCGATTCCCTGGACGATGGCCGCCGAGCTCATCTCGATGCCCTGGCGCTTGAAGTCGCCGCCGATCTGATAGCCGAGGCTGTAATTGATGCGGGCGGTTTCGTCGTCCAGATTCAGTGCCTCCTCGGCAAACAGGACGCTCGGCAGGGACAAGGCGGTGACGGCGGTAACGATTGGCAGGACTCTCATGACAGGGAACATCTCCTTGGGTTTGAATCTACGACTGAAGTCAATGGCGGCAGATACACGCGCATCGATGGTAACAGAATGCCGCCGAATGCAAGATTGCAGGGAATTAACCTGGCCGCGACTCTGCCGTCGTCCGGGGTTCGGGTGGGTTCGCGGATCTTTCTCCAGTACCATGAGAGGCTCAAGCCCGAAGGACCATACGGATGGCGTGGAGGTGTCCGTGAAGCTCTTTATCCCATTGAGTCTGGCGGTTTTCAGCGCGAGCCTAACGATTGCCCGCGCGGATGCGACCCTGGTCTACGGTCTGAAGGACGGGTCATCGGAGGCGGTAGAGAAGCAGCTCTACCTGTCGCGGTTCTTCGCGCGCGTAGACTCATCTGACGAGGATGGCGCGTATCTGCTCTTTCAGGCCGGCAAATTCTTTCCCATGTACCGCGTGAACGAAAAGGAGCGCAGCTACACCCTTCTGACAGAGCGCGCCAGACCGACCCTGCAAGCCGGCGAGCATAAGCCAGGGGCGTCCGCGCCCTCGGCGACCGAAGGCGCGGAGCAGGGGGCCGCCGCGCCGTCGCAGTCCGCGGCCGTGCCGGAGGCGGTGCAAGATCATCGGACGGACACCGAGCCTGGAGAGGGAGCGGCAACGGAGCCCGCCGGGGCGCAGGCCGACGCCAGCGAGTCGGTGCCGGTGGGTGCTTCTGTAGAAACCGCTGTGAGCTCGCCGGTACCGGGCGAGCCGCCCAGACTGCCGGAGAAGGCCCAATTCAAGCCGTCGGGTAAGAGCGACGTGGTCGGCGGGGTGCGCTGCCGCATCGTCAACGAGCTGATCGACGGGGAACCTGCCATCGAGCACTGCATGGCGAACAAGGCGGACCTCGGCATCACCGAGCGCGAGATCCGCACCCTCGCCCGGTTGTTCAGCCTGGCGCGGGAGCTAGGGTACGACTGGCTGGGTGCCGCGACCGAGGACGAGGACTTTGTCTCGGTGCGCAGCCGCGCCCTGACGCGGGAAAAGACCCTGGAGCTCCGGTCCGTGTCCACCGAGGCACTGCCCGCAGGGCACCTGCGGGTGCCCAAGGACTACAAGGAGACCGAGCTTCAGCCCGTGCCGGAGCCCGCGCCCACGGCGGCGAACCAGTAACTGTAGGGAAACGACTCGGCCGGCGCTCAGTCGAGCCTTTGGGAGCAGCGCCGACGTATAGTTGCACCCGTCCGGGCCAAGGACTGCGCGAGCTGATCAAATGCCGGGATGACATTTGGTTGATCAGTTGCGCCTCAGCGCCCGCCGCTTCCAGAGCAGATAGATCACCGGCACCACCAGGAGCGACAGCAGCGGGGCGGTGATCATGCCCCCGACCATGGGGGCGGCGATACGGCGCATGACCTCGGAGCCGGTGCCCGTGCTCAGCATGATCGGCAGTAGGCCGGCGATCACGACCGCGACGGTCATCGCCTTCGGCCGCACGCGCAGCACCGCCCCCTCCATGATGGCGGCCTTGAGGTCCGCCTCGGTGGCGAGGCGCCCCTCCTCCCGGAAGCGTTTCAGCGAGCCGTCCAGATAGATCAGCATCACCACCCCGAACTCCGCCGCGACGCCCGCCAGCGCGATGAAGCCGACCGCCACGGCCACCGACAGGTCGTAACCCAGGGCCCAGACCAGCCAGAAGCCGCCCACCAGCGCGAACGGCAGCGAGAGCATTACCAACGCCGCCTCGCCCACGTGGCGGAAGCAGAGGTAGAGCAGCGCGAAGATCACGGCCAACGTCAGTGGGACCACCTGCTCCAGCCGCTCCTGGGCGCGGAGCATGTACTCGTACTGACCGGACCAGGTGATCGAGTAGCCGGGCGGCAGCTCCACCTGCTCGGCGACGACGCGCCGTGGCCTGCTCCACGTAGCTCCCCAGGTCGACCCCGCGGATGTCGACGAAGGTCCAGCCGTTGAGCCGCGCGTTCTCGCTCTTGAGCATCGGCGGGCCGTCGACGACCCGGATCTCGGCCACCTGCGACAGCGGCACCTGAGCCCCGGCGGGGGTGACCAGCGGCAGCTCGCCCAGCTTGACCGGGTCGTCCCTCTGCTCGCGCGGGAAGCGCACGTTCACCGGATAGCGCTCCAGTCCCTCCACTGTCTGGGTCACGTTGATGCCGCCGACGGCGGCGCTGACCAGCTGGTTGATGTCCTCGACATTGAGACCGAGCCTGGCCGCCTCCCGCCGCCGGGGCGTGATCTCGATATAACGCCCGGCCGCGACCCGCTCCGAGTAGGCGGACAGGGTGCCGGGCACGTCCTCCAGCGCCTGCTCGATGCGGCGCCCGATGCGCTCGATCTCCTCGACGTCCGGACCGGCCACCTTGACCCCGACCGGGGTCTTGATGCCGGTGGCGAGCATGTCGATGCGGGTCCTGATGGGCATGATCCAGGCGTTGGTGAGCCCGGGAAATTTCACCGTCGCGTCCAGCTCCGCGATCAGCCCTTCCACCGTCATCCCCTCGCGCCATTCCTCCCTGGGCTTCAGCTGGATCAGGGTCTCGATCATGGTCAGCGGGGCCGGGTCGGTCGCCGTCTCCGCGCGCCCGATCTTCCCGAACACGCGTGTCACCTCTGGAATGGTGCGGATCAGCCGGTCCGTCTGCTGCAGCAGCTCCTGGGCCTTGCCGATGGACAGACCCGGCAGCGTGGTGGGCATGTACATGAAATCGCCCTCGAAGAGCTCCGGCATGAACTCGGAGCCCAGTCCGCGGCCGAGACGGTCCAGCCCCGGCACGTCGCCCAGCGACCGCGTCCAGGCGGCCGACAGATCCGACTGCCATCCGTCGACGCGCGCGAGTGCCGGGCTGATCGCGGCCGGTGCAATGGGCCTGAGCAGCTGTAGCGGCCACCGCAGGGGCTCGAGCAGGCCGCCGATTCCGTAGACCGGAATGAGAAGGCTGGCGGTGGCGAGAAGCGCCGCGACCAGGGTCGCCCTGGGGTACTCCAGCACCGCGGCGAGCAGCGGCCGGTAAGCCCAGATCAGGAAGCGGTTCAGCGGGTTGCTCGACTCGCGCGGAATCCGGCCGCGGATGAAATAGCCCATCAGCACCGGCACCAGCGTCACGGACAGGCCCGCGGCCGCGGCCATGGCATAGGTCTTGGTGTAGGCGAGCGGAGAGAACAGCCGGCCCTCCTGCGCCTGGAGCGTGAACACAGGCAGGAAGCTCAGGGTGATGATCAACAGTGAGTAGAAGAGTGCCGGGCCGACCTCCTCGGACGCGCGGCGGACGACCGCCCAGCGTTCCTCCGTCGTGATCCCTGGCCCGGCCCGCTCCAGGTGCTTGTGGGCGTTCTCGATCATGACGATGGCGGCGTCCACCATGGCGCCGATGGCGATGGCGATGCCGCCCAGCGACATGATGTTGGCGTTGATGCCCTGGTAGCGCATCACCAGGAAGGCGGCCAGGATCCCCAGCGGCAGGGTCACCACGGCGACGAAGGCCGAGCGCAGGTGGAACAGGAACAGCAGGCAGACCAGCGCGACGACGACCAGCTCCTCGATCAGCCGATCGCTCAGGTTGTCGACCGCGCGCTGGATCAGCGTCGAGCGGTCGTAGGTCTCGACGATCTCGACGCCCTCGGGGAGCCCGGCCTCCAGCGCCTTTAGGCGCGCCTTGACCGCGGCGATGGTGTCGAGCGCGTTCTCGCCGTGGCGCATTACCAGGATGCCCCCGGTGACTTCCCCCTCGCCGTCCAGATCGGCCACGGCACGCCGCATCTCCGGTCCCACCTGGACGTGGGCCACGTCGCCGAGAAGGATCGGGATGCCGTCGGCCGTGACGTCCAGTGGGATGTCCTGGATATCTTCCAGCGAGCGGAGATAGCCCCGGGTGCGAATCATGTACTCCGCCTCGCCGAGCTCGATCACCGAGCCGCCGACCTCGCGGTTGGCGCGCTGAACCGCCTCGACGACCCGGGCCAGCGGTATGTCGAGCGCCCGCAGCTTCTCCGGGTCCACCAGGATCTGGTACTGCCTGACCATGCCGCCGACGGTCGCCACCTCGGCGACGCCGGGTACGGTCTGGAGCTCCAGCTTCAGGAACCAGTCCTGGAGGCTGCGGAGCTGGGACAGGTCATGTCTGCCCGTCCGGTCGACCAATGCATAGCTGTAGATCCAGCCGACGCCGGTGGCGTCCGGGCCGAGCCTGGGTTGGACGCCTGCGGGCAGGCCCGTGGCCGCCTGGTTGAGGTACTCCAGGACCCGCGTCCTGGCCCAGTAGAGGTCCGTGCCGTCCTCGAAGATGACGTAGACGTAGGAGTCGCCGAAGAAGGAATAACCGCGCACCGCGCGGGCGCCCGGCACGGCCAGCATGGTGGTCGTGATCGGGTAGGTGACCTGCTCCTCGACCACCCGCGGCGCCTGGCCGGGGTAACTGGTGCGGACGATGATCTGCACGTCCGACAGGTCCGGGATCGCGTCGAGCGGGATTGCGCGCAGCGAGGCCCAGCCCCAGCCGGCGAGGATCAGGGTCGCGATCAGCACCAGCAGGCGGTTCTCGATGGACCAGCGGATGATACGGGCGGGCATCTGTGAGGCCTTCTAGGGTTCTGGGAAAGGGCCGCGTTCCAGTTGTCGGCGTCTTCTATCCGGCGGGCGCTATCGCGTCAGTGGAGCAGGGCTGTGGGGGGATCGTTCCGTCTCCTCCCCTCATCCTGTCCTTCTCCCCGAGGGAGAAGGGACCCTTCGATCGGGTAGGGCGCGGGACGGGGAGCCCGTTCGCCAAACCGGCCCCTATCACTGCTGTCGCTCCAGGCGCGCGCCTCACCGATGCATCGTCGCTCTACGCCGACGAAAAACGCGGAGGCGTCAATTCTTGTCCCCTCTCCCGCTTGCGGGAGAGGGCCGGGGTGAGGGCCAATTCTGATCCAATGTTCCAGGGACGGAATTTCGTCATTCTCCCTCTCCCGCTTGCGGGAGAGGGCCGGGGTGAGGGCCAATTCTGATCCAATGTTCCAGGGACGGAATTTCGTCATTCTCCCTCTCCCGCTTGCGGGAGAGGGCCGGGGTGAGGGCGTCTCTCATTCAAAGCCATCCGAATACTCTCCAGCACCCCGTCGGTGTTCGCGAGCACGTCGCTGTTCCAGAACCGCATCACTCTATAACCGAGTCCCCCCAGAAAGCGGCTGCGCTTTTCGTCGCGATCTTGCTGCTCGGCATGCTGGCCGCCATCCAGCTCGATGACCAGCATTGGATCCAGGCACAGGAAGTCCGCGATGTAGCCTCCAACAACCTGTTGGCGTCTGAACTTGCGGCCTTCGAGCTGACGATTCCGCAGTCGGCGCCATAACAGGCGCTCCGCGTCCGTTTGCCGTTTTCGCAAACCTCGTGCGAGCTGTTTCAGGGATGCGGAAGATCCCCTCATCCTGTCCTTCTCCCGCAGGGAGAAGGCACGCTACCGTAGATGGCGTCGAAGAAACTCCGCCCTTGCTGGATTCCAGAGTTGACCGGATTTTTCATCGGCTGAGCTCCCCATAACTCTGAATTGCGCTTGGATCTTGTTATCCGAAACCCTGCTTCGGGGACGCTACCGGGTCGTGCCGCGGAGCCGTCTCTAAGGGTTCCCTCGCCCCCGCGACGGGGAGAGGAAGGGTGAGGGGGCGAGGAACGCAAACCCTCACTCACCCATACGTCTGAAGCTGGCCTGGAGGTTCGACTCGGAGTCGATCAGGAATTGCCCCGAGACGACGACCTCGTCGCCCTCGGCCAGTCCGGAGATCACCTCGACCTCGTTCCCCCGCCACATTCCGGTCCGGATCTCGACCGGCTGGAATCGTCCTTCCCCGAGCGCCTTGACGACCAGCTCGCGCTCGCCGCTCAGGATCAGCGCCTCGCGCGGCAGGACCAGCACGTCGCGCTTGGGTCCGCCGTAGATCACGACCTCGACGAACATGTTGGGCTTCAGCGCCTCGTCGGGGTTCTGGAACTCCAGCCGCGCGCGCAGGGTCCGCGCCCGGGGGCTCACCTCCGGGTAGACGAAGGCGACCTTTCCCTCCCAGGTGCGTCCCGGGAAGGCGGGGGTGCTGATCTCGGCGGTCAGCCCGGGCTGCACCCAGGCGAGTTGGTGCTCGAAGACGTCGACCATCACCCAGACCTCGGTCAGGTCGACGATGGTGAACATGTTGTCCGCCGGCGTGACGAACATGCCCTCGCGGACGTTGTGCTCGATCAGGACACCGCCCTGGGGCGCCTTGATGGGTATGATGGAGCGGGGCTCCATGCTCCGCTCCAGACCCATGATGTCCATCGACGGCACCTTGAAGTAGCGGAGCATGTCGACCCCGGCCCGCTGCCTGAAGGCCTGTGACGGGTCCTGGGCACCCCCGCCTCCGAAGGAATCCATCTCGCCCCCCTCCAGGGCCGCGATGTATTCCTGCTGGGCCCACAGCACGTCGGGCGAGAAGTAATCGGCCAGGTCGTCCTTGCGCTCCACCCGGACCCCGTCGGTGCGCACGTAAAGGTTCTCGATCCAGCCCGGCGTGCGTGAGTGCACCTGGATGACCCGGTCGTCGTCGTAGACCACCGTGCCCTGGGTGCGGATGTACTTCCACAGGGTGCCTCGTTCCACGCGGGCGGTGCGCATCCCCATGTTTTGGACGACCGACGTACCCAGCGTGACCGCCGGCCGCTGGTCGCCCGCGTCGTCGAGTGCCTTGGCCACCAGGTCCATGCCGCAGATCGGACATGAGCCTGGCGCGTCCCGGACGACATCGGGATGCATCGGACAGACGTACTTCGGGTCCAGGTGCTTTGTTGCATGCTCAAGCGCGGTCTCTCCGTGACCGGAAGACCCGGAGCCCGGCCCGACCTCCGCTTGGCGGTCGCAGCCTGCGATCAGGGCCGACGCGAGAAAGAGGATCGGCAAACCTAGGAAGGAATGTGTGCTGTTCGAACCGCGAAGAGGACCGTACAACTGCATCGGTTGCTCGAAGCCAAGGGGTGAATCTGCCGGGACGCGAGGGCACACATCCAATGGCGGAGCCCTATCGGATCCTTAGAATAGCAGCACTCACGGCGCGGACACGCTGACGCTTTGGGGCCGGGCGTTCAAGAAAAAGGCCGCCCGAAGGCGGCCGAATGGTTCGGCACAGAGTCCGTAATTCGTCGTTAGTGATGAATCACATCAGGGCTGCGCAGCCCGGCGGCGTTGTCCCGTCGGCGTTGTTGACGCAGTACGGCACCATCATCTCGTTGTCCTCGTGGGACAGGATGTGGCAGTGCCAGACGTAGAGGCCGGGGATGTCGAACTGGGCCTTGACGCGGGTCACCTCGCCCGGGATAGGCGATGACCGTGTCCTTCCAGCCCGCCTCCCAGGGCTCGGGCGGACGCACCGCACCGCCGATGACCTGACGCTCGACCACCTCGAACTTCACCAGGTGCAGGTGGATCGGGTGCGCGTCGACCGTCTGGTTCCACAGCTCCCAGGTCTCGACGGCGTCCAAGCTGCGGATTGGTCTCGATCGGGTCGTCCCACAGGGTCACGGTGGCGCCCGCCGCTCCGAGCGGACCCGTTGATGCCGAGCACCGCGGCCTTCGGCGCGAACGGCAGCGAGCCCAGCACCGGGTCGCACGTCGGCGGCGTCGAGTTGGGGTCGAGGTCGATGACCCCCGTCACCGCGTCGATGGTCACGCACAGCAGGGCCGACTCCTCCTCCAGCAGGGCGAGGTCCCGCGTCACGGTGGAGTCCCCCAGCTTGGGAACACCGCCGGGGTTGGCATTGAGCACCAGCGACGGCGCTGGGGTGCTGGGGTCGCCGCGTAGCTGGGTCTCGGCCGATTGGCACCAGGGTCGATCACGGAACTTCATGACCTGACCGGTGGTGGCGGGGTCAGCCGGCACGTCCGGGAAGCCGCCGAAGGGCGCGTCGGGCGCGGTGTTGAACATGACGACCATGTCGCCGTCGGCGCAGCCCGATGAAATCGACGATGACGTCGGGCCGTTCGGCCGGACCCATCAGCAGGGCCTGCTCGGCGAAGGTGCCGGGCACTGCATCGACGCAGTTCTTCACCGGCTTGCCGTTCTTCTTCACGCAGGTCGGATCTTCCAGTCACGTCCGGCCGTTACCCGGAAGGGCGTCGCGAAGCCGGTCTCGATGCGCACCACCTGCGGCAGCAGGCCCTGCTCGGTGCCGATCTGGTAGAAGGGCAACTCGCCGCACGCTTCTTGCCCTGTCCGTTGACCTGGAACAGCGACAGGTTCAGGAACCGCGAGTCCGAGGCGTTGAGCGAGGCGGAAGCGGTAGCGCTCCGGGGCCACCTCCAGCACCGGCCAGGTGTTGCCGTTGACCGTCATGGTGTTGAAGAAGGCCTCCGGGTTCCACACCGGCGCGATGTCCGAGGTTCGCCTGCGGCAGGAATGGGATGTTGAGGCCGGTGTTCGACGCGAAGGTGTCCCCCAGGCCAAGCCCCTCGAAGAAGGCGCGGTTGGCCGGGTAGAACTGGCGAGCCGTCGGCGTTGAAGGACTTGGGCTGGATGGCGATCGGGATCTCGCGGATGGCAGTCGCAGCCGGCGCGGCGGGGTCGCCGAGTAGCGCCCGGAGCGGGCCCCGGCAGGGTGCCCGAGACCAGACCGGTCTCGCCGTCGGTCGCGGTGCGGATCAGCCAGAAGCCCGGCCGAGGCCGCGTAGACGTTCAGGCGGGTGATGCCCAGCGAGTGGTCGTGGTACCAGAGGGTCGTGGTGGGCTGGTCGTTGGGGTACTGCGAATACGGCGGACCCGGGCCGGCGCGCCAGCGTCTGGTCGTCGTCGTAGAAGGTGCCCGTTGGTCGCATAGCCGGTCAGGGATGTCGTGTGGCCGTCGGGCAGCCACCAGGCCTCCGGGTAACCGTCGCTCACCGGACCGACATGGGCGCCGTGCACGTGGGTGACCATGGGCACGGGACCAGTGTAAGGCGCAGCGCTGGCGCCGCGACAATCGGTCCGCGCAATTCCGTCCAGGCAGTCCTGGTTCGGCGCCGCCCAGTGCAGGGTCTGGTCGATCAGCGGATTGCCGGCGGCGTCCCTGGATGATGTGGGTCTTGAAGGTGCCGTCCGCATTCACCAGCCCGTTGATCCAGGTCACCGTGGTGGGGACGTCCTTGGTCACCTCGATGGTGAGGGCGGGGTTGTTGAAGGACCCGCCGGCCGCGACGGGCCCGGCCGCGCGGGATCGCCGTAACCCCATAGGGTCGTGGCCGGGTAGGCGTCGCCAACGCACGCAAGCGCCGGATTCAGGGCCTGGGCCGCCAGGACAGCCCGAGGTCGGCAGCACCTGCTGGGTGAACTCCGCGCAGCGACGACGCTGACGTTCATGGCAGCGCCTGCGTCGTCGTACAGCGCCGGCGGAATGACCAGCGGCGTCACGTACTTGGGGATGGTCAGCGGGTCCAGGCTCCCACCCGGGACCGGGACGGCCAGCGCGCTGGACACGCCGAGCGCCAGCGGGGCCAGCAGGCAGACGCCTGTACTGGTCAGTTCGCGTCTCGTGGATCTCATCATCAACTTCCTCCTTCGCGTTCGGATATCAGGCTTTCTCGATCGCCGACCACGCACGCGGGCATCGGGCTCTTGCGCTTGTGCCCCAGGGGAGTGCGCGCTCCGGTCGACGTGCCACGTCATCGGCGGAACGACTTCGACGGTCGCCGCTCGCCATGGCACATGCCGAGACACTTCGAGGGAGCAATGGGTATGCCTGACTTGCGCGGCGCAGGGTCTGGGCGTGAGGCCCCTCCAGGTGCTATGGAGCAGGCGGGTACTCCATGTGGTCTGTTGATTAAAAAAGAAAAAAGAACGAGCGGACGGTGCCGCGACGGTCGGGTCCGGCGGGCGAACGGCGGTCTCGGGTAGGGTGGTTCGCAAAAAAAAGTAGGGTGAACCCTACCGCGGGAATAGGGTGTTCCGGCCTCTTGGAAGTAGGGTGCCCGGGACGCGGGGCCACTGTTGGCTCAGTGATTTGGCCTGACATCTGTCAGGTTGTCAGATGACAACCTGACAGATGTGGCATATCCCGCAGTCTCCCTGGCGCCCCCGACGCGGTCGGCGCGAGCACGCCGGCGGGCCCGACGGAGGGAATCGCGCTGGAACACATCCCGGTAACAGGGATCAGTCGAAGGGAGAAATGACGCTGGGGCCGTCCCTCTACCTGGGTCCGGCAGGGAACGGCGGGAAACCCGCAGCGCTTGCGGCTATCCGACATGATTGGCTCTTAACCTGACTCGGCATCTCGAGTCGCCGGCGCCGGACGGCGCCGAAGCGGTACTGGGCAGGGGAACTGGACGGAAGAAAGCGGGTGGGAGTTCGCCTTTCTCGATAAGGAGGCGGGGTATTCCCCCGCCTCCTGTTCCTGCCCGCTCGGAGCTGCCGAACCCTCTGGCTCCTACCAGCTCAGGTCACAGCCCGGCGCAGCCCGGTCCCGGCGAGCCGTCCGCGTTGTTGACGCAGAAGGGCACCATCATCTCGTTGTCCTCGTGCTCGAGGATGTGGCAGTGCCAGACGTAGAGGCCGGGGATATCGAACTTGGCCGTGACCGTGGTCACCTCGCCCGGGTAGGCGATGACCGTGTCCTTCCAGCCCCGCTCCGTCCATTCCGGGTCCTCGTAGGCACCTCCGATGGGTCGCCGGCTCATGACGCGGAACTTGACCAGATGGATGTGGATCGGGTGAGCGTCCGCCGACCAGTTCCAAAGCTCCCACTTCTCCGCGGTGCCATCGGTCGGGAACTGGGCGATCGGGTCGTCCCAGAGCTGGACCTCGCCGCCCGTCCTGCCGTTGACGCCGAGCACGGCGGCCTTGGGCGCGAACGGGAGCGAGCCCAGGACCGGATCGCAGGTGGGAGGCGCCGAGTTGGGATCCAGCGTGATGAATCCGCTGACCGTATCCATGGTGACACAGAGTAGCGCCGACTCCTCCTCCAGCAGGGCCAGGTCGCGGGTGACCGGGATCGGCCCGATCTCGTCCCATTCCGCCTCATCCGGCAGCGCGAGCCGCAGCTGGGCCGGCGGCGTGCTGTTGTCGACCGTGGCCGGGTCGTCGGCGATGACATGGAATTCCATCACCTGACCCGTGGTGCCCGGGTCGGCGGGGATGTCCGGGAAGCCGCCGAAAGGGGCGTCCGGCGCGGTGTTGATCATCCGGATGACGGTCCCGGGAGCCATGCCGGTGAAATCGACGATGACGTCGGGGCGTTCCGCGGGGCCGAGCAGCAGGGCCTCGCTGGGGTCGTCGGCGAACCAGCTGCCGGACGTGGTCACCGGGCAGTCGCCGGCCACTACGGGGTGGCTGTCCTGACCCTGGCCAAGCCAGGTCTTGCAGCCGGTCCAGACCTTGGTCACCTTCGAGAGCAGGCTCTGCTCGGCGCCGATCTGGTAGAAGGGGATCTCCTGCCCCAGGGTCCCGTCCGGGTTGACGACGAACATCGAGAGGTTCAGGAACCGGGAGTTGGTGGCGTTGAGCAGGCGGAACCGGTAGCGCTCCGGCTCCACGTCCAACTTCGGCCAGGTCGAGCCGTTCACCAGCATGGTGTTGAAGAAGGCCTCCGGGTTCCAGACCGGCGAGATGTCCGACGCCGGATCCGGCAGGAAGGGGATGTCAAGACCGAAAGTGGCGTTCTGATCGTAGGTCTGGCCGTCGCCAAGCCCCTCGAAGAAGGCGCGGTTGGCAGGGTAGAACAGCGACCCGTCGGCATTGAAGGACTTCCCTTGAATCGCAATCGGGATCTCGCGGATCGTCTTGCGGACTTGGGGGTCGAAGTTGGGGTCCTCGCCCAGCTTGGGCGCGGGTCCCGGCAGTGTTCCGCTGACGAGTCCGTCCTCGCCGCCACCCGGTGGGCGAATCAGCCAGAAGCCCGCACCTGCCGCGTAGACGTTGAGGCGGGTCAGGCCGAGGGAATGGTCGTGGTACCAGAGCGTGGTCGACGGCTGGTCGTTGGTGTAGGTAAAGGTCGCCTTGCCGCTGCCGGTGTTGGGCCCGTCGATCTGATTGGCGAGCGTCCCCTCGCAGACCCAACGGCGGTTACCGCGGGCCTGTGCCGGATTGTCGACGCAGGTGATGTTGTCGGCCTCGGGCAGGTACCAGGCCTCGGTGTAGCCGTCGCTTTCCGGGGCGACATGGGCGCCGTGCACGTGTGTCACCATCGGGACCGGGCCCCGGTAGGGGTCGCCGGTGTTTCCGGCGCAGTCGGTCCGGGGTACCCCGTCGAGGCAGTCGGCGCCCGGATTCGCCCAGTGCAGGGTCTGGTCCACTGGAAGCAGGTGCCTGAGGTAGAGCCTGGTGCCGTCGTTCTTCGTTCTGACCAGGTCGTTGATCCAATCAACCGTGACCGGCTGATCCCGCTCCACCTCGACGGTGAACGAAGGCTGGTTGAACTGAGACTCCGCGGCAGGAACCGGCGCCACCCTGGGGGGCGTGTCCCCAGCAGGTCCGTAGCCCCAGACCGTGGTCGGCCGGAATGCGCCTTTCCTGGTGCAGGTCCCGGCCGGTTGGACCGTCGGATCGCAGCCAACCGTAGGCAGCATCTGCTGCCTGAACTGGCGAAGCGCGATCTGGTAGTCCTTGTTCGGGTCGTCCGATTTCTTCATCACGCCCGGAATGACCAGGTTGGTCACGTATTTCGGGATCGTCGTGGGGTCCAATGTTCCGCCCTGCACCGGCTCCGCCAGCGCGACCGACACGCCCAGCGCCAACGGGGACAGCGAAAAGACCCCTGCTCGAAATACTCCGCGTCGTGAAAATTTCATAGCCATTAACTCCCGCGAAAATTTGAGTCATCTGGATCGATTGCCGCCCACCCGTCGCTTCGACGGCCGTGGCGCGGGGCATCCGCGTCGCATGTGTTTTCCGGCCCTGGCCAACGGGACCGCATTGCCAGCTCTCACACGTTCGAGAGACGCTCGCTGCACGCTGTATGTGCCTACAAGCGACGTGCCGTGTTTCGCAAACCCGCCCCTGCTGACCGTTTGCGGGCGGGTCGTCGCCGAAGTCTCCCCGACGGCCCCAAGGATAAGCCGGCCGTGCGAAGGTCATCCGATTGAATAGTTTCAATAAAAAGCCAGTGCCCAGGTTCGGCCCGAGGGTTGCTCAGGCCCGCTGCGGTGGTCGGGCACCCGGAAATTCCGGGGCGAGCCATTGATGAAGTGAGGGGTTATGGAGAAAACAACGGGTGTAAACCCTACCTCTGGAGTAGGGTGTGGAGGATCGCCTCGGTAGGGTTTCTGTCTTTCGGCGCCCGCTCATCGGCTGACGAAATGGGCATGACAACTGTCAGTTTGTCATGTCAGTGTCTGCCACTTGTGGCATATACTGTGACTCCCGTCACGTCATCGCCCCGGAAGGCGTGATTCAGGGACTGGAAATCAAGAAGCAGAACGAGCAAGAGGAGGTGAGCCCTGGACCTTCCCCTGGAGTTACAGTCGCTGGTCGATATCTACGATCAGCCTTTCCTGCTGGTCGACAAGGGTTGCCGGGTCGTCGCGATCAACCGCGCCTTTGAGGAGGCCTATGGCGTCTCGGGCCGCGACGCGGTTTCTCGCCCATGTCATGCCATCCTGGACAAGCAGCGTACGCCCTTTCCCTGTGGGAATGACCGGGACAAGTGCCCGTTCGTCGAGGTCTTCCAACATGAACGAACCAAGACCGTCGTGCACGACTACCGGGACCCGGACGGCCGGGAACACCGGGTGAGCGTTCACGCCTACCCCCTAGGAGCGGACTCCGGGCAGGCCCTGCTCGGCGAGTTGATTCAGAGGGACGCGGAGCGGCTGCACCCGGAGCCCGGGCATGCCTCGGTGGAGGGCGAGTCCATGGTAGGCAACACCCCGGTCTTTCGCGCGACGCTGAAGGGTCTCGAGCGGGCGGGCGCCACCGAGGCGCCGGTGCTGCTGCAGGGTGAGACCGGCACCGGCAAGGAGCTCGCCGCAGCCTACGTGCACCGGCATTCCGCGCGGAGCAGAGGACCGTTCATCACGCTCGACTGCACCGCGCTCAGCGCGGAGTTGTTCGAGAGCGAGGTCTTCGGCCACGCGCGCGGTGCCTTTACGGGAAGCTCCGGCGAGAAGCAGGGGCTCTATGAATTGGCGGACGGGGGGACACTCTTCCTCGACGAGATCGGCGAAATGCCGCTGCCGCTGCAGTCGAAGCTGCTGCGGGTGTTGGAGTCCGGGACCTTTCGCCGAGTCGGCGACACCCGGACCCTACGCGCCAATGTCCGCATCATCTGCGCGACCAACCGGGAGCTGCGCGACGTGCCCTGGTTCCGCAGTGACCTCTATTACCGCGTGGCCTGCCTGACCGTGAACCTGCCCAGTCTTGCGGATCGCCGGGCGGACATCCCGCTGCTCGCCGCGGAGCTTCTGCGCCGTATCGGACAGACCTCCGGGCGTTGGCATTCGATCGACGCGGCGGGAATCGACCGACTCATGGGCTACGAATTTCCCGGCAACATCCGCGAGCTCCGCAATGTTCTTTGGGTCGCCGCGGTCAATGCGCCCGAGGGGCGCATCTCGGCGGCTCAGATCGCGGCGGCCCTGCCCGAGCGCCTGAACGGCAGGGAATGCGCATCTACCGGAATTGGCGTTCCCGCCGAGCCGGAGGGTGAAACCGCACGCATCGGACGTCGCGCCCGACATGTCTGGGAGGCCGACCATCTTGTCCAGGCGCTGCGTCGTCACAACGGCAACCGGCGGGCGGCCGCGCGCGAGCTAGGAGTGAGTGAGCGCACTGTCTACCGGAAGCTTCGGCAGCTCGGGCTGGGTTAAGGATACGGCCCATAACGCGGCCGACAGCGCCGGAATTCCCATCGTCGTGCGGGAAACCAGTACGTATGCGATCCGCTCACACCAATTTTGTTGCGATCGAGTGACCCACCTCAACGGCGGGGATGATCGATCTTCAATGAGATTCCTGCTCTGCTGCGATAGGTTCGACCGTGGCACCGGGTGTCCTGTTGTATCGGAACGGCGGCAAGTCGAGCGCCCTGAATTAGGTCTTCCCGGTGCCTACCGCGGTACCCAGCAGGAGTCACGTCAATGAAAACAACCTACCTCATCGCAACCGCAGCGATCAGCGCCGTGCTCGCGGCGCCGGTTGCGGCCCACCATAATTCCCCTGTCTACGATCTGATCGAAATCGGCGACATGATGGGGAATCACGAAGACGCCATCGACAACCTCGATCAGCCCGGGGGCGGCGATATGACCAGCTCCATGGACCCGGCAGACGACATGTCCGACGGGGGCATGCTGATGCCGGATGACGTCGATCCGCAGCCGAGCGGGACCCGCATTCCCGACGAGCTGCCCGACGGCGGAGTCGACAATGGCGGGACCGGGGCGCGTGAGCCCTGGTGACATCTAGGCCGACCCGGGACCGCGCTTCGCCAGAAGCCAGGTCACTAAAGATTCGATGGCCCGGGTCAGAGAAGGCCGCTTTCCATTCAAGGAGCTGAGCGCGGAAAGCGGCCATCGCGCGGCGGTCATATCTGTCGACCCAGTCCCGGCACAGCGGACGGGTGACCCCGGCGGATCTACGAGGCGACGGCTATCCCTCTCGAAACCTCGGATCCGACGTCTGTCGCGGGCGGCCTGTCCCGACGCCGCGATACCAAGTGCCTACCAGGTTTGGAAACGCCCCTGCCGGGGATTGGGGCCGCTGGTGGACGGCCCGCGGCCGTAGCCCGAGTCTGAGCCCCGGCCGTATCCCTGCTGCGTGCCACGTGCGCCCTGCCCGGAAGGCCCACGAAAGTCGGGTCTCGACCAGCCAGAGCCCGGTTTCCCCTTGCCGTATCCGGGGTAACCCGGCCCGAATCCGGGGCCGCCGATGCCGTACCCCGGGTAACCGGGGCCGTAGCCTGGGTCCCCGGCGCCATAACCCGGGCCGCCAAAGCCTCCACCCGGACCGGCGGCGCCGGCCGCGGCGGAAAATAACATTGGGACGATCAACACGAGCGGTAACTTGGACATCGTGGTCCTCCTCGCCAATTGGCATTGGGGAACGCTATCTAGATCAGCGCTTCCCGCGTCACAGAAACGAACTGATCGATTGCTAGGATGGCATTTGATCAACGTGTCACTTGGGGCAGTCAGGCAATCCGGGCGAAATCGGCTGACGGCGAACGCAAACCCGTCAGACGCTCAAGTGTTTCCAGATCGCACCGGTAGGTGCGAGGCGCGACCCGGTTCAGGACCTTCGCACGCTTGAGCTCGGCCATCGCCCGACTCACCGACTCGGCCGATGTGCCGAGGATCGCCGCCAGGTCGTCGACGTGCGGCATCTCGATCTCGCCCGTAGTGCTGTCGGTGATCTCGAGTAGCAGTGCGATCAGGTGCTGAACCCGCAACTTCACAGGTCCCGTCGACAGGTCCGTGATCCAGCGGTCCGCGTACTCCATGTAATGCTCCCACTGCAGGATCAGCCTGTCGGTCATTTGGGCGTTGCCGGTCTGAAGCCGATCGAGGACGCTGAAGGGGACACGGCAGAGGGCGGTTTCGCGCATTGCGACGGCGGAATGCCAGTACACGCCATGTTTCAGCGCCTCAAGGCCCACAGCCGCCCCCGTGCCGAGCAGGCGCACAATGCGTGGCGCGCCGTCAGGCGACTGCTTGACGAGCTTTACCAGTCCCCAACGGACCGTGTAGACGGCATTCGCCGACTCGCCCTCGGAGTAGAGGATGGTCCCTGTCGGAACGACCGCGCGCCTGATCGGCTCCAGGATCTGGTCGAAATCCGCGCCGCGCAAGGCGGAGAACAGGCTCCTCCCACGTATCGCGCAGCGCCGACAATCGGCCAGGTCGTCCCAGGCGCAATCGAAGCAGCGCGGTTCACTCCCTGTCCGCGTCGCGTCTGGGTCGCGGATTTGGTGAGCTGACGGCTTGTTCATTGGGTAGCTGTCTCAATTCTGGTGGAGACGGGAGCGATTTCCGGGGCATCGACCAGGACCCCACTGCTAAGCTTAGGTCGGCCGGAGCGAACATCAACAAGAATCAAAAGAAGAAATGATCTCGGACAACAAAAGCATCAATGATACGATCGAGATTCAGCGTGAATGAACCTCCATGACATCGGAAAAAGGACAGGGTGGGACTTGGTCCGGCGAAAGGTCTTCCCGAGTCATTACCAAAATTGCTGGAAGAGATTTAAAAAATCTCTCCATAATAACGGCTTGAGTCCCTCGTAATCATTCCGCCTACTCGTTCGTTCGCGGCTGTCTGGTACATTGACAGCAATGCCTCCGCAATGCGAAGTCCGATGGGTGCATGTTGTCAGTAAGCACCGTTCAAGCGCGATTGACGCATTTCGATGAGGTTGCGTCCGGAATGGCCGCCTTGGAAGCCATCATCCGGGAAGACCGTACGCGGAGGCGGATCGCGAAAGGCTTTTCGAATCTTTCATCGCGTGGGGTTGATGCCTTCCCGCACGGGATCGCGGGCAATAATGCGCGGTTCGGATGCGTATCGTCGCGGGTGTTCGTTCGGCCCTCGGTTCTTACGCGAGGCGTTGAGAACACGCGTTGGAAGGCCAGGTGAGGGGACCTCCCACCCCGGACCTCTCTCCCCATTCTTGCCGGGAGAAGCTGAACGGTTCATTTTTCGATGATCCTGGACCCGCTCCCGAGCGCGCGTCGGCTCTCGGCGAGGGAACTGAGCCCTGATAAGATCCGCATCGCTACTCTGTAAAAAGCCCAACAGCAAGGAGAGGTTTAAGCATGAACGTTACGAACGTCGCCATCGCGGCCCTGGGGTTCCTGTACGGGGTTGCGATCGCGGACGAGCCCGTCGAGCCGACGGCCGTGCCCGAATCCCCGCCCACCGTCCTCGAGCTGACGGACAACAATGAACGGGTCAACTACAGCCTGGGCTACGAGCTTGGGCAGGACCTGAAGCGCCAGGAATTGGAGCTTGCCCCGGAGGTGCTGCTCAAAGGGGCCGAGGACGCCCTGAAGGGACAGCGGCCCCTGGTGGACACCCGGCGGAGACAGGCTGCGCTCAAGGAAATCAAGGAGCAGCGGAATAAGGAGAATCTCGAGAAGTCGCAAGCCTTTCTCGCCGCCAACGCGGAGAAGGAAGGCGTAACCACGTTGCCCAGCGGGCTGCAATACAGGGAGATCAGGGCCGGAGAGGGCAAGACCGCCGAGCCGACCGGTCGCGTGACCGTAAACTACCGTGGCACGCTCATTGATGGCACCGAGTTCGATAGCTCGTATGAGCGCGGCAGGCCCTCCACCTTTCAGGTCAAGCGGGTCATCAAGGGCTGGGCCGAGGCGATGCAGCTGATGAAAGAGGGCGCAAAGTGGGAGCTCGTTGTTCCGCCCGACCTCGCCTACGGCAATCAGAGCCCGCGCAAGCGTATCCCGCCCAACAGCGCGCTGATTTACGAGGTGGAGCTGTTGTCGGTCGACAAGGGACTCCCGCCACCCGAGGCGCCGCGGCCCTTGGCCCCGCCCACCCCCGGCGCGGGGGAGTGATATCCCCCAGGCTTTTCGCTATCCCCGGGGCACACCCCTTCTCGACCTGCCCCTGCAAAACGCGAAGGGCCTCAGCGCGGCGCCCGGCTTGCCGGAATGGATTCCTCCCCCCTGGCAGGGGGGAGTCCAGGTGAGGGGTCGAAACTTGCGGTCGATCGCCAGGGTGTCCACGTCGACCCCATCCGTATCGGTCCCCCTCCCGCCCCGGACGACGAGAGCGGGTTCAGGTTTGAGCGCCTCCGCCCGCATGACCTCAGATCACCCTAAGGGCGGGTCCGTGCAGCGCTTCACGCGGGGCGACCGCCTTTGAACGATATGGAGTATCCACGACGTCTGTTGGAGGGCGTCTTTGCGGCCGCCCTTGCCGCTGTCGACGGGCGTGCCTCGGTGGCACGGGCTCTTGCCGCGCGGCCCATTGGAGGACAGGTGTGGTTGTGCGCGATCGGCAAGGCCGCCGAGTCGATGACTCTGGGCGCTGTCGATGTCCTGGGTGCGCGCTGCGTCGGGGGGTTGGCGATCACCAAGGAGGGTCATCTGGAGGCCGCCCGTCTCGCGCGGTTCGGCATCGAGGGCTTGATCGGCGGTCACCCCGTGCCGTCCAGTGCAAGCCTGGAGGCGGGGGAGCGCCTGCTCACCGCGCTGGGGACGGCCCCTTCAGAGGCGACCCTGCTGTTCCTGATCTCGGGCGGCGCCTCGAGCCTGGTCGAGGTGCCGGCGGGTCGACTCGGGCTCGAGGAGCTGCAGCGTCTCGGCCGCTGGCTTCTCGGCAGCGGGTTACCGATCGACGCGATGAACCTGGTCCGCAAGTCGGTCTCCCGGATCAAGGGCGGCGGCCTGCTGGGCGCGCTGCCGGATCGGCCGGTGCGGCTGCTGGCGATCTCGGATGTGCCGGGCGACGACCCGGGGGTGATCGGGTCCGGTCTGCTGGTTCCCGAGCCGGGTCTTGCCGAGCGCGTGGGGCGGCTGGATCTGCCCGATTGGGTGCGGGACTGGATCGCGCGCGGGATCGACGAGCGGGGCGCCCTGCCGTCGGCCGGGCCCGACGTCGAACTGGTGGCGACGCTGGCGCTCGCCAAAGCCGCGGCCGCCGATGCCGCGCGGCGGAAGGGGGTTGCGGTGCAGGTTCATTCGACGTTCATCGATGGCGATGCCGCCGAGCGCGGCCGCGAGCTCGCCCGACGGGTCGCCGCCGGCGGCCCGGGGCTGCATATCTGGGGCGGGGAGACGACCGTGCGGCTTCCGCCGTCCCCCGGTCGGGGCGGACGCAATCAGCACCTGGCGTTGGCCGCGGCAACAGAAATCGCCGGCCGCGGGGACTGCTGGTTTCTCAGCGCCGGGACCGACGGTACCGACGGCAACACCGAGGACACCGGCGCGCTGGTGGACGGCGGCACGCTTGACCGGGCCGCCGTGGAGGGCTTCGACGTCGAGGAGAGTCTGGCTCGCGCCGATTCGGGGAGCCTGCTGGCCGCCACCGGCGACCTGATCAACACCGGTCCCACGGGCACCAATGTGATGGACCTGATTCTGGGGTTGCGATGCTGAGCGATGAAGTGGGTGGCAACCTGCTCGACGAGGCGGGTCGTTGTCTCGCGGAACCCGACCCGTCGAGGAAGCAGAAGCTCACGGAGCATGTCGCGGCCGCCTGGCGGGAGGGCCGCTTGGGCCTGGACCCCGCGGCCGCCGGTCCGGTCGTCGAGGTTCCAGGCAGACCCGAGCACCCGGAGCTGGTTCCGCCCCGGCGGCTCGTCCGGCGCAAGCTGACCAGCCCCGAGGGGCGAGCTGCATTGATTCACGCCGTCGCCCATATCGAGTTCAACGCCATCAATCTGGCCTGGGATGCGGTGCAGCGCTTCCGGGACATGCCGATGGAGTTCTATTCGGACTGGGTACAGGTCGCCGTCGAGGAGGCCTACCACTTTGGGCTGATGAGCGAGCGTCTGCGCTCGCTCGGTTACGACTACGGCGCGTTCCCGGCCCATGACGGACTCTGGGAGATGGCCCGGGTCACCGCCCACGACCCACTGGTGCGCATGGCGCTGGTGCCGCGCGTGCTGGAGGCGAGGGGGCTCGACGTCACTCCGGGGATGATCGAACGGCTGCTCGAGGTCGGCGATGTCCGGACGGCAGAATGCCTTCGGATCATTCTGCGAGACGAGGTAGGCCACGTGGCGGCGGGATCGCGATGGTTCCGCTACCTCTGTGACCGGCGGGGTCTGGACCCGGAGCAGGCCTATTTCGACCTGCTCGCCGAGTACCTGACGGGCCAGGTCCGTTGCCCGCTGAACCTGCCGGACCGCCGGCGTGCCGGCTTCGAAGACGGAGAGCTGCAGCGGCTCGAGTCACTTTGCCGCCAGCGCGGTTGACCTGCTCCCCATCCCGCCGAAGCCAGGCCCTGCCGACATCCCTCTCGTCACGGAAATTGTGACGGTCATCGCAGATCGCGCGTCAGCGCCGTTCATACCGGCTAGAGTCCTAATCGAGGGGCTCGTAATCGCCGACCCAACCGGAGCCGCGTTCCGAGCCTCTGCAGGGATTCCGGGAAGGAGGTAACGGCCATGACCCGTATTCAACAACAGGCATTCTGGGAAATCTGTCGCCAGGGATTTCCGCTGATGGCGGATGACGCCGCGAGCCGCTGGGAAAGCGGCGGCATTTACGAGCTCGACAACGGGTTTCGACTGCCCCGCGTGACGTTAGACCTGATCGACCTGTGCAACTGGGAGAACCGCAGGCGCGCCCGCCGCTGGCCGCTGACGGCACCGCATTGAGCGTGAGGTCGCGATCAGGGCTGAAACCCGCGGAGAATCGTCCGCGACTCCTCCGCGGCGATGCGCGGCCCGAGGCTGGTCACCAGTTTCGCCGACGCGGCCGACGCCAGGGCGCCGGCCCGCTGGTGATCCCAACCCTGGGATAGGGCGTACAGGAAGGCCCCCGCAAACATGTCACCGGCGCCGACGGTGTCCACGGCCTCGACCGGGACTGGCGCAATCTCGATCAGCCGACTCCCGTCGTAGACCAGCGCCCCCTTCGGGCCGCGGGTGACCGCGAATTCGTCGGTGATGGTCTTCAGGTACTCCACGGCGGTGCCCAGATCCCGGGTGTCGGCCATCCCCATGGCCTCGGCCTCGTTCGCAAACAGGAAATCCACGCGTGCGCCGATCATCTCCATCAGCCCGTCCCTGAAGAAACGGACCATGTTGGGGTCAGAGAGCGAGAAGGCCGTGCGGACGCCCGACGCATCGGCAATGCGTTTGGCCTCGATCGAGGCGGCGCGGGCGGCCGGCGAGGTTACCAGGTAGCCCTCGGTGTAGAACCAGTCCGAATCCCTCAGAGCGTCCTCGACCAGCTCCTTCGCAGACAACTCCCCGCTTATTCCGAGGAAGGTGCACATGGTGCGGTCGCTGTCCGGCGTCACCAGCACGACGCACCGTCCCGTATGCCCTTGTTCCTTTTCGGTGTGATGGTTGGTGTCGACGCCGCCGGCGATCAGGTCCCGCATGTAGAAGTGGCCCAGCTCGTCGTCGGCGACCTTGCAGGAGTAGAAGGCGCGGCCGCCGAACTGGCTTACGGCGATGATCGAGTTCGCGGCGGAGCCGCCGGAGCCGCGCTGGTGGTGGCGCTCCTCGAGGTGGGCCATGATCTCCAGCTGGTGGGCCTCGTCGACCAGTGTCATTACGCCCTTGTCGATGCGCAGGGCCTCCAGGTCCGAGGGCTCGACCTCGTACTCCATGTCCACCAGCGCGTTGCCGATCCCGTAAACCTGATATTTCGCCATCTGCTCTCTCGCCTCGTTGACTAGGGCGGGCATTGTAGGCGACTCGGCGCCCCGGATTCTCGTCGGCTCGACCAGCGGGCTTTCCTGGGGCGGACTCACGGATTGAGCCCCCGGTCCGCTAGGCTGGCGGAACCAGTCGCGGCCGAGGGGGCCTCATGGGCGTTCAGGAAACAATCGATCGGGACGATGCCGTCGCCCGGCTGATCCGGCGGCTGGTGCATCGCCACGGCGCGCGGATCAGCGGCCGACAGGTTCAGCCGGCGATACCGGCGAACCCGTGTGAGCACCCCCCGGACCTGCATCCGGCGCTGCTCGACGCGCTGAAGTGCCACGGGGTCGAATCGCTCTACTCGCACCAGCGCGAGGCCGTGGACCTGGCGCGCTCCGGTCAATCGGTGGTCGTGGCGACACCGACCGCGTCCGGCAAGACCCTCTGTTACAACCTGCCGGTGCTCGATGCGACGCTGAGCCTGGGCGCGAAGGCCCTTTATCTCTTTCCGACCAAGGCCCTGGCCCAGGACCAGGTGGCCGAGCTGACGGCGTTGAACCAGGCCGGGGGGCTCGGCATCCGGGCCTACACCTTCGACGGCGACACCCCCGGCGATGCGCGCAAGGCGGTGCGCACGCGCGGCGACATCGTCCTCAGCAACCCGGACATGCTGCACCAGGCGATCCTGCCCCACCACACCAAGTGGGCCCAGTTCTTCGAGGGGCTGGCCTATGTTGTCGTCGACGAGCTGCACGGCTACCGCGGCGTGTTCGGTTCGCATGTCGCCAATGTCTTCAGGCGCCTTCGGCGCGTCTGTCGCTTCTACGGCGTCGATCCGGTCTTTATCTTCGCCTCGGCGACGATCGCCAATCCGGCGGAGCTCGCCGAGCGGCTGTGCGGAATGTCCGTTCGGGCGGTCACCGAGAGCGGTGCCCCACGGGGCGAGCGTCACCTGCTGCTCTGGAACCCCCCGGTGATCAATCCGGACCTCGGCATCCGTGCCTCGGCGCGCTCGCAGACGACGCGCATCGCCCGGATGGCTGCCAAGACCGGTCTAAAGGGCATCGTGTTCGCGCGTTCCCGGCTGATGGTCGAGGTCATCACCAAGTACCTGAAGGACGTGTTCGACCGCGATCCGCGCCGCGCGCCGCGCGTCCTGGCCTACCGGGGCGGCTATCTGCCCAGTGAGCGCCGCCGCGCGGAGCAATCCATGCGCACGGGTAATGTGGACCTGGTCGTCAGCACCTCGGCACTGGAGCTCGGGGTCGACATCGGGGCGCTGGACGTCGCGATCCTGAACGGTTATCCGGGTACGGTGGCGGCGACCTGGCAACGGCTGGGGCGGGCCGGGCGAAGGCTGCGCCCCTCACTCGGTGTGCTGGTGGCGACCAGCGACCCGCTCGATCAGTACCTGGTCCGTCACCCGGAGTTCTTCTTCGGCGCCTCGCCGGAGCACGCTCGGATCCACCCCGACCAACTGCTGATTCTGCTGGACCATGTGCGCTGCGCGGCATTTGAGCTGCCTTTCCGCGACGGCGAGACCTTCGGCGGCGAGGACCTGTCGGAGATGCTCGGCTATTTGCGCGACGAGGGCCTGCTTCAGCGCCAGGGGGACCGATGGTATTGGGTCGCCGACAGCTACCCGGCCAACGCGGTCTCGCTGCGCTCGGTGGCCGAGGGAAACTTCGTCGTCATCGATACCACCGGCGGGGCGTCTACCATCATCGCCGAGGTGGACTTCACCAGCGTTCCCGGCACCCTCTACGTGGGTGCGATCTACATGATCCAGTCCCAGCCCTATCAGGTCGAGCGGCTCGACTGGACCGGCCGCAAGGCCTACGTCACCCGCACGCGCGCCGACTACTACACCGACGCCATCGACTACACGCGGCTGAAGATACTCGACCGCTTCGAGGGCCGTGCCGGTGGAAACGGGGTCGCCGCTCACGGCGAGGTGCACCTGGTCCGGCGCTACCCCGGCTACAAGAAGATCCGCTACTACAGCCACGACAACGTGGGCTACGGCAACATCGACCTGCCTGACCAGGAGATGCACACCACCGCCGTGTGGTGGCAGGCGCGGCCCGATCGGCTGGACGCGGCCCTGCCGGACCGACAGCAGGCCATCGAGGGCTTTCTCGGCGCCGCCTATGCCCTGCACCATGTCGCCGTACTGCGCGCGATGGCCGAGCTTGGCGACTTGGGCCGCGCGGTCGGCGACGGGCAGGGCACCTGGTTCGCCGTCGTCGGCGCCGCCGGCCGGGGACAGATCCGCGGGCCGGATAATGTTGAGTTGGAGGACGCCGGGGACCAGCGTTTCGAGCCGTCCCTGTTTCTCTACGACAACTACCCGGGCGGTGTCGGGCTATCCGCGCCGCTGTTCGACGCCGCGGAGCGACTCGTCCTGGACGCTCGGGATCTGGTGTCCGGTTGCGGCTGCAATGTGGGCTGTCCGGCCTGTGTCGGGCCGGTGCTGGCCGGCGACGAGGAGCGGCCGTGCTCACCCAAGCAGGCCGCGCTGTCGGTTCTGGAACTGCTCTCCGCGGCGGATCGATGAATCTGGGAGACCGGCTGAAGCGGCTGCGCGGGCAATCGGGCGCCGGCGTGGCGGAAGCCCCAAAAGACCCGTCGAGCTCGCTCGCGAGCCGGATCGAGCGCCTGTCGGCCCGGCGCGCGTACGCGACCGGCGGCGCACGTCCGGATCCGGCGGCACTCGCCGGGACACTCGGCGCGGAGGAGCTGGCACCCGGCGTGCTCCGGTTGGAGCGGCGTCTGGCCGGACGTGCGCGTCACGGCCGCGTGACCCTCGGCTCCGGGCCCGCGGCCGCCGCTTCCGGGTCGCTGCCGCTCCTGCCCGGCCTGCATACGGACCCCGCGGCCCAAGCGCAGGGCGCGGATGGCGCCGCGGCCAGCTGGCTGTGTCTGGATACCGAGACCAGCGGACTCGCGGGCGGGACCGGGACCTGGGCCTTCGTGACGGGGCTGCTGCGGTCGGTCGGCGACGGCTGGTTGCTGCGCCAGTATCTGCTGACGCGACTCGACGCCGAGCCCGTGTATCTGCAACGGGTCGGGGCCGAGCTCGCCGGGACCGATCTGCTCATCAGCTACAACGGACGTGCGTTCGATGTGCCGTTGCTGGCGACCCGTTTTCGCCTCGCCGGACAGCCGGACCCGTTCGTCGGCCGCCGGCACCTGGATCTGCTGGCCCCGATACGTCGGGCATTCGCGCGCCCCTGGCCCGACTGCCGTCTGGCCACCGCCGAGGCCAGGCTGCTCGGATTCGTCCGCCGCGGGGACCTGCCCGGATCGGCCGCGCCGGAGGCCTGGCTGCGCTGGCTGCGAGCCGGGGAGATGGACCCGCTGGCGGGCGTCCTGCGCCATAATCGCTGGGACCTGTTGTCCCTGGCGGGCCTGATCCCGCGGTTGGAGCGTATCTACCGGGAGCCGGCCGTTTTCGGCGCGGACTGCCGCTCGGTCGCCGCGGCGCATCTCGCGGCTGGCGACCCTGCGCGCGCGCTGGCGATCCTCGCGGGGAACCGGTGTCGGCTCGAGCCCGCGGGCCTGCTCGATCTGGCGCGGCTCTATCGGCGGCGCGGCGACTGGCTACAGGCGGTGCGGATCTGGGAGGCGCTGGAGGCTGACGGGGAGGCCGAGGCACGGACCGCGCTGGCCAGCTTCCATGAGCACCGCTCGGGCAATCTGGCGCTCGCGTTGAGCACCGCGGAACGCCTGCCGGCCGGCCCGGAGCGGGAGCGGCGCTGCGGACGTTTGAGGCGCAGGCTGGCGAGCCGCGGCGGATGTAACGCGAACGTCCCTGCTCCTGCCGCGGCGGTATAGGGAGACGCTGATCTATCGGGTTTCCCGTCCGGGCCAGGATGGCTTTTGTTCAGCCTCTCCTTGGGAGCGGCTATGCCTCCGCGAAATCCCGCGGCGAAGGTGTGCGCGGCGCTAGATCTCGCGGATGAGCCAGAGGAACTCGTAACAGACAAGGCAGGCGTAGAAGCTGAAGAACGCCGTCAGGAAGAGGCCGGTGCGCATACGGTTCAGGAAGCGCGACCGCGACAGATATACCAGGGAGAGTACGCCGAGACCCGTCAGCAGCATTTTCCAGACCGCGAAGAACTGGACCCCCTCGGCGATCGCCGCGGCCATGATCGGGTTCGCCTCGTAGAAGCCGCGCTCCAGAAGCCGCAGCGTGAAGAATGCGTCGGCGCAGCTCAGGAGCATGGTTCCGGTCGCGAGGAAAAAGAGCCAGGGGTGGTGCCAGTCGGTGAAGACCGGCGGATCCTCGGAGCTCCGGCGCGTACCTCGACGCCTGGACCGCAGGAATCCGTGGAGGACCGTTCTCCAGGTGAAGGCTCGCCGATCCGGCAGTTCCCGGTTGTCCGTCACCGCGGCCGGCTGCTCCGATCCGTTCAAATGCTCGTCCCCGCTTAGCGTCCGGGACCGCTTTAAGGCATGCGGTCTGCACGCCCAGTCTGGCCCATTCGAGCCCGCCTTGCCAAGATCAGTTACGCAAGTTGGCCTGCATCCCGTCGGCCATATATGCCCGGCGGTCGTGCGTGGCGCGCGGGTGAAGGGGCTTGGCCAGACGAACGACCAACCGAGAGGGGCAGCGTGGTAACCTGCGGCGCGAAATGGGCAGAGCCGAAATGATCGAGATGCCTGGGCGCGCGCGATGACGCCCGTCCGAATTCGCCGCATGGGAGCGGGGGGGTCGCCGACAGGACCGGGCGCCTGGCGGCCTGCCACGCCCGGCGACCTGCTGCGCGAGATCTACGCCCGACGCGGAGAGGACTGGTCCGAGACGGGTCTCGGACTGGGCGGGCTCGCGCCCTTCCAGTCGCTGCTCGGAATCGGGCCGGCCGTCGACCTGCTTTTCGAGACGATTCAGGCCGGACGCTCGATCCTGGTGGTCGGCGATTACGACGCGGACGGCGCCACTGGCAGCGCGCTCGCCGTTCTTGGGCTGCGCGCGCTTGGGGCGGCCCGCGTCTCCTACCTGGTGCCCAGCCGCTTCGCCTTCGGTTACGGGCTCAGCCCGGCGGTCGTCGATGCCGCCGCCGGCAACGGGCCCGGATTGATCGTCACGGTCGACAACGGGGTCTCCAGTGTCGGCGGGGTGGCGCGGGCCAATGAGCTTGGCATTCCCGTCCTGGTCACCGACCACCATCTGCCCGGTGAACGCCTGCCGGACGCGGCCGCCATCGTCAACCCGAACCAGCCCGGATGCCCCTTTCCGAGCAAGCACCTGGCCGGTGTCGGCGTGGTCTTCTATCTGCTCGCGGCCCTGCGGTCGCGGTTGCGCGATACGGGCTGGTTCCTGCCGGCCCGACCGGAGCCGAACCTGGCCGGGCTGCTGGACCTGGTCGCGTTGGGTACGGTCGCGGACGTGGTCACTCTGGACCGCAACAATCGCATCCTGGTGGATCAGGGGTTGCGTCGAATCCGCGCCGGGCGCTGCCGACCCGGCATCCGGGCGCTGCTCCAGGTAGCGGGGCGGGACCCCGCTCGGGCGACCGCGACGGATCTGGCCTTCTTCGCCGGCCCCCGCCTCAATGCCGCGGGGCGCATAGAGGAGATGTCCATCGGCGTCGAGTGCCTGCTGAGCGACGACCCGGAGCGGGCGCTGGAGCTGGCGCGGCAGCTCGATGAGCTGAACCGCCGCAGGCGGGAGATCGAGGGCGGCATGCGCGAGGAGGCCGAGGCCGTCGTCGACGGTCTCGCGCTCGACGGCGACGGCCTGCCGCCGGGGCTTTGCCTGTTCGGCGAGGGCTGGCACCAGGGGGTTTCGGGGATCGTCGCCGCCCGTATCCGCGAGCGCTATCATCGGCCCGTGATCGCCTTCGCGGAGGCCGGCGACGGTCTGTTGCGAGGCTCGGCGCGGTCGATCGACGGGCTTCACATCCGCGATTTGATAGAGGCCGTCGACCGCCGCTGCCCCGGACTGATCGAGCGCTTCGGCGGACATGCGATGGCGGCGGGGCTCAGCCTGCGGGCCGAGGCACTCGGCGCCTTTCGCGAGGCGTTCGCGCAAGCGGTTCGCGATCAGGTCGGCGACGCCCCGGCCGTGCGGGAGATCCTTTCCGACGGCGAGTTGCCGGCGCCGCTCATGACGCTCGAGACCGCCGAGGCCCTGCGCTTCGGCGGTCCCTGGGGAAAGGGATTCTCTGAGCCCCTGTTCGACGGGGCCTTCGAGGTGCTCGAGGCGCGCCTGGTCGGCGAGCGGCACCTCAAGCTTCGGGTCGGCACGCCCGAGGGCGTACCGCTCGACGCCATCGGCTTCAACCTCGGCGAACGGCTCACCGAGGCGGCCGGCCAGGTCCGCCTGGCCTACCGGCTGGACGTGAACGAGTACCGGGGCGTGCGCGCGCCCCAACTGATTCTGGAGCACCTGCAATCGCCAGCCTAGACGACCGGGAAGACGCCCCCCCGGAGGGGCCGAGCAAGAGCCAGCTCAAGCGCGAGAAGCAGGCCCTGTATGCGCTCGCCGAGCGCATGGCCGCGATGCCTCGTTCCGAGCTCGAGCGCCTCAATCTGAGCGAGGCGACCTGGGCCGCGCTCGACGAGACGCCGCGGATCAAGGACCCGCGTGCCCGCGGCCGGCACTGGAAGCGCATCGGCAACCTGCTGGAGCGCGAGGACAGGCACGCCGTCCACGCCTTGGTCGACGAGGCTGACGAGCGTGAGCGTGCGGCGAATGCCCGTCACCATGAACTGGAGCGCTGGCGCGAGCGGCTGATCGCCGAGGGCGACGAGGTCATCGGCGAGTTGCTCGATCGGTACCCTGGACTGGACCGGCAGCAGCTCCGCAGCCTGGTCCGCGCCGCCCAGCGTGATGCCGAACGCGGAAGGCCGGATGCGCCGCGCAAGCTGTTCAGGTTCCTGCGGGATGGGGTCGAGCCGGTGGGCGCGAATCGCGATGATTCCAACTCCGACGACTGATTCGGGAATCACGTAAGGGATCCGAACCGGCACCGCTGACAGCGTGCTGCCTTTTTCACGAGCAACCCGGTCCAGTCCGAATCACGTTCGTGATCGCTATACGAACGTATGCCTTAAAGGAGCGGTATCGGATGCCTCGCCCGATCAAATTGCCATTCATTCTGAGGTTAATTAGAAGAATCGAATTTCCTGGAAAGCCCGGTTTGCTTGAGAGATTGTTCGGGGGTTATTTGTCCGGCAAGGGTGTAACCTGGGTGACCCGCTGGAATGGCGTTGTTTGGAAACTGGATTTGACGGATGCGTGCCACCGATGGATTGTGTTTGGTAAGTACGGGGGAGGGCAGGGTATTGATTTCGCCAAATCCAGGCTGAAGACCGGCGGGGTATTTGTTGATTCCGGTTCTTTGGTCAGTGGGCCCTCTATTTGGGTGGCTTGCGTGGCGTCCGAGTCTTGGCGTTCGAGCCGGTTCATTCGCAAAGAAAATGGCTGGGTGAATGCATGGATGTCCGAGACGGCTGGGATACGGAAATCTTGCCCTATGGATTGGGCGACGATGAAAAATACGCTGAAATACAGTGTGATGGAGCAAGATCGACATTGAGGATGGATTGGTGTAGAGACAAGTCGTTCGATCGCGAAAGGATTGAAATAAACCTGAATCCGTGACGTTATAGGCGCGGCCATCGGTTTTTTGGCAACCACGGCCCTGAATTGCTGAGTCAAACGGAATCATGGCCGGTGCGCGGGCGAATCCCATACCTCACGCGTAGGGTTTCGATGGCGCCTGGGCGTTGTGGACAATAGGGAGCCGCCGCCGCATTGCAGCGGGCAGTCGCTTGGAGCGGATGAGATCAGGTACCGGCCAGTTGTGCGTAGAACCGACGGAAAGCGGGCAGGGCCGGACAGCCCCAGGCGAAGGCGAGCTTCAGGCGCCGACCCGTGCGAATGAGCCGAGCGGCCAGATACCTCAGCTCCTGCATGACGGTGCGCAGACGGTGGTGCCTGGCCTTGTGACGCACCGGGGCATCGGGGCCGAGCAGGCCGCTCAGGCCGATCCAGCTCAGCAGGTTGTAACCCAGCTGGGCGCAGGCCAGCACCAGGGCCTTGGTGGCGAACTTGCCGGAAGGCAGGCGTTCGATGTCCGGATCGGTCTTGAGCTCGCTGTGGAACTGCTCGGAGGTGCCGTGATCGGCGTACAGGGCGATGATGTCCTCGGGATCGCTCCACAGGCTGGTCCACCAGCCTCCAATCTCGATCTCCGGCACCAGGAGGTGTTGGCCGTGCTTGCGGCGCGGGCTACCGCTTCCGATTGGTGAAGTCCTTGAGCCGCTGCCGGTGCCTGATCTGCCGCGGGGTGAGCTGGTTGCGCCGGCCCTCGAAGGGATTGGTCCCGCTCTTGAGCTCGAGGCGCAGCGGCGTGCCGAGCAGGTCCAGCTCGCGGCGGAAACGGTTGACCAGATAGCGCCGGTAGGCCTCGGGCACCTCGTCGGTCTGGTTGCCGTGGATGACGATGATCGGCGGGTTGCGTCCGCCCTGGTGGGCGTAGCGCAGCTTGATGCGCCGCCCATGCACCAGCGGCGGCTGGTGCTCCATCACCGCGGCACCCAGCAGGCGCGTCAGCTCCGGTGTCGGCAGGTCGCGGGTGGCATTGGCGTAGGCGCGGTCCACCTCGTCCAGCAGCAGCCCGACGCCGCTGCCGTGCAGCGCCGAGACTTTGTGCACGGCGGCAAAGTCCAGGAATCCCAGTTTGCGGTCGATCTGGGCTCGGATCTGGTCCCGATACTCCGACTCCAGCCCGTCCCACTTGTTGACGGCGACAACCAGGGCGCGACCGCTCTCGATGATGTGACCGGCCAGCGTCGCGTCCTGCTCGCCGATCCCCTGGCGCGCGTCGAGCACCAGCACGACCACATGACAGGCCTCGATGGCCTGGAGCGTCTTGATGACGCTGAATTTCTCGATCGCATCCTGTACCCGCGAGCGCCGCCGGACCCCGGCGGTGTCGATCAACGTGTAGCGCCGCCCCCGGTGCTCGAAGGGGACGAAGACGCTGTCGCGGGTGGTCCCCGGGGTGTCGAACGCGACCAGCCGCTCCTCGCCGAGCAGTCGGTTGATCAGCGTCGACTTTCCGGCGTTGGGCCGGCCGACGACCGCGACCCGGGTACCGGATTCGTCCGGGTCGGGCTCGCGCTGGGTCTCAGGCTCCCCGGCGCCCGGGTCGGGGCGGCTCAGGACCCGATCCAGCAGCGCCCGGACGCCCTGGCCCTGGGTGGCCGAGATCGCGACCGGATCGCCGAGTCCGAGCGCATGGAAGTCCGCGGTGGCGAGCGCCGGGTCGGTGTGGTCGCTCTTGTTGACGACCAGGGTCAGGGGTTTGCCGTGCCGGCGCAGCTCCTCGCCGATCTCGAAATCGGCGGCCGTGCAGCCCTCCCGGGCGTCAACCAGGAACAACAGATGATCGGCCTCGTCGATCGCGAGCCGCACCTGCCGCTGCATCAGCGCCTCGACCCCGCCGGTCTCCCGACTGATGCCGCCGGTGTCCACGATCAGGTAGGGCGCCGGGCCTATCCGGCCGACACCGTACTGTCGGTCACGGGTGAGGCCCGGATAGTCGGCGACCAGGGCGTCGCGGCTGCGGGTCAACCGGTTGAACAGCGTCGACTTGCCGACGTTGGGCCGGCCAACCAGCGTGACAACGGGGAGCATCCGGGTCAGGGCGAGCGTCAGCGCGGCTTCGGGGGGGCGGCGCCGCTGGTCAGCGCGGCGAGCGTGCCGTCGCTCGCGTAGACATAGATCCGGCCGCCCGAGACCACCGGGCGGACCATGATCGGGGTCTTGCGGGCGATGCGCGCGCGCCCCACCAGCCGGCCGTCGGACTGGGTGAGCAGGTGCAGATAGCCCTCGATATCGCCGACCGCGATCAGGTTGCCGGTCAGGGCCGGGGCGGTCAGCCGCCGGTAACGCAGGCCTTCTTGCTGCCAGCGCCCGGCGCCGCTGACGGGGTCCGAGGCCCAGACCAGATCGTCGGAGTCCGTGATATAGAGCTCGGTCTCGTTGGCCGCCAGCCCGGCGTAGGCCGAGAGCTCCCGCCGCCACAGCACGGTTCCGGTCTCGAGGTCGACGGCGGCCAGGTCCCCGTTGTAGGTACCGACGAATACGATCGTGCCGACCACGACCGGGTCCGCGTCGATATCGGCGATCCGTGCGAGCTCGGATCGCCCGCTGGGGGATGTGATGGTGACCTCCCAGATTGGCGTGCCGTCGGTCGGATCCAATTTGACGAGCTTGCCCCCCGAGAGGCCGACGACGATGCCGCTCGGGGTAATCGCCGGCGAGCTGCTGCCGCGCAGCGTCAGCACCGGTGCCGGGTAGCTCACGCGCCAGAGCTCGGCGCCATTGGCCGCGTCGAGCGCGTAGACGGTGTCATCCAGGGTGTGGGCGATGATCTTGCCCTCACCCGTATGTCTTGGCACCGAGAGCACCTCGCTGCCGAGCTGAGTGCGCCAAAGCTCCCGCCCGTTCGATGCCGATAGCGCGACCAGCTCACCGCCGCTGGTGCCGAGCACCAGCCGGTCGCCCTCCAGGTCCGGTCCCCCGCTGAAGGTCAGGCCGGTGTCGCGCTCCCACTGGACCCGCCCGCTGTCGGCCGCGACCGCGACGGCGCGCCCCTTGGCATCGGCGACGTAGACCCGGCCCCCGGAGACGGCGGGAACCAGAAACAGGCGCCGGCCCAGCGTGCCCTTGGTCACCCGGTCGGACCAGAGCTCCGTCAGGTTCACCTGCGGGACCAGGTCAGTCAGCTTGGTCGGTGGCGTGGGGTCCTTGTCGCCTCCGAACCAGGGGATCTTGCTGCAGCCCGCCAGGGACAGCGAAAGCAGGGACGCGGCCAAGGCGGTGGCCACGAATAGGCTCCGGTTCGGGCGAGGGTGGGGCATCGGGGCCAGGCCTCCTAGTCGGCGGCGGGCAGATTGTCGAGCTTGAGCCGAATCAGCTGCGGCAGCCCGGTGCCGGCCTCGATCGCCTGCTCGTAGGCGGCGCGAGCGGCGGCCTGATCGCCGCGGGCGGCGGCGATGTCCCCGCGCACGGCGGCGAAATCACCGGTGAAGGCGCCGTCCTTGTCGTGGGCGGCGACGGTGCGTTCGGCGGCGTCGAGCTGTCCATCGGCGACCTGGATGCGGGCGAGCCGCAGGGCCGCTATCCGCGCCAGAGCCGGGTCCGGCGCGTCGGCGATGACCCGCTCCAGGGCCGAGACGGCGCCGGGGACGTCGCCGGCGTCGTACAGGGCCTTGGCGGTCACCAGGGATCCAAGGGCCGCGTAGGGCGTGGAGCCGAATTCGTCGTCGAGCATCTTCGCCTGCTTTGAAGCCGCCTCCGCCTGGCCGCCGGTCGCGTTGGCGAGCAGCTGCTCGAATACGGCCGAGGCCTGGCCGGCGACACCGTCGCGGTAGTCGACCCAGGCGCGCCATCCGAATACGGCGCCGAGCCCGATCGCGACGCCAGCGATCACGGAGACGCCGTTGTCCTTCCACCATTTTTTTATGGCTTCGACTTTTTCCTCGTCGGTTTCGTACTGGATCACTGATGCTGTCTCTCTCTACTTCAATGGGTTGCGCGCGCCGGCGGGATGCCGTCTCGGCGGTCTCCGGCGCGCTCGCTGACGTACAGGGCCGCCTGCTCCGGGTGCATGTCCGTTTGAGCGGCGTCTTCGCGCAGGGGCTTGACACCGACGACGCCGCGCTCGAGCTCGCCGTCGCCGACGACCAGCGCAAAGCGTGCGCCGCTCTTGTCGGCGCGCTTGAATTGGCTCTTGAAGCTGCCCCCGCCGCAGTGGGTCATCAACCGGAGTTCGGGGGCCGCGTCCCGCAACCGCTCGGCCAGAAGCGGCGCGGTCTGCTGGGCACGTTCTCCCACGGCGACCAGATAGGCGTCCAGCGGGGGCTCCGCCGCGTGCCCGGCGAGCTCGACCAGCTCGACCAGCCGCTCGATACCCATCGCGAACCCGATCGCGGTCGTCTCGCGACCGCCAAGCTGCGCCACCAGACCATCGTAGCGCCCCCCGGCGCAGACCGTGCCCTGGGCGCCGAGGTCGTCGGTGATCCACTCGAAGACGGTGCGGTTGTAATAATCCAGTCCCCGCACCAGCCGGGTGTTCAGCTGGTAGGCGACCCCCGCGTCGTCGAGACCCCGGCAGAGACGCTCGAAATGGCCCCGGGTCTCCTCGCCCAGCCGGTCGATCAGCGACGGTGCGCCCGCGACGACCTGCCGGGTCTGGGGGTCCTTGGAGTCGAGCACCCGCAACGGGTTGGATCTCATCCGGTTGCGGCTGTCCTCGTCCAGCATCCCGGCATATTGCTCAAGATAGTCGACCAGTTGCCGGCGGTAGGCGAGGCGCTCGGCCGGGTCGCCGAGGCTGTTGATCTCGAGTCGCAGCCCGCCGAGCCCCAGCGCGCGCCAGATCCGGGCCGTGAGCAGGATCACCTCCAGGTCGATGTCGGGTCCGGACAGGCCGAGCACCTCGACGCCGATCTGGTGGAACTGCCGGTAGCGCCCGCGCTGGGGTCGCTCATGACGGAACATGGGCCCGCGGTACCAGAGCCGCTGGTGCTGCGACAGCAGGCCGTGCTCGATTGCGGCGCGAACGCAGCTGGCGGTCCCCTCGGGTCTGAGGCTCAAGCTGTCGCCGTTGCGGTCCTCGAAGCTGTACATCTCCTTTTCGACGATGTCGGTGACCTCGCCGATCGAGCGCTTGAACAGCTCGGTCAGCTCCAGGATCGGCGTGCGGATCTCCGCATAGCCGTAGCGGGAAAGGACCGCGCGGACGCCGTCCTCGACCCGGTGCCAGAGCGCGATGCGCTCCGGCAGGACGTCGTGCATGCCGCGGATGGCCCGAATGTTCTGGCTCACGGCGTTCGGGCCGGCGCGGGCTGGCGGCGGGTCGTCACCGGTCGGACGCCGGATCGAGCTTTAAGCGAGCCACATTGCCGCGCGAGTGCGCGACCAGGTCGAAGGGCTCGCCGCCCACGGTCATGCTGGTGGCGGTGACATTGCCGATCACGAAGGAGAACGGCGGGTCACCCTGGAGCACCCGCTGGTCCCCCTTGGCCATTTCGCCGATGAGCACCGAGCCGCCGCCGGCGTCGCGCACATCGATCCAGCAGGGGCCGGAAAAGCTGAGCTTGATCTCCCTCGATGCCGCCGCGGCCGTCGTCCGCCCCCTCGGTCGCGGCAGGCTCGGGCGGTTCGGTCATCTCGGTCGCCTCGGGCGCTTGGGCCGAGGCGTCCACCGCCGCCGGTCCGGTCGCATCGGCGTCGGGGTCGACGCGGGTGGGCACGGACTCGGCCGTCAAGACGGCCGCGGGCTCGATTCGGGCATCGCCCGGCTCGGGCGGCAAGACGCTGGCGTCATCCCCGGTATCGGGGGTGTCGGCAGTGCCGCCGGTTGGAAGCATCGGAGCGGCATCCGCGGAGTCTTCGGGCGCCACCTGTACCGGGTCCAGGCCCAACCCGGCGGAGAGCTCCGAGCCCGGGACCCCGGTTTCGGCCTCGCCCTCGGTCTCGGCGTAAGGCGCCGGCAAGAGATCGGCCCGATTCTGCCACCAGAACACCAGCATTCCGATAACCGCCGCGAGCAGCGCCAGGCTGATCAGCCGCACCAGGATGTGGCCGCTGCCGATCTCGCGCCCGGGCGCCGGCGTCACGTGCCGGACCGGCGGCTCGATACCCGGGGTGGCGTGGCGATAGGCCTCGATCAGCGGCTGGGGGTCGATGCCGAGCAGGCGGGCGTAGTTGCGGATATAGCCGGCCACGAAGACCGGACCGGGCAGATCCTCGTAACGGTCTTGCTCCAGCGCTTCCACGCGGTCGGGGCGCAGGTGCAGCTGGGTGGCGATGCGCTCGATCTCCAGGCCTCGGGCCTGACGCTGCAGGCGCAGCCGCCGGCCCGGGCTCTCGGCAAATTCGACGACGTTCTGATCGTCGCCCCGTTCGGCGGGTATTGGGTTCATAACGGTGTGGGGCTCCCTAAAGCTCAAGTATCTCGGGCGAGTCCGGGAAATTCCTTCGCAACACCTGCTCATAGGTCGCCGCCGCGTCGCGGTTTCCCAGCTTGCGCTCGGTCCTGACCCCGAGGATCAGCGCGGCCGGTGTCGCCGCGGACGCCTGGAAGAAACGATCGAGGTATTCCTTGGCCACCTTCGCGTCGCCACGCCGGTACTCGAGCTCGGCCATCTTGAACAGGGCTGGTCCGAAACGCGGGTTGGCGGTCAGCGCCTTGCGGTAGAAACCCTCCGCCTTGCCGGTGTTGCCCGCGCTCGCGGCGCAGGTCCCGGCGTTGGTCATCGCGACCCAGGGGGTGTTGTACAAGGGGTTCTCATAGGCCTTCTGGAATTCCTGGTCCGCCTCGGCGAAGCGCCGCTGGTTGCAGTGGAAGGTTCCGTAGGCGTTGTGGACCTCCGGGTTGTTCGGCGAGAGCTCCACCGCCCGCTTGAAGTGCGAATCGGCGCGGCCGATCTCGCCGATCTGCTGGTAGATGACAGCGATCATGTAATGCGCGCGAGGGTTCTTGCCGTCCTCGTCGATGGCCTGCTGGGCGCGGCGCAGGGCCGCGTCCATCTGGCCGAGCCGGTAGTACTCGGCGGCCATCGCGACGTAGAGATCCCCGGGGCTGTCCTGTTCGTCGAGGCCCAGCGATGAGTCGTTCTTCTCGCGCGCCGGGTTGCCGCCGCAGGCGGCAAGGACCAGGGCGAGGCCGGAAAGCGCGAGAAGACGGAGCGCCTTGGGCCAGATCATCGGGCAACCACCTGATCGCCGGGCACCGGGACTCGGACGAGACGCCGGGAACGGTCCTGGACGCGGCCGACCAGTTGCCCGCAGGCAGCCGCGATCTCATCGCCGCGGGTCTTGCGGGTGATCGCCAGCAGACCCGAGCGCAACAACCGCTGGCGGAAGGCCTCCAGCCGGTCCGGGGGCGTGGTGCGGAAGCCGCTGCGCGGGAACGGGTTGAAGGGGATCAGGTTGACCTTGGACGGAATGCCTTCGAGCAGGCGGATCAACTGCTTGGCGTGCTGCAGGCTGTCGTTGACGCCGTCGAGCATCACATACTCCCAGGTCACCCGCCGACGCTTGTCATTGGCGATGTAGGCCTTGCAGGCCGGCAGCAGCGTCTCGAGTGGGTACTTGCGGTTGATGGGCACCAGCTCGTCTCGCAGGGCGTTGTCGGGAGCGTGCAGGGAGACCGCCAGCGACACGTCGCTCACCTCGCGCAGCCGGTAGATGTTCGGCACTATACCCGAGGTGCTCAGGGTCACCCGGAACTTCGAAAGCCCGTAGGCCAGGTCATCCTGCATGATCGCCATGGCCTCGACCACCGCCTCGAAGTTGGCGAGCGGCTCGCCCATGCCCATCATCACCACGTTGGTCGGCGGCGCGCCGAGCTCCCGCGTGGCGTGCCAGACCTGGCCGACGATCTCTCCGACGGTCAGATTCCGATTGAAGCCCTGCTTGCCGGTGGCGCAGAAGGCGCAGTCCAGCGCGCAACCCACCTGGGATGAGACGCAGACGGTGGTGCGGTGGTCGCCGGGGATGAATACGGTCTCCACCCGCTGCCCGTCGTCGAGCTCCATGACCCACTTGGCGGTGCCGTCGGCGCTCGGATCGTCGCGGGTCATTCGCGGCAGGCTTATCCGCACCGAGTCGCGCAGCGCCGTGCGCAGCCCCTTCGAAAGATCGGTCATGGCGTCGTAGTCGAGGACGCCGTGCTTATGGACCCACTTGAACAGATTGCGCCCATGAAACGCCTTCGAGCCAAGCGCAACGGCCAGCGACTCGAAGCCGGCAAGGCCAAGGTCGAACAGGTTCGGTCGGGGGTCCGCGGGTGCCATGCGCTGTCGGTCAGCGGGTCCGCTCGCAGACGCCTTCCGGGAAGAAGAAGGCGATTTCCACCGCCGCGGTCTCGGCGGCGTCCGAGCCGTGCACCGCATTCTCGGTCAGCGAATCGGCGAAGTCCGCCCGGATCGTGCCGGGGGCCGCGTTGGCGGGGTTGGTCGCGCCCATCACGTCACGGTTTTTCGTCACGGCATCCTCGCCCTCGAGCACCTGGACCATGACGGGCCCGGAGGTCATGAACTCCACCAGCTCGTCGTAGAAGGGCTTGCCCTGATGGATCGCATAGAAGGCGGCGGCCTGCTCCTTGCTCATGTGGACCATGCGCGCGGCGACAACTTTCAGCCCGGCGGCCTCGAACCGCGCAAGGATCGCGCCGATCGCATTCTTGGCGACGGCGTTGGGCTTGATGATGGACAGGGTGCGTTCTTGTGCCATGGGGGCTCCGGGGTCTGGGCGATGACGGGTGCTCGGGGCTCGCGGCCTGTTCGGCCGCCGCTTGCGTGCCTAACCCCGGGTGCCAAAAGGCGATGGGGCGGCGTTCAGCAAACGCGAAAGTCTAACGGCACGGCGTATCCCGGGCAACGTCGGGACTGGGACGCTCTCCCGCTTTTTTGGCGAAACGGCCGACGTGGCGGATAATACCGAGCGCGATTCACCCGACCGCCGCCGACCTATCGGAGACCGATGACACACTACGACGTATTCAATGGCGATGCTGACGGCATCTGCGCCCTGCAGCAGCTTCGTCTCGCCCAGCCCCTCGACAGCACCCTGGTGACCGGGGTGAAGCGCGACATCGCCCTGCTCGACAGGGTAACGGCCGCGGCCGGGGATTCCGTGACCGTGCTCGATGTTTCGCTGGACAAGAACCGGGGCTCGCTCGTGCGCATCCTCGAGGGGGGCGCGAGCGTCCGCTACTTCGATCACCACTTCCCGGGCGAGATCCCGTCGCACCCTAACCTCGACGTACACGTCGAGACGGTGCCCGACAAGGGGACCAGCCTTCTGGTGGACGAGTACCTCGGGGGCAGTCAGCGCGCCTGGGCCGTGGTCGGCACCTTCGGCGACAACTTCGACGACTCCGCCCGGCGCGCCGCCGAGCCGCTCGGACTGGGAGATGTGGACCTCGATCTGCTGCGCGAGCTGGGCATCTACATCAACTACAACGGCTATGGCCCCGCGGTCGAAGACCTGCACTTCGCGCCGGATGACCTGTTCCAGCGGATCCAGCCCTACGCCGACCCGCTCGCGTTCGTTGCGGAATCCCCCGTGTTCGCCGCGCTGAGGGACGGCTACGCGGACGATATGGCGAGGGCCCGCGCCGTCGTGCCCGAGCTTCAGACCGAGCGTCACCGGCTGTTCATCCTTCCGGCGGAGCCCTGGGCGCGCCGCGCCAGCGGCGTGTTCGCCAATGAGTTGGCCCAGGAGGCGCCCGACAAGGCCCACGCGATGCTCACGCGCTTGGCGGGGGGCGGTTTCCTGATCAGCGTTCGCGCGCCCATCACCCGCCCGGACGGCGCCGACGTGCTCTGCCGCCAGTTCCCGACCGGCGGCGGACGCAAGGCGGCGGCCGGGATCAATGAACTGCCGGACGACGCCTACGACAGCTTTGTCGAGCGCTTCACGGAGGCGTTCTGATTTCCAGGGAGATCCTGATCAAGTGCCATCCTGGCACTTGATCGGCGGGCGCGTCCACGGGACTCCTCGGAAGCCTAGGGTGGGGTGAGCTTGCGAACCCCAACAACATCGGCACGGGGGGCAAGGGCGTTGGAGTTCGTTCCTCACCCCAACCTGGATGTTCGCGCGTTTTTCTACGCGTAGCTTACCGGCTTCAGCGGGTAACGGCTCCGGATCAGCCACTTGGTCAGCTCCAGCACCGGCACGACCGTGAAGGCCGTTGCCACGACCAGCAGCCAGTCGTCCAAGGCGAGCGGGTAGGTACCGAAGGCCTCGGACAGCAGCGGCACATAGACGACGACGAGCAGCAGGCAGAGCTCCCAGAGGATCGCGACATTGAGCCAGGCGTTCGCGAACGGGCGATGCAGCACCGAGTCACGGTCCGAGCGGAAGCTGTAGGCCTTGAAGAACTGGATCAGCACCAGTGACAGGAAGGTCATGGTCATTGCGTGGACCAGGGTTCGGTCCGGGTCGAGGCCCAGCACTTCGCCCTGTTCCAGCTCCCAGCTGAACAATCCGATATTCACGATCGTCGACCAGACGCCGCCGACGAGCATCAGCAGCACCACCGGCCGGGTGAATATCCCGGTCCTCGGGTCCCGTGGCGGGCGGCGCATCAGGTCGTCTTCGGGCGGGTCGAAGGCGAGCGCCAGGGCCGGCAGGCCGTCGGTCGCCAGGTTGACATAGAGGATCTGGACCGCGGATAGCGGCAGCGGCATCCCGGCGAGCGTCGCCACGGCCATCAGGCCGATCTCGCCGATGTTCGAGGAGAGCAGGTACATCAGGTACTTCTTGATATTGGAGAAGATCCCGCGCCCTTCCTCGACCGCGCCGACGATGCTGGCGAAGTTGTCGTCGGTGAGGGTCATGTCCGCGGCCTCGCGGCTGACGTCCGTCCCGGTGACGCCCATGGCGACGCCGATGTCGGCCTTCTTCAGGGCCGGCGCGTCGTTGACGCCGTCTCCGGTCATGGCGCAGATGCGCCCCCGCTTCTGCCAGGCCGTTACGACCCGCAGCTTGTGCTCGGGCGAGACGCGGGCGTAGACCTCGATCTCCTCGATCTGGCGGTCGAGGTCGTCCTGGGTCATCGCGTCCAGCTCTCCTCCGACGACTACCCGACCGGACTTGAGGATCCCAAGCTCCCGGGCGATGGCCTCGGCGGTGTCCGGGTGATCCCCGGTGATCATCACCGGGCGGATACCGGCCTGCTCGCAGTCGCGGATGGCCTCCATCGCCTCTGCCCGCGGGGGGTCGATCATGCCGATGAGTCCGGCGAAGACCATGTCCCGCTCGGCGGTTCCGCGCTCGGCGCCGGGCTTGTAGGCGACCGCCAGCACGCGCAGGGCCTTGCGGGCCAGGGTCCTGGCCGCCTCCTCGATCCTGGCTCGGGCGGCGTCGTCGAGTGCCGCGACACCGCCGGCCGTCGCCCGGCGGTCGCAGCCGTCGAGGATCACCTCGACCGCGCCCTTCGAGTAGGCCGTGATCCCGTCGGTGCTCCGGTGCAGCGTGGTCATCCGCTTGCGCTCGGAGCTGAACGGGATCTCGTCGACCCTGGGCGCCCGCGCCTCGAGCGAGCGCTTTTCGAGCCCGGCCTTGGCGGCAATAACGATCAGGGCCCCTTCGGTGGGGTCACCGTACAGCCGCCAGACCCCGCGGTCTTGTTCCAGATGGGCGTCGCAGGGCAGGGCGGCGGCGGTCAGCAGATTCGCGAGCAGCGCGCGATTCTCCGGGGTATCGGCCGACAGGGCGATCGCACCCTCGGGCTGGTAGCCGCTGCCCTCGATGTGCCCCGAGATGCCGTCGAGCCAGACCTCCCGGGCGGTCATCTCGTCCCGGGTCAGGGTGCCGGTCTTGTCCGAGCAGATCACGGCCGTGCTGCCGAGGGTCTCCACCGTCGGTAGGTGCCGGACCAGGGCATTGCGTTTCACCATTCTCTGGACGCCGATCGCCAGCGAGATGGTCACCACCGCGGGCAGCGCCTCCGGGACCACGGCGACCGCCAGCGCGACGCCGAAGATGAACATCTCCAGCAGCGGCTCCCCGCGCAGGACGCCGAGCCCGGCGATCAGCACCACGACGATACCGGCGGCGACCGCCAGCACACGCCCGACCCGGTCCAGGTTCTCCTGCAGCGGGGTGCGGACCTGCTCGACGCCGGCGAGCATCCCGGTGACCTGACCGAAATGGGTACCGAGACCGGTGGCGGTCACGACCCCGCGCCCGCGTCCGTAGACGACGTCGGTGCCCGAGTAGGCGAGGTTCAGCCGGTCGCCGATGCCGAGGCTGGGGTCGGCCAGCGGGGCCGTGTGCTTGTCCACCGGGTTGGACTCCCCGGTCAGGGCCGCCTCGTTGACCCGCAGATTCGCGCTCTCGATCAGACGCAGATCCGCCGGGATGCGATCACCGGCGGTAAGCAGCACCAGGTCGCCGGGGACGACGTCGCGAGCGCGGACCTCGACCTCGCGTCCGTCGCGCAGCACCCGGGCCGCGGGGGCCGCCATCTGGCGAAGGGCCTCCATGGCGCGCTCGGCGCGGTACTCCTGAACGAACCCGAGCAGGATCGCGAACAGCACGATGACGGCGATGACGATCGATTCGAGTACCTCGCCGAGGAAGGCGGACAGCGCCACCGCGACCAGCAAGATGATGATCAGGACGTTCTTGAACTGCTCGAC
Organism: uncultured Gammaproteobacteria bacterium; assembly: GCA_963707135.1. Taxonomy (GTDB): domain Bacteria; phylum Pseudomonadota; class Gammaproteobacteria; order Chromatiales; family Chromatiaceae; genus JBGSTR01. The sequence goes on along the minus strand of CAVPOY010000017.1, from coordinate 39,288 downwards.
CAGGATGACCCAGGGCGAGACCGTGTCCGCCTGTGGCAGCTCGTTGGGGCCGTGCCGTTCCAGGCGCCGGCGTGCCTCCTCCGGAGACAGTCCCCCGCCATCGCTGCCCAGGTCCGCGAGGATGCGCTCGACGGACAGGGTATGCCAAAGCGCTGTCGGCGGCGGGTCGATCGGCGGATTGGGGGTCGGCATGGGGGCTCCGGGTGTCAGACGAACGGCGACGGGGACGCAAACCCGGCGCCGGAGCCCATCTTAGCAAGGCTGTGGCGGGAGATTCCGCCGGGACGTCGTGTGTCGGCGCCCAATCTTCAACGCGGCGGCCGCTAGTGAAACGCTGATCCATTGCGTTTCCCGTCCGGGCCAGGGACGGCCCGCTATATACAATGTATGTAAGCCATTGAGTATGAGTCGCTGCGAGAGTTGCGCCTCGCCGCCGCGAGCTGTTCAAGTACCAGGACGGCCTTTGATCAGCACCTCCCTGGGGCGCGGCGCGGGGCTCAACAGCTTCGGCAGATCTCCTCGGCGAACTGCTCGAGCTTCCGGGTGTCGGCGGCAAACAGCCGAATACCCTCGGAGAGCTTCTCGGTCGCCATGGCGTCCTCGTTCATTTCCCAGCGGAAGGACGCCTCGCTCGGCTCGAGCCGCTCGATGTCCATCTCGCGGGACTTCTCGGGGTCGAGCTTGCGAGGCAGGTTACCCTCCGAGGCGGCCAACTCGGCGAGGAGGGGCGGGGCGATGGTCAGCAGGTCACAGCCGGCGAGCTCCAGGATCTCGTCGACATTGCGGAAGCTCGCACCCATGACTACCGTGTCGTAGCCGTGGCGTTTGTAGTAGTTGTAGATCCGGGTAACGGACATGACGCCGGGGTCCTCGTCCGCCGGGTAGCCGGATCGATTCTCCGCCTTTTTGTACCAGTCCAGGATGCGCCCGACGAAGGGCGAGATCAGGGTCGCCCCGGCGTCGGCGCAGGCGACCGCCTGAACCAGGCTGAACAACAGCGTCATGTTGCAGTGCAGGCCGCGTTTTTCCAGCAACTCGGCGGCGCGTATACCCTCCCAGGTGGAGGCGATCTTGAACAGCACCTGGCGGGCGGGGTCTATGCCGGCCTGCTCGTAGAGCTCCACCAAGGCGTCGGCGCGCCGGATGGTCGCCTCGGTGTCGAATGACAGACGGGCGTCGACCTCGGTCGAGACCCGGCCGGGGACGATCTTGAGGATCTCGACGCCGAAGTTGATCGCGAGCTTGTCCGTGGTCCACCTGGCCCGGGCCAGCGCGTCGCTGCCTCCGGTGTCCTTTCCGAACATCACCGCGTCCTCGACCAGCTCGCGGTATCTGGGCATCTGGGCGGCCTTATAGAGCAGGGAAGGGTTGGTGGTGGCTTCCCGTGGTTTGTATTCGGCAATTGCCTCGAAGTCGCCGGTGTCGGCGACCACCGTGGTCATCGAGCTCAGCTGAGTGAGTTGGTTCATGGAAGGACTTCGCGGGTAAGTGGTTGTTGTCGGTTGCGCCATACCCTAGCGGAGGTTCGTGACCGTTTCGCGACCGCCGTCTCCACGTGCCGTGCTCAGGCTGGACTCGAACGGAAAAACATTCGTTTTTCGTGAGTTTGGAAATTGGTCATAATCGCAGATCGCCGCTGAGCAGGGCCCCGGTGCGCCGGTGGTTCCGCTTAGGGACATCCAGAAAATAGATCGTAGATCCGAGGGGTGGCAAGCGCGTGGAATACCTGGTACCCGAGGGTACACCGACGGCCGATATCGAGGCCTTGATTCAGCAGCGGCGGCGACTGGCCGAGGAGCCGGCGGAACAGAGCGTTCGCGTGTTCTACGACACCTTCGACTGGGCCTTGTATAGCGATGGCCTGGCGTTGGAGCACCGGGAGGGCGCCACAACGGATTCATTGATCCTGAGCGAGTTGAAGGGGAAGTCCGATCCTCTCGTCCAGGGTCCGGACGGGACGCCGGGATTCGCCGCGGATCTGCCGGCCGGTCCGGTCCGGCAGCGCATCCTCAAGGTCTGCGGCATACGCCGGCTGCTGCCGGTGGCCCGCGTCAGGACACGGACTCGGGGACTGCGCCTGCTGAACGACGATGACAAGACCGTCGCGCGCCTGGCGATCGACGAGTCCCGGTGCACCGACCCGGCAACGGGCCGGGAGGCGGCGATGGCGGTGCTTCTGCGGGTGCTGCCGGTGCGAGGCTACGACCAGGATCAGGAGCACCTGGTCACCTTGCTCGACGCCGCCGGTCTCGAGCCCGCGAAACAGCCGCCGCTGCTGCAGGCGCTGGCGGCCGTCGGCGTGGATCCCGGCGCCTATTCGTCCAAGCTCGATTACCGGCTCGATCCGGACGAGCGCGCCGACAATGTCACCAAGAGCATTTTGCGCGGGTTGCTCGACACCCTGCTGGCGAACGTGGAGGGGACCCGGGCGAACCTGGACACCGAGTTTTTGCACGACCTTCGCGTGGCCACGCGGCGCACGCGCTCGGCCCTGGCGCAGATCAAGGATGTGCTGCCCGAGAGCCTGGTCGAGCGGCACAAGGCCGGTTTTGCCTGGTTGCAGCAGGTGACCGGACCCGTACGCGACCTCGACGTCTATTTGCTCGATTTCGACGTCTACCAGCAGAGCCTCCCGGAGGCGCTCCAACCGCACCTGAACCCATTGAAGGAGTTTCTGCTCGCGCACTATGACGAGGAGCAGCGGCGCCTCGCCGAGGCCCTGCGCTCTTCGCAATTCACGGGCCTGATCGGCGACTTGCAGGCATTCCTCGACGCGCCGGTGCCGGTTGATGCCAGCGCGCCCAACGCGCCGCGCCCCATCAAGGCCGTCGCCGACGAGCGAATCTGGCGCATGGCCAAGCGGGTGCGGCAGGAAGGGCGGGCGATCACGGACGAGTCTCCGCCGGAGGATCTGCATGAGCTGCGCAAGAGCTGCAAGAAGCTGCGCTATCTGGTGGAATTTTTCCAAAGCCTCTATCCGGACGATGACACCCGGGAGCTGGTCAAGCTGTCGCGAAACCTGCTGGACCTGCTCGGCGCCTTCCAGGACCTGGAGGTCCAGGCCGACCATCTCCGGGACCTGGCCCAGAGGATGCGCGACGAGGGCCGGGTCGAGACCGACACCCTGCTCGCTATGGGAGCGCTGATCGGCAATCTGCTGACCCGCCAGGAGCAGGCCCGGGTGAAGCTGATGCCGGTCCTCGATGAGTATCTGGGGCGCGACGTACAGCAGAGATTTCGGGATCTGTTCGCCGCCGAGCGGCGGGGGGGCGAGGACGCATGAGGGTCATCGGGGTCTACAACATCAAAGGCGGCGTCGGCAAGACGGCGGCCGCGATCAATCTGGCCTACCTGGCCGCGGCCGGGGGGGCCAGCACGCTGATCTGGGATCTCGACCCCCAGGCGGCCGCCACCTACTACTTTCGGATCAAGCCCAAGGTCAAGGGCGGCGGCAAGGGGCTGATACACAAGGACCGGGACCTCGACGGGATCATCAAGGGGACCGACTTCGACCGGCTCGACCTGCTGCCGGCGGACTTTTCGTTCCGCCACATGGACCTGGTCCTCGAGGACGCGAAGAGCCCGACCAAGCAGGTGCAGAAGCTGCTGCGCCCGGTGGCCGAGGAATACGACTACGTGTTCCTCGACTGCCCCCCGAGCATCTCGCTCGTCTCCGAAAACATCTTCCGGGCCGCGGACCTGCTTCTGGTGCCGATGATCCCGACCACGCTGTCGGCGCGCACCCTGGAGCAACTGCTCGACTTTCTGGAGTCAGAGGCGAGGACGTCCGATCTCAGCGTCTCGCCCTTCTTCTCGATGGTGGACAGGCGCAAGCGGTTGCATCAGGACCTGTTGCAGCGGCTCCCGGAGCGTTTCCCCGGGTTCCTGAACGCGAGCATTCCCTATTCGGCGGAGGTGGAGCGCATGGGCGTCCATCGGATGCCCCTGGTCGCCTACGCGCCCTCCAGCCCGGCGGCGGCCGCCTACCGCGAGCTCTGGGCCGAGGCGCTTGGGATGCTGGGTGTCTCCAGTCCGCCCGGCGAAGCAGACGCGGGTCCGGCGGGGTATCCGGGTTAGCCCGCGCGGGCGCCCCGGGTGTCAGCGATGGAGGTCCGGGAAGTCCGCGCGCTGAACGGAATCCCTTTAGTCGCCGAGGCCCTGTGCTTCGCCGCGCACAAGCACCGGCGCCAGCGGCGTAAGGACGAGGCCGCGTCACCCTATATCAACCACCCGATCGCGCTGATGCGATTGTTGTCGGTCGAGGCCGGGATCGAGGACCCGGTGGTCCTCTGCGCCGCGCTGCTGCACGACACCCTGGAGGACACCCGCACCACCCCGGAGGAGCTCGAGGCCCGCTTCGGCGTGGCGATCCGCGGAATCGTGATGGAGCTCACCGACGACAAGTCGCTCGCGAAGGCCGAGCGCAAGCGCCTACAGATCGTCCACGCCGGCCGCGCCAGCCATCCGGCCCGGCTGGTAAAGCTCGCCGACAAGATCTGCAACATCCGGGAGATCGCGTCGAACCCGCCGGTCGGCTGGGGCCGGGCGCGGTGCCGCGAGTACTTCGACTGGGCGGGCGAGGTGGTGGCGCAGATCCGGGGGACCCACGAGCGGCTCGAGGCCCTGTTCGACGAGGCCTATTCCCGCCGCCCGGGGGGTTGACCCACGTCGCTCCCGGGGCTGATCGGGGTCGTTGCCCCCTGGTGGGGCGCCGCCGGCGTATGGAACCAGTTCAGCTTTTCGCGCAGCCGGACGACCTCGCCGACGATGATCAGGGTAGGGGGTTGCGGCGGTTCCGCCGCGACGACGTCCAGGATGGTCTCCAGCGTCCCGGCGTAGACCCGCTGCAGGTGTGTGGTCCCCTGCTGGACCAACGCCACCGGCAGCCCGGGTCGTGCCCCGTGCACGATCAGCTGCTCGACGATCGTCGACAGACCGACGAGTCCCATGTAAAAGACGACCGTCTGTCCCGGCTGGGCCAGTTGGGGCCAGTTCAGGTTCATGCTCCCGTCCTTGAGGTGGCCGGTGACGAAGGTGACCGACTGGGCGTAGTCCCTGTGAGTCAAAGGGATGCCGCTGTAGCTGGCGCACCCCGCGGCCGCGGTGATCCCCGGGACGACCTGAAACGGGATCCCCTCGGCGGCCAGGGTGTCGATCTCCTCGCCGCCGCGTCCGAAGATGAAGGGATCCCCGCCCTTCAGACGCAGCACCCGGTGCCCTTCCCGCGCCAGGTCCGCGAGCAGACGGTTGATCTCCTCTTGACGCATGGTGTGCTGGTTGCGCTCCTTGCCGACATAGACGCGGCGCGCATCCCGGCGCGTCATGTTCAGTATCGGCTCGGCCACCAGCCGGTCGTAGACGACGACGTCCGCCTGCTGCATCAGGCGCAGCGCGCGGAAGGTCAGCAGGTCCGGGTCGCCGGGTCCCGCCCCGACGAGATAGACCTCGCCCATGTTCGTGTCCGTTGCCCCGGCCGCCAGCTCCCGCTCCATGACGGCCTCGGCCTCCTCGATCTGGCCGGAGAAGATCCTTTCCGCGACCGCGCCCTCGAGCACCCGATCCCAGAACCGGCGCCGGTCGATCGACCGATCGAATCGCTGCTTGACGCGCTCCCGGTAGCTCGCGCACAGGCGCGCGAGCTGCCCGTAGCCGGCGGGGATCAGCGACTCGAGCCGGGTGCGAAGCAGCCGTGCCAGCACCGGCGACGCCTTGCCGGAGGACACGGCGACGACGACCGGGGAGCGGTCGATGACCGACGGCAGCAGGAAGGTGCAGGCATCCGGGTCGTCGACCACATTGACCGGGATATCCCGCTCTCCCGCCAGCGCCGCGATCCGGCGGTTGACCTCGCGGTCGTCCGTGGCGGCGACGATCAGCCGCATGCCGGCAACATCGTCCGACTCGAACGGCCGGGCAAGGTGACGAAGGTCATCCGCCTCGGCCAGCCGGGCCAGCGGCGGCGACAGCGACGGGGACACGAGCGTGACCGCGGCCCCCGCGCGCAGCAGGCTCGTGACCTTGCGCAGGGCGGTCTCGCCGCCGCCGACGACCAGACAGGGCTTGCCGGCGACGGCCTGAAAGATCGGAAGGTAATCCATGGTCATCGTGGTTGAGCCCCGACCTGTCATTGAGATGACTTCAAAAAGTCCTTAATATACTTAAATACTTAGACGTTTGGTAGGACCGTAATTTGGTCAACGAGATCGACTCGGAGTCCCTGCGCCGGCGGCTGGCCGAGGGCGATGGCGTGATGCTCGTCGACATCCGGACGCCCGGCCGAGGTTGCCCAGGGCGCCATCCCGAACGCGGCGCGGCTGCCGATGCACCTGCTGCCGCTGCGCATGAGCGAGCTTCCGAGAGACCGCGATGTGGTGCTCTACTGCCGCAGCGGCGCCCGGTCCTATCAGGCGTGCGCCTACATGATGCAGCAGGGGTACGATCGGATACTGAACCTGCGCGGCGGCATCATCGCCTGGGCCAGGCACGGCTACGAGATAGCCGCTCCCGAGTCTTGACCCGCCGGCGGCAGACGCCGGCAGTCCCCGGAAAACCGCTGATCCTTGCTTGCCTTTTTCGTGGGATTGGCCTGAAAATACGAGTTCCTGAGTTTTCTCATATTCTAAAACAGAAAAATACCGGAGGTAATCCAATGGCTGATTTCGATCAAGAGCTGGACGCCAGCGGCCTGAACTGTCCCCTGCCGATCCTGCGCGCGAAGAAGACCCTGAACGCGATGGACGCCGGCCAGGTTCTGCACGTCATCGCCACCGACCCCGGCTCGGTGAAGGACTTCGACGCCTTCGCCAAGCAGACCGGAAACGAGCTGATGGAGTCCAAGGAAGAGGGCGGCAAGTTCCACTTTTTGATCAAGAAGGCCTGACCTCCTGATCCCTGAAACCCTTATCGAGTAGGAGGATCCGATGGACGACAAGAAGCTTGCCATCATCGCCACCAAGGGCTCGCTGGATTGGGCCTACCCCCCGTTCATCCTGGCGTCCACGGCATCGGCGCTCGGCTATGAGACCCAGATTTTCTTCACCTTCTACGGCCTGCAGCTGTTGAAGAAGCGGCTTGCGCTCGAGGTCACGCCGCTCGGCAACCCCGGGATGCCCATGCCGATGGGCATGGACAAGTGGTTCCCGGTGCTGGGCCTCGCGCTGCCCGGCATGCAGGGCATGATGACCGCGATGATGAAGAAGAAGATGAAGGACAAGGGCGTCGCCAGCGTCGAGGAACTGCGCGAGCTCTGCCAGGAGGCCGAGGTCAAGCTGATCGCCTGCCAGATGACCGTCGACCTGTTCGACATGGACCAGTCCGAGTTCATCGACGGCGTCGAGTACGCCGGCGCGGCCGCTTTCTTCGAGTTTGCCGGCGAGAGCGATATCTGTCTCTACATCTGATCCGTCGCTCGGCTGGACACGAACAGCGCCGCCCTTTGGGCGGCGCTTTTGTTTGGTGCGCCAGCCTGGTAGGGTGGTCATGGATTGCATGCCCATCGCGGCTCGAAACCAGCCGGAATTGAGATCCCTTCCAACATCAAACAGAAGACGGCGGTCTCTAACCGCCGCCTGCTTTACCCGGCGTATGCCGCCGGGTCGGGCGCCCTCAGAAGACCTTGACCAGCTCGATGCCGATCAGGTGGGCGTCCATCTCGTACTTGCCGTCCAGGGCGTCGGTGCCGTTGCTGGCGCCACCCTCGTAGGGCGTGCTGCTCCGATAATTTCGCTCGTCGGCCTTGACGTACATGTAACCGGCCTCCAGCGAGAAGCCCTGGCCCAGGCCCTGGGCCAGGCCGATGCCGAAGAGCTGGCGATCGTTGTCCGGGACGCGGGCGCTGAAGTGGTCGTCGCCTTGTCCGGTCTCGTCGTAGGAGTAGCCGAATCGCAGCTGGGTCTCCGGGCGGATCTGATAGGTGAGGCCCAGGCGGTAGGCGTTGGCGTCGCTCCAGGCGTTGGTGTCGGCGAAGATCATATCGCCGGTCTGTTTGCCCTTGACCTCCAACGTGTCGAACTCGCTCCAGCCCATGCGCGTCCAGTCAAACTCGGCAGCGAGTTGGTCGGTGAACGCGTAGCGCAAACCGATCTGCAGGCGCCAAGGCAGGTCGAGGTCGACCTTGGCGGTTTGGCTGGGGGACAGCCGCCCGGCGGCGACCAGCGGCGTGCTTAGCGCCGTGTAGGTGCCGTCGATACCGACCGTCGCCGCGGAGCGGAAGGCGACGCCGACGCTCAGCGCGTCGCGCTGGTACAGGGCGCTCAGGTTGAAGCCGGCCCCGGTCCCGTCTCCGTGGAGCTTGCCGACGTTGGAATTGAGCGTGGCCGACTTTGCCCAGTAGAGGTCCAGGCCCGCGGAAAGGCTGAGGTTGTCGGTCACCCGGTAGGCGGCCGCCGGCACGAAGTCCAGAATCTCGAGCTTGCTCTCGGTCGGGTGGCTCGCGGTGGGAACCGTGACCGGGCCCATCATGGTCGGGAAGGTGACCGTCTGGCTCAGCTTCGGAAAGGTCCCGACCTTCCACCGGGTCTCGAGGCCGAACGGTGCATTGACGCCGAGCCCGACCCGCCACTGGTCGTTGACCTTGATGGCCGCCTGGATCAGTGGACCCACGTGCCAGTCGGCGCCGTTGCCGTCGTGATTGCCGCTGGCGGTCTCGACGCTGAAACTCGGGCCGATCATCACGGCGCCCAGGGACAGGCTCGAGGCGTCGTGAAAGCCCATGGCCGACGGGTTGTACGGGATGGCCCCGGTTTCGACCGGGTTGGCCACCAGGGCGTTTGCGGTCCCGATGCCGGCTGCCGAGATCTCGGGTAGAGAGAATCCGGACGCAAGCGCCTCGCCCTGGGTCCCGATGGCTCCTGTCGCGAGGATGGCGGCGATGGCGTGCGCGATCTTGTGGTTCATGGCGTTCCCCTGGATTGAGTTGGTGTTGTGGCTTCTGAAACGGGGGTCATGGGCACCGGAGAGTGTCTCTTTTAGGTATCGAATCTCCGGATTCGATTCGCCGCTTGCGGCTTGTCAGCGGTCGTTCGACGGCTCTATTCAAGGTCAGAGTGTTAGAAGACGAACCGCAGCTCAAGCACGAGCATTTAAAGGGATGATACGACGGAACTCTAGGCGATTCTGGAAGCAATTTCCAGAAAAAGTGTTGCGCTTAGGAATCAGTGTTTGAAAAGAGACAAATGACGGACTGGGCAAGGACGAGCGCGCTTTCGACACGGGGGTGGAATCGTGGGCGACGCTTTCCCGATATCAGATTTATATGATATAAGGATTTTTTATTTACTCATTGACTGGGGATGGGTCTGGATGGCTGATCGCAGGCTCCAGGTTTTCCACACGGTTGCCCGGCTGCTGAGCTTCACCAAGGCGGCCGAGACCCTTCACATGACCCAACCGGCGGTGACCTTTCAGGTGCGCCAACTTGAGGAGCATTTCAACACCCGCCTGTTCGATCGCACGCACAATCGAATCAGCCTTACCGACGCGGGTCGGACGGTGTTCGAGCACTCGGATCGGATATTCGAGCTCTATGCCGAGATGGAGAACTCGGTCCGTGAGATAACCGGCGAGATCAGCGGCGCACTGACGATCGGCGCGAGCACCACCATCGCCGAGTACATGCTGCCGACCCTGTTGGGCGACTTCAAAGAGCGCTTCCCGGACGTCGCGATCCATCTAAAGGTCGCGAACAGCGAGGGGATCGTCTCGATGGTCGAGAACAACACCATCGACCTGGGCGTGGTGGAATCCCCGGTAAGCAACAAGAACCTTGTCGTCGAGACCTGCAAGCAGGATCATTTGGTCGCCATCGTTCCGCCGGGCCACCCGCTCGCGGATTCCGAGCGGATAACGTTTCAGCGGCTGCTGGCGTATCCCTTCATCTGCCGAGAGGAGGGGTCGGGCACCCGGGAGGTGATCAGCGATTACCTGCAGCATACGCCCGACTGCAACGCGGCGTTGAAGGTCGCCATGGAGCTGGGAAGTCCCGAGGCGGTCAAGGGCGCCGTCGAGGCGGGTATGGGCGTCTCGGTGGTGTCCAGGGCGACCATCCAGAAGGAGCTCCGGCTCGGAACGTTGGTCGCCGTGAACCTGGACCCGCCGCTCGACCGCCCGTTCTCGTTCGTCCACCAGAAGCAGAAGTTCCGGCTTCGGGTCATGGAGGAGCTGCTGGAGTTCGCTCGCTCCTACTGTCAGACCCACCAGGACGGGTGACCCCGCGGTGTTTATCATGTGCATTCCGCGTCGTTCGTGGGTCCGTGCGCGGCGTCCCCGCTTCCAGTGGCCACTCCGCTGGGCTGGAAACACGCGCGAGCTTAGACTCCTTGCCGGCGATCGGCCGTCGGTCCGCAGATGTTGATGCCGGCGCCGGGCCCCGGCGATGAGCGCCGGCTCCTGAAGCTATTCCGCCGGCTTGCCCCGGCCGACCGGGCGACGCTGCTCGCGTTCGCGGCATTTCTCGGCGAGCGGGCGGAACCCGCGACCGGGGGCGGCGCGCCGCGTGAGCCCCGGCATCGTCCGCGACCGGAACGGGAGACGGTCGTCGGCGCGATCAAGCGGTTGTCGCTGACCTACGAGATGCTTGATCGCGGACCAATGCTCGAAGAGACCTCGGCCCTGATGTCGGCGCACGTGCTGCAGGGCCGCGCCGCCGCCGAGGTAATTGACGAGATCGAGGCGCTTTTTGCTCGCCGCTACCAGGATTATCTCTCCAGGCACCATTCCGAAGGCTAGAGCCGGCGTCCCAATGCAGATCGTCGCCAATTGGTTCAGGCGCTATTTCTCCGACCCTCAGGTCGTATTCCTGGCGCTTCTTCTTCTGGCGTTCTTCGCCGTTATTCTGACCCTGGGCAACATGCTTGCGCCGGTGTTCGCGAGCATTGTCATCGCCTATCTGCTGGAAGGGGTGGTCAGCTTTCTCGAGGAGCGCGGCTGGCCACGTCTGCCGAGCGTGCTCCTCGTCTACATGAGCTTCCTGTTCTACGTGGTGCTGGTGCTGTTCGGCGTGATGCCGCTGGTCTCGCGCCAGGTGACCGAGCTGGTGCAAGCGTTGCCGACAATGATCGCGGAAGGCACGAACAAGCTTACCGCGCTGCCCGTGAGCTATCCGGATCTCGTGACGGCCGAGCAAATCGAGGAGCTGATCGGTGCGATCCGCGCCGAGACGCTATCGTTCGGGCAGCGGGTCCTCTCCTGGTCGCTGGCAAGCGTCGTCGGGATCATCACCATCCTCGTCTACATGATCCTGATGCCGCTGCTGGTGTTCTTCTTTCTGAAGGACAAGGAGCTGCTGCTGAGCTGGTTCCGCCAATTTATGCCCAGTCACCGGCGCATCGCGGACGACGTCTGGCGGGATGTGGACCGCCAGATATCGAACTACGTCCGCGGAAAGTTCTGGGAAATCCTGATCGTCTGGGGCGTCAGCTACATCACCTTCTACGCCTTCGGACTGAACTACTCCATGCTGCTTGCGGTGTTGGTGGGTCTATCGGTCATAGTTCCCTACATCGGCGCGTCGGTGGTCACGGTGCCGGTGTTGCTGATCGCCTGGTTCCAATGGGGCTGGACGGCGCAGTTCGCGTGGCTGGCCGGCGCCTATTTCATCATCCAGGCACTCGATGGCAACGTGCTGGTTCCGGTGCTGTTCTCGGAGGTCGTGGATCTGCATCCGGTCGCGATCATCGTCGCCATACTGGTCTTCGGCGGCATCTGGGGCTTCTGGGGGGTGTTCTTCGCCATTCCGCTGGCGACGCTGGTGCAGGCGATCCTGACCGCCTGGCCAAGGTCGGATGGTGAAGAGGTCACCGCCTAGGCGGTGACATTCGATCGGTCGAGCCGAGGACCTATTCCGGGTCCAACGGGTGGAGATCCGGGCGAGAGGCTTTAGGCACGGTGCCTCTCCGCCCGGGGGCCGGATACCGGTCGCAAATATTCAGCCTAACTCAACCCGCAGTAACCGCCCGGACAACAGGCGCCAGTCCCGCAGGACGGAGCCGGTGCCGCCCCGCTTCCGAGGCTGTTGCTCGATACGATGTTGCCGCCGGTGGCCAAGCGATGAACCGGCGCGTCCTTTGGGGTGTCGCCCTCGTCGACGCCGGCGCGTGCGCAGAGCTCGCCCCAGGTGCCGAGGGTCTCGCTCATTCTATGGTTTACCTCGAGGACGCGGCCGTTGCTGTCGCAGCGATAGTCGTAGGTTGGCATGGTGGGACTCCAATCAATATCGATGATTTCTAATATACGCGATTATATTCAAGCACGTGTCGGAAGCAAGCCGGTGCTGCCCCGGAGTTGCCGCCGCCGGGCGTCCCCGCGGCCGCGAGGCGCTTAACGGGCACGGACCAGGCCAGCAGCTTGTCGTCGAAGCTCATCGCAGCATAGGCCGGGCTGGTGGACGGCAGCCGGACCCTGTCGACGCGGATCTCGTTCCGGGAGAGCATCGGCAGCACCTGTCGTTCGTACTCGCGCTGGGCCGTGCCGCCGTTGAAGGCGACCAGTCGGATCTGAGGGCACTTCCGAAACAGGGCGGCGAAGTCGTTGACCCTGATACTTGTCGGGCGAATCCCGGAATCGAGGCTGCCGACACGCTCGCACTCGGCCATGACGTCCCAGAGTGCGATCCGGTTCGCCCGCAGCGCGGCGGTGCGAGTCTCGTAGTCCGCATCCGGCCCGAAGCCGAGCAGGGTGCCCATGATCGGCCAGAAGGCGTTTCGCGGATGCGCGTAGTATCGATTGGCCCGCAGCGACGCCTCGCCCGGCATGGACCCCAGGATCAGCAGGTTCGGGTCATCACCGAGGATCGGTGGAAAGGCGGTCTTGCGCACGGCGTGCTCGGTCGGGACAAGGGTCGGCGAACGCCTGCGTCAGAGAGAGGCCGCCGCTTTTCGATTTACGATATGCAGGTGCAGCGCGCTCGTCGGCGAGCGGGGCCGCGGTGAACGCGGCCTGTACTGCGTGCATCGCCGCGGGATCGAGCGCGTCGGCGGCAATGACCAACCTTAGCCGGTTCATGCGTGCGCGCTCACGCTCCGCGCGCCCCTCGGCGACCCAGTCGGCGATCCGGGCGACGGCATCGTCGGGGTGCGCGACTTCGTAGACATGGATCAACAGGCGGCCGCCGACGTCGATACGGCGCGTCAGTCCCGTGCCCGCCCGGTTGTCGACCGGAAGGTGCTTAACCCGCTCGAATACGTCCGCTGGGCAGGTACAGCCGAGCGTTTCGCGGACGAAACGCTCGAGCGCGGGCGTGGCCGGGCGCCCGCCGGTCACGGACGGATGTAGACGTAGCCCTGCGACTGGAGCTCGGCGATCTTGGTGACGCCACCCTGCGGCACCTCGACGAATCCCGGCACCAGCTCGTCGAGCGTCAACTTGAACCCCTTCAGGGTGTTGCCGCACATGGCGAGCTCGACCCCTTCTTCCTTGAGCTTCGCCGTGCCGTTGCGAACCTTCTCGACCGCCTCGATGTCGTTGAAGGCATTGATCGCGGGTCCATGGACCACGAGCACGATGTGCACGTTCTCCGGGCCGCCGACGCCGTCGATATGATTCTGGATATTCCCCAGCACGAACGGGACCTTCTCCGCCTCGGACACATGATAGACGACATTGAGCTTATCGCCGGCAAACAGCGAGGGGACATAGATCAGCGCTGCAAGAAGCGTGGCCGAAAGCAGGGTTTTCATTGAGTTTTCCTCGGTTGGTGGTGGAAGCCGCGCAGTGCTGCACTGTTGCTGGCGGCCGCGTGATCGGAGTCGTCGTGCCGCAATGTGGTCGACCGCGTCCACGACTCTCCCCATGTAGTAACGTTCTTGGGCAACAGCAAGCCGGCGGGTCTGGAGTCCCGGCTCGCCGAACGGCCTCAGAGCTCCGCGGACGCGAAATCGGCCAGGCGCGAACGCTCGCCGCGCACCAGTGTGATATGCCCGCCGTGGGGCCAGTTCTTGAATCGATCGACCACGTAGGTCAGCCCCGAAGTGGTCTCGGTCAGGTAGGGGGTGTCGATCTGGGCGATATTGCCCAGGCAGACGATCTTGGTTCCCGGCCCGGCCCGGGTGATCAGGGTCTTCATCTGCTTCGCGGTCAGGTTCTGGGCCTCGTCCAGGATGATGTACTTATTGAGGAAGGTGCGGCCGCGCATGAAGTTCAGGGACTGGATCCGGATGCGGTTGCGGACCAGATCGTTGGTGGCAGCGCGGCCCCATTCGCCGCCCTCGGTCTGCGTCAGTACCTCGAGGTTGTCCATCAGCGCCCCCATCCACGGCGTCATCTTCTCCTCCTCGGTACCCGGAAGGAACCCGATGTCCTCGCCGACCGGGACCGTCACGCGGGTCATGATGATCTCCCGGTAGAGGCTGCGGTCGAGCACCTGCGTGAGCCCGGCGGCTAGCGCCAGCAGGGTCTTGCCGGTGCCGGCGGTCCCGAGCAGCGTGACAAAGTCAAGCTCCGGGTCCATCAGCATGTTCAGCGCGAAGTTCTGCTCCCGATTCCGGGCGTTGATGCCCCAGACGTTGTGTCTCGCCGAGCGAAAATCCTCGACCAACTCGATCAGCGCCTCGTTCCCGCTACGCTTCTCGCGGACGATCGCCTCGAACTCGCCGTCGTCGCCGAGGTACAGACATTGACTGGGATACCAGTGGGCGACGTCTGGTCCCTCGATGCGGTAGAAGGTGCGGCCCTCCTCCTTCCAGGCGTCGACGGATTTGTCATGGTGCTCCCAGAAGTCCGCCGGAAGCGCGTCCTGACCCGTGTAAAGCAGGGTGACATCGTCCAGGACCTGGTCGTTCGAGTAGTCCTCGGCCGGGATCCCGAGCACCGCGGCCTTGATGCGCAGGTTGATGTCCTTGGAGACGACGATCACCTGGCGGTCGCCGCGGATATCCCGAAGTGCCCGGGCCGTGCCGAGGATGTTGTTGTCCGGCACGGTCCCGGGCAGCGAATCCGGCAGTCGGAGGTCCAGCGCAGCGGTCTGGAAGAACAACCGACCGGTCGCCGGGAGCACGATGCCGCCGCCGTTTGACGACAACGGGCCGATCGGGAGCCCCGCGTCGATTGCCTCCTTGTCCGCGTTCGACATCAACTCGTCGAGGAACCGGGTAGCCTGACGGACATTTCGGGCGACCTCTGACATGCCCTTCTTCCCCCGGTCCAGCTCTTCCAGGACCACCATCGGCAGGAAGATGTCGTGCTCCTGGAAGCGGAAAATGGACGTCGGGTCGTGCATCAGCACGTTGGTGTCGAGGACGAACAGGCAGGTCTTTCCGCTGTCGCGTTTGATCATTGGCTTAAGTCGTACCGTTAGGGCGCCGTCGGGGTCTTGTGCCCGTGGCAATTGGGGCCGCGCCAATCAGCGCGGATCAGTCCTGGGCGAGCGCGCGCGCCGCGGCGAGCACATCCTCGACGTGGCCCTTCACCTTGACCTTGCGCCACTCGCGTCGAAGGACACCGTCAGCGTCGATGAGGAAGGTGCTGCGCTCGACGCCCAGACTTTCGCGTCCGTACAGCTTCTTGAGCTTGATGACGTCGAAGGCCCGGCACAGCAGTTCGTCGGTGTCGGAGAGCAAATCGAAAGGAAATCCCTGCTTGGCCTTGAAGTTCTCTTGGGCCTTGATGCCGTCGCGCGAGGCGCCCAGGATCGTCGTGCCGACCGCCTCGAACGCGTTCGCCGCGTCGCGGAACGACTGTCCCTCCAGCGTGCAGCCCGGCGTGCTTGCCCGCGGGTAGAAGTAGAGCACCAGGTTCTTGCCGCGGAGGTCGGCCAGGCGAATGATCTTGTCCCCGGTGGCGGGCAGCGCCAGGTCCGGGACGGTTTCTCCGATGGCTAGGGGCATTGGGAGAGGTCCTGCGGAAATTGACGATCAGGATCCTGAGCCGGCGCTCAGCCCTTCAGCGGCTCCAGGACCGCGTCCAGATTGAGGCCATCGCAGTAATCCATGAATTCCTCGCGCAATCCGGCAATGTGGACGTCGGCCGGGATGCCGACCGTCATGTGTACCGAGAACATCGGCGTGCCCGTGTGCGCCGCGGCGTAGGTGCTCGTGGCCATGTCCTCGATGTTGATGTTGCGGTCGGCGAAGAATCCAGCCAGGTTGTTGACGATGCCGGGGTGATCCATCGACACCACGTCGACCGCGTAGGGCAGCAGGTTTCGGCTGGAGGCCCGCTCGCCGGTCCGCTTGGAGATGATGGTCATGCCGAGCTGACGCTCGAGCTCGGGAAGCGAGTTTTCGATCTTGGCCAGTGTGTTCCACTTGCCCTCGACCAGCAGGATGGCGGCGAACTCTCCGCCGAGGACCGTCATGCGGCTGTCCTCGATATTGCAGCCGTGCTCAAGAATGGTCTTCGAGAGCTGGTTGACGATACCAGGATGGTCCTCGCCCAGCGCCGAGATCACGAGAAAGGTCTTCTGAGTGGTCATGTCCTTGTTGGCGTTGGCGGGTTCGCAAAATCGGCGCCAGTGTAACATGGCGGCTTCGGGGTCAATACGGCCGCCGATTCTACGGATGTCGCAAAACCCCGTGCCTGGACGGCATCGGGCGCCGTCCTCCGCGGCATTCCTTCCAGCACCGGTGTCAGGGCCCGGTGTTCTCCGGGGAGGGCCCGGACGGCCGCAGCGGATACCAGTTCCCGTCTCGTGCCGGCGGAAGCAACTCCCGACGAAGCTGCTTCAGTCTTTCGGCGCCCGGCTTGCCCAGGCTCGCCGCGCCGAAGGGATCCTCGTTCTCCAGGACGTCGCCGAGCTCGGCGTCGATCTGATCGGGGTCCTCTCCGGCCTCCATTCGGCGGATGGCCTCGGCCATTCCGTCGCCGAGCTTGAGCCCGGATTCGGCAAACAGGCGGCGCATCATCCGGGCCGCCTGCTTGGGGTCGTTCTCGTCCAGCTGCTCGAGATCGCCGGCCATGGATGCAAAGGCGCGCATGAGCTTGTCCTCGTCGACGCCCTCCGGCAGATCGGCGTCGGGTGACCCGTCGTCGGTCTTCCCCCGGTTCCGGCTGATCGCGAACAGGCTCGCGTGCCGCTCAAGGGCTGGCCGGCGGCAACGCGGGCAGTCGGGGCGGGTCGCGGTATCGATGCGCCGGGAGAAGAAGCTGTAGATGGCGTGGCAGTCGGGACAGTAGAACTCGTAGACGGGCATGACGGCGGCTCTCTGTACTCGGGAGATGCTGATCAAATGCCATCCTGGAACTTGATCAGCTCGCGCTCCGAGAGGCTCGACTCTCTGAGCGCTGCATCTTCAATGGCTTACATCGATTGGAAATGCCGGACCATCCTTGGCCCGGACGGGAAATGCTGTTACTCAGCGTTTCCCTAGCCCCTCGAATTGTATCCCATCCGCGGCGGCGTCCGAGTGGCCTCGGCGGCAGACATGTTGCTCGTGTTCTGGACGTGGAATCGGCCGCTGCGCGGCGTCAGAAGACCAGGGGCAGTTCGTAACTCGGGGTCTCGGCTCGGGCGCTCCCCTGATCCGTAACCCGAACCCGGTCGCCCACCTTGATGCGGGCGTAGACGAGCCGTGCGTCCTCGTAGCGCAGTCGAACGCAGCCGTGCGAGTCCGCGTAACCGGGCAGCCAGCCCTCGTGGACGAAATAGGGCCCGTGGAATTGAAGCGAGTAGGGCATCGGCGTCGGCTGCTCGAAGTAGTTGGTGTACTTCCCCGAGCGCTTATCCTTTATCTTGCTTAGCACGCGAAAGTCGCCCCTCGGTGTCGGGTGCTCCGCGGAGCCGGACGAAATGGGCCCGGACGCGACCACCTGGTCGTCCTCGGCGTACTCGAAGGTCTGGGATCCCAGGTAGATCGTCAGCGCCCGCGCCTGACCGGGGGGCACGTGATAGCGGGGGTCCGTCTCGACCCCGCCGACCGGGCGCGCCCGTTGCTGCGGATCGCCCTCATAGTAGGCCTCCGGCGACGGGTCATGGGCACAGCCGGCGCCGGCCAGGGCCGCGAGCGCCAGTAGGTGGCGAATCGGGATTTGCATCCGTTTACCCTCAACAACAGCGCGCGCCGCGCACGCCGGTCTCCTGATTAGACGTCGATATGAGGGCGAGATCCGTTCTACGGGCCCACCCTCGCGGAAACTGTGGTGGCGGGGCGGTGCGGGTGCAAGGAGGAGACGCTCGACCGGGCGTTGCGACCCGGCGAGCGGTTCTAACCGGGCTCGTAGGCCAGGTTGGGTCCCAGCCACCGCTCTATCTCGGCGACCGCCATGCCTTTTCGCTCCGCGTAGTCGGCGATCTGATCGCGACCGAGCTTTCCGACGGCGAAATAGCGGCTATCCGGATGGGAGAAATAGAGCCCGCTGACGGCGGCCGTGGGCACCATGGCCTTTGACTCCGTGAGCCAGATACCGGTGCTCCGTTCCACGTCAAGCGCCTGCCAAAGGAGATCTTTTTCGGTGTGGTCCGGGGAGGCCGGGTAGCCCATCGCCGGGCGGATGCCACGGTACTGCTCGTCGATCAGCTCGCGGTTGCTGAGCCGCTCGCCCGAGGCGTAGCGCCAATAGCGGGTCCGCACCCGCTCGTGCAGCATCTCGGCCAGTGCCTCGGCCAGGCGGTCAGCCAACGCCTTGAGCATCAGCGCCGAATAGTCGTCATGATCGGCCTCGAAACGCTCGACATGGGCATCGATACCGATGCCCGCCGTGCAGGCGAAGCCGCCGATGTAGTCCGGGATACCGGTGCCGGCCGGTGCGACGAAATCGGCCAGACATTCGTTGTACTTGCCGGCCGGCTGTCTGAGCTGCTTGCGCAAACAGTGAAAGCAAAGGATCGGCTCGTCGCGGGCGTCCGAACCGTAGACCTGGATGTCATCGCCTACCGAGTTGGCCGGGAACAGTCCGATCACCGCGCTGGCGGAGAGCCACCGCTCGGCGATGACCCGGTGCAGCATCGCGAGCGCGTCGTCGTGCAGCTTTCTCGCCTCTTCCCCCTTCTCCGGGTCATCGAGAATCTGCGGGAAGCGGCCCTTGAGCTGCCAGGCGTGGAAGAAGAACGTCCAGTCGATGTAGGCGGCGATCTCTCCCAGGGGGATGTCCGGGATTACGTGGATACCCGGCTCGGCGGGTGTCGGGGGCTGGTAATGATCCCAGTCGACGGGGGTCGGGTTGGCCCGGGCCTCGGCCAGCGTGACCAGGTCCCGGGTCTCGTCCCGGGCGGCCCGGCGCTCGCGCATCGCCGCATATTCGGCACGGATACCGGCGACGTACTCACCAGCGCGTTCCTTCGACAGCAGGCTGCCCGCGACACCGACGGCGCGAGAGGCGTCCTTGACATGGACGACCGGGTGCTCGTAATGGGGCTCGATCTTCACCGCCGTGTGCAGCTTCGACGTGGTGGCCCCGCCGATCATCAGCGGTACCTCGAACCCCTGGCGCTGCATCTCCTTGGCGACGTGGACCATCTCGTCGAGCGAGGGCGTGATCAGGCCGGACAAGCCGATGATGTCGGCATCGACCTCGCGCGCCCGGGCGAGGATCCGGTCCGCGGGGACCATCACGCCCAGGTCGATCACTTCATAGTTGTTGCACTGCAGGACCACGCCGACGATGTTCTTGCCGATGTCGTGCACGTCACCCTTGACGGTCGCGAGCAGGATCCGACCCTGGGTATCGCCCTTGCACTTTTCGGCCTCCAGATAGGGTTCCAGATAGGCGACGGCCTTTTTCATCACCCGCGCGGACTTGACCACCTGCGGCAGAAACATCTTGCCCTCGCCGAAGAGGTCGCCGACGACGTTCATGCCGTCCATCAGCGGGCCTTCGATCACGTTGATCGGGGCCCCGAGTGTCGCGCGGGCCTCCTCGGTGTCCGCCTCGATGAAATCGGTGATCCCCTTGACCAGGGCGTGCTGGATGCGCTTGCCGACCGGGGCGTCGCGCCAGGCGAGGTTCTTCGTATCCTCGGCGGCGGACCCGTCGCCCTTGTAGCGCGGGGCCAGATCGATCAGTCGTTCGGTCGCGTCGGGCCGCCGGTTGAGAATCACGTCCTCGACCGCGTCCCGGAGCTCGGCGGGCAGGTCGTCGTAGACCGCGAGCTGCCCGGCGTTGACGATGCCCATGTCCAGGCCGGCGCGGATGGCGTGGTAAAGGAACACCGAGTGGATGGCCTCGCGCACCGGGTCATTGCCGCGGAACGAGAAGCTGACATTTGAGACCCCGCCGGACACCTTGGCGTAGGGCAGCCGGGACTTGATGCGCCGGGTCGCCTCGATGAAGTCGACCGCGTAGTTGTTGTGCTCCTCGATGCCGGTGGCCACGGCGAAGATGTTCGGGTCGAAGATGATGTCCTCGGGCGCAAACCCGATCTCCTCGACCAGAATCCGGTAGGCACGCTCGCAAATCGCGAACTTGCGCTCCTCGGTATCCGCCTGGCCGGTTTCGTCGAAGGCCATGACCACGGCCGCCGCCCCGTAACGGCGTATCAGCCGGGCCTGGCGCCGGAAAGCGTCCTCGCCTTCCTTGAGGCTGATGGAATTGACGATGCACTTGCCCTGCACGCATTTCAGCCCGGCCTCGATCACCGTCCATTTGGACGAGTCGATCATGACCGGCACCCGGGCAATGTCCGGCTCCGCGGCGATCAGGTTCAGGAAACGGGCCATCGCCGCTTCCGAGTCCAGCATCGCCTCATCCATGTTCACGTCGATGATCTGGGCCCCGCTCTCGACCTGCTGGCGGGCCACGTCGAGCGCCGCGTCGAAGTCGCCGTCGAGGATCAGCCGCTTGAAGCGGGCGGAGCCGGTGACGTTGGTACGCTCGCCGACGTTGATGAAGGTGGCCGTGGGTGTCACTCGGCAAATTCCTGGGTTAGGCGGTGAAGGCTTCGAGCCCCGACAGGCGCATCCGGTGGTCGTCTTCTTTCGGCAAACGCGGGCTCTTGCCAGCCACCCTGGCCGCGATGGCCCGGATGTGCTCGGGCGTGCTGCCGCAGCAGCCGCCGACTATGTTCACAAAACCGCTGTCCGCCCATTCCCCGACGTGCTCCGCCATTTCGTTCGGCGTCATGTCGTACTCGCCCATCTCGTTCGGCAGTCCCGCGTTGGGGTGAAACGAGGTGTAGCACTCGGCGATTCGGGACATGTCCTCGACATGGGGGCGCAGCGCGTCGGGCCCGAGGGCGCAGTTCAGTCCGATCGTGAGCGGCCTGGCGTGGCGCAGGCTGTTGTAGAAGGCCTCGACGGTCTGGCCGGACAGCGTCCTGCCCGAGGCGTCCGTGATGGTTCCGGAGATCATCACGGGCAGCGCGAGGCCGTCCTCCTCAAAGACCTGGTCGACGGCGAAGGTCGCAGCCTTCGCGTTCAGGGTGTCGAAGACGGTCTCGATCAGGATCAGGTCCGCGCCGCCGGCGATCAGCGCGCGGGTCGCGTCCCGATAGACGTCGACCAGCTCGTCGAAGCTGGTGTTGCGCGCACCGGGGTCGTTCACGTCAGGCGAGATGCTCGCCGTCTTGCTCGTCGGGCCGAGCACGCCGGCCACGTACCTCGGTTTTTCCGGGGTGCGGGCGGTCCATTCGTCGGCGACCTCCCGTGCGAGGCGGGCCGACGCGGTGACGATCTCAGTGGTGTACTCCTGCAGGCCGTAGTCCGCCTGGGAGAGCCGGTTGCCGTTGAAGCTGTTGGTCTCCAGGATGTCGGCGCCCGCCTCCAGGTACCGGGCGTGGATCGCGCGGATCGCCTCGGGTTTGGTCAGGCACAGCAGGTCGTTGTTGCCCTTGAGGTCCGAGGGCCAGTCCTTGTACCGCTCCCCGCGGTAGTCGCTCTCGGAGAGCTTCAGGCGCTGGATCATGGTGCCCATGGCGCCATCCAGGATCAGGATGCGCTCGCGGAGCAGGTCGGCGATCGGGGGGCGGGTGTCGGACATGGCGTTGATCGGATTGGGATTACGGCTCGGTCGGCGCTGACGGTGCGCGGTGCGGTGGTCCCGCGTCTGGCGCGTCGATGCGCTCCGGCGCCCGGAAAACGAGACTGCGCGGCAGTATAGCGGCTCGGGTGACGAGCGGGCGAACGGCGTCTGAACACGACGTTGGCCTGAGCGGGCGTCGGACGGCTATCATCTCGGGTCACCGGTTTGGATGACGGTAGAAACGCCGGACTGCAGCGCTTGACATCCCGCATTCGAGCAGTGTCCCTTATTTTGAGCAGCGGAGGCCCACCTTGACCGCAGACCTGATGCTGTTGCCGAGCCGCACGCCGTCCATGAGTCGGCTGGTCCGGGTGCCGCCGGACCTGGCCCCGGCCGAGGCCTACCGGCTGGTGACCGGGCTGATCGCCGAGCTCGAGCAGGATGGCGACGTCGACGTGGAGGAGATCGTCGACCTTCTGGAGCAGCATGGCTTCGAGGGCGTCGAGCTGATCCTGGGGCCGCCGCTGGATTGACGGCGACCGGGTGCGAATCCATCTGATCAGCGTCGGGAGGCGGCTACCGGCCTGGGTCGACGCGGGGTACAAGGAGTACTCGAAGCGTCTTCCGCGGGAATGCGCGTTGCATCTGGTGGAGATCGAGCCGATGCGGCGAGGCAAGGGCGCGAAACCCGCCGACGCCCGCGACGATGAGGCCAGCCGTATCCTCAAGGCGATACCCAAGGGGGCCGCCGTGGTGGCGCTGGACGTCGGCGGGGTGGCGTGGAGCACGGAGGATCTGTCGCGGCAGCTCTCGGCCTGGCTTGGCGACGGGCAGGATCGGGCACTGCTCGTAGGCGGACCGGACGGGCTCGCCGGTGCCTGTCTCGACCGCGCCGGGCAGGCCTGGTCGCTGTCGCGGATGACGTTTCCGCACCCGCTGGTCAGGGTGATCTTGGCCGAGCAGATCTATCGCGCCTGGAGCCTGTTGCAGGGGCACCCGTACCATCGGGCCTGACAGATCGGCAGACCCTGCATGGGACGAGATCGCCCATTTTCCGTTATGAACCAGACCAATCCTCATATCTATTTGGCCTCGCGATCGCCGCGGCGACAGTCCCTGCTCGCCCAGATCGGTGTCGGTTTCAAGCTGGTAGACGCGGACGCCGATGAGACCCGTCCAGCGGGCGAGCGGCCCGAGGACTATGTCTGTCGCGTCGCGCTCGACAAAGCGCGGGCCGGGCGTGCCGCGCTGTCGCGGGACGACGCCCGGCCGGTGCTGGCGGCCGATACCGCCGTGGTAATCGGGGACCGGGTCCTTGGCAAGCCGCTCGGACCGGAGGACGCGGCCCGGATGATGCGGCTGCTGTCGGGACGGGTCCACCGGGTCCTGACCGCCGTGGCCCTGATCTCCTCGACGGGTGAACGGAAGGCGCTCAGCGAGAGTCGAGTCACTTTCCGGGCCCTGGACGACGAGGAGATCCTCCGTTACTGGCGCACCGGGGAGCCGGCGGACAAGGCCGGAGCCTACGGGATCCAGGGTTACGGGGCGCTCTTCGTCGAACGCCTAGAGGGCAGTTACTCGGGCGTCATGGGGCTGCCCCTGTTCGAGACCGGCCGGTTGCTCGAGCAGGCCGGTGTCGAGGTCCTGCGGCCTGAGCGCCGACTCGAAGTGACGGCAGCGACGGACGCCCCCGGGGAGGACTGGCCGTGAGCGAGGAGATCCTGATCAATGTCATGCCGCCGGAGACCCGGGTCGCCGTGGTCGAGAACGGCGTGGTGCAGGAAATCATCATCGAACGCGCCGAGCGCTGCGGGCTCGTCGGCAATATCTACAAGGGTCGCGTCTGTCGCGTGCTCCCGGGGATGCAGGCGGCCTTCGTCGACATCGGGCTCGAGCGGGCCGCGTTCCTGCACGCCTCCGATATCTTCGGCTCCGCGGGGGAGCCCCGCGGGGAGCACATTCACGAGATGGTGCGGGAGGGTGACGAACTGGTGGTCCAGGTGGTCAAGGACCCGCTGGGCACCAAGGGCGCGCGCCTTACGACCAACATCTCGGTGGCCTCGCGTTACCTGGTCTGCATGCCGACACTCGCGAGCACCGGGGTTTCGCAGAAGATCGAGGACGACGAGGAGCGGCGGCGGTTGCGCGAAATCCTCCAGGGCTACGTCGATGCCAACCAGGGGCACGGCGGGTTCATCGCCCGCACGGCCGCCGAGGGCGTCAGCGAGCAGGCGCTGGTTAAGGACATGGCCTTCCTCGGGAAACTGTGGGTCGGGGTGAAGGAGCGCTGCGCGGCCGCCGACCACATCGGGCTGATTCATGACGACCTGCCGCTGGCGCTTCGCGCCCTGCGTGACCTGGTGACCCCCGAGGTCGAGCGGGTCCGGATCGACTCACGCGCCATGGTGGATCGGGCGTTGCCGTTCGCCGCGGAGTACATCCCGGAGATCGAGGGCCGGATCGAGTACTACCAGGGCGAGCGCCCGCTGTTCGACCTATACGGCGTCGAGGACGAGATCAGGAAGGCCCTGCAGCGCAGGGTACAGTTGAAGTCCGGCGGTCATCTGGTCATCGACCAGACCGAGGCCATGACGACCATCGACATCAACACGGGCGCCTTCGTCGGTCACCGCAACCTCGAAGAGACCATCTTCAAGACCAACCTCGAGGCGGCCCAGGCGATCTGCCGGCAACTGCGGCTGCGCAACCTCGGCGGCATCATCATCATCGACTTCATCGACATGACCGAGGACGAGCACAAACGCCAGGTGCTGCGGGCGCTCGAGAAGTGCCTCGCCCGGGATCATGCCAAGACCCATATCACCGAGGTGTCGTCGTTGGGCCTGGTGGAGATGACCCGCAAGCGCACCCGGGAGTCGCTCGAGCACGTGCTCTGCGAACCCTGCCCCTGCTGCGGGGGACGCGGCTCGGTCAAGACGGCGGAGACCACCTGTTACGAGATCTTCCGGGAGATCCTGCGCGAGTCCCGGCAGTTCGAGGTGGAGACCCTGTTGGTACTGGCGTCCCAGGAGGTCGTCGACCGTTTGCTTGACGAGGAGTCCACCCATCTGGCGGAGCTCGAGGAGTTCATAGGCCGGCCCGTCAGGCTGCAGGCGGAGGCCCTCTACACCCAGGAACAGTACGATGTCGTGCTGATCTGAGACCGGTGCACGCCGCCTCGCCTCAAGCACCTGATTCCCCCCGCGCCACCGACCCGCACGCATGATCCAGCTCTTTCGAAGCGCCGCCTCGCGGGTCGTGGGTCTAGCCCTTGTGGCGCTGGTCCTCGGCGCCGTCCTAATCAGCGTCATTCGATTGGCCCTGCCGCTCGCCGACCGCTACCAGGACCGTTTGACCGAGCTGGTCGCCGAGCGGGTCGGTTATCCGGTGCGGGTTGGCGGCTTGGGCGTCGGACTGGTGGGCTGGCAGCCGCGGGTGACCCTGGACGATGCCGTGCTGTCCGACCCCGACACCGGTGCCCCGGTCCTAAGCCTGCGAGCGCTTCAGCTGGACCTGGACGTCATGGCGACCCTGCGAAGCGGTGCACCGCAGATCCGGGCGCTGACGATGCTCGGTGCGCGTCTGACGGTGCGGCGGCTCGCGGACGGTCGGGTAGAGCTGGTGGGGCTCGGTGCGCTCGCGGGCCAGGACCCGCGCGGGCTGGACCTCTTCCTGGGCAACGGGCGGGTGGAGCTCGCCAACAGCGAGGTCAGGTTCGAGGACGAGGCCCGGGGTGGCTCGGTCCTCCGGCTCACCGACGTGCGCCTGCAGTTCCACAATCAGCGCGCCAGCCATCGGCTGCGCCTCTCGGCCAACCTGCGTCCCTCGGAGGTCCCGCACGGGAGCCGGACGGAGCTTTGGGACGCCGAACGCCCGCACGATGCGCGCCTGACCCTGACCGCTATGTTGTCCGGGCCGCCGGACGATACGACCTCCTGGAGAGGACTCGTCTACGCGAGGCTGGAGGGCTCGAACCTCTCGCAACTGATGCCTACATCGATTCAGGCTCAGGTTCAACTCTCGACCGGAAGCCTTCGCTGGGAGAGTTGGAACCGGATTCGCGCCGGTGTCTTGGTTCAGTCCCTGAACCAGGTCGACCTGGTGGGGCTCGTGGCCGCGTTTGCCGGCCGCGGCGCCGTGTCGCTCGAGCGCGTGTCTGGCCTGGTGCGTGTCCGGCCCCGGGACCGGGGCTGGCTGGCGCAGCTCGCCGACCTGCAGCTCGATACCGCCGGGGGCGCTTTTCGGGACCTCGACCTGGATCTCCTGATCGGTGACGACGGCGTCGGACCGAAGCTCGCCCTGGAGGCCGCACGGCTGGATTTGGACGCCCTTGGCCGAGTGATCGCGGAGGTACCCTGGCTGGCCCCGGGGGTCGCCTCCGGGATCGTCGCCTCGCGACCGAGAGGGCAGGTCCAGGACCTCTCGGTGCGCATCGAGCAGCCGCCCGGGAAGTCGGCGCGATGGAGCGCGTCAGCCCTTTTCCAGGACCTGGCGATGGACCGCACGTCCCAAGCGCCAGGGTTCGACGGACTCACCGTGGGCTTCGCCGCCGACCAGGACGGCGGCCGGGCGAGTCTGGGGTCGGAGCGTCTCGGACTCGACCTGCATCCGCTGTTCGACCGGCCCCTGTGTCTCGACCGGCTCAGCGGGCTGCTGGAATGGGGGCGGGACGCGGACGGTACGCTGCGCCTGACGGGACGCAATTTGACACTGGAAGACCGGGACCTTGGGGGTCGGGCGAGGTTTGAGCTCGAGATCCCCGCCGATGGCGATCCGCCCCTGCTGGACCTGCGCGCGAGCTTCCACGATGCCGACGGGTCCAGTATCCGACCCTACCTGCCGGTGGGCATCATGACCAGCAAACTGGAGGCGTGGCTCGAGCGGGCCATCGTCTCCGGGCGCGTGCCGCGGACCGACCTGGTTTTTCGCGGCCCGCTGTCCGGCTACCCGTTCAGGGACCGGGAGGGGCGTTTCGAGCTGCTACTGGACTTCGAGGACGCCACGCTCGACTACCTGGAAGGCTGGCCGCGCGTCGAGTCCGCCCACGGCAGCCTGCGTTTCCTCGGGCCCTCGATGGAGGTCGAGGTCGACACCGGTCGTATCCTGGACAGCGTGATCACGGGCGCCAGCGCGACGATCCATGATCTACAGGAGCCGCCGGTGCGGCTCTTGATCCACGGCGAGACCCAGGGTCCCTTTGCCGACGGACTGCGGTTGCTTGCCGAGACGCCGTTATCTGCGCCGTTTCGGTCGGCTCGCGGAGAAGTTCACCGTAACCGGCGATCTCGCGGTCGCGCTTGACCTCGATGTGCGACTTAAGGCGGGGCTGCCGCCGGCGATCGCGGGCCGGCTGACCTGGCCCGGTCCCGCGGAGCTCGTCATCAAGGGCACACCGCTCGCGCTGTCCGGGCTGGACGGCGAGCTCGGGTTCACGACGACGGGGCTCGAGGGCGAATCGATCGGCGCCGAGCTTTGGGGCGCGCCGGTGAAGCTGGCGATCGACACCAGGGGTGCCGAGAACCCCAACGGGGCCGAGACCCGTATCGAGGCGGCCTCACGGACGCCGATCAAGGAGCTCGCACGGAATCTACCCTCCCCAGCCTGGGCGCTGGCCACCGGCGACCTGAGTTGGACTCTGACGGCGAGTCTGAGCAGCCGGGAGCTCGACGCGGAGGCGCTGCCCGTGCGTTACGAGCTCGCGTCCGATCTCGGGGGCGTGGCACTCGATCTCCCGCCACCGTTCGGCAAGTCATCGGCTTCCACTCGGAACCTGGCCCTTTCCGGAGCGCTGGTTCCGGGTAGATCGCTGGTCGTAGCGGGGACGGTCGACGGGCTTGGTCTGAATCTGGAACTGAGTCCGGGTCCGCCCGCCATGAGCCTGCTGAAGGGAAGGGTCCGCTTCGGCAAGTCCCCCGCGCCCCCCGCCGATGCGGGAGGCCTAACCGTCGATGGGGCCCTGGATGAGCTGGACCCGCGGGTCTGGGCCGATTGGTGGGGGCGGGTGCGAGATGCCGCCTCGGTCGGAGCAGGGCAATCGGACGCGGGATCCGCGACCACTCTGCAGGTCGACGGTCTGCGGGTCGGTCGCCTGGGGCTCGGGCGGGCCGAGCTGACGGAGGCGCGGATCGATGCCACGTCGGGGTCCGACGGGTTGGACCTCAAGCTGAGCTCGGCGCAGCTGGCCGGCCGGTTCCGCTCCGCAGTGCGCGATGCTCCGGCCAGGCTGGACTTGGACTGGTTGGACGTAGCGCCCTTCGTGCCGAACAGCGGCGAGCCGAACCAGCCCGCGATAGAGGCTGCATCCGAGCGGCCGGGCGGCGCGACGGGCCGGCTTCCCGCGACGGACGTTCGGGTCGCCGATCTGCGCTGGGGCGAAACATCGCTGGGCCGACTGAGCCTGGACCTGCGTCCCGACGTGGCCGGAATCCGCGTCCCGACCATCGCCCTGAGCGGATCCGCTCTGGTCTCCGCGAGCGGCGAGGGGGCCCTGAGCGACTCCGGCGGGGCCGGCAGGAGCCGTATCGCCCTCGAGGTGCAGGCCCCCGACACGCGGTGAGCTGCTGCGTGCACTGGGTTACAGCGCGGCACTCGCCGAGTCGCCGCTCGAAATGAGCCTTCGCCTGGACTGGCCCGGCGGCCTCGAGGCGTTCGCGCTGAGGCATGCGGACGGGTCGATCAACGCGAAGGTCGGCGCCGGGAGATTGCTCGACGTTGAGCCGGGGGTCGGGCGCATGCTCGGGTTCATGAATCTCGGCGCGCTCGGTCGCCGGCTGTCGCTCGATTTCAGTGATCTCTACCAGCAGGGTTTTGCCTTCGAGCAGATCGACGGGCAGATCCGGATCGGCGGCGGCCAGGCCAGGTCCGAGACCTTTGCGATCCAGGGCCCAGCCGGGGACGTCACGATCGAGGGCTCGTCGAACCTTGTCGAGCAGACGTTCGATCAGACCGTAACCGTCGTGCCCAGAATCGGTTCCAGCGTCGCGCTGGCGAGTGCGCTTGCGGGCGGGCCGGTGGTCGGCGCCGCCGTCCTTCTGGTGGACCGTGTCGCCGGAGGCGCGATAGACCGGCTCGGAAGCTACCGCTATCGGGTCACCGGGCCCTGGCGCGAACCGGTGCTGGAGCGCGTCGGCTGGGAGCCCAGATTGGGCCGGCAAGGTCCCGGCTCGGGCACTACGGGCGCCGGTGGAGTTGACGGTCAGAAAAGCCGGCAACTCCGGGAAAGTCGGACAACACGAACCTCTTTTTGGACTAGATGTAAACCTCTGCACTGGCCCTCTGGGGTTTGGGCCGCGACCCGGTCGAATGCTATCGTTCCGCGCTGGCGATCGAACAGCGATCGTCACTATGACTGGCAGCGCCCAGCACGCGGGCGGACGCACACGGGCAGGGCGACGAGCACATGATGACCAGAAAAAAAATCGGGGCGGTGCAGATGGCGTCCGGCCCCAACATGAACGCAAATCTACTGGAAGCGGAGCGCCTGATCCGCGAGGCGGCCGAGAGCGGCGCTGGGCTGGTGGTGCTTCCGGAGAACTTCGCCTTCATGGGCAAGGGCGGTCAGGATCAGCTCGCGCTACGCGAGGAAGAGGGATCCGGACAGCTTCAGGGATTCCTGTCACGGGTCGCCGAGCAACAGGGGGTCTGGCTGGTCGGCGGGACCATCCCGATGGTCGCGCGGGACCCGGGAAAGGCACGCGCGGTCTGCCTGGTCTTCGACGACCGCGGTGAGCGGGTCGCCCGCTACGACAAGATCCATTTGTTCGACGTCAGCCTGCCGGGCGTCGACGAACGCTATCAGGAATCCGCGACCATCGAGCCTGGTGACGACATCGTCGTGCTGGACAGCCCGTTCGGGCGGCTCGGCATCGCGGTCTGCTACGACCTGAGATTTCCGGAGATCTTTCGCCAGATGCTCGACCAGGGCATGGAACTGTTGGCGATCCCGTCCGCCTTTACCGCCATCACCGGCAAGGCTCACTGGGAGACCCTGGTACGCGCGCGGGCGATCGAGAACCTCGCGTTCGCGGTGGCCGCCGCCCAGGGCGGGTTTCACCTGAACGGACGCGAGACCCACGGCCACAGCATGATCGTCGACCCCTGGGGCACGGTGCTGGCGCAGGTGCCCCGCGGCACCGGGTACGTCTGCTGTGCCCTCGACCACGCGTTCCAGGGCTCGGTCCGACGCAATTTTCCGACCATCGAGCACCGCCGTTTGAAATGCAGCTTCTGAGCCCGCAGCTTTGCCGTACCGTGACCGTAACGCACCGGCACGGTCGACCCGCTCCATTAGACCCCACCTGTCCGCGCAACAGTCATGAGCAACCCGATCGCCATCGCCCAGAGCAGGATCCTGGCTCCGGTAGGACTCGGTGAGGGTCACCTCGACCGGCTGCTCGGCCTGCTGACGAGCTCCGCCGTCGATGCCGCCGACATCTATTTCCAGTACAGCCGGCTTCAGTCCTGGGTTCTGGAGGATGGAATCATCAAGGACGGCAGCTTCAGCATCGAGCAGGGTGCGGGTTTGCGGGCCGTGAGCGGGGAGAAGACCGGGTTCGCCTATTCCGACGATCTCCAGTTTCCCGCACTGGCTCAGGCTGCCGAGGCCGCTCGCGCGATCGCCCGGGGCGGTGACAGCGGCAAGGTCCGAATCGCGGGCATGCCGGCCGAGCGGCGGCTTTATGAGCCGTCGAACCCACTGGAGAGCCTGCCGGATCAGGACAAGGTGCAGTTGCTGCAGCGGGTCGATGCCGAGGCCCGGCGCCTCGACCCTCGCGTCGCCGAGGTGGTGGCGAGCCTGGTGGCGGTGCAGGACACGGTGATGGTGCTGGCGGACGACGGCACCCTCGCGGCCGATGTCCGCCCGCTCGTGCGTCTGAGCGTCAGCGTCATTGCCGAGGAAAACGGTCGCCGGGAGCAGGGCTCCAGCGGTGGCGGTGCTCGCGCCGACCTGGGTTACTTCCTGGTCGAGGACCGTGCACTCGAGTATGCTCGCGAGGCCGTGAGGCTTGCCCTGACCAACCTGGAGGCGGAGGATGCGCCGGCTGGTAGCATGACGGTCGTGCTGGGCGCCGGTTGGCCCGGCGTGCTGCTGCACGAGGCCATCGGCCACGGACTGGAAGGGGACTTCAACCGCAAGGGGACCTCCGCGTTCGCCGGGCGCATGGGCGAGCGGGTCGCCGCTCCCGGCGTCACGGTCGTCGACGACGGGACACTTCCCGGGCGGCGGGGCTCGCTGAATATGGACGACGAGGGCACGCCGACGCAGAGCACCGTGCTGATCGAGGACGGCGTACTGTGCGGCTACATGCAGGACAAGCTCAATGCCCGGCTGATGGGCGTGGCGCCCACGGGCAACGGCCGGCGCGAATCCTACGCCCACCTGCCGATGCCGAGGATGACCAATACCTACATGCTGGCCGGCGACCGTGACCCGGAGGAGATCATCGCCTCCGTCGACAAGGGGATCTACGCGGTCAACTTCGGCGGTGGCCAGGTGGACATCACCTCGGGAAAGTTCGTCTTCTCCGCGAGTGAGGCCTACCTGATCGAGAACGGCAAGGTCGGCCGGCCGGTAAAGGGCGCGACGCTGATCGGCAACGGGCCGGACGTGCTGACCCGCGTGAGCCTGATCGGCAATGATCTCAAGCTCGATCAGGGCATCGGAACCTGCGGCAAGGAGGGCCAGAGCGTACCGGTGGGGGTCGGCCAGCCGACGCTTCGGGTCGACAGCCTGACCGTGGGCGGCACGAGCGCCTGACGGGTTAGTTTGGAAACGCGCCATGCCCATTGACCCCTTCGAGGACACCGACGAACGTCTCGCGCGGCTGCGCGAGAGCATCGAGACCCTGATGAGCGAGGCCAGGCGCCGCGGGTCCGATGCCGCCGAGGCATCGGTGGGCAGCAGCGCCGGACTGGAGGTCACGGTCAGGCTCGGTGAGGTCGAGACCGTCGAGCACACCCGCGACAACGGCCTCGGCGTGACCGTCTACTTCGGCAACCGCAAGGGCTCCGCGAGTACCTCGGATCTCAGTCCCGGCGCGCTGCGTGACGCGGTCGATGCGGCCTGCACGATCGCCCGGCACACCCAGGAGGATCGCTGCGCGCACCTCGCCGACGCCGAGCTGATGGCCGGAGACATCCCGGACCTCGACCTCTACCACCCGTGGCCGATCGGTGTCGAGGAGGCGATCCAGCTCGCGGCCGAATGCGAGGAGGCCGCGCGCGGGTTCGATGAGCGAATCGTCAACTCCGAGGGCGCGAGTCTCTCGAGCCACGCGGGCATCCAGGTCTACGGCAACAGTCATGGTTTCATCGGGGGCTATCCGAGCACCCGCCATGGCCTGAGCTGCGCCGTCGTCGGTCAGCACGAGGGGTCGATGCAGCGGGACTACTGGTGGACCAGCGCGCGCGCCTCGACGGATCTCGATTCGGCCCGCCATGTCGGCGAACGCGCCGCCGAACGCACCGTTGCACGCCTCGGGGCTCGCCGGATCGGCACCCGACAGTCGCCCGTGCTGTTCCGGGCCGAGGTTGCGGCCGGGTTACTCCGGAGCCTGATCACCGCGATCCAGGGGTCGAGTCTCTACCGCCGCTCCAGCTTCCTGCTCGATCATCTCGGCCAGCGGATCTTCCCCGAGTTCGTGCGCGTTCGCGAGGATCCGCGCCTGCCGAGGGGGCTCTCGAGCGCCCCGTTCGACGGGGACGGTGTCGCCACCTTCGCCAAAGACCTGGTATCGGATGGCGTTCTCCGCACCTATTTGCTGGATGCCTACTCCGGCTGCCGGCTCGGTATGCCGACGACCGGCAACGCGGGCGGCGTGCGCAACCTGCAGATCGAGATGGGCGACAAGGGCCGGGATGCCCTGATCGCGGAAATGGGCACCGGGCTGATGGTGACCGAGCTGATGGGCCAGGGCATGAACCCCGTCACCGGCGACTACTCCCGCGGGGCCGCGGGATTCTGGGTCGAGGGTGGCGAGATCCAGTTTCCGGTGGAGGAGATCACCATCGCCGGGAACCTAAAGCGGATGTATCAGGGGCTTGTGGCGGTCGGCAACGACTGCGACTTTCCGGGAAGCACCCGGACCGGCTCGTGGCTGATCGACGAGATGACCATCGCCGGTCAGTGAGACGGCGCGCGGTGGACTCGAACCCACGGCGAGGGTCCACGCATCAGGCCAGATAGCGGGGCAGGGCGTTGGCCGCCAGATAGTTGGCCGTCGCCCCGGCGCCCATGGGCGGCGCGAATAGGACACCCTGGGCGCACCTGCAGCCCATGGCGGCAAGCCGATCGGCCTGTTCCCGGGTCTCCACCCCTTTGGCGACCGTGTCCAGCCTCAGCGCCCGGGCCAGCGCCAGCACGGCGCGGACCACCTCTACGGCCTCCGGGTCTTCGTCCATGCGGCTTATCAGCGCCCGGTCGATCTTGAGTGCGCTCACCGAGGATCGGCTCAGATGGGTCAGTGACGAGAACCCACTGCCGAAGTCGTCCACCGTGAGCCTCACGCCGGCTTTCCTGAGCGCCGCCGCTTGAGTCCGGTAGCGTTCTCCGTACTCCATCCAGGCCGATTCGGTAAGCTCCAGCTCCAGTAGGGCCGGGGCGATTTCGGTCTCGGCTGCCATTGCCAGTATATAGTCCGACAGACTGCCTGCGCGGATCTGCTGGGGCGAGATGTTCACGGCGATGCGGCCGAACTCAAGACCCGACTCGAACCAGCGTCGGGCCTGCGCCGCCGCCGTGGACAGGACCCAGCCGCCGAGCACCTGTACCAGTCCCCGGCGCTCGGCCAGGTGGACGAACTCGGACGGGGGCAGCACGCCCTCCACCGGGTGACGCCAGCGAACCAGGGCCTCGACCGACACGATGCGCCCGGAGGCGAGCTCCACCTGGGGTTGATATTGCAGGAACAGCTCGCCGTCCTGAACGGCCGCGTCCAGCCGTTCGGCGAGGGCCGACTCCCGAGCCACCTGGCGCGTCATCTCGTCCGTGTGGAAGGCGTAGCGGCCGCGACCGCTGTTTTTGGCCCTGTAAAGGGCAACGTCGGCCTGCGCCAGCAGAGCCTCGATCCCCGGATGCACGCGCGGCACCACCACGACCCCGACACTGGCGCCGCAGGCGATCTCGTTGCCCTGGATCCGGTAAGGTTCGCCAAGGCGCGCGACGATCTTGGCCGCCAGGGCGGCCGCGTCCTTGGGGTCGCTGATCTCGGGCTGGATCACGGCGAACTCGTCGCCGCCGAAACGCGCGACCGTGTCGGCCTCCCGCAACAGCGATTTCAGGCGCCGAGCGACCTCCTTCAGAAGGCGGTCGCCAATCGGGTGCCCCAGCGAATCGTTGACGCCCTTGAAGTAGTCGAGGTCGAGGAAATGCAGTGCGAAGCCGTTGTCCTTGCTGCGCGCGGAGGCGAGCCGTTGAGCCAGACGCGCCTTGAACAGGGACCGATTCGGCAGCCCGGTCAGGGTGTCGAAGTACGCGAGCCGGCGTACCCGGTTCTCGCTCTGCTTACGCGCGTTCATGGCAATGAACCAGGTACTGCCCGCCGGATTCCGCCGGCCACGGGCCCCCTTCTGGCTGCGAATAGGCTGTGGGTCCTTCGGTTGACATGCTTGCTCCTTGCCTGGCCCGGTCACCCTTGAGACCCGGGAACCGCCGATGCGATCCCGGTTGCGGCGAGTAGTCGGTGGCGCACCTCGTGTGTACGACATACCGCTAACATAGGCTCGTGGTAGATCCCGGTACAAGCAACAGCCCCTCGGACGGCTCAATCGGGCGACGAAGGGACTGTGAACGCCATAGGATGAGGCGATTACGACGGGTAAATTCCTATCTGCCGCTTGGGTCCCCGAACGGGGTGGTGGGGGAGGGTCCCAAACCCGGGATTCGGGCAATGGGGGCTGGGCTGTTGGCCGCGCGGGCGAGGTGCTAGGAAGCGAACGGAAGGCCGCTTTGCCAGAGCGCGGCTTGTTGGATCTCGATGCTTAACGCAACGTGCCGCCGTTCGTGGAGAAGCCCATCACGGGCTGGCGTCACCAGCGGCTTGAGAGTGAGAGGTCGGGAATTGGTCGGGGTGACTGGATTCGAACCAGCGACTTCTGCCTCCCGAAGACAGCGCTCTACCAAGCTGAGCTACACCCCGAGGGTCCGGGAAATCAGTGCGAACGGCTCACGGCGAACTCGGCCATGGCGGCCATGGCGTCGGCAGCGGCCGAGGGCGGCAGCGCCCGAAGGGCCTCCTTTGCCCGACGCGCATAGGATTGCGCGAGCTGCGTAGTGTAGGTGATGGCGTCGGTCGACGCAATTGCGCGCGTCACGGCGTCGATCCGGCCGCGTCCGCCGTTCTCGATGGCGTGGCGCAGCAGGTCGCGCTGCTCCGGGGACCCGGCTTGGATGGCCCGGATGATCGGCAGAGTAGGTTTGCCCTCTTCGAGGTCGTCGCCGACGTTCTTGCCAAGCTCCGTGTTGTCTGAGCCGTAGTCCAGCGCGTCGTCGATCAGCTGGAACGCGATGCCCAGGTTCAGGCCGTAGCGGGCAACGGCGTCTTCTACCTCGTCCCCGGCCCCGCTGACGACCGCCCCGATACGCGTTCCGGCCTCGAACAGCGTCGCCGTCTTGCGCACGATGACCTCCATGTAGCGCGCCTCGTCGGTGTCCGGGTCCCCGGTGTTCAGGAGCTGCAGCACTTCTCCCTCGGCGATCCGGTTCGTGGCGTGCGCCATGATCTCCATCACCCGCATGCTGCCCACGTCGACCATCATCTCGAAGGCCCGGGAGTAGAGGAAGTCACCCACCAGGACGCTCGCCTCGTTGCCGAAGACCACGTTCGCCGTGTCGCGGTTGCGACGCCGCTCGGAACCGTCGACGACGTCGTCGTGCAGCAGCGTAGCGGTGTGGATGAACTCAACGATCGCTGCCAGGTCCACGTGGCGGTCCCCCGCGTAGCCGCACGCGCGCGCGCTGAGCAGCACCGCCAGCGGGCGGAGGCGCTTGCCGCCGCTACCGACGATGTAATGGCCGATCTGGTTAATCAATACGACGTCGGACTGCAGGCGCCGAAGGATCAGGGTGTCGACCGCCTTCCTGTCCTCGGCGACCGGTCGGCGAATCGCGTTGAGGTCCATTCCTGTGCGAGCTCGATCTATATTCAGTGGGCGCGGATGCTAGGTGGGGGGCTTTAGGACTGTCAAGCACGGGGCCGCCGGCATCTGGCCGACCTTACCGTGCGGCACCGGTGCGGCCAGGTTTGACGCGGGGCGTCTGGGCGGGTTAAATTGCGCGGTCTTTAAGTCGGCGCGCGGCGTCGAACGGTTTGGCAACCCCGGAGCTTCAGCAGACATGTACGCGGTCATACAAACCGGTGGCAAGCAGTATCGGGTGTCGGAAGGCGACACCCTGAAGGTAGAAAAACTGGCCGCCGAAGAGGGTTCGAGCATCGAATTGCCCGAGGTTCTGCTGGTGGCGGACGGCAGCGAAGTCAAGGTGGGTACCCCTTACCTGGACGGTGGCAAGGTCACCGCGACGGTCCAGGCACACGGGCGAGGGAAAAAGGTCAAGATCATCAAGTTCCGTCGGCGCAAGCATCATTTGAAGCGCCAGGGCCACCGCCAGTGGTTCACGGAGCTCAAGATAACCGGCATCACGGCCGGCTGAGGAGAGTTACCCATGGCACACAAGAAGGCGGGCGGCAGCTCACGCAACGGTCGCGAGTCGGAATCGAAACGACTTGGCGTCAAGGTGTTCGGCGGGCAGACGGTCAGTGCGGGAAGCATTATCGTGCGGCAGCGGGGCACTCGGTTCCACAACGGTGTCAATGTCGGCTGCGGCAAGGACCATACGCTGTTCGCTCTCAAGGACGGGGTCGTCAAGTATCAGATCAAGGGTCCGAAGAACCGCCGATACATCTCGGTCGAGAGCGCCTGATCCCGGTCGGCATCGTTTCTCGGATCGGCGTGAATAGACGGGAGCCTCGTCCGGCGGACGGGGCTCTTTGCGTTTCGGCCCCATCCCCCGAAATACCCCAATGAAGTTCGTCGACGAGGCTCTAGTTCGGGTCGAGGCGGGCGACGGCGGCAGTGGATGCGTGAGCTTCCGGCGCGAAAAGTACATCCCGAAGGGTGGCCCGAACGGCGGGGACGGCGGTGATGGGGGCAGCGTGTTTCTGGTCGTCGATCCCGGCCTCAACACCCTGATCGATTTCCGCTTCCAGCGTGTCCTTCGGGCCTCCCGCGGCCAGAACGGCATGGGCCGCAACATGACCGGGCGCGGCGGCGACGATCTGGTCCTCCGAGTCCCGGCCGGCACCCGGGTCTTCGATCAGGAGACCGATGACCTGATCGGCGAGCTGCTCGAGCCCGGCCAGCGTCTGCTGGTGGCGCAGGGCGGATTCCACGGCATCGGCAATGCCCGGTTCAAGTCGAGCACCAACCGGGCGCCGCGCCAGTCGACCCCCGGCACGCCGGGCGAGCGCCGGGAGCTGCGGCTCGAGCTGATACTGCTCGCCGACGTCGGTCTGCTCGGGTTGCCGAACGCCGGCAAGTCGTCCCTGATCCGGCGCGTATCCAATGCCGAACCCAAGGTGGCGGATTATCCCTTCACGACTGTCCGCCCGATGCTCGGCGTGGTGAGTCTCGGCCGGGACCGCAGCTTCGTCCTCGCAGACATCCCGGGCCTGATCGAGGGGGCGGCCGACGGCGCCGGGCTTGGCACCCGCTTCCTGAAGCACCTATCCCGCACCCGGCTGCTGCTGCACCTGGTCGACATCGCACCGCTAGACGAACTCTCGGACCCGGTCCGGCAGGTGCGGCAGATCGAAACCGAGCTCGAGGCCTACGGTGGGGATCTTCCGCGCAAGGAGCGCTGGCTGGTGCTGAACAAGGTCGATCTGATCGACGCGGACGAGTATCTCCGCCGCCGGGAGCGGGTCATCGCGGACCTGGGTTGGCAGGGCCCGGTCTATGGCGTCTCCGCCCTGACCGGGGAGGGTGCGGGGGCGCTGATGGAGGACTTGATGCGCCGGCTCGAGCAGCTGACTGCGGAGCGCTCGAGGCCCGCTGAAGAACCCAGCGAGGATTCTGGCGGATGGCACCCCCTCGGCTGAGCCCCGGAGAGAACGGCTTGGTCTCCCGCGAGACCCTGACCCGATCCCGCCGCTGGGTCGTCAAGATCGGGAGCGCACTGTTGACCCGGGACGGTCAGGGCCTGGAGCGTGGCATGTTGGTGCCCTGGGTCGAGCAGATGGTGGCTCGCCGGGTCGGCGGCGATGACGTGGTGCTGGTTTCATCCGGCGCGGTCGCGGAGGGTATGGCCCGCATGGGTTGGACGCGGCGGCCGCGGACCCTGCACGAGCTCCAGGCCGCCGCGGCGATCGGTCAGATGGGCCTGGTGCGCGCCTACGAGGACTGCTTCCAAACCCGGGGCCTGCACACCGCTCAGATCCTGCTGACCCGGGACGATCTGGCCGACCGCGCCCGCTACCTGAATGCCCGCAGCACGCTGCGCACCCTGTTGCGGCTCGGCGTGATCCCGGTCATCAACGAGAACGACACCGTCGCCACGGACGAGCTGCGCTTCGGCGACAACGACACCCTGGCCGCGCTGGTCGCGAACCTGATCGAGGCGGACCTGCTGGTCCTGCTGACGGATCAGGACGGGCTGTTCGACCGCGATCCGCGCGGCGACGCCAATGCCGTGCTGATCGAAGAGACCCGGGTGGACGACCCGCGGCTGGACGCGGTGGCCGGCGGCAGCTTCAGCGGCCTCGGGACTGGCGGCATGGTCACCAAGGTGCGCGCCGCCCGCCTCGCTGCCCGCTCGGGTACGCCGACCGTGATCGCGCCGGGCCGCGGCGAGCGGGTGCTGACGCGGATCGGCCGCGGCGAGTCGATCGGGACCCTGCTGATCCCCGTTCAGGGCCCCCAGGCGGCGCGCAAGCAGTGGCTCGCCGGCCAGCTGCAGGTGCGTGGGCGGCTGACGCTGGATCCGGGTGCGGTTCGTGCCCTGCGCGAGCGAGGTACCAGCCTGCTCGCGGTCGGCGTCCGGGCGGTGCAGGGCGCCTTCAATCGCGGCGAGGTGGTGGCCTGCGTCGACGAGCAGGGCAGGGAGGTCGCCCGCGGTCTGATCAACTACGATGCCCAGGAGACGGCCCGCATCCGCGGAGAGCCCTCGAGCCGCTTCGAGTCGATCCTGGGTTATCTCGATGACGCGGAGCTGATCCATCGGGACAACCTGGTAATGCTCTGACTGGGCTCGAGACCCCCACAAAAAGACCTGATAATCGCCTGGACGACTTCGGCTCTTGGCGTCTTATCTGGCGCCTGACCCATTTTCTTCTCGCCATTCTTCTATCTTTTCTTCCCATCCTTTCTCTGACGTTTGTCTGATCAGAGGAGGTCCATGATGAAGATCATTGCAAAGCTGATATTGACTTCTTTTGCCCTTCCGGTTGGGAAAAAATATAAAGGTTGCGA
>CAVPOY010000016.1:0-37464 GCA_963707135.1 uncultured Gammaproteobacteria bacterium | reverse complement strand
CAAGTAATCTGCAAAAAACAAATCCCACTGCCTCTTGACATTCAAAACAAGATTGACTACGGGCATCAGTTATCTTGGAAAGATCAGTGTGTTCATCGTGCGTATTGGGAACTCAACCAAGATTTGAACCTGGAACCGAAATTGCGCGTTCGGGGCGAACCATTTGGTGAATTGTATCAAGACGACAAGTATGTACTGTCCGTCATGGCAGTCAACGGGCGAATTGCACCAGATGCAATCGCTTTACAAGAAGAAGCAGCGACGAACATAGCTAGAACTACAGAAGAACGGGCCGCGAAAAAGTCACGCACCTCGCCAGTATATGACGTGCATGCTCACGTGGGATCATCAGGGGAGAGCAAGACTGGGGAAGGAAAGGGGGGATTCTACAACACTGTAGGAGCATTGGTTGGGAAATTGGTGCATAGGGAGAAGACTCCGGTGGTTTCACCCGAAGAAGCAAACAAGAATGAAACGAGCACGGTGAAAGAAGCTCAGGTTCGAGATTACCTTTCGCCTACTTCGGAACAACGCCTTGGCCGAACAGGGTACACTGCAACAAACGTGACAGAATCGACAATGGGAAACGATTCTTTTCAATCTCGCGTGGCGTCTGTAGCTCCAACTGCAACGACGGCCAGCCTTGTAGTGACGACAAAATCGGGATCTGCTACCGGGAAAGCAATGTCCGCT
Organism: uncultured Gammaproteobacteria bacterium; assembly: GCA_963707135.1. Lineage (GTDB taxonomy): Bacteria > Pseudomonadota > Gammaproteobacteria > Chromatiales > Chromatiaceae > JBGSTR01. The sequence goes on along the minus strand of CAVPOY010000016.1, from coordinate 36,771 downwards.
AAGTTCTTCACGGCCGTCATGGAGCCAATCAAGGGATGCCAGACTCAAATTCTTCATTTGTCAAGAGACGAATCACTCAATCATGAGGAAATTGTGAAAGAAACAACTTTCTGGCGTCGACAAGAGAATAAGTGGAAATCGTGTCTCCTATTTTTCGACGACGAGGGTATAATGGCGAGTACAGAAGCTATTTTGAAGAATGCTGAGAGGCTTTTCCGACTGTATGGGAGTTATCACAGAATGTCAGGAACAGATAAAGATACTGGAAAAGGACATGACACGTACGCGGGTAGAATTGCAAGGGAAACACAGCTATGGCGCGATCAAGAGAAGGAATGGAAGGGGAAACTACCAAAGCTATAGGGGCAAATGCTACTCAAGTTCATATTAAAGTCGCTAGGGGATATTGTTCTACATGTTTATAGTTTTGCTTAACTACCCAGTTTGTAACGGTTGGTTGAGGATGCAAAACCTTGTGCAAATGATTCCCGTTTCATTGCTTCCGAACCCGCGATTCGTTCATAAATCACACAAACGAACTGCATCACATCAAAGAAGTAGCACAACAAAAATCCATCAATCCTAAATGTGATGGTTTTGTTAACTACCAACTTTCAAGTAATTGGTGCAATTTTTTCTTTGATCATGGCACTCTTGCACGTCTTTATTGCCGCTTTCTTTGACGAAGAAGAGACTATTGACTGTTCGGACCAAGATGATCGAGTAGTGTGCAAACTTGTATTTTATCAGTTCATGAATGGCTTCAGTGCCTTGCTTTGGGTTATAGTCAGTGCACTCCAATCGATCATTATTCAAGCATTCTCGTCAGTCTGAGCAAGATACAAGTATCAATACCCGCACGTTGCACGTTCCCTACAGTCATGATGATGTCGTCGAACAAGCAACCTGTCGCGGCAGATGTCAGTTGTTGAAATAGTACCTCGAGGCTCTTCAAATGTCCTCCTTACAACCTATAAGGTAGTGTCAGAGGTCTAAAGGAATATCACGCTCAAAACACTCGTCGTAATATCAGGGCAACGGCTATAGCTTCGATTCCGCGCTCAGCGCCGACGGACGCTTTGTAGCATTTAGCTCGTTGGCGAACAATCTCGTGCCTGGAGACACGAACGGCTTCTACGACATCTTCGTCCGCGACCGCGCGACCGGGACGACGGAGCGGGTCAGCGTCGACTCGAACGGCGGCGAGGCAAACGGCTACAGCTACACTCCGACTATCAGCGCTGACGGGCGTTTCGTGGCGTTTTGGTCTTTAGCGGACACCCTTGTCAGCGGGGACACCAACGGCGTGAGCGACGTTTTCGTCCATGACCGTGCCACGGGTGCCACCGAGCGAGTCAGCGTGAACACCGACGGGTCGGAAACTTTCGGTCTTTATGGCAGCCGCTACGCGGACATCAGTGCCGACGGGCGATTCGTGGTGTTTGCATCGGACGCAACCGACCTGATTGCGGACGACACCGACGACGTCGAGGATATTTTCGTCCATGACCTGGTGACCGGGACAACCGAACGCGTGAGTGTCGATGCCTCAAATCCGGTGATCAGCGGCGATGGCCGCTATGTGGCCTTCGAGTCCTTTTCGGACAACCTGGTCCCTGGCGGCAACAACTATGAGCTCGATGTATTCGTTCATGACCGGGAAACCGGGACCACCGAGCAGGTCAGCGTCGACACCTGCGGAATTCAGGGCGACGATCGCAGCAATCAGCCAGCAATCAGCGCCAATGGGCTCGTTGTGGCGTTTACATCCGAGGCCACCAACCTCGTGGCAGACGACACCAACGGTGTTTCAGATGTCTTCGTGAGGACGCGCGATGTGACCGCGTCGCCACCGCCCGGCGACACGAGCGAGCCGGCACGCTGCGTCGTCGACGCGGACTCGACCCGGGTCGAAATACTCGATGCGGTCACCGGCGACCCGGTCAACAACCTCTGGTTCGCGCCGAGCTTCGACCCGCGCCAGGTCATCAGGCTACCTGACCTCAATGGCAACGCCAGCGCCGAGGTCGGCGTGGTGCTGACCAAGGCCGACGAGCCCGACCGGGTGGCGATCAAGGACACGCTGACCGGCGAACGGGTCGGCACGCTGATGGCCTGGCAACCGCAGCAGGGATTCGACCTGCTGCAGGCGCTGCCGGTGCCGGACGCGGACGGCAACCCCACCGGCAAGGTGGCGCTGCTGCTGCATGAGCCGGCCACCGGGAAGACCCTGGTGCGAGTCACCGACGCGACCACCAACGCGCAGCTGGCCATGGTGCGCGGCTTCAACCCGGGCTTCGACCCGGTGAAGCTCGCGGCGGTTTCGGACCTCAACGGCAACGGCGCCGAGGAGTATGCGCTCCTCGCCCGCAACCCCGATACCGGCCAGGTGCACGCCAAGGTCCACGACGGCGCCACGCTCCGAGCTGATCAGCACCCTCTGGTTCAGCAAGGACTGTATCCCGCTCGACATGGTCAGCATCGCCGACATCAACGCCAACGGCGCCGAGGAGCTGGTGATGCTCGGGCGCTGCGGAACCGATGCCCAGCTCAAGGCTGTCGTAAAGGACGCCAGGACCGCAGAGACCCTGAACCGGCTGTACTTCTGAGCATTCACGTCGCCTGGATGGCGTTGCGCGCAGACCGGAACAGCGCGGGCGCCCACCTTGATTGCGCCGGGCGCCGAGCGGTGAACGAGCACCGCGCACAATGCCATCCCGGGTCCACCGGCGGGCCAACAACGACCGGCGCCACCCAGGCTACCGGCCGAAACCGGTCGATCGAGGGCCGACTTGCCGAAGTCGGGCTGGTTCGGCCAGTTCCACGGGAGAGAACGCCGGGTTGAAACCGGCCAGTTTTCACACGGGCGGAGGCTCTCCGAAGGGGTCGTCGGATCCCCCCGCGCCCCGTCCCGAGCGAGAAGAGGGACAGAGAGCGTATTGCACGCGCGCCTTCAGGATGACCGAAACCGGCCGATCAGGCCCGCGGCCGAGACCATGGCGAGGCTCAGGCCGATCGCCAGCCAGTTGCCGAGCCGCACGAACGGCGTCGCGCCCGCCCGGGGCTCCACGTAATCGGTGAACGGCCCGCGCACGAATGACGGCACGGTGCCGAGCACTCGGCCGCCGCTGTCGATGATCGCCGAGATCCCGGTATTCGTCGCCCGCACCAGGTAACGCCCGGTCTCCAGCGCCCGCATGCGGGCGATCTCCAGGTGCTGGTGGGGTGCGAGGGAGTCGCCGAACCAGGCGTCGTTGCTGACGTTGATCAGATACTCGGCCTCCGGGAAGGGCCTGGATCACCTCCGCCGGGAAGGCGTCCTCGTAACAGATCGACGCGCCGGCCAGACGCTCACCGACCTGTAGCGTCGGGCGAGCCCCGGCGCCGCGGCTGAAGTCCGACATCGGGACCTCGAACAGCTCGACCAACGGGCCGAGCCATCCCTTGAAGGGCAGAAATTCGCCGAACGGGACCAGGTGCCGTTTGGCGTAGAGGTCCTCGGCGCTGCCGATGCTGACCAGCCCGTTGTAGTAACGGTCGGTGGCCTGGTCGAGTACGGGAATGCCCAGCACGATCTCGCTGCCCTCATCGCGCGCCCGCTGACCCAGCGGATCAATGAGGGCACCCCGCACCCCGTGCAGGAAGTCAGGTACCGCGGTCTCGGGCCAGACGATCAGCTCGGAGCCCAGGTGGTCGCGCGTAAGCTCCAGATAGGCCTCGATGGTCTGCAGCCGGGCGTCCGGGTTCCATTTGACCGCCTGCGGTATATTCGCCTGAACGACCGTGGCCTCAAAGGGCTCGCCGGCGGGCTCGGTCCAGTCGACGCGACCGAGCCCGAAACCCGAGAACCAGATCGCCAACAGGGCCGCGCCCGCGGCCACGCGGCCGCCGCCGGACCAACGCAGCAGCCCCCAGAGTAACCCACCGGATAGCGCGGCGAGCAGGCTGACCCCGTAGACGCCGGCGATCGGGGCGTACCCGGCGAGGGGGCCGTTGATCTGAGTGTAGCCGAGATTCAGCCAGGGGAAGCCCGTGAACAACCAGCCGCGCAGCCACTCCAGCAGGACGTAGAGCCCCGGGAACAGCAGAACCGGACCCGTCCAGGCCGGGGCAGGTCCCCGCTCCAGTCGTCGCGTCAGGTAGCCGACCAGTCCGTAGTAGATCGCCATTGCCGCGATGAACAGGGCCGTCAGCAGGTCCGCGACCCAGGCGTCCATGTTGCCGAACTCGCTCAGGCTGATTCGGATCCAGGATACGCCGACGCCCAGGAGGCCAACCCCGAAGGCCCAGCCGCGCCAGAAACCCGCGCGCGGAGAGCCGCGGCGCAGGGCCTCGTAGAAACCGGCCAGCGCGACGATCGCCAAGGGGAAGAGGGAGACCGGCGCGAACGCGAGAACGGCGACCGCACCGCTGACGAGGGCGAGCAGCGAGGGCAGCCACCGACGGGAACGCGCACGCGAGAACAACATCGGCGGTGCCTTGGTAGGGGTCGAAGGGAGCCGTTTCTAGCAGCCGGGGCTGGTCGCGGTCAAATCCACCGCGGGGGCTCGTCTGCATGGCGCCGCATCAGTCGTAATTCTCGTCTTTCCAGCGCCGCAGCGCCGTGAAGACCTCGGCCGAGGTGCCAAGCGTCCGGCCCGCAAACCGCTCGGCGGCCGCGATCACGACCGGCTCCCCGGTACGCAGGAAGGGGTTGGTGGCCCGCTCGAGCTCGAGGCGCGAAGGCACCGTCGGGCGGCCGGCATCGCGTTCGCGCCGAGCCCCCCGGACCCGGTCCGCGATCGCCGGACTGTCGGGCTCGACCCACTGGGCGAAACCCAAGTTCGCCAGCGTGTATTCGTGGGCGCAGTAGCAGAGGGTGTCGCCCGGCAGCGCGGAGATACGCTCGAGTGAGTGGGCGAGCTGTTCGAAGGTGCCGTCAAAGACCCGCCCGCAGCCGGCGGCGAACAAGGTGTCGCCGCAGAACAGGCGCCCATCGCCCAGATAGGCGATATGGCGGGAGGTGTGACCCGGTACCTCCAGGACTCGGAATGGGGTGTCGAACCCGGGCGGCCGGATATCGGAGCCCTCCCCAACCCGGACGGTCAACCCGCGGATGCGCGGGTCGTCCGGACCGAAGACCTCGAGGCCTGGAAATGACGCGAGCAGGTCCTCGATTCCGCCGACATGGTCGTAGTGGTGGTGGGTCACCAACACCCCCGTCGGCTCGAGACCGGTCACGCGCAGGACCTCCAGCACCGGGTCCGCGTCACCCGGGTCGACCACGGCCGCGACGCCGCTCGAGCCCTCGGTGAGCAGCCAGATGTAGTTGTCCGAGAAAGCGGGGATGGGGCGGATGTCGAGCATCGCGATTCTCTCCGGGCAAGGCCCGGCGCGGGCGTTTCAGAATTCCTGAATCTGTCCCTGCGCCCAATTAGCGCAAGACCTGGCGCAAGAGCGGCAGGTCTTTGCCGTTGACGGACACCGATCCGTCGGCGAGCCGGAAGGTCGAAGAGACCCGGTCGTTCCGCACCGTGACCCAACCTTCGCGGACCCAGCCCTGCAGCGCCTCTCGCGCGCGATCATCGGGCACTCCGGCCTGCCCGCGGCCCAGCCAGCGCCGCGCCATCTCCAGGGCCACCGGCTCCGGGACCGCGATCTCGCCATCGCCCTTCAAGGCGCCGATCAGGGCGAGCGGTCCGATCCCGGCGCCTGGCCCGTCGGCCAACCCCAGGGTCAGGTGCCCGGAGACCGGGCCGTCCGGGGTCTCCAGTTGCAGCGGGTCGATGGCGACCCGCGGCCCGGCGGCGGCGAGCCTCGGCAGCAGGCGGGCCATCAGCGCCGCGCCCATCAGGCCGCGCATGGCCTGCGGCACGGCGCCCGTGGACAGGGCCTCGACCCCTTCCGCCAGCTCGGTCAGCACGTCGACGTCCAGCCGCTCGGCGTTCACCGCCAGCCGGGCCGCCCGGAAGCTCGCCCCACCGCCTTGAACGCGGTCCGCGCCGAGATCGACCCGAACGCCGAGCAGCCCTTCGGCCGGGGTATGGGCAAGCTCGACCGATAGCCCTTCGAGCTCGGTAGCCGTGCCGACTTCGGATCGGGCCCCGCCGAGAACGGCCGACGCGACCGTTAGCCGGCCGCGTCCGGCATAGAGCGGGCCCGGGCCCTGCTCCAGCTCGGTGCGCAGCGCGCCATCCGTGAGCCGGGCGATCGGCGCCCCCGCGGAGGCGATCAACTCGATCGATGGCAACTCGGCCTCGATCGACAGCCTTTCGAGATTGGCGGCGAACTCGGCGCGACCCTCGATCGCCCCATTCCGCAGCCGGTAGCCGCCGCCCTCAACGCGCCCCTCGGCCGCCGGCACCTCCAGTCGGGCGACACCGCCGCCGTCGGCCTGAATATCGGTCGTCAACAGGGACGTGGGCACGGCCACCGGCAGGCCGTCCAGCTCTACGCGAGTCAGCACGCGCGCAAGCACCGGCGGGAAGCGGGGCGAGAACCAGGGGCCCGGGCCCTGCTCGATGCGGCTGTCGAGCCGGATCCGCATGGGCGCACCGGTGGGTGCGCCGTCGGGCCCCGGCTGGAACAGCAGCTCGGCGCTGGAACCGGACCGGAACCAGCCCCGCTCGTAGTGCTCGGAGACCAGGCTCCCGTTCGGCAGGGCCTGGATAAGCCCCGCCAACAACCCGCGATAGGCCCGCTCGACGTGCCCGGCCAGGGCAAAAGGCCCCAGGATCAGCAACAGGACCGCGACCAGCGCGAGCGCGACGAGTCCGCGGCGCACTCCGGCGCTCATCGGGCGCCGGTACCGAGCCCCAGGGAACCGTCCAGGGTGCGCTCCTGCAGCGCGGCGCGAACCGCGGCGACGATCCCGGCGGCGTCGAGACCACAGGCGGCGAGCTGTGCCCCATGGCTCGCATGATCGATGTAGCGGTCGGGCAAACCAAGGTGAATGCAGCGCACGACGAGGCCGTTCGCGGACAGCAGCTCCGCCACACCGCTGCCGGCGCCGCCCGCAACGCTGTTCTCCTCAAGGGTCACCAACAGCTGATGGCGGCGCGCCAGGTCGAGCACCAGCGTCTCGTCCAGCGGCTTGACGAACCTCATGTTGGCGACCGTCGCACCCAGCTCGTCCGCCGCGGCCAGGGCCGGGGCGACCAGGCTGCCGAAGGCCAGCAAGGCGGCCCCCCCGCCCTCCCGCACCAACTCGCCACGGCCGAGCGGGAGCGCCGGCGCCGACGGATCCACGGCCACACCGGGCCCTGAGCCGCGCGGGTAGCGGACCATGGCCGGACCCGGGTGCTCGTAGGCGGTCTTCAGCATCCGGCGGCACTCGTTCTCGTCGGACGGGGCCATGATCACCAGGTTGGGCAGTGGCCGCCCGTAGCTCAGGTCGAAGCTGCCCGCGTGGGTGGCCCCATCCGCGCCGACCAGTCCGGCGCGGTCGACGGCGAAGGTGACATCCAGGTCCTGGAGGCAGACGTCGTGGATCAACTGGTCGTAGGCCCGCTGCAGGAACGTCGAGTAGATCGCCACCACCGGCTTTGCGCCCTCGCAGGCCATACCCGCGGCCAGCGTGACGGCATGCTGCTCGGCGATACCGACATCGAAGTACCGGTCCGGGAATCGCTTTGAAAACGCGGTCAGACCCGAGCCCTCGCACATGGCCGGCGTGATCCCGACCAGACGCGGGTCATGGGCGGCCGTGTCGCAGAGCCAGCCCCCGAAAACCTGGGTGTAGGTCAGTCCGGCCGGCTTTCCGATGTGGAGCTTGCCTGTCTTACGATCGAATGGGGTAACGCCGTGGAAGGCTACCGGCTCACCCTCGGCCGGTTCGTAGCCGCGGCCCTTCTGGGTGACCACGTGCAGGAAACGCCGCCCCGGCATGTCCTTCATGTTCCGCAGTGTGCCCACCAGGGCGTGGACTTCGTGTCCGTCGATCGGGCCTATGTAATTGAAGCCGAGCTCCTCGAACAGGGTGCTCGGCATCACCATCCCCTTCATGTGCTCTTCCCAGCGCCCCACCAGCTCCCGCAGGTGCGGCATGGCGCGCAACGCGGACTTTCCGCCCTCGCGAACACTGGTGTAGAGCTTTCCGGACAGCAGGCGCGCCAGGTGATTGCTGATGGCGCCCACAGGCGGGGAGATCGACATGTCGTTGTCGTTCAGAATCACCATCAGATCGAGGTCCATCGACCCGGCGTGGTTCAGGGCCTCGAAGGCCATGCCGGCGCTCAGCGCCCCGTCGCCGATGACGGCCACCACATGACGCCGCTCGCCCTGCTGCCGGGCGGCGAGCGCCATGCCCATGGCGGCGCTGATCGAGGTGCTGGAGTGGCCGACACCGAAGCTGTCGTATTCGCTCTCGGATCGCTTCGGGAACCCGGACAGGCCCCCCTCCTGGCGCAGGCTGGGCATCCTCGACCGACGCCCGGTCAGGATCTTGTGAGGATAGGCCTGATGCCCGACGTCCCACACCAAGCGGTCCCGCGGGGTGTTGAAGACATAGTGCAGCGCGATGGTCAGCTCCACGACCCCGAGACCGGCCGCGAGATGGCCGCCGGTTTGAGACACGCTGTCGATCAGGAATCCGCGCAGCTCCTCGGCTAGCCGGGGCAGCTGGGCCTCGGACAGCCCGCGCAGGTCCGACGGCTGCTCGATGGTGTTGAGCAGCGCATGGCGGTGGAAGGCGACGCCGGCGTCGCTCGGTATGCGGTCGGGCATGGGCTGGACTTGGGGCCTAGGCGGTGACTGGCTAGTGTAGTCGATGCGGCCGCGTGTTGTTCAGTAGGCCCCAGCAAGCTACCCATACGGGCGGGAGTTGAGACCGTGCTGACAGGCATCGGTGCGCGGTTCTCTTCCGCCGCGCCAAGAAAACGCACGGTGGGACGCCTGTCAATCGGATTACGGCAATTATTCTGGGGTATGACTAAAAATCGGCCGGTCAGGCAGGCGGCTCGACCGCCTGGGGCTTGGCCGCGGCGATCCGTGGCGCCTCGTCCACGACGAAATCGCGAAAGGCCCTCGTAGCGGGCGAAAGGCGTTTACCGCGGCGGTAGACCAGGTACCACTGGCGCTGTAGCGGAAAACCCTCCAGGTCGAGGGTCACCAGACGCCGCGTCTCCAGCTCCAGCTCGATGGTGTGCAGCGACACCACGCTGAGACCCAGGCCCGAGCGCACCGCCTGCTTCACGGCCTCGTTGCGCGTCATCTGCATGCCGTGCCGAATCGCGAGGCCGCGCTCGGCGAAGAACCGCTCCATCGCCTGGCGCGTACCCGAGCCGGGCTCACGCATCACGAACACCTCGGCCTGAAGCCGGGCCAGCGGAATCCGGCGCTCGCCCGCCAGGGGATGTTCGGGCGGGGCGATCACCACCAGCGGATTGTCCATGAAGGCCTCGGATTCCACGTCGACGTCCTCGGGCGGCATACCCATCAGAACCAGGTCGACGCTGTTGGCCTCCAGCAGCCGCACCAGAGACTCCCGGTTGGTGACATCCAGCCGCAGGTTGATGCCGGGGAAACGCTGATGGAAACGGGCGAGCAGGCGCGGCGCGAAGTAGTTGACCGTGCTGGCCACCGCCACATGGAGCCTGCCCACGGCTGACGCCCTTCAGGGATTCGAGCACCTCCTCCATTTCCTGCAGCGAGCGATTGATGCTGAGGCTGTAGTGGTAGACCTCGCCCCCGGCCTCGGTTAGCGCGATCGACTTGCCGAGCCGTTCGAACAGGGGCGTCCCGACCAGGTCCTCGAGCTGACGCACCTGCATCGATACCGCCGGCTGGCTCAGGTGAAGCTCCTCGGCGGCGCGCGTGTAACTCAACTGGCGCGCCACGGCCTCAAAGACGCGGAGCTGCCGGAGCGAAATGTTCATGGGCGAGTTTGCACCTGCAAGTCGACAGAAGCGTCAGACATAAGTATATTCTTATCTAACTCATTAGAAATATTTACTAGCAGTTATATACTTGCCGCCTATAATTTCGCGCCAGGTTCCAGGCCCCGTGATCAGCTTACACGGGCGGGAACAACACCGGCCGGGGCCGGCATCTCTTGTCTTCATCTCGTTTCGGAGGACCATCGCCAATGGCAAAGACTTACAACGCGGGCGTCAAAGAGTACCGCGAGACCTACTGGATGCCCGACTATACGCCCAAGGAGACCGACATCCTGGCGTGCTTTAAAGTCACCCCGCAGCCGGGCGTCCCCCGTGAAGAGGTTGCAGCAGCCGTGGCGGCCGAGTCCTCGACCGGCACCTGGACCACCGTCTGGACGGACCTGCTGACCGACCTCGACTATTACAAAGGACGCGCCTACGCGATCGAGGATGTGCCAGGCGACGACACCTGCTTTTACGCCTTCGTGGCCTATCCGATCGATCTGTTCGAGGAAGGCTCCGTGGTAAACGTGCTGACCTCTCTGGTCGGCAACGTGTTCGGCTTCAAGGCCCTGCGCGCCCTGCGCCTGGAAGACATCCGTTTCCCGGTAGCCTATGTGCTGACCTGCAATGGCCCGCCACAGGGCATCCAGGTCGAGCGCGACATCATGAACAAGTACGGACGTCCGCTGCTCGGCTGCACCATCAAGCCGAAGCTGGGCCTGTCCGCCAAGAACTACGGTCGCGCCTGTTATGAGGGCCTGCGTGGCGGTCTGGACTTCACCAAGGACGACGAGAACGTCAACTCCCAGCCGTTCATGCGCTGGAAGCACCGTTTCGACTTCGTCATGGAGGCCATCCTCAAGGCCGAGGCCGAGACCGGCGAGCGTAAGGGTCACTACCTGAACGTCACCGCTCCCACCTGCGGCGAAATGATGAAGCGCGCCGAGTACGCGAAAGAGATCGGCGCCCCGATCATCATGCACGACTACCTCACCGGTGGCCTGGCTGCCAATACCGGCCTGGCCCAGTGGTGCCGCGACAACGGCATGCTGCTGCACATCCACCGCGCCATGCACGCCGTGCTCGACCGCAACCCGCACCACGGTATCCACTTCCGGGTGCTGACCAAGATTCTGCGTCTGTCCGGCGGCGACCACCTGCACTCCGGCACCGTCGTCGGCAAGCTGGAGGGTGACCGCGACGCGACCCTGGGCTGGATCGACATCATGCGTGACAGCTACATCAAAGAGGACCGCAGCCGCGGCATTTTCTTCGACCAGGACTGGGGCTCCATGCCCGGCGTACTGCCGGTTGCCTCCGGCGGTATCCACGTCTGGCACATGCCGGCTCTGGTCAGCATATTCGGCGACGACTCCGTCCTGCAGTTCGGCGGCGGCACCCTGGGTCATCCGTGGGGCAACGCGGCCGGCGCCGCGGCCAACCGTGTGGCCGTCGAGGCCTGCGTCGAGGCTCGCAATGAGGGTCGCGAGTTGGAGAAGGAAGGCAAGGACATCCTGACCAAGGCCGCCAAGTCCAGCCCCGAGCTGAAGGCCGCCATGGAGACCTGGAAAGAGATCAAGTTCGAGTTCGACACCGTCGACAAGCTAGACGTGGCCCACAAGTAAGCTTTGATCGATTAGCGGATAGCTGTCCGGCGGCTTCGCCGCCGGACTCGACACGACCTAACAGCCAATAGCTGAAGGCTTGATCGCCGCTAGCCAGCGAACCCGAACCACATCAAGTACACGTATTCGCAGAGGAACACCCAATGAGCGAAATGCAAGACTACAAGTCCAGTCTGTCCGATGCCGGCAGCCGCAAGTTCGAGACCTTCTCCTATCTGCCCCCCATGGACGCGAAGAAGATCCGCAAGCAGATCGAGTACATCGTGTCCAAGGGCTGGAACCCGGGCATCGAGCACTGCGAGCCGGAGAACGCGTTCCAGAACTACTGGTACATGTGGAAGTTGCCGATGTTCGGCGAGACCGACGTCGACGCCATCCTCGCCGAGTGCGAGGCCTGCCACAAGGCGCATCCGAAGAACCACGTGCGTCTGCTCGGCTTCGACAATTACGCCCAGTCAGCCGGTGCATCCATGGTCATCTACCGCGGCAAGGCGGTGTAATGACCATTCAGGCTAACGCCTGAACCCGGAAGCCCCTGCTCCGCCCGGCGGGGTGGGGGCTTTTCGTTCTAGGCAGCCGCCAACCGTCAGCGGCCAGCGTCGCACGCGACGTCGACCGTTGTCGCTTGGTGATGCTTCGCCATGACAGAGAATGCGAGTAGCGCACTAGCTGCCAGCTGCACGCCGGAGGCTTCCGTAATGACGGACCGCGACCAGTATCTGATCACAGAAGAGCCCTACTACCGCCCCGTCACGAACGAGGTGGAGATGTACCAGGCGGCCTATGACGCGCGCATGCCCGTCATGCTCAAGGGACCGACCGGTTGCGGCAAGTCCCGTTTCGTCGAATACATGGCGTGGAAGCTGCAGAAGCCGCTGATCACCGTCGCCTGCAACGAGGACATGACCGCCTCCGACCTGGTCGGTCGTTTCCTGCTCGATATCAACGGCACCAAGTGGCAGGACGGCCCGCTGACGGTGGCCGCACGCATCGGCGCCATCTGCTACCTGGACGAGGTGGTCGAGGCCCGCCAGGACACCACGGTGGTCATCCACCCCCTGACCGACCACCGCCGCAACCTGCCGCTGGAGAAGAAGGGCGAGCTGGTGCATGCCCACCCGGACTTCCAGATCGTCATCTCCTACAACCCTGGCTATCAGAGCCTGATGAAGGACCTCAAGCAGTCCACCAAGCAGCGCTTCGGGGCGATGGACTTCGACTATCCGTCCGCGGAGATCGAGACCGAGATCGTCACCCACGAGGGCAGGATCGACGCCAAGACCGCCGAGAAGCTGGTCCAGGTCGCCCAGCGCAGCCGCAACCTCAAGGGTCACGGCCTCGACGAGGGCATGTCCACCCGCCTCCTGGTCTACGCCGCCCAGCTGATCGGCAAGGGCATCGACGCGCAGTCCGCCTGCCAGATGGCGCTGGTCCGCCCGCTGACGGACGACCCCGACATGCGCGACACCCTGGACGCGGCGGTCAACACCTACTTCTGATTCGCTGGCGGCCCTGCCCCGGAACGACTGAGCGAGGACCGACGAGATGCTGGTGGATATGGGGGACATGCTGCGCCACGCCCATGCCAACGGGTACGCGGTGGGGGCCTTCGATCTGGTCAGCCTGGACTTCTTGCAGGCCATCGTCGCCGGCGCCGAACAGCAGCGCGCGCCGGTGATCCTGAGCCTGGCGGAGTCCCATTACGCCTACTTCGATCCAGAGCTGATCATGTCCGCGGTGCGGACCGCCGCCGAGCGGGCGAGCGTGCCGGTTGCCGTCCACCTGGACCACGGCAGCTCCCTGGAGGCCGCGGTTCGCGGCATCAACCAGGGATTCAACGGCGTCATGGTGGATGCCTCCACGCAGCCGCTGGAGGAGAACATCGCCCGCACCCGCGCGGTGGTGGAGATGGCCCACGCCTGCGGCATCCCGGTGGAAGGGGAGCTCGGTTATGTGGCCGGCGTGGAAGGCGAGGACGCGGAGCGCCACCCGGGGGAGGTGATCTACACCGCACCCGAGGAGGCCGAGCGCTACGTCCGCGAGACGGGAGTCGACTTCCTCGCGGTATCCATAGGCACCGTCCACGGGCGCATGCGAGGAGAGCCCCGGCTCGACTTCGATCGGCTGGCGGCGATCAATGAGCAACTCCGCATCCCGCTGGTGATTCACGGCGGCACGGGCCTCAGCGACGAGCAGTTCCGGCGCCTGGTCGAGAACGGCGTGGCCAAGATCAATTACTACACGGCGCTCGCGGATGCGGCCGGGTCCGCCATCCGCGCCAGCGCGCAAATCGCGGACAACCGCTCCTACACCGATCTTACCCGAGGCATTCAGGACGCCATCCGCACCGAGGTCGCGCGCTGTATCGCGCTCTGGGGCGGCGCCGGGCGGGCGGACGAGATCGCCGCGGCGTGCCGTCCCTGGCGTGAGGTCGAGCATCTGATCGTCTACAACACCGGCGGCGCGGACCCCGGCGAGACCGCCGACATGATGGCCGAGGGACGCCGGGTGCTTGGCGCCATCCCCGGCGTGCGCCATGTGGTCACGGGCACCAGTCTCACGGATGGCTCGGCCTATCGGCACTGCTGGCTGGTGCGGTTCGCCCACCCGGCGGTGATCGATTCCTACCGCGAAAACCCGGACCACAAGAGCTTCGCGGACGCCCGCTTCCGCCCCGTGGCGGCGGACCGCATCAGCATCGACTTTCAGCACAGGCTGGACTGAGCGCCAGTTCCGATCCGGGCGGCCTCGGCGCGCCAGCGGAACACATCGGGTGACACCCATGTCCATCGACTTCAGCGAATACGTCTCCTGCCTCAAGACAGCGCCCGAGCACGAGCACAAGCAGGCGCTCGATTCGAGCTATCAAGAGGCCGCGCGTGTGATGTCCCCGCGGGGGCTCGAGCACTATCTCACCGGCATGAAGGCCATGTGCACCCTGAACAAGGGCGAGGACCTGATCCTCACCTACGTCCAGGAGATGCCGGGCGTGGCCAAGGAGGTCGGTGAGGACATCATCCCCGACATCGTCAGCGCCCTGATGAAGCTCTCGTCACACACCTCCGGCACCGTCATCACCCTGATGATGGCCAACATGCCCCTGGCCGCGAACCGCCTGGGCGACGCCGACGTGATGCGCGGTTTCCTCAACCTGCTCCATCAGCTCGCGGGCAAGGCCCCGCGCGGGCTGCGCCCGATGATGGAGAACATGGACGAACTGCTCTCCAAGCTGACCCTCGGGGGCCTGCGACGCTGGGCTCTGTGGGGCGCCCAGGCCCACCAGCGCGACCTGGACGGTCAGATGGCCTACTTCGGTCTCAAGACCGACTCCTCCCGCGCCGTACTGCAGAAGGAGCGTCGCGGCACCCTGTTCGTCGACAACCAGCGCAAGCTCAACTTCTATCTGCGGGCGCTCTGGGCACGCGCCTTCTTCATGCGCCCCACCTCCGGCGACTACGAGACCCGTCAGGGCCTCAAGCCGTTCATCCAGGACTTTCAGGTCCACCTGCCGGACGCCTTCGACGCCTACCGCGGCATCCCGGGCGTCGAGCTCTACCGCGCGGCGGCCGCTCACTGTGCGGCCCACATGGTCTACACCCACAAGCGCATCAGCGCCGAACAGCTCAGCCCGGCCCAGATGAAGTTCATCGAGATCTTCGAGGACGCCCGGGTCGAGGCGCTCGCCATTAGGGATTTTCCGGGCCTGAAGAAGCTCTGGCTCCGGTTCTTCACCGCTCCGCTGTCGCCCCAAGAGGACTTCACCGAGCTGCATCCGATGATGGACCTGATGATGCGCATGGCCCAGGCCCTGCTCGACGAGCACTACCGGGACGCGCTGACGGTGATCAACGACACCGCCGCGGACTTTCGCAAGGCCGTCGCCCAGCGCCCGGACGACAACCAGATCAGCTGGGACGCGGGAATGACCTTCTACAACAAGGTCGTCCAGTCCGTGGCGCTGCCCAACCTCCGGGTTCTGGAGAACTGGCCCCTGCCCTACCGGGACGACAACCGCTATGTCTGGGAGTTTGCCGAGAACCTGTTCGTCGCCCAGGGGATGGACTACCTCCCCGCGTCACAGCAACAGGTCCGCAAGTACGTCTCGGTCGTGGAGATGGCCAACGCGGTGGACTGCGAGCTGGCCGGCGACGATGCGCAGGAGATCTGGGTGTGCTCGACCGAGCTCTTCCCCTACGAGGACAAGGGCGTAAGCTACAACGAGATGTGGGGCAAGGAGCCGGTCTCCGAGCCCTACCACTACCAGGAGTGGGATTACCACGTGCAGCTGTTCCGCCCCGACTGGGCGACGGTGATCGAGCGCCGCCAAGGCCGGGGCGACCCCGAGCTGATGGACGAGATCCTGACCAAGCACAAGCCCGTCGCCAGCCGCATCCGCCACCTGATCGACGCCCTGCAACCCCAGGGGATCGTGCGCCGGCGCGGCTACGAGGAGGGCGAGGAGCTGGACTTGAATGCCGCCGTACGGGCCATGATCGACATCCGCCGCGGCATCATGCCGGACCCGCGGATCAACATCCGCATCACCCGCCACATCCGCGACCTGTCCATCGTCGTGCTGATGGACCTTTCCGAGTCCACCAACGAGAAGGTCGGTTTCAAGCAAGGCGAGCCCGGCCACGCGGAGGCGCCCTCGATCCTGGACCTCACCCGCGAGTCCACCGGGCTTCTGGCCTGGGCGATCGACTCCATCGGCGACAACTTCGCGGTGCACGGCTTCGCCTCCGACGGCCGGCACGACGTCCAGTACTACCGCTTCAAGGACTTCAACCAGCCCTACGACGACGAGGCCAAGTCGCGCATGGCGGGCATGAAGGGCGGGCTCTCCACCCGCATGGGCGCCGCGCTGCGCCACGCCGGCTGGCACCTGACCCAGCAGCCGGCCCAGAAGCGCCTGGTGCTGGTGATCACCGACGGCGAGCCCGCCGACATCGACGAGCGCGATCCGCAGTACCTGCGCCACGACACCAAGAAGGCGGTCGAGGACCTGGCCATGCAGGGCGTCTACACTTACTGTCTGACCCTCGACCCCAACGCGGACCGCTATGTGGCGCGCATCTTCGGCGAGAACAGCTACTCTATCGTGGACAATGTCGAGCGGCTGCCTGAGCGGCTGCCGGCGGTGTTTGCCGCACTGACAGGTTGACGATTGCAGCCAATCGAGCCGCAAACGCGCCAAGGTCATTATGGAGAGGCCGAATATGCCGCCGTTCGGGTGTGTTCTCTGTGTCCTTTGCGATTCTGATCCCTGAAGTGACCGATCGCTCGGTTGGTAGCCGCCGATGAGACTCTTGGACGCCTCAACGCTGGTCGCCGCCCTGCTTCTGGCAGGATGCGCGAGCACGGATTGCGAGCGGCCGACGGGCAACCCGGCCGTCACTCCGGCCGAGGTTGCGGCCACCGGGCGGCACACCGGCGAGCTCGTCCGATGGGGCGGCACGATCGCGGCGGCGAGCAACCTCAAGGACCAGACCGAAATCGAGGTCGTCGGCTACCCGCTGGATCGTTGCGGCCGGCCCGAGTCCGGTGCCGAGCCCGTGGGACGCTTCGTCGTGATTCACTCGGGCTATCTGGAGACGGCCGACTACCGCCCGGGCAGCCAGGTGAGCGTCGCCGGTCTAGTCACCGGCACTCGGGAGGGATCGGTGGGCGGCGCCTCCTATGTCTTTCCGCTGGTGCAGAGCCGGGACATCCGGCTGCTGGATGACACCGACTCGGCCAGCGGCAACCGCCGTCCCTGGGTAACCATCGGCATCGGCGGCGGCAGCGGGGGCGTAGGCGGCGGGATTGGCGTGCTGTTCTAGGGAGACGGGTAGCTCAAGAAATCGGTGTTCGGTCAGCGCAGACTGGGAGCCGCCCCGCCCCGGCACCGCACGGCGTCAAAGGTGTGCAATCGGCTTGTCGGTGAACAGGTAGTCCCGGAGCTCCTTGTCGAAACTGGGATCCTTGCGGCGGATCCACTCGAGGACCATGGCCGCGTGCTCCTTCTCCTCATCCCGGTTGTGGGCCAGGATCGCCTGCAGTTCCGCGTCTTTACAGGCGTCCACCCGCTGGTTGTACCAATCAACGGCCTCCAACTCCTCCATCAAAGACGTGATAGCCCGGTGCATGTCGCGGGTCTCGTCGGATAGCTCGTCAATCGGCTCGTGGTAGCCCTCGTTCGCCATCAGCAGTTCTCCTTAGATTCAGATCCGGTTCGCGTTCACGGCCACACGAGAGGGCCGCCTCGGAATTGTCCGGCCGAGGTCGGAGATACGCAAGCGACGCGAACAGCGGAGACGTCTGGGCGAACGCCGCGGCCAGCCAAGGAGATACTGACCAAATGCCATCCTGGCACTTGATCGGCTCGCGCTCCGTGGGGCGCAACCTGAACGCTCAACCTTTCTTGCTCAGGGCCTGCACCAGCCTCATGCTTGCATTGAAGAAATCGTCGCTCGGGGTCTCCTTGCAGTTGGCCTGAACCCGGGTCAGCGCGGCATCCAGCTCGGCGCCGCGCAACACGTCCGCACCGGTAGCCAGATTGAGCCCGGAGATCAGGCCGGCGAGCCACTCCCGGTAACGTAGATATTCCTCGCCGGTGACCGCCGTCGGGGTCCCTGCCGCGGGGGCGACGGCGAGAAAGGATGAGCAAGATTTGACGCCATAACCCCAGAGCGGCGGCATCCCTGCCGCCCATGGCCCTGCGCCGGGCACTGACGAGGCCAGGATGGCCCCGACCGAAAGAAGCATCGTCGACAGGGACGGGATCGGCATCATCGGAATCACCTCACTTGAACGCTGAGCGGGTAGCAACGGAACCCTGATGGCTAAGGCCCGGCGCGCGCGAAATCACCAAACGATCACCGGCAAGTAACGAGCGCGTCACGGAGATCCAAGAGAATACCGGGGAAGTCCTTAAAGAGGCGTGTAGAAAATGAGCGCGAATTCCGCGGTAGTCTCGTTAGACAGGCCGATTCTTGCCTGTGTCGGTTTCTGCCGCGAGTCGGAGGCCGCCCTGCTCACGGCCGCCCGGCTGGCGGAGTCCTCCCAGGCGCCGCTCGTGGTGCTGCATGTGGTGCACGAGCCCGGCGGATCCCCGGGCTACTATCGGCGCACCGGCGGCATTGACCGGCTGCTGCCCATTGACGAGATCGCGAGACAGATGTTGAACGCGTTCCTCGCTGACGCTGCCGCCCGGCACCCGGATCAACGGGGCGCGTTGGATCGGGCGACGGTCCGCCTGGTCTCCGGGGTTCCGCAGACCAGGATCCCCGAGGTGGCGCGGCAGATCGGGGCCCAGCTAATTCTGATGGGCAGCAACGGTAAGGGACGCCTCTCCTCGCGGCTCCGGCGATCAATGGCCCGCGACGGCAGCATCCCGGTCAGGATCGTCCAAGCGGGCGCTGGGGAATGGGTCCCCTCCTCCACCGACGCCCCCCACGCCGCCGGTACCTTGGCGGCTCACTGACAAGCCGCGTCAGGGTCCCCGGAACCGCTCCCGGGACCCTGGCGAAGGGTCATTTCACAGGGCCATGCGACGGTGCTGATCGTCTCCCCGGTCGCGACATCCTTGGTGCGTGACACTGTTCTACCGGTCTCGGTGTCGGTCGCGATGACCGACAGATCGAGCCGCCCGTCGGCATTGGCATCCGCGATGGTCGTCCCTTAGGGGATGCCACTTGTTGGCGCAGAAAAGCCCATAGCCGAGTGGGTACCGGAAACCCCATCGTCTCCAGCCGCCGGGGCTCGCGTTAACGCAACTCCCCTACTCCGAGTATAGGAAACCGGGCGGAGCAGGCAGACGCGGGCGGGGCGGTCAGCGCAGCTCCCGGCGGCGAAGCGTCTCGACCAGCACCTCCTTGTTCTGGTAGCGCACGTCCTTTCCCTTCGCCACGAAGATCACCTGCTCGGCGACATTGGTCGCGTGCTGGCCGATGCGCTCCAGCGCCTTGAGGGCGAACACCAGGTCCAGGACCTGGCCGACCAGCGAGCTGTCCTCCAGCACGAAGGTCATCAGATGACGCAGGAGCCGGGTAACCGCGGGTGAGCAAACCGTTTGCGCTCAACCGCTACGTTGATTTTCGGTATATTGCTGGCACCAGTTACAGTGAACCAGATCACAGGTTGCGAGGACGCGATGGAATAGTAACGATTATGGCGCAAAAAAACATTTGGCAGGCAACCTCGTTGTGGTCTGTTTCCTCCTTTGCAGTGTACCGGGGTTCTTAAGCGCCGGGGTCGCTGCGCCGCACGACAATGCAGCGGGGAACCAAAGCAATCTCGCGGCGACAGTGGACGCGGAGCTCTGCGGAGCCCCGAACCTGGACGCGGCGGTCGATAGCGGGCTTTATCTGTGGGAGGAGAACTGCGGCGACACGGTGCGGAGCTTCAGCGTCAGGGCCCTGCAAGGCGGTTCCGCGACGGTTATGACCTACGAGGGCGGGGTGGACAGCGACCTTGCCTTCGTTGAAGTGACGCCCTTCGCGCTGGAGTCCAGCGATGTGCTCGAGCAGCTGGGCGGCGGCCTCCAGATCACCTATCGGATGTCCGTGCGAAGCCCCTATCAGGACGGCTTTTCCTTCAGCGCTCCCAGTTCTGCGCAAGTATGTTTCAAAGCGGACGTGCCGGCGGGAACACTTGTGCACGTGGGTCCGGATAAGGTGCCGGCGGCCTCCCCGTTTTGTATCGGGGACCCCAAGCCGTTGCGCCCAAACATCATCGTGATGATGGTGGACGATATGGGCATTGGAGACACCAGCGCGTACCTTGGGAAGACACTCGGCCCAACGGCTGAACCGATCACCAAGACACTTCTTACGCCGAATTTGGAGCGATTGGCGGCGCAAGGTCTTCTGTTCACCGACGTGCATTCAGCGTCCTCCATGTGCTCACCCAGCCGGTATGCCATGCTCACCGGCCGGTACCCGTGGCGGACCTACAATAAACACGGCGTCATAGGCGCTTGGGCTAAGTCACCCCTGATTGGCCGCAGAGCGCCCTACTCTGGCTACTCTTCTCCAGAAGCAGGGCTACCGCACGGCCGCCATCGGCAAATGGCACTTGGGATTTACCTGGATGGGCCGCGATGGTCAGCCGGCGGTCATCACCAACGCACGATGAGGCGAACTGGAACAAGATACGAGTCGGCGAGAGCCCGGGCGGAGGGTATTTGACCAGCATCCTGGACGGTCCACTCGCCCATGGATTCGACTACTTTTTCGGCCTTGGCGGCAACTTCCAGATTCACTTACCCTAGGACGCTAAAGGCCTACATCGAGAACAACGCGTTCGTCGGCGTTCCTACCTGGAACGGCGCGCCGCCACAAGCCGGCGTTGGAGAGCGCCGGGCCGGGGTGGCCGACTGGGACCAGCAGCGCATGGGCGAGCGCTACATCAACCGCGCCCTCGACTACATCGACGAACACGTAGCGAATGGTGTCAGAAGCCGTTCTTCCTTGTACTACGCACCGAACGCCAACCATGCCCCCTACGACCCGGCCGATGCAGATCGTTGTGCAAGGGCGGGTTTTTCCCGTCCTGGACCAGGCCCTGTTCACTGACGGCAGCGACAGCGATACGCGAGGTGATATGGTCTACGAGAACGACCTCGCCCTGGGTCTGCTTCTCGACAAGCTTGCAGACGGTAAACGACCCACGCACCGGTCGGCCGATGCGCGAGAGCACCCTGGTCATCTTCACCAGCGACAACGGATCGGATCGTGGCGGCGTAGCCTCTGCCGGGTTGCGGGACCGAAAGCAGTCGCTCTACGAGGGCGGACATCGAGTGCCCTTCATCGTCGCCTGGCCGGGCGGCGGCGTGCCGGCGGGTGCGGTCAGCTCGGCCAACTTCGGCCAGGTCGACCTCTACGCAAGCTTCGCCGGCCTGCTCGGCCACGCCATGGGGCCGGACGAGGCCGAGGACAGTGAGAATGTCCTACCCGCCCTGCTGGGTCAGGTGCCCGGCTCGCAGTTCACGCCGGTCCCACTCGCTGGTGAGCCACGACGACAGCCTGAGTACGAACGACCTGCCCGATGACGCTGCCCTCGCCGTGCGGGAGCAGTCCCTTCTGATGATGATCGACGGCAGTCTGGTCAACCGCGACAGGCTCAGCGGCGCCGACCAGGGTCAGGCGGTGCCCATCAAGCTGTTCGACCTCGACGCCGACCTGCATCAGGACATCGATCTTCTGGAGGCCCGGAGCATCAGTCACTGGTCGATACGCTGGCCTCGCGTCTGCTGCGTTTTCACAATAAAGGCTACAGCCGCGATCTTGGACTCGGGGACGGTCAGATCCTGCATACGGACGGCGGGGTGGACCTGCGCAACGACCGTAGCGGTGCGATCGGCTACCAGTTCACCGTCGGAAACCAGCCCGTAGTGGTCCGGAGCCTCGGAATGTGGGACGACGCTGCCGATGATCAGCTCAACCAGGAGACCTCGACCAACAGCGACGGGCAGACGGTTGGGGTTCCGGACGGGCTTGACGCGGTCCACGTGGTGCGGCTTTTCGATCGCGAATCTCAGCAGATCCTTGCAAACGCGATAGTGAACAACGGCACGAGCTATCGGCTGGGCGAATTCCGGTATGTGGACCTCACCGAGCCTGTCACGCTGGCTGCAGGCAGGACTTATGCGCTGACCGTCGACACGTCACCGAACGACGGCGACCTGTTCCACCACTTCGCCGCCTACACCGCGGTCGGGCCCTCGCCATCGAGCCTGGTGGGCGGATTTAAGGCGCGTGTCGCGGCGGTCGACGGTGACTACCCCGATCAGTACCCGGACGGTGTCGACGGGCTGGGTAATCGTCACCCCGATATGTTCCAACATCGCATGTTCGTCGGTCCCAATGCGCGTATCGAGGCGGCAGATTCATCCTGCGGTGCCCCCACCTACGACCCGGCGACCGATGCGGGGCTGTACCTGTGGGAGGAGAACTGCGGAAATCCCATGCGCAGCTTCGCGGTGCGGGCCGCGGGAGGAGGCAGCGCGAGCACGGTGACCTACGCCGGACAGGTGGATGCGACCGAGGCCTTCAGCGTGGTGACCCCGTTTTCGCTTGAGAGCACGGATGTGCTGGTGAACAGCGGGCTGCAGATTGACTACCAGCTAATCGTGAGAAAGCAGTACGAGGACGGCTTCGACTTCAGCGTCGCAAGCGGTGCGAGCGTCTGCTTTGGGCTGGACCTGCCCGCGGGCACGCCGGTGCTGGTGGGACCGAACGCGACGCCGATGACCGCACCGTTCGACCTGACCACCTATCAGGCTGCGCCACCCCCCGGTGGCGGAGATCTGCGGGGCGCCGACCTACGACCCGGCGACCGACGCGGGGCTGTACCTGTGGGAGGAGAGCTGCGGCGGCGTCACGCGCGACTACTCAGTGCGGGCGACGGCAGGTGGGAATACAGTGGCGGTTGCCTACGAAGGCCTGGTGGATGCCGATCAGGCGTTCATTGGCTTGTCGGGCTTTTCGTTGGAGCGGACCGACCTCTTGGAACTGCTCGAAGATGGGGACCAGATCCGTTACCAGCTGAACGTGAGAACGACCTACGAGGACGGCTTTGGTTTCAGCATGGCCAATGGAACAAACTCGTGCTTCGGTTTGGATCTGCCTGTTGGGACCGAGGTGCTCCTGGGG
Source organism: uncultured Gammaproteobacteria bacterium (assembly GCA_963707135.1). GTDB lineage: Bacteria > Pseudomonadota > Gammaproteobacteria > Chromatiales > Chromatiaceae > JBGSTR01. The sequence goes on along the minus strand of CAVPOY010000016.1, from coordinate 13,653 downwards.
CCGGAAGCGACGCCGCTTGTAACACCGTTCAGCCTGCCCTCCCTGGGAAAATGCACGCTGTAGGACCTCAAAGCGAAACCAGGGGATAAACGCAACTCCCCTTCTCCGAGTACAGGAAACCGGGCGGAGCAGGCAGACGCGGGCGGGGCGGTCAGCGCAGCTCCCGGTGGCGAAGCGTCTCGACCAGCACCTCCTTGTTCTGGTAGCGCACGTCCTTTCCCTTCGCCACGAAGATCACCTGCTCGGCGACGTTGGTCGCGTGCTGGCCGATGCGCTCCAGCGCCTTGAGGGCGAACACCAGGTCCAGGACCTGGCCGACCAGCGAGCTGTCCTCCAGCACGAAGGTCATCAGATGACGCAGGGCCGCGTCGAACTCGTCGTCCAACTGGCGGTCGTCGGAGAACACGTCGAGCGCGGGCTCGATATCGGCGCGGCCAAGCGCGTCGAGACCGCGCTCCAGCATCGAGCGGGCCACCTCGTCCAGACGCCGCACGTGGTGCAGGATCTTATTGGCCGGATGCTGGCCGCCCCGTTCCAGGAGGCGGATCGCACACCAGGCGATCTGTACGGCCTTGTCCCCGGCCCGTTCGAGATCGCCGACGATCTTCGAGAGTGCCAGGACGAGGCGCAGGTCCTGGGCGGCGGGCTGGCGTTTGGCAATGAGGCTGAAGATCGCCTCGTCGGCCTCGAGCTCGAACCGATCGACCTTGGGCTCGTTGTCCAGCACTTGCCGCGCGCGGGCCGCGTCGCCGGTCATCAAGGCGGCGACGGCGTTGGCGGTCTGCTCCAGCACGTACTTGCCCATCTCCAGCACCAGGCCGCGCACGCGGCCGAGCTCGTCATCGTAGGCGTGGACGGTATGGCCCTTGGTAATGTCGTTCACTGAGGTACCTTGATTGACGGGGTCCGTTGAGAATCCGACGCTTTGATGCTGCCGCTGCCGTGGCACCCGCTCACCCAAAGCGACCGGTAATGTAGTCCTCGGTGAGCTTGTGCCTTGGATTGGTGAAGATCTGGTTGGTCTCGCCGACCTCGACCAGGTCGCCGAGGTGGAAGTAGGCGGTGCGCTGGGAGACGCGGGCCGCCTGCTGCATGGAGTGGGTCACGATCGCAATGCTGTAATTCTCATGCAGCTCGTCGATCAGCTCCTCGATCCTGGCCGTGGCGATCGGATCGAGGGCCGAGCAGGGCTCGTCCATCAGGATCACCTCGGGAGACACCGAGATGGTCCGTGCGATACATAGCCGCTGCTGCTGTCCGCCAGATAGGCTGGTGCCCGGCTGGTCGAGCCGATCCTTGACCTCGCCCCACAACCCGGCCTTGCGCAGGCTGGACTCGACCAGGGCGTCGAGCTCCGCCTTTGTGCTCGTCAGTCCGTGGATTCGCGGCCCGTAGGCGACGTTTTCGTAGATGGATTTGGGAAAGGGATTGGGCTTCTGGAACACCATACCCACCCGGGCGCGCAACGGCACCACGTCCAGCGAGCGGTCGTAGACGTCGACCCCGTCGAGCTTGACGCTGCCCGTTACCCGGGCGCCTGGTATCGTGTCGTTCATGCGGTTCAGGCAGCGCAGGAAGGTGGACTTGCCGCAACCCGACGGGCCGATCATCGACACCACCTCGTGCTTGCCGAGGTCCAGGCTCACAGCCTTGATGGCGTGCTTGTCGCCGTAGTAGACGTCGACATTGCGGCACACCATTCGTGCGTCGGCGACCGTGAAGTCACCCACGGTGCCCTCGAATGCGCATTCCCTCTCCAGGTCCATTGCCCGGATCGCGCCTGCGCCCTTGCCAACATCCGCGACTATCGTGTTCATTGCTACCACCTCGATTCGATCCGGTTCGTGCGCCGATCGGCCCGGCGCGCGCCCTTGGATGCACTTTGCGGGTCACCTACCAGCGTCGTTCGAATCGCCGGCGCAACATCACCGCGGTCAGGTTCATGAGGATCAGAAAGGCCAGCAGCACCATGATGGCGGCCGAGGTACGCTCGACGAAGCCGCGCTCCGGGCTATCGGCCCACAGAAAGATCTGTACCGGGAGCACCGTGGCCGGGTCCGTCACCCCCGCGGGTATGTCGACGATGAAGGCGATCATGCCGATCATCAGCAGCGGCGCGGTCTCCCCCAGGGCCTGCGCCATGCCGATGATCGTCCCCGTGAGCATGCCCGGCATGGCCAACGGCAGCACGTGATGGAACTGGGTTTGCAGGGGTGAGGCGCCGACGCCCAGTGCGGCCTCGCGGATCGACGGCGGAACCGACTTCAGCGCCGCGCGGCTGGCGATGATGATGGTGGGCAGCGTCATCAGGGTCAGCACCAGGGCGCCGACCAGCGGCGTCGAGCGCGGCACGCCGAAAAAGTTGATGAACACCGCAAGGCCCAGCAGACCGAATACGATCGAGGGCACCGCCGCCAGATTGTTGATATTGACCTCGATGAAGTCCGTCCACCGGTTCTTGGACGCGAACTCCTCCAGGTATAGCGCCGTGCCGACACCGATGGGAAAAGAGAGCAACAGGGTCAGCAGCAGGGTGTAGAAGGAGCCTGCCAGGGCGCCGGCGATGCCCGACAGCTCCGGCTCGCGGGAGGCACCCTGGGTGAAAAAGTTGGTGTTGAACCGCCTCTCGAGCATGCCCCGCTCCGCCAGGGTATCCACCCAGGCGATGGTCGTGTCGTTCACGCGTCGCTCGGACTCGGCGCTGCCGCGGTCTATGTGACCCTTCACCAGCATGTCGATGTCGTCGTTGGCGAGCAGCCATACCTCCCGCTCGGTACCGATGAGCCCGGGATCGGCCATCACCATCTCGCGCAGCTGCTGCGGGGCACCGGGGCTCATCAGCTGGTAGAGCTCGCGCTTGCCGCGACGCTCGGTGACCTCCGGGAACTGCGCCAGGAGTGCCTCGCGGACTAGTTTCTGGTAGTCGGCGCGGGACAGACGGTCAGGCTCGCGTTCAGCCGCGGGGTCGATGATCCGCGCGTCGAAACGGATCGGCAGTTGGATATAGGTCTGCTGGAACGCCGTGTAGCCCTTGCCGATGATGTCGGCGAACAGGATGGCCACGAACGACAGTCCCAGAATGACCGCCCCAAGTCCCATCAGGCGGAAGCGCCTCTCGGCCCTGTAGCGCCGATGGAGTCCGGCGTTGACGATGTCGATGGCGCGCGGCGCCGTTGGCCCGCCGCTGCCGAGAGGAACCCGACTATTCATACTGCTCCCGATACTTGCGCACGATGTGCAAGGCGATCACGTTCAGGGCCAGGGTGACCACGAAGAGCGTCAGCCCGAGCGCGAAGGCGGCCAGGGTCTTGGGGCTGTCGAACTCCTGATCCCCGGTCAGCAGGGTGACAATCTGAACCGTCACCGTGGTTACCGCCTCGAGCGGGTTGGCGGTCAGGTTCGCCGACATGCCGGCGGCCATGACCACGATCATGGTCTCGCCGATGGCGCGGGAGACCGCGAGCAGGACCCCGCCGACGATGCCCGGGAGCGCCGCCGGGAAGATGACCCTACGCACGGTCTCCGAATGGGTGGCGCCCAGCGCGTATGAGCCGTCACGCATCGCCTGGGGCACGGCGTTGATCACGTCATCCGACAGCGACGAAACGAAGGGGATGATCATGATTCCCATCACGAGACCGGCGGCCAGGGCGCTATCTGAGGACACCGCCAAACCCATCGATTCACCGAGATCGCGGACGGCGGGCGCGACGGTGAGCGCGGCGAAAAAGCCATAAACCACCGTCGGGATACCGGCGAGGATCTCCAGAACCGGCTTCGCCACGGCGCGCAGCCGGTGGGATGCGTACTCGGACAGATAGATGGCGGCCATCAGGCCGATGGGCACCGCGATCAGCATCGCAATCAGGGAGACCAGGAGGGTCCCGGCAAACAAGGGCACGGCGCCGAAGGCACCGGAGGCGCCGACCTGGTCGGCCCTCAGCGCGATCTGCGGACTCCATTGCGTGCCGAAAAGGAACTCCGCCCAGGAAACCTTCTGAAAAAAGAGCATGGACTCGAAGAGCACGGACAGCACGATGCCCAGGGTGGTCAGAATGGCGATGGACGAGAAGACCGCCAGGATCGCCATGACCGTCGATTCGACCTGGTTGCGTGCTCTCAGGCGCGGGCTGGTCCGGTTCCAGGCGTAGGCCAGCCCCCCGAGCGCGGTGGCTAACGCGACCGCCCACGACGTCAGGTGAGCGAGTTCCGTCAGGCGCGCATAGTTGTCGGCCGCCGCCTGAAGGGCCGGGGTCACGTCGCCCGAGACGATGTTGCCTGTCGCCAGGTTCTTGATGTCGTTGACCAACAGTCCGATTCGCCCGTCGGAGAGGCCGGCGGTCGTTTCGGGCGGCAGCTCGGCCTTCATCAGGCCGGTGACGATCGTGTCCTGGAAACCTGTCCAGGCTCCGAGTAGGAGCAGGGCCGGGATCCCGGCCCAGAGCGCGGCGTAGTAGCCATAGTAGCCCGGCAGCGAGTGCAGGCTCTTGATCTGGCGGGTGCCGCCGGCGACCGCGACGGCCCGCGCGCGCCCGAGGTGATACGCCAGCGACATCACGGCGAGGACCGCGAAAAGAAGTAGCCAAGACTGCATGTGGGGGTCCGCTTAACGATGGGGCGGCGTGGCCCGCGAGCGTGGCCGCGGGCCACGCCTCCGATCAGACGCGCGGTATTCCGGGACCAGCATCCGGGATCAAGGTCACTCGGGCTTTCCCAATGGCTCCATTGCTTGAGCGGATTTGGCAACCGCCGCGCGCATGTCGTCGGGCAGCGGGATCAGGCCCTTGTCGGCGAGGTAGCCCTCGGGCCCCCAGGCCTTTTCGCTGGTGAACTCGGTGACGTACTCCTCGATGCCGGGAATCGTCCCGACGTGGGCCTTCTTGACGTAGAAGTAGAGCGAGCGGGAAACCGGATAGTCGCCGCTGGCGATGGACTCGAAGGTCGGCTCGACGCCGTCTACCTTGGAGCCCTGGATCTTGTCGGCGTTCTGATCGAGGAAGCTGAAACCGAAGATGCCCAGGGCGTTGGGGTTGGCCTGGAGCTTCTGCACGATCAGGTTGTCGTTCTCGCCGGCCTCGACGTATACGCCGTCCTCTCGTACGCCCTGACAGACCGCCTGGTGTTTCTTCTTGTCTTCGCCCTTGATGGCCTCGATGACCTCGAATTCCGCGCAACCCGCTTCCATCGCCAGCTCCGCGAAGGCGTCGCGGGTGCCCGAGGTCGGGGGCGGACCCAGGACCTCGATCCGGGTATCGGGCAGGGCGGCGTTGACCTCCTTCCATGTCCGATAGGGATTCGCGACCAGCTTGTCGCCGCCCTGCGGATCGGGTACGTCCTTGGCGAGCGCCAGGAAGATGTCCTTCGGCGTCAGGTCGAGCCGGGGCGATTCCTTCGAGTTCGCGATGGCGATACCGTCATAACCGATCTTGACCTCGACGATGTCCTTCACGCCGTTTGACTGGCAGGCGTCGATCTCGGACCCCTTGATGCGACGCGAGGAGTTCGTGATGTCCGGATGATCCACGCCCACGCCGGCGCAGAATAGCTTCAGGCCCCCGCCGGAGCCGGTAGACTCGATCTTCGGCGTCTTGAACGAGCTGCTACGGCCGAAGTTCTCGGCCACCGTCGTCGCAAAGGGAAAAACGGTGGAGGATCCGACCACCGTGATGTAGTCGCGCGCCGCGGCCTGCGCGCTCAGTGCGGTGGCCAGGCCAGTGAGGGCAGCCGCAATCAGATTCTTATTCATCATCAACCTCCGGAACGGATGTACATTTCGAGCGGGATTGTTGTCCCGCGAGGTTGTGATTTGATGAACCGTTAATTAAGTTTTAATGAAAAACTAATACCATTTGGCATGGATTTAGGGTGGAGATTCGACGCCGAAACCGCTCCTCAAGGAAACGCTGATCTATTGTGTTTCCCGTCCGGGCCACGGGCGGCCCCGCATGTTCAGGCAACATAAGTGACTGAACATGGAGCCGTTCAAGAGTAGCGCCTCTTGGATGGCGCACCGTTATTCGCCTGTTGCAATAGGCCGATCCGCCGAGCGGATCCACTCGCTCCATGAACCCGCGTAAAGTCGGGAGCCTGACAGGCCGGCAATCTCCATCGCCAGCAGGTTGTGGCAGGCGTTGACACCCGAGCCGCAGGCGTGGACCACGCGCTTCGGTGCCAGCCCACCGAGCGCGGACTCAAATCGCGCACGTAGCGCCTCGGCGGGTAGGAAGCGGCCATCGGCGCCCAGGTTTCCGGCGAGCGGCAGGTTGATCGCCCCCGGAATATGGCCGGCGACCTGGTCGATCGGCTCCAATTCGCCGCGAAAGCGCTCTGGAGCCCGGGCGTCCACGACTTGGATTGACCCATCTGCCAGCGCGGACTCGAGGCCCTGGGTCGTGACCCAGGCCCGATCATTCGGGCGCGGCACGAAGCGGCGTGCTTCCGGTGCCGGCAGCTCCGGCGTCAAGGTCCGGCCCTCGGCCACCCAGCGCTGGAGTCCGCCGTCGAGCATGGAGACTCGCGAATGGCCGAGCCAGCGCAACAGCCACCACAGCCTTACCGCGAAGGCGCCGCCGGCATCGTCGTAGACGGCTACCGGCACCGAGTCGTCGACGCCCCAGGCGCCGAGCTTGGGGGCCAATTCTTTGGGGTCCGGCAGCGGGTGGCGTCCTGTCTCGGGTCCGATCGGGCCGGACAGGTCTCTGTCCAGATCGGCGAAGCGCGCCCCGGGGATGTGTCCCTCCCCGTAACCACGGGCACCCCAGCCCGGATCCATGAGGTTGAACCGGCAGTCGAAAACGACCAATGCCGGGTCCGAGACCAGGGTCGCGCAGTCGATCAGGAGGGGATGATTGCAGGGGATCAAGGCAGATACAGTCGGGGTTCGATCGGTGCGTCCGGCGGTTTCCGGCGGCGACGGGGTCAACCCGGCGCTTGGGGTTCAGTTGTTGATCGCCTTTACGCGGCCCTCCGCGTCGAACCAGACGACACCGTCTCCGAGCATGATCCCGCTGCTGTTCGCGAACATCGCGTGGGGTACTCCTGCACGCACCTGATCGACGAGCTCGGGCGAGAACAGGTTGTCGTAGCCGCCCAGAAACTCCCTCGCGTCCGCAGCCACCCGAGACGAGCCGCCCAGCGTTAGGCGTACCGGATAGGCTACCAGCTCCGCGACCCGCGACCTATCCCCCATGATCACGGCGCTCCGAAAGGCCTGCACGTTGCGCTCCACCAACTGGTCGTCGGTCGCGCCCGCGACCGCGTAACGGCCCTGGGCCGGGTCGAAATGGACGGCAGCCGTCATCGCCAGGTACACGGGCGAAGGACGCGCGCCGTCGACGCCGAGCCAGTGACCCACGAGCACCTCCCGCTCCAGTCCGTCTGCCCTGAACAGGCCACGCGGGTCCCTTTCGGCGAATTCAAGCTCAAAGCGACCACGCGGGGTTCCCGCTTCATCGTGCTCGACGAGCCGCAGCGAACGCGGGCCCGTGAATTCCCCTGTCAACGGGATGTCCTCGAGATAGCGCGTGTAGAAGTAGCTGCCCCGCACCGGCCGATCGGGACGCGGGTCCAGTAGCGTCAGCCGCACGGCCCGGTCTCCGCCCAGGTCGCCCGCATACTCCAGGTGTTCAACGGATACCGCGTTGCAGTCCACGGCCGTGGCAAGAACAGCGCTGACTAGCAGGCAGCGCGGGCGGAATCCAAGCCGCGGCAAGGGCCTGATAAAGATCGGAACAGCATTCCTGGGCCGCCCGAACGGGCCGGTCCGGACGCCAGCCGCGGTCACTGTCACTGCCCGGGCGTCCCCTGGCCCTCCGCCGCTTTGAGCTTGGCCAGGATATCCCGGCAGCCGGAGGCGTCGCGGATCCAATTGATCTCGGTCTCCGGTGGCGGTGCGCCGGTGGACGCGCGGACCTTGGCGACCGCACCAGCGATCAGGGCGTCCTGCCGGTCCGGCTCGCCGAGCAGCCCCTGCTCGGCCGCGGTCTCGACAGCCAGGCAGACGCCTGCCTGGGACCCGATGAGCATCCCACTGGCCGCCCCCATACCGGCCCCGAACCCGAGCGCCAGGAAGCCACCTATGACGCCGCCGATGAGCAGGAAGATCAGCGCGATAAGGGTCGTTTTCACTTCAGTCCTCGCGAGAAATACCGGGGGTTACTGGGGGTCGGCCCTCGTCGCAGCGGCTACGGCCCGAACCAGTCCGCGAGATTGGCGCGGACCGGGTCGGCGAATGCCGCCAATCGGGATCCAAGACCGCCAGTTTCGCCCGCAGATCTGCCAGATCATCGCCTTGCCTGCGAGCCGCCGAGCGCAAGCGGCCGGCCTTTCACCCATTGGACCCAGACCACGCTGGCTGCAGCGGCGCGCGAAGAGGGCATTGTCGAGCGCATCTCGGCCCACTCGGTGGGCGCTTCCTGCGCACGTGGACCTCAAGCCGCACCGCACCCGCGGCTGGATCAACACCCCGCGCGACGCGGACTTTGCCGCCAAGTGCCAAGATGTCTGCCAGACCTATCAGCTCGCTCTGGAGCGTGCGACGCTGGAATCGAGACCCGCAGCATCGATGAGATGACCGGCGTCCAGGCGCTCGAGCGCGCGGCGCCCACCCAGCCGATGGAGCTGGCGCCCAGAGCGCACCGAGTTCGAGTACGTTCGCCACGGCACCACCACCCTGATTGCCGACTTCGCTGTGGCCACCGGAGTGGTCGGCTACCGCCTCCCAGACCGCCGCAAACACCGGGTCCGACAACTCGCGCGGTTGACTGCGCCCGACCCCGGTTGCTGTAATCGTGGGTTACAGCCCGCGCCCACCAGTTCAGGAAGTTCTCCATGCCCCTGCAACCTGTGATCCTGTCCGGAGGCTCCGGCTCGCGCCTGTGGCCATTGTCTCGAGAGGCCTTTCCGAAGCAGTTCCTGCCCCTGACCAGCGAGCACACCATGCTCCAGGACACGGTGCGGCGGGTTCAGGGACTCGACGAGGACCAGCCGGACCGGGTGAGCCGGCTGTTCGACCCCATCGTGGTCTGCAACGAGGCGCACCGATTTCTGGTCGCCGAGCAGTTCCGCGCGATGGGGCGCCGGCCGGCCAGCATCATCCTGGAGCCCAAGGGGCGCAATACGGCCCCCGCCCTGACCCTCGCCGCGCTGGCCGCGACCCTGGATGGCGCCGATCCGGTGCTGCTGGTCATGCCGGCGGACCATACCATCAGAAACGAGGCCGGCTTCCGCGCCGCCGTCGCCGACGGTTGTGTGCTCGCGCGCCAGGGTGCCGTCGTGACCTTCGGGATAGTCCCCCGCAAGCCGGAGACCGGCTACGGCTACATCCGCCAAGGTGAGCGCTACGAGGCCGAGGGACTGGAGGGACCGGCCTTCGAGCTCAGCGGCTTCGTCGAAAAGCCCGACGAGGAGACCGCTCAGACCTACCTTGCCTCCGGCGAGTACCTCTGGAACAGCGGTCTGTTCATGATGCGGGCGACGACCTGGCTCGCGCTGATCGAGGACTTCCGCCCGGACATCGCGCGTGTCGTGGTCAAGGCCTTCTCGCGCGGCGGCATCGACGGCGACTTTCAAAGGGTCGACGCCGAGATCTTCGCCACCTGCCCGAGCGATTCCATCGACTACGCCGTCATGGAGCACCTGACCGGCAGCAGTTCCAGCGAGGGCCCGCCGCCGCTCGTCGTGCCGCTGGACGTCGGTTGGTCCGACGTCGGCGCCTGGTCGGCGCTGTGGGAGGTCCGCGAGCAGGACAGCTCCGGCAACGTGCTGGACGGGGACGCCTTCGTGCACGACGCGACCAACAATCTGCTGGTCGCGAATCACCGCATGGTGGCGGCGCTTGGGGTGCACGACCTGATCGTGGTGGAGACCGCCGACGCGGTTCTGGTGGCGAGCAAGGGCAGCGCCCAGGACGTCAAGGCCGTCACCCAGTTCCTGCAGAACGAGCAGCGCGACGAGTATCGCTACCACCAGCGGGTGCACCGGCCCTGGGGCAGTTTCGAGTCCATCGGCCGCGGCGATCGCTACCAGGTGAAACGGCTGACCGTGAAGCCGGGCGAGTCCCTGTCGCTGCAAATGCACCACCATCGGGCCGAGCACTGGATCGTGGTCTCGGGGACCGCCCGCGTGACCTGCGACGACAGCGAGTTCCTGCTATCGGAGAACCAGTCCACCTACATCCCGGTGGGCTCGCGCCACCGCCTCGCCAATCCCGGTGCCATTCCGCTGGAGATCATCGAGGTACAGTCCGGGGGCTACCTTGGCGAGGACGACATCGTGCGCTTCGACGACGTGTACAACCGCGGGGCCAACGAGACGACCTGACCCAGGAGTGATCCTGACAAGGCCATTGCCCACACGGTCGCGGCCCTTGCGTCATTACAGAATTTGTCCGGAGCGCACGAATGGGATTCAAATGCGGGATTGTGGGCCTGCCCAACGTCGGCAAGTCCACGCTATTCAACGCCCTGACCAAGGCCGCGATCTCGGCCGAGAACTACCCCTTCTGCACCATCGACCCGAATGTCGGCGTGGTGCCGCTGCCGGACTCGAGGCTCGACATCATCGCCGCGATCGTCCGGCCCCAGAAGGTCGTGCCGACGACCATGCAGTTCGTCGATATCGCCGGGCTGGTGGCGGGTGCTTCCAAGGGCGAGGGGCTGGGCAACAAGTTTCTCGCCAACATCCGCGAGACTGACGCCATCGCTCACGTGGTGCGTTGCTTCGAGGACGACGACGTGGTGCACGTGTCCGGACGCATCGACCCGCTGGGCGACATCGAGGTGATCAACACCGAGCTGGCGCTGGCCGACCTGGAGTCGGTCGAGAAGGCGCTGGACCGCGCGGCCCGAGCGGCCAAGACCGGCGACAAGAAGGCCGCGGTCCGCCAAGCGCTATTGGAGCGGGTGCGTGACCAGCTCGATTCCGGCGCACCGGTGCGCGCGCTCGGCCTGAGCGACGAGGAGCGCCAGGAGCTGCGCGACCTGTTCCTGCTCACGGCGAAGCCGACCATGTACATCGCCAACGTGGCCGAGGACGGATTCCAGGACAATCCCTGGCTGGAGGCTGTCAGCGGACTCGCCGACCGGGAGGGCGCCGAGGTGGTCCCGGTCTGCGCCGCCATCGAGGCGGAGATCGTAGAGTTGGAGGACGCCGACCGGGCCGATTTCCTGGCCGACCTGGGTCTCGACGAGCCGGGCTTGAACCGGGTGGTGCGCGCCGGGTACCGGCTGCTCGGCCTCGATACCTACTTTACCGCCGGTCCCAAGGAGGTCCGGGCCTGGACCATCCCGAAGCATTCCCGGGCGCCGCAGGCCGCCGGCGTGATCCACACCGACTTCGAGCGTGGGTTTATCCGCGCCGAGGTCATCGGCTACGAGGATTTCGTCGCCTGCAAGGGCGAACAAGGCGCGAAGGAAGCGGGCCGTCTGCGTTCGGAAGGCAAAGACTACTTAGTCCAGGACGGCGACGTGATCCACTTCCGATTCAACGTCTGACGCCGCGGGCGCGTTGACGCGGTTTGGGCACCTCCGTATACTTCCCGGTCCCTCGCGGCTACGTAGCTCAGCTGGTTAGAGCACCGCACTCATAATGCGGGAGTCGGTGGTTCAAATCCACCCGTAGCTCCGTCGAGTTCACCGCTAGCCGGTTGAGTTGATTTCAGTTCCGTCGGGGAACTCGGACCTCCGGCCGTCAAAGGCGTAAAAAGACGGGTATGGACGGCGATGTCCCCCGCACTCAGGGCACGCATGGCGAACGGCTCGGCCGCGTGAGCGTGCGCCCGATTCGCCCCGAGGAGCGGGCGCGCTGGGATGCGCTGGTCGACGAGCATCACTACCTCGGCCTGCGTTCGCTGTTCGGCAAGACGCTGCGTTATGTCGCCGTGCGCCGATGGGCGCTGGCTTGCCCTGCTCGGCTGGCAGGCGGCGGCGCTCAAGTGCGCCGCACGCGATGCCTGGATCGGTTGGCCGCGGGTGCTGCACTACCAGCGCCTGCATCTGCTGGCCAACAACGCCCGCTTCCTGATCCTGCCCGGGCGCGCTTGCCCAATCTGGCCTCGCGGGTGCTGGCGCTGAATCTGCGTCGCCTCTCTGCGGATTGGCAGCGCATTCACGGTCACCCCCTCCTGCTGGCCGAGACCTTCGTCGATACCGCGCGCTTCACCGGTGCCTGTTACCGCGCCGCCAACTGGCAGGCGCTGGGCAGCACCCGCGGGTTCGCACGCCACAACGGACGCTACACGGCCCACGGCGAGCCCAAACAGGTGCTGGTCTACCCGCTGCATCGGCGAGCGCGCACCTTGCTGTGTGCCCCCCAATTTCCCCCCGCCTGGAGTACGCCGATGCAACGCGTCTCACTGAGCAGTGCCCAAATGGAGGATCTCCACCACCGACTGCGTGCCCTTCCCGACGCCCGTCAGCCCGCGGGCAACGCCATCGCTTCGCGACCGTGCTGACGATCGCGATCGCCGCCGTGCTCGCCGGTGCCGCGGCTACACCGCCATTGCCGAGTGGGCCGCGCGCCTGACCCAGAGCCAGCTCAAGCGCCTGCGTGCTCGCTACAATCCGTGCACCGCACGCTTCGAGCCGCCGTCGGAGCCGACCATCCGCCGCATCCTGCAAAGTGCCGATGTGGCGCGCGTCGATGCGAGCCTGAGCGACTGGCTCCTGGGCCTGACCGAGCCCACCGCGGCCGTCGCCGTCGACGGCAAGACCTTGCGCGGTGCCGTGCGCGAAGATGCCTCCCAGGTCCATCTCCTGAGCGCCTTCCTCCACGACCAGGGCATCACCGTCGCGCAGCGCGAGATCCCAGCCGAAGACCAACGAGATCCCCGAGATCAAGCCATTGCTCGAGCCGCTTGAGCTCAACGGCCGGGTTGTCACCGCCGATGCCCTGCATACCCAACGCGAAACCGCCCGCTTCCTCGTCGAGGACAAACAGGCCCACTACCTGCTCACCGTCAAGGAGAATCAGCCCACCCTCTACGCCGATCTCCAGGCATTGACTCCCTCGCATTTCCCCCCTGCGCGCCGAGACCCTCGATAAGGGTCACGGGCGCTTGGAGCACCGCCGTTTGCTCGCCAGCACGGCCCTCAACGACTACGTCGACTTCCCCCATGTCGCGCAGGTGTGCCGCATCGAGCGCGAGGTCACGGAACTGAAGTCCGGCAAGCGACGCCACGAGACCGTCTTTGCCATAACCAGCCTGACACCGGCCCAGGCTGATCCCGACAAACTGCTCTCCCTCAACCGCGGCCAATGGGGGATCGAGAACCGCTCCCACTATGTGCGCGATGTCACCTTCGACGAGGATCGCTCCTGCATCCGCGTCGGCAACGGGCCGGCCATGATGGCTGCTCTGCGCAACTTCGCCATCGCCCTGGCCCGCCTGCTCGGTTTCACCAATATCGCCAGTGCCCTGCGCGCTTTCGCCCACCAGCCGCGACGCGCGCTGGCCGCCATCGGCGTTTAGCACCTGACCACCGCACCCGTCATTGGCCCTGGCGCCAAGGGGCTCGCTCGCCTGCAGCGCGAGAAATCCCCACACCTCCCCGCGGTCCTTGGCAAAAACCCACCCCTCAGCCGAATCGACCACACCGACGGCAACGGATATCCTGACGCACCAGACCTCACCGCACCTCAGCTCGCGGACTTTGA
>CAVPOY010000015.1:0-44455 GCA_963707135.1 uncultured Gammaproteobacteria bacterium | reverse complement strand
GCCTTATCCCAAAACCCCTCGAGAACAATCCGAGGGGTTTTTTTTGGCTCTCTTTCGTCTCGTGTGGGTAACAGGGACGGAGTGCATTGATCTACGCGCCGGCGATTCGCGCCTGAGCTGTGGTGTAGGGTGACGCCGGCAGATGAGTCAATCGGCCGGCGACCAGGTAGGCGATGGTGATCAAATGACGGGTGGTGCCGTAGCCCCTGGCCTTCGCCTTCGCGGCCTGGATGAGCGAGTTGGCCGCCTCGACGCGACCGTTGGTGAGCTTGGAGTCGAAGGCGTTGAGGATACCGTGCCAGTGCAGCTTGAGAGTGGCGGCGACCTTCTTGATGGGCTCCAGGCGACAGCGCCGAGCCCAGCTGTACCAGCGCTGGAGCAGCGGCTCGGCCTGTGCCGGGGAGTTGGCGGTGCGGAAGATCTCGCGCAGGGCCTCCTTGATGCGATAGGCGCGGTGGGTTTTGAGATTCAGCGCCTTGATGTCGGCGAAGTGCACGATCTGCTGGTGGCTCCAGGCGTGCTTGTCTTTCAGCCAGAGGTAGCGGGTGCGCTGCAGTTGGGGCGCGCCTTTGACCTCTTGGCGGCGGACCTCGTCGACGGCCTTGTTGAGGAGCTGGATGAGGTGGAACTCATCGAAGGTGACCTGCGCCCACGGCAGATGCTCGCCCACACCGGCTTGATAGCTGGCGGACATGTCGATACAGATCTCGCGGACGTTCTCGGCGCAGGCGCCGTGGGCCTCGAGGTCGTCGGCGAAGTGCCCGAGCACCTCGGCCTTGCGCCCCTCACAGGCGTAGAGCAGGCGCGCCTGCTCGAGATCGTGGAACAGACTGATGTAGTGGTGGCCCCGCCGCGCGGCGGTCTCGTCGAGGCCGACGGCGCGCACGGCGGAGAATTCCTCCTGTGCGCGGGCCCGCTCGACATAGTGGTCCAGGGTGCGCCACAGGCGCATGTCGCTCACACCGAGCAGCGTGGCCACCTGGCGTACCGGCATCGCCTTGCACAGCGTCACCAGCAGCGCCTCCATCAACAGGGTGAAGCCGCTGTTCTCGCGCGCCCAAGGCACCGGCACCTGCGAGGTCTTCTGGCAGTCGGCGCAGCGCACTCGTGGCACCTTGGCGTGGATATAGGCCTGGAACTGGAAGAAGTTCAGATGCCGCCAGGTACGCTCGCGGGTGTCATGGACCGGTTGCCCGGCTGCACCGCAGTGCGGACAGGCGAACTGGGCCCCGTGCGTGAAGGCGACATCGAAGTCGATGCGTCCGCCACCCGGGTCGAAACGCACATCGACGACTTCCCAAGGCGCCTGCAGGCCCAATGCGGCGGTGAACAACGACAGCTGATCCAAACGCATGCCCTCACACGTCGACTAAAGAACAAACACCCGTTGCCGGAGCGACCGTCGCGGCGGCCTCCGTGTGGACAACGCGTGAATATCGCAAGCGAACGTGCGGACAAGCCGGGGACAACTCGCGGCAAGCCTGAGGCGAACTGCGCCGGGATCAGGAAGGCGAGTTGCCCCCACCTTGCCCGCACTCATTCACCCTTTGCCCACACTCCGCCCCGCCACCCCCGCTGCAAGCCGAGGACGCCTGCGGCGCAACAACAGCAAGATTTTTTCAAAAGGGTGGGAAGCATACTACCGCTACCCACACGAAACGGGACAGAGGCTTTTTTTTTGACGCCGCAACGCCTGGCCCAGCTGGCTAGGTTGGGGCAATCAAGTCGGGTAATAGCAGGCCTCGGCCTTCGCCGTCGAAGTCGCCGTTGCGATGAATAACGACGACTCGTAGGCCCTGTCGCTGGCGCTTTCCCGCCAATCTGGCCGGACATCTGGGCAGGCTCTCACTCGGTGGCGGTGGGGACCGCGTCCCTTGGTGGCGTGAGCTTCGGCCAGAGGAACCCCGTGCGCGCCTTGAACGCCGCATATTGCGGGACTGTCTTCAGGAGCTTGCGTTCCTCTATCCGGGCCCGTACTACCTGCATTGCCACCGCGGCGACGAATAGCGCCAGCCCAACGGGAGTGCCCGAGAGAACGGCGATCCCGAGGATGTGGATGATCTCTGCCATGTACAGGGGATGCCGAACCCGGCGGTACAGACCTCCCGTTACCAGCTCGCGGACCTCGGTCATGAGGCTGAACGAGCGGCGCAGTGACCATAGTGCCGCGAAGCTTAATGCGGCGCCGACGAGGCCGATCGCGAATCCGGCTATGTTGATCCAGACGACAAGACCCGGGCCCAAGCCGTGCTCGACCGCCAGGGCCCGGTAGTCAAAGACGGGCAGGGCCGCTCGCACCGCCGGTAACGCCAGCAGCGTAAATCCGGTCACCGGCAAGAGAACCGTGGCCAGCGGATAGGCCCTTTCCCAGAACCCCTGCGCGTGCGCGACGGGCTCCCGCCGGACGAGGTAGCTGTAGAACACCAAGCCGTCAAACAGCGTCGCGGTTACGGAATAGAAGATGTACGCAAGGATCCCCGCGATAGCGTAGCTCGCCGCCGGTCCCAGTGCTTCTGAATAGCGGATCAGATAGGTGAGGCGTTCGAGACCGCCCTTCGAAACCAGGACGTCAAGAAGTACGTAGGCCTTGATAAAAACCATGCCGCCGAAGAAGAGAAGCGGCAGGGCCTCGCGCTTGAGTTTACCGAGAGAGACGAGCGCCATGGGTGGCTTGACCGGTGCGGCAACGTAAAGCCCCGCATTATGGCCAAGCGCCGAAGCCTTGTGAACGTGCGTGGCTTGTGGAAAAAATAAAGGGGCGGGATGTCCCGCCCCTTTACGAAAGCCTAAGCCAACCCTGGCTAACCCTTCGAGAGTCCCGAGACGTCGTGGAGCTAGATTAACCAGGGCCTTGACGAAGGGCCCCCTCTCGCCCACCCTCTCTCCGGAGACAAGCCAGTCGGTGCCCCCGCGGCGCGGTTTTTCTGCCGAGAT
Organism: uncultured Gammaproteobacteria bacterium; assembly: GCA_963707135.1. Classification (GTDB taxonomy): domain Bacteria; phylum Pseudomonadota; class Gammaproteobacteria; order Chromatiales; family Chromatiaceae; genus JBGSTR01. The sequence continues at coordinate 41,521 of CAVPOY010000015.1, read as the reverse complement.
CAGCCTTTAACCCATTCTCCGAAGTTGTCGGTATTCTTCTCTTCACCGTCGCCGTAGCCGGCCTCGTAGGCCTCGGTCAAGCGCTGCTCCTCTCGTTTGGGGTTCTGCAGAAAACCGCACTGCCAGCCCTGGATGTACTCGTCGTCGACACCCATCTGCTCCATCTTGGTCACCGCGTCGTAGTAGAACTGATTCATTTTCCGGTCTCCGAGCTCGTTCTGATTGGTGAAGACGCGTAGCCTTCGAATTCTTTCGTTCGACCGGACCCCGCGGCATGGCCACGCGGCTGCAAAGCCTCAGTCGAGGGTCCGGCCAGTCCTCTCGCGCTTCCTTGGAGCGCTCCCCGCAGGCCGCGCGCGGAGGCGGGGACGCGAAGGGGCATAAGAATACAGCGTTTTTCTTATGGGTGACAAGACGATCACGCTTGCCGGCCTCTTCGTGGATCGGTACAGCCGGCACCCGCTTGTGAACCTGGCCCGGAAAACCCATTGTTTAGGCCTAGAAAAGATCGATAGATCGCGCTCGGGGCGGCGACGCCCTTCAGTACTCGGTCACGTGCGCGACCTCCCCATCCGGCGCGATTCCACGCGCGGGCCAGCAGTCGAAGAGGTATCAGAAACCTTATGCGTCCAGCCCATTTGCTTCGCGTCCTGGACCGCGAGTTCGTCAGCACCGCGGAGGGTCATCACACCCCTGTCATGCTCTGGGGACCGCCCGGGGTCGGAAAGTCACAGATGGTCGCCCATATCGCCAAGCGGCATCGGGTGCCGATGATCGACATCCGTCTTTCACAGATGGAGCCGAGCGACCTAAGGGGCATACCCTTCCGGATCGAGGGCCGGGTGGAGTGGGCGGTGCCGGCAATGCTGCCAAACGAGGACCGCCACGGCTCCACCGGCATCCTGTTTCTCGACGAGATCACCTCGGCCCCGCCCGCGGTGTCGGCGGCCGCCTACCAGTTGATCCTCGACCGGCGTCTCGGCGAGTACGACGTGCCCCGAGACTGGGCGATCTTCGCCGCCGGCAACCGCCAGGGGGACCGCGGCGTGACCTACAGCATGCCCGCGCCGCTCGCCAACCGCTTCTCCCATTTCGAGGTCGATACCAACCTCGACGATTGGGTGTCCTGGGCCTACGCCAACGGACTGGACGAGCGTCTGATCGCTTTCCTGCGCTTTCGGCCCGAGCTGCTGTTCGACTTCGACCCGGCGCACAACCCCGTGGCGTTTCCCTCGCCGCGCTCCTGGGAGTTTGCGCACCGCGGTCTTCGCAAGTTCGAGGACCACCCAGAGCTTCTTCAAGGCACGCTGCAGGCCTGTGTCGGGCCGGCCGCGGGTATCGAGCTGACCGCCTTCATCAACAGCCTCGACCAGATGCCGGACCTGGACGCCATCGTCGCCGGCGAGGAGGTGCAGGTTCCGCGGGAAATCGACCTGCAGTACGCCGTCGCCGCCGCGCTGGTCGGCAGGGCCATCCGATCGAACGATGGCGACAACGGACCGGCGGTCATCGGCAATATCCTGCGCTACGCGGGGCGCTTTCCGCAGCGCGAGATGGGCGTGATGCTGGTCTCCGACCTGCACCGGGCCATCGGCAACAGCCTGTTCGAGGTACCGGCCTTCGCGGACTGGGCGCAGGCGGTCTCGGACGTGATGCTCTACGAGTAGGGTCAGGCGATGAACGCGAACGCCGACTCGAAGGCGATAGAGACCAAGCTCGCCGCGGCGCGTACGCGCCTGATCCTGGAAAAGCCGTTTCTCGGAGCGCTGGTGCTGCGCCTGCCGATGAGCGCGGCCTCCGCGGAATGGTGTCCGACCACCGCGACTGACGCCCGCGCCTTTTACTACAACCCCGCCTACATCGACTCGCTGAGCTTGGACCAGACCCAGTTCATGCTCGCCCACGAGGCTTTGCACTGCGCCCTGTCGCACTTCGCCCGCCGTCAGCACCGCGTCAAGCACAAGTGGGACCTGGCCTGCGATCATGCGATAAATCCGCTTCTGGTTGACGACGGGCTTAAACCGCCGTCGAACGCGCTGATCAAGCCAGCGTATAAGGGCATGACGGCGGAGGAGATCTACCCGTTGATCGAGGACGGCGACACGTCCGAGACGCTGGACAAGCACGCCTACGACCGGGAGAACCAAAATCGGGGTAGCGGCTCGGACATGAGCGAGAGAGATCTCGAAAGGGCCGAGATGCCGCAACAGGAGCCACGGGATAGCGACTCCGGCGGCCGGATCTCGACGCGACGCGACGAGGGCGCCGGCGGCGAGCCGCAGCCGCTGACGCCGGCCGAGCAGGAGACCCTCGCGGTCCAGTGGCAGCAGCGCATGGCCGGCGCGGCCCAGCAGGCGATGCAAGCGGGGAAGCTCGGCGGCGAGCTCAAGCGCATGATCGATCACCTGCTGCAGCCCCAGCTCCCGTGGCGGATGCTGCTCGCGCGCTATATGTCAGCGGTGGCCCGGGACGACTACAGCTATATGCGCCCGTCCAGGCGCGAGGGCGATTTCATCCTGCCGAGCCTGCGCAGCCAGCAGATGGACCTGGTGGTCGCCGTCGACACCTCGGGCTCGATCAAGGACAGTGAGATCGAGGAGTTCGTCTGTGAGATCGACGCGCTCAAGGGCCAGGTACGCGCCCGCGTAACCCTGCTGCCCTGCGACGCGGCCCTGTGCGAGGGGGCGCCGTTCCGCTTCGAGCCTTGGGAGCAGTTCAGTTGCCCGGAGCGCATCAAGGGCGGGGGCGGGACCAGCTTCGTTCCGGTGTTCCAGTGGGTCGGGCGCGAGGGGCTCCAGCCGGACCTGCTGGTCTATTTCACCGACGCCGACGGCCAGTTTCCTGACCGCGAGCCCCCCTACCCGGTGATCTGGCTGGTCAAGGGCCGTTCGAAGGTGCCGTGGGGGCAGCGGATACAGCTAAACTAGCCCAACGCGGTCCAGCCGTCCCGGGCCGCTTGGCGGGAACTTGGCGATCGCGGCGTCCTCTGACAAGTCCATGACTCTTTTTACGGTACCCAAACAGATGCGGCGGCTTGTGCTCGCGATCATCGTGCTCGCCGCCGTACTCCTGAGTCAGGCTTCGGCTCAACAGCTGAACCTTCCCGAGATGGGCAGCTCCGCCGACACCATGATGACCAGTGGTGCGGAGACGCGTCTCGGCAAGGCCTTCATGCGCCAGGTGCGTGAAGCCCTGCCGGTCCTGGACGACCCCCTGTTGACGGACTATCTGGAGACGTTGGGCAGCTCGCTGGTCGCGGCGGACCGCGGCGCCGGCGGTCAGTACACCTTTTTTCTGATCGACGAGCCGGTGATAAACGCCTTCGCGGGTCCGGGCGGCTACATCGGCATCTACGCCGGGTTGGTGCTGGCCGCGCAGAGCGAGAGCGAGCTCGCGGCCGTGGTCGCCCACGAGATCGCGCACGTCAGCCAGCGGCACCTGATGCGGGGGTTCGAGGACCAGAGCAAGCTCAGCATCCCGGCCATGGCGCTGATGGTCGCCGCCGCGATGCTCGGGGCCCAGATCTCGCCGGACGCGGGCATGGCGGCCGTCGCCGGCATCCAGGCGGCGGCGATCCAACGGCAGATCAACTTCACCCGAGAGAACGAGAAGGAGGCGGACCGTATCGGCATCTCGACGCTCGCCAGCGCGGGCCACGATCCCTATGCGATGGCCGGGTTCTTCGATCGCTTGTCGAAGTCGAGTCGGATCTACGAGAACAATGCCCCTGAGTTCCTTCGCACCCACCCCGTAAACACCAGTCGGATCTCCGACGCCCTTGGTCGCGCCGATGATTTCGGTGCCCGACAACGACCCGACAGCCTTCGGTTCCAGCTCGTCCGCGCCAAGCTGCGAGTGCTCTCCTACGATCGGGCCGAACGGGCGGTCGAGCACTTCGAGGCCTCGCTGCGCGAGGGACGCTTTCGGGACGAGACGGCCCAGCGGTACGGCTACGCGCTCGCGCTCGAGCGTGCGGGCCAGCTCGCCGCGGCCAAGACCGAGAGCGACAAGCTGCTAGCCACGAACCCGAGTCTCGCCGAGTTTGTGGTACTCGACGCGCGCCTGGACCTGAAACAGGGCAAGGTCGAGCAGGCGCTGAGTCATCTGAAAGAGGCGATCAGCCTTTCTCCGGCGAGCTGGGCGCTGCGGGCGGCCTACGCGCAAACCCTGATGGCGGCCGCGCAGCCGACGAAGGCGATGGACGAGCTGAAGGCCGTCGCGCGGCTGCGCCCCGGAAATGCCATGATCTACGATCTGCTCGAGCAGGCCGCGATCAAGGCGGGCGACAAGGCCGCGACCCACCGCTACCGGGCCGAAAAGCTCTACGCCGAGGGCGATATCGAGCCCGCCATCCGGCAGCTTGAGATTGCGCTTCGGCAGCGCGATATCGACTACTACGATGCGGCCGAGATCCAGGTCCTGCTCGAGGCCCTCAAAGACGAAGAGCGGGAGCAGAAGAAGCGCGGTCGCGACCCCCTCGGTGTCGCGGCCGGGGCGCGCCAGTGAGTCGAGGTTGTTGTTTCAAGTCGTTTAGGAGTGCGGTAAGCTTTCGAACTTGCCGGCTCCGCCCCCCGTTAGTTGGTAAGAGCGTGCGTTCGGCGGTGCCTCCGGTCAGATCACCGACCGGGGCGGTAACAGAATGAAGAAGATAGAAGACACCGAAGGATACTCGAGTGCGCACTGACGAACGTCGCTTGACCGCGGCGGGTCCGGCCATGCGCCGTTACGCGGATACCGGTTCCCGAATATCCGCCCTGAAGAACGCCTGCTTTCGGTAGTTCACCGCGAGACCGACGACGACAGGACTGCTCGTCGAACCCTAACCCCATCCCAACCACTGTTGCTCGATAGGAGATAGTTCATGATCGACGCAAAACGCAGAATCCTGCTGAAAGGCTCCCTCGCTGCCGGCTCCGTCGGTGTCGCGGTCGGTGCCGGTCTGCTCTCGCCGCGGCTGGTGCTCGCGGATTGGAACGAGGCCGCATTCGGCGCGAAAGACGTGCCTTCGGCCCTGTCGGGCTTGCTGGGTGGCGACGCCACCGAGACCAGCGAGGACATCTCGATCAAGGCCCCGGACATCGCCGAGAACGGCGCCGTGGTTCCGGTCACGGTCGAGACCGCGATGGAAGGCGTCACCGCCATTGCGATCATCGCCTCCGGTAACCAGACCCCGCTGATCGCCGCGTTCGACCTCGGCGAGTCCGCGATGCCCTTCATATCGACCCGCATCAAGATGGCCAAGACGGCCGACGTCATGGCCGTCGTCAAGGTCGGGGACAAGCTCTACAGCAACACCAAGAGTGTCAAGGTCACCATCGGCGGCTGCGGCGGCTGATCGCGCCCCCTCCACACCGCCCAAGCACCCATCGAGAGGTAACCGAACATGTCCGACATCAAGATTCGCGCCAAGCTCAGCGGCGACGAGACAACCGTCAAGGCCCTGATGAACCACCCCATGGAGACCGGGCTGCGCAAGGACAGCAAGACCGGTGAGCTGGTCCCGGCCCACTTCATTCAGGAAGTGGTCTGCACCTGGAAGGACCAGACTGTCATGACGGCCGCCTGGAGCGGCGGCGTCTCAAAGAACCCCTACCTGTCCTTCAAGTTCAAGGGTGGTGCGGCAGGTGACCCGGTCGCGCTGACCTGGACCGACAACAAGGGCGAGAGTCAGACAGAGACCGCCGAGATCAGCTGATCCGCGGCCCCGTCCGCCGCCTCGCGGCACCACGGCCCCGCTTCGCGGGGCCGTGTCGGTTTAGCGCATGTCTTCAGGATAAGGCGCGCAGGCGTTCCAGAAGACTGAACACGCTCGCATCGTCCAACGGTCCCGTGTAGACCTTGGGGCCCCCGCCGGCCTACGGCGAAACCGCTTGTAGGGCCAAACATACTGCTCGGGGCAGGTCATCACGCAGCGCTCGATTCCGAGGTTCAGCGCGGTCGCGGCCACGACGTCGTCGTCGCTGTCGATGCCCTCGGGGGCCGGGATGCAGTGGATACGGAACCCCTCCGCGCCGGGTAGCCGCTCGGCGAACAGGAAGACCACCGGTGCCCCGGTCCGGCGGGCGAGCCGGTTCACCAGCAGCATGGTAAAGGCCGGCACCCCGAACAACGGGGCGAACACGGCGCCCTTGTCCGCCTTGGGCTCCTGGTCGGGCAGAATCCCTACAAAGTCCCCACGCTCCAGGGCCTGGACCAGCACCCGGATTCCCTTCGCCGTTATCGGCGCGAGCTCCGCGCCGCCGCGCGCGCGCGCGGTCTGGATCATGTCGTCCAGGTACTTCTGGGGCTTGTAGAAAATCGCCGTCGGCCCGTGAGTGGACAGGTACATTCCGGCCAGCTCCCAGGCCCCGATATGCGGCGATAGCACGATGAGCCCGCGGCCGCCCTCACGCCGCAGGTGCTCTATTCCGCGCACCTCGCGTATTCGCGCGAGCACCTCGGACGATGGGCGCAGCCAGAGGAAGGCGATCTCGAGATAGGTCTTGCCGAATTCCCTGAGGTTTTCCGACCTTAGCCTGAGCTTCTGCTCCGTGGTCAGATTCGGCAGACAGAGCCCGATATTGATCAGGGCGTTGCGCCGCTGCCGGTTCGGCCAATGGTCGAATATCCAGCCGACCCAGGTGCCGAGGCGGTGGATCGCGGACAGAGGCAAACGCGACACCAGATGCATCAGCCCGCGGGCGATTCTGTCCTTTACCGTCACACTCAAGGTGCGCGTACTGCTTATCACATTCCCCTCCCCGGGCTTCCGTGAACGAAGCGCCGCCTCCAAAGGGCGTCTGAACGACAGACGAAGCGCCGTGTTTCTTGGCGCTTGTCGTGTTTTACTTGGCAAGTTCTGAATGGGTCCATCCTGGGACCAATCAGATCGCGATCCGATAATAGCGGGGCATCGAGCCCTAGCCGGGAAATGGCGAAAAATCGTCGCTTCCTTGGACCCCAAGCATAACGACCACCAAGCGAGGAAAATACCGGTGAGCGCCGATCATCCGAAAAGCCTGACGCCCACGGAGGCGATGCAGATGCTGGACGAGCACCCGCAGGCGGTCCTTGTCGACATCCGTTCGACGATGGAATACCTGTTCGTCGGGCACCCGAAGGGGGCCGTTCACGTCCCCTGGATCGACGAACCTGACTGGGTCGTGAACCCCCACTTCAGCACCGAGATCCGCAAGCTGTTGCTCGGCGGGGCGGTCTGCGACCCCGACAGCCCGTGCGCCCCGGTGATCCTGATCTGCCGCAGCGGCAAGCGATCGCTGGAGGCCGGCAAGGTCCTGATGAAGGACGGCCTCAGGGCCGTCTATCATATCGACGAGGGTTTCGAAGGCGACCTCGACGAATCGCACCACCGCAGCACCATCGGCGGCTGGCGCTTCCGCGGCCTGCCCTGGGAGCAGTGCTGAGGCCGCGAGACGGCTACTCCCGCTCCTCGATCCAGGCCAATTGGATGGCCTCGAGGATCTTTTCGCCGGAATGGGCCGGGTCGTCATCGAACTCGGCGAGCGCCATCACCCAGGCGCGCAGATCGACGAAGTTGATGTAGCGCGGGTCGGTATCGGGGTGCGTCTCGTCGAGCGCGATGGCGATGCTCTCGCGTGTCGGTCCATTTGAGTCCCACGGCGGCCGTCTCCTCTCGGGGATTGATGTCACGATGCTGCCAGTGAACGCCTTGCGGCAGCGCGGTCTCAGTGCCTTTCCGAGACCATGTTGATGGTGTAGCGGGGATCTCGATCACCAGTTCCTCGTCGCCTACCAACGCCTGGCAGCTCAGCCGCGACTCGGGCTCGAGTCCCCAGGCCTTGTCCAGCAGGTCCTCTTCGGCTTCTTCGGCCGGTTCCAGCGAGTCGAAGCCCTCGCGGACGATCACGTGACAGGTGGTGCAGGCGCAGGAGCGCTCGCAGGCGTGCTCGATCTCGATCCCGTGGGCGAGGGCCGCCTCGCAGATGCTCTGGCCCGGCTCGGCGTCGATCATCTCGCCCTCGGGGCAGATCTCCTCGTGCGGCAGAAAGATCAGCTCGGGGCATTGCCGTCCTTTCCGAGTCACTTGCCCAATTCCTTGAAGTCGTCGACCGAGTGCCCGGTCATTGCCGATTGTATGCTGCGGTTCATGCGCCGCTCGACGTAGACACCGCGCAGGCGGTCTCCAGCGCCCGGATCCCGTCGAGAATGGCGGCGGTGTCCGTGCCATCCGCGACCCTACGAGGGTGGCGAGCGCCTCCTCGATGCGGCTCCGCTCGACGCCATCGAGCAGGTCCGCCCCGTCCCGCGCCAAGGCGGCCGCGCAGCGCCTCGGTGACCCGCCGGGCCTCCACCTGCTGCTCACGCAGGCGTCTCGTCGCCAAGTCCTCGCCGGCATGGGTCATGGAGTCGCGGAGCATGGACTCGATCTCCGAGTCGCTGAGGCCATAGGACGGCTTGACGTCAATCCGCGCGCTGACACCACTGTTTGCTCGATCGCGCTGACGCTGTAGCAGGCCGTCCGCGTCGATCTCGAAGGTCACGCGTATGCGAGCCGCGCCGGCGACCATCGGCGGTATGCCCCGAAGCTCGAAACGCGCCAGCGAGCGGCAGTCGCTGACCAGGTCGCGCTCACCCTGCAGCACATGGACGGCCATCGCCGTCTGGCCGTCCTTGAAGGTCGTGAACTCCTGGGCGCGGGCCACCGGGATGGTCGTGTTGCGCGGGATCAGCTTCTCGACCAGGCCGCCCATGGTCTCGATCCCCAGCGAGAGGGGGATCACGTCCAGCAACAGCAGGTCGTCGCCACGCCGGTTCCCGGCCAGCATGTCCGCCTGGAGGGCGGCCCCGAGCGCGACTACCCGGTCCGGGTCGATATCGGTCAGGGGTTCGCGTCCGAACAGCGCGGCGACTCGCTCGCGAACCCGCGGGACCCGCGTCGAGCCGCCGACCATGACCACCGCCTCGATCGCGTCGGCACGCACGCCGGCATCGCGCAGCGCACGCCGGCAGGCGACCAGGGATCGGCCGATCAGCGGGTCGATCAGGCCCTCGAAGGTCCCGCGGTCGAGGGTTTGGCGCCACTGGCGGCCGTCTGGCAACGCGACGTCCAGCTCGGTCAGGTGCTCGGTGCTGAGCCGCTCCTTGGCCGCGCAGGCCGCGTCGATCAGCCGGCGCAGGGTCGCCGGTCCGGCCTTGTCGTCGATTCCGGCCCGGTCCATGATCCAGCGGGCCACGGCACGGTCCAGATCGTCGCCGCCGAGCGCCGAGTCGCCGGCCGTGGCCAGCACCTCGAAGACGCCCCGGTGCAGGCGCAGGATCGAGATGTCGAAGGTGCCCCCGCCGAGGTCGTAGACGGCATGGACGCCCTCGGCACCCCTGTCGAGGCCGTAGGCCACGGCCGCCGCGGTCGGTTCGGCGAGCAGCCTGAATAGCTCAAGCCCGGCCAGCGTGGCGGCGTCCTTCGTGGCCTGCCGCTGGGCCTCGTCGAAGTAGGCCGGGACGGTGATCACGACCCCGTCGAGCTGGGCGCCGAGCGCCGTCTCGGCGCGCCGCGCGAGCGTGCGCAGCACCTCGGCCGAGACCTCTATCGCGCTGACCTCGCCTGCCGCGGTCTGAATCCGCGGTACGCCGGACCCGGTGTCCGCATACTCGTAGGGCAGTACGCTCCCCAGATGGGCGAGCTCGCCGAGCCCGCGCCCGATGAGGCGTTTGGCCGAGGCGATGGTGTTCAGCGGATCGTCAACGGCCTTGTCGCGGGCGCCGAAGCCGACGAGCGGGGCGCCGGAGGCCTGGTATCTGACGACCGACGGGAGCAGGTGGCGGCCCAGCTCGTCCGGCAGGGTCTCGGCCACGCCGCCCCGTACGCAGGCGACCAATGAATTGGTCGTGCCGAGATCGATGCCAGCGGCCAGACGATGAGGGCGCGGGGCCGTCGATTGGCCGGGCTCTGAGATCTGTAGGAGTGGCATGCGGCCTCAACTGCGACAGGGGAGCCGCCGCTCCCAAACAGCGTCGGCGTCTGAGTGCCCGGGCGGGCGGCCGGTATCAAGGCGACGACCCGCGCGCGGGCGCTTGAGTTAGATCTGCTCGTCCAACGCGGCCTCGAGGTCCTCGGCGTCCCGACGGCACTTGTCGATGAACTGGAGCTTGCGGACGATCTCGCGCGCCGCCTCGAGATTGGCGGCCGACGGCTCGGCGAAAAGCCCCTCCAGCTCCTTGTCCAGCGCCACGCTGCGCTCCGCCAGCTGGGTGAGTACATTCGCGACTGCCGTGTAGGGGTCGGGGCTGCTCTGGGCCTCCGCGAGGGTCTCGCGCAACTCCATCTGCTCCAACAGGAAGCCGCCGTCGTGGGTGGTCTCGCAGCCGGCGTCCTGGTCGCCGGTGTGCAGGCTGAGCAGGTACTTGGCCCGCTCAAGCGGGTCCTTCAGCGTCCGGTAGGCCTCGTTGACCTGGGTTGAAGCCTGCAAAGAGACCCGCTTTTCCTGATCGGCCGAGGCCGCGAAACGGTCCGGGTGGGTTACCGCCTGCAGCGTGCGGTAACGCTCCGCCAGGCGCTTCGCGTCGAGCGCGAAGCCCATCGGCAGATCGAAGAGCTCGAAGTAGTTCTTGGAAAAATCCAGCACGTCGGGATCGAGTGGGGTGCGCGACTGTCTAGACGTTGAAGCTCTCGCCGCAGCCGCAAGCGCTCTTCGCGTTGGGGTTGTTGAAGCGGAAACCCTCGTTCAGACCTTCTTTCGCAAAGTCGAGCTCGGTTCCGTCCAGATAGACCAGGCTCTTGGAGTCGATGATCACCTTGACGCCCTGGTCCTCGAAGACCTGGTCGCCGGCCTGGACGGCGTCCGCGAACTCCAGCACATAGGCCATTCCGGAGCAGCCGGACGTCTTGACGCCGAGCCGAATGCCGACGCCCCTGCCGCGATTGGCCAGGAAACGGGCGATGTGCTCGGCCGCGGCCGAGGTCAACGAGATGGTCATCGGGCTTTCTCCGCGCGGGAACGACACCCTCGCCGGTGTCGCCGCCGGCCTTGCGCCGGGATCCCACAATGATGCGCATCCTAGATCCATTCGAATGCCGAAGACAAGCGGGCCGGGTACCTGGAGCAAGCGACAGGGCTCGGGCGGCGGGCCGCGCTCGCTATCGTCCGGACTTTTTCGCCGCGTAGTCGTTGATCGCGGCCTTGATCGCGTCCTCGGCGAGCACCGAGCAATGGACCTTGACCGGTGGCAGGGCCAGCTCGTCGGCGATCTCCTGGTTCTTGATCTGGCGCGCCTCGTCCAGGGTCTTGCCCTTGACCCATTCGGTCAGCAGGCTGCTGGAGGCGATCGCAGAGCCGCACCCGTAGGTCTTGAAGCGCGCATCCTCGATCACGCCCGCGTCGTTGACCTTGATCTGTAGCCGCATCACGTCGCCGCAGGCGGGTGCGCCGACCATACCGGTGCCGACGCTGGGGTCGTCCTTATCGAGATTGCCGACGTTGCGCGGGTTCTCGTAGTGGTCCAGGACCTTGTCACTGTATGCCATGTCGTGTCATCTCGTGCTTTCGCGGGGCGTGCCCTCGGGTCGCCCGGTTGGGGTCCGGGCTCAGTGCCCGACCCATTGGACGGACCTCAGGTCGACGCCGTCCTTGTACATGTCCCACAGCGGGGAAAGCTCGCGCAGCCGCTGCACCTGGGAGCGGATCTTGTCGACAGCATAGTCCACTTCTTCGGCGGTCGAGAACCGACCCAGGGTGAATCGGATCGAGCTGTGTGCCAGTTCGTCCTCCCGCCCGATGGCGCGCAGGACATAGCTGGGCTCCAGGCTCGCCGAGGTGCAGGCCGAGCCGGAGGAGACGGCCAGGTCCTTCAGCGCCATGATCAGCGACTCGCCCTCGACGAACGCGAAGCTGACGTTCAGGTTTCCGGCCACGCGACGTTCCTCGTCGCCGTTCAGGAACACCTGCTCCATGTCCTTCAGACCGTCCCAGAGCCTGCGTCTGAGGGCGAGGACACGCTCGTTCTCGGCGTCCATCTCCTCGGCGGCGATCCGGAAGGCCTCGCCCATGCCGACGATCTGGTGCGTCGGCAGGGTGCCGGAGCGCATGCCGCGCTCGTGACCGCCCCCGTGCATTTCGGCCTCCAGGCGCACCCGCGGCTTGCGGCGTACGTAGAGAGCACCTATGCCCTTCGGGCCGTAAAGCTTGTGGGCCGAGAACGACATCAGGTCGACTGGCATCCGCTCCAGGTCGATCGGAACCTTGCCGGCGCTCTGGGCGGCATCGACATGAAACAGGGCCTTGCGGGCGCGTACCCGTTCACCGATGCCCGCAATGTCCTGGATCACGCCGATCTCGTTGTTCACGTGCATGATCGAGACCAGCACCGTGTCGCTGCGAATCGCCGCGTCGAGCCGCTCCGGGTCGATCAGGCCGTTAGGCTCCGGGTCGAGGTAGGTGACCTCGAAGCCCTCCCGTTCGAGCTGGCGGCAGGTGTCGAGGACCGCCTTGTGCTCGGTGCGGCAGGTGACGATGTGCCGGCCGCGCTTGTGGTAGAAGCGGGCCGCGCCCTTGATGGCCAGGTTGTCCGACTCGGTGGCCCCCGAGGTCCAGACGATTTCCTTCGGGTCCGCGTGGACCAGCGCCGCCACCTGGTCCCGGGCTTCTTCGACGGCCCTCTCGGCGGCCCAGCCGAAGGCATGGGATCGCGACGCTGCATTGCCGAACACACCGTCGGTGGTGAGGTGAGCGCACAGACGCTCGGCCACCCGCGGGTCCACCGGCGTGGTGGCGGAGTAGTCCATGTAGATCGGAAGCTTCATCGCGGCTCAGCGTGGGCGCGAGCCCAAATGCCTGCGAAAGGGGGAAAGTCTCGGCGCCGGGTTCAGCGCCGCGCCCGGTGCCTGACGTCAGGCGCGCGCGGCGGAGCGGCTGGCGCGCTTGGCCTCGAGCTTTACGTCGACGGCCGTGCAGGCTTGCGCGGGCGACTCCGCCTGGTCGTCGTGTCGGTCGACCAGATGTTGCAGGCTGATGCCGTTGAGGTAGGCATAGATGCGGTCGCTCAGGTCGTGCCACAGGTCGTGGGTCAGACAGGGCCCGTCGTTTTGACAGTTGTGAGCGCCACCGCACTTGGTGGTGTCCACATGCTCGTCCACGGCGGTAATTACCTCGGCGATGTGAATTTCCGACGCCCCCCTGGCCAGGTTGTAGCCGCCCCCGGGGCCCCGGACGCTGCTGACCAGTCCGTTCTTGCGCAGCTTGGCGAAGAGTTGCTCGAGGTAGGAGAGCGAGATGCCCTGGCGTTGCGCGATGTCTGCCAGCGCAATCGGCCCCCGCCCGTGCTGGATCGCCAGATCCAACATAGCCGTCACAGCGTAGCGCCCTTTGGTTGTCAATCTCACGCCAACCTACCTCCGCCTCTGGATTTCATTGAAAGATCTTACTTTAACCCGACCAGTTCAATCAATTATGGCCGCACGCGAACCTGCGCAAGGCCCGACTGGTCCTCTGCCGGGATGGTGTCAGCTGGCCGTTGTGCCCTGCCGGGCCTCTGGCGGCGACGCGTTCCCCTCGGCTTCCCCGGTTACCGCCGAGTCGATGTGCACGGCATCGAGATCCGCGTCGTGGTCGAAGTGGTGCATGATCCCCTTGGCCTCGAGCGCGCGCGACATGGCCTCCATCCGCTGATCCATATGGTGAATGTGGTCCAGCATCCGGTTGATCGCGTTCGCAACCGGGTCCGGGGCATCGCGGGTCGCTCCATAAGCGTCAAAGCCCATGCGTTTCGCGGTGTCGGCACGTCGCTGCTGGTCAGCGTCTTCCGCGCGCTCGACGACGCGGCCCGGGACCCCGACGACCGAGGCGCCGGGGGGGACCGGCTTGACGACCACGGCGTTGGAGCCGATGCGCGCACCGTCTTCGACGAGGATGGGCCCCAAGACCTTTGCGCCGGCGCCGACCACGACGTCGCGTCCCAGCGTGGGGTGGCGCTTGCCTTTCTGCCAGCTGGTGCCGCCGAGCGTAACCCCGTGGTAGAGGGTGCAATCTTCGCCGATCACCGCCGTTTCGCCGATGACGACACCCATGCCGTGGTCGATGAAGAAGCGCCGGCCGATGATGGCGCCGGGGTGGATCTCGATGCCGGTCAGAAGGCGCGCGACATTCGACAGCACTCGCGCGAGCCATTTGAAGTCGCGCCTCCACAGCGCGTGGGACAGCCGGTGCATGATCACCGCGTGCAGCCCCGGGTAAGTCGTGATCACCTCGAACGCGTTGCGTGCCGCGGGGTCGCGGTCGAAGACGCAGGCGATATCCTCTCGCAGTCGCTCAAACATGATGGTCCTTGGTCAAGTCCTAACGTTGGTTGCGCCGCTCTTGAGCAGGACGCTCGGAATCGGTCTGACTCCCGGCGTCGCCCGCGAACCGTCCCGGCGTCTTGCGGCCCTGCGCCGCGCTCAGAATCCCGCGCAGGATGTTGAGCTCCACCCGGTCCAGCCTCGCCCGGTTGAACAGGCGTCTGAGCCGCATCAGCAGCTTCTTGGACTGCGCCGGGTCGCTGAAGCCGAGATCGCGGATGGCCTCTGCCAGATGCGCGTGCAGCCCATCCAGTTCTTCCGCGGTGGCCAGGTCCCGCGGCGTCTCGTCACTCCGTGCGCCGGCGGGCTCGAGCCAGGTCCGCCGGACCTCGTAGGCGAGGACCTGGGCGGCGGATGCCACGTTCAATGAGCGGAATTCCGGGTTTGTCGGGATATGCACCAGGTACTGACAGCGGGACAGCTCGGCATTGGTCAGGCCCGAGCTCTCCCGCCCGAGAAGCAGGGCAACGTCCCCGCTCGCGGCCTCGTCTATCAGCCGGCGGGCCGCGTCGGCCGGGCTCAGCACCGGCCATTCGATGGTCCGCAGCCGGGCGCTCGCGCCGATCACCATCCGGCACCCGGTGAGCGCCCCCGTAAGGTCCTCGTGAACACCAGCCCGCTCCAGCAGGTCATCGGCACCCGAGGCCCGGGCCAGGGCCTCGGCGTCCGGCCGCTGCTTGGGTCTCACCAGCTCGAGACGGGACAGACCCATGGTTTTCATCGCCCGGGCCACGGCGCCCATGTTCCCGGTGTGCGTGGTCTCGACCAGCACGAATCGGATCCGTCCCAGCCGCGTGGTGTCTGGTTCGATCATGGCGCGGGCACTTCTTCAGAATATCGCTTCATTGTCATATATGGTCCGCCCCGCGGTGCAAGAGGAAGATCGCTGTTTGGCTGAAGGAAAGGTTGCGGTCATATATCCGGCATCGTGTGGAGGGGCGTTCGACCGCCCTCGTGCCCTGATGGAATCCGCGAACATTCCCGTCCTTATCAAACTTTCAGTCTCGGCAAAGCCGGCTTTTGACATTTTCAGGTTCTCGGGAATGCAGGACTTGCCTTTCATGCCATCGCAGTGATGTTCACTCTTCGCAACTCGTGGTGGTCAGTGCTCCGTTGTGGCGGCCGGTTGGCCACGCGTTGATCGACAGTGACCGCGTCCGCGCTGATCGCGTTCAGTGTTTCGTCCAGCTCATGCCTTCGCCAGGGCGCCCATGGTCGGATCGTAAGGCTTGCCCGTAGTCATCACCGCATAGGCGATGCGCGCGATTTTGTTGGCCATGGCTACGACGGCAATGTTGGTGTGGCGGCGCGCCTTCAGCGCCGTGGCCCAGCGGCTAGTGCGGTCCTCTTTGCGCTCGACCCACCGTAACACCGCTCGGGCACCATGGATGAGCAGGTTGCGCAGGTACACGTCGCCGCGTTTGCTGATGCCGAGGAGCCGATCACGCCCACCGGTGGAATGCTGACGCGGCACCAAGCCAAGCCAGGCGGCCAGGCCGCGGCCGTTCTTCAACGGCCGCGGGTCATCGCCCACGGCGGCCAGCAGCGCGGTGGCGCCCTTGGCACCGACACCGGGGATCGTCATTAGGGCGCGTGCCTGGGCATCGCCTTGGGCGATCTGCTCGATCTGCTCATCGTAGTGGGCGACACGCTCATTGAGGTGACGCATTTCCTCGGCCAGCCCGGAGAGCTCGGCGCGAAAGCGCGCGCTCAGCCCGTTGTCGGCGTCCTCCAGGATCTCCGGCAGGCGCCGCTGGATCGCCGCGCGCCCTTGGGCAATCTCGATGCCGTATTCCAGCAGCAGGCCGCGGATCTGGTTGACCTGCGCCGTGCGCCGCTCCACCGCCAGGCTGCGCATGCGATGGGTGGCCTGGATGTCCTGCTGCTCGACCGACTTGACCGCCACGAAGCGCATGCTCGGGCGCTGGGCCGCCTCGCAGATGGCCTCGGCATCGGCCGCGTCGTTCTTGTTGGACTTGACATACGGCTTGACGAACTGCGGGGCGATCAGACGCACCTCATGCCCATAGGTGCGAAACCGCCGCCCCCAATGATGTGCGCTGCCGCACGCCTCCATCGCGATCGTGCACGCCGGCAACTGGGCTACCACTGCACTCAGACGCGCCCGTGTCAGCTTCCTGCTCAGCACCGTCCGGCCCTCACCATCAACCGCGTACAGATGGAAGCTGCGCTTGGCCAGGTCGATGCCCACGAACTTGATCACGCTCTCTTTGCTAAGCTCTTTCATTGGTCTGCTCCGCTACCTCGGTGTCGACGACGTTTGCTCAACGCGTCGATTGTGCCCCCATCGGGCCGGTTGGAGGAGCGGGGCGGACCATCCCATTAATCTTTGATGCGCCCGGTGCTTCGGTTATCTTTGCCGACCATGCACCCGACACTCAACATTGCGGTCCGAGCGGCGCGCGCCGCGGGGAAGGTCCTCCTTCGCTACAGCGACAGGATCGACCAGATCAAGGTCCAATCCAAGAGCCGCAACGATTTCGTCAGCGAGGTCGACCGTAACGCCGAGGCGGTGATCATCCAGGAGCTCAGGGGCCGTTTCCCCAACCACGCGATCCTCGCCGAGGAGAGCGGCGAGCAAGGGCAGGGCGAGTCCCAGTGGATCATCGACCCGCTCGACGGGACGACCAACTACCTTCATGGATTCCCGCAGTTCGCGGTGTCGATCGCTTTCAAACATCGGGGCCAGCTCGAATGCGGCGTCGTCTACGACCCGCTGCGGGAGGAGATGTTCACGGCCGCCCGAGGGCAGGGCGCCCAGCTCAACGACCGCAAGATACGCGTCGCCGGAGGCGCGACGCTGGACGGCGCGCTGATCGGGACCGGCTTCCCCTTTCGCGACACCCGGCATATCGACGCCTACCTCGGCATGTTCAGGGCCATGACTCTGGCCACGGCCGGCTTGCGCCGGCCCGGTTCGGCGGCTCTCGACATTGCCTACGTTGCGGCCGGCCGCACCGACGGATTCTGGGAGCTGGGACTCTCTCAATGGGACTTCGCCGCGGGCGCCCTGCTGGTGACCGAAGCCGGTGGCACCGTGACCGACCTCAGCGGCGGAGACCGCTACTTCGAGACTGGCAACCTGGTCGCGGGCAACGTCAAGACGCACCGGGCGATGCTCGACCTGCTGCGTGAATTTCTGTCGGACGAGTTGCGCGCCTAGGCCGCCCGCCTCGGCGCCTGCCGCGCGGCGCGAATCGAAAACAGATCCGATGCCTAACTCGGTTACCAGCGAGCACGGGATGGCCGTCGCCATTACCGGCTCGGGCGGCCGCGGCGCCGTCACCGCGGGGCTGGTCCTGCTGTCCGCCGTCGCCAGGGCCGGCTACTACGGCCTGCTGAGCCGGTCCTCGGGCCCCCAGATCCGCGGCGGCGAGTCCGCCGCCATGCTGCGCTGCGCATCCCGGCCGGTGGCCTGCATGGGCGACCGCTTCGACATCCTGGTCGGGCTTGACTGGGGCAACGTCGGCCGTTTCGTCGACGAGCTGCCGCTCGATTCCGACAGTCTCATCCTGGCCGACCAGGAATCCGGCCCCGTGCCGGAGGCGTTAACTCGCTCCGGGTGCGGGGTCCGGTTCGTGGCGCTCAAGTCGATTGCAGAGCGAGAGCCCGGTGGCCGGCTCAATATGGTCGCGCTCGGCGCTGCCGGGTCGATCATCGGTCTGCCCCTGGAAGCACTCGAGGCGGGCGCCCGCGCCGCGCTCGGCGCCATGGGCGGCCATATCCTGGAGCCGTCGCTCGCTTGCATCCGGGCCGGCTATCAATCGGCCGCGGACGGCGCGCCAGGGCCCTCCGCCTGTCACCCGGCGGGGGAACGCTGGAACATCAGCGGAAACGAGGCGGCCGGGGTCGGCGCGCTGCGGGGCGGCGTGCGTTTCGTGGCGGCCTACCCGATCACGCCTGCGACCGAGATGCTGGAATGGCTAGCCCCGAGACTGGAACTCGTCGGTGGCGCCCTGCTCCAGGCGGAGGATGAGCTGGCCTCGGTGAACATGATCATCGGTGGCTCGTTCGGCGGCGTGCCCTCGCTGACGGCGACCTCGGGACCGGGGCTCAGCCTGATGATGGAGGGTCTTGGCCTCGCCGTCGCGAGCGAGACACCGATCGTCGTCGCCGACGTCCAACGCGGCGGCCCCTCGACCGGGATCCCCACCAAATCCGAGCAGTCCGACCTAAACATAGCCCTGTACGGTATGCACGGGGATGCACCTCACCTGGTGCTCTGCGCGCTCGACATACGCGACTGCGTCTTCACCTTCGATTGGGCGGTGCGTCTCGCCGAGCACCTGCAGACGGTTGCCATCGTCCTTTCGGATCAGTCCATAGGCCAGTCCCGCGCGATCATTGACCCTCCGAACGCATACGATGGGCCCCTGAGGCGCGTCGTAGAGGAGGCGCCGGAGGCGGGCTACCGGCGCTATCGGCGGGCCGACGGCGGCGTCTCGCCGATGACCCTTCCCGGCACGCCGGGAGGGATGTATACGGCGGACGGCCTCGAGCACGCGGAGACCGGGACACCGTCGAGCCGGGCCGCGGACCATGAGGTCCAGCTCCGAAAGCGACTCAGCAAGCTCATCGGGTTCGATTACGGCGAACACTGGGCGGAGATTCGCGGCGACGGTCCGATCTGTCTGGTGACCTGGGGCTCGTCGGCCGGGGCCGTCCGCGAGGCCGCCGAGCGGCTCGCCGCGGCGGGGCGGCCGGTCCGCACCGTCGCCTTGCGGTTGATCGCGCCCCTGCAGGCCGAGGCCCTGGGAACGGCTATCGCGGGGCGGCGGGTGCTGGTCGTGGAGCAGAACCAGGGCGCCCAGCTGTTTGGCTACCTCCACGCCCAGCGGGCCCTGCCGCCGGACGCGGTCGCGCTGGCGCGTCCAGGTCCATTGCCGCTGCGACCGGCGGAGATCATTCGCGCGGTGCTTGAGCATGTCTGAAACGCCGGCCCCGAACGTTCCGACCCTCCGGGCCAAGGACTACCGATCCGAGCTTGCCCCGATCTGGTGCCCTGGCTGCGGTCACTTCGCCGTACTCTCGGCGGTCACCAAGGCGCTCGCCTATCTGAAGCTTCCCAAGGAGCAGATTGCGCTGATCTCGGGCATCGGCTGCTCATCGCGCCTGCCCGCCTACGTCAATGGCTACGGCTTCCACGGCGTCCACGGGCGCGCCCTCGCGCTGGCCTCCGGGCTCAAGGCCGCCCGGCCCGACCTGACGGTGCTGGTCGCCGGTGGCGACGGCGATGGGTTCTCCATCGGCGGCAACCACTTTCTGCACGCGTGCCGCCGCAACATGGATCTGACCTACATCGTCATGGACAACGAGGTCTACGGCATGACCAAGGGGCAGGCCTCGCCCACGACGCAACCGGACTGGGCGCACAGCCGCCTCACTCCGCACGGCACGGGGGTGCGCCGTTTCCAGCCCCCCGCGATTGCTCTCGCCGCGGGTGCGAGCTTCATCGCCCGGGGCTTTGCGGGCGACCCGAATGGCCTCACACGGCTGCTCACCGAGGCCATCCTCCACCCGGGTTTCGCGTTCCTCCACGTCCTGAGTCCGTGCCAGACCTTTCGCCCGGAGCAGAGGGAATGGAAGGACCTGGTGCACCCGTGTCGGATGGAGCCGACCGACAACCCGGCCGAGGCGGCCCGCCTGATCCAGGCCGACGACGGCATGGCGCTCGGTCTGCTATACGCCCAGCGGTTGCCGGTCTGGCAGCCGGTCGCGCACGTCACGGCAGCTCCCGCCGACATCGAGGCGGAATTCCGCGTATGAACCAAACCGCGAGTAAGCCCATAGCAACAGTCGGCGAGTTTCTGGCCCATGCGCTGGAGCTCGAGCACGAGTCCGCGGAGCGCTACCTGCAACTGGCGCGGAGCATGGCGGTGCACCACAACACCGAGGTCGCGGAGCTGTTTCGCCGGCTGGCCGACATGAGCGACGCCCACGCGTCCGAGGTGACCGCCCGAGCCGAGGGCATTCTGCTGCCCGAGATCGCCCCCTGGGACTTCAATTGGATGTGCCCCGGAACCCCGGAGGGCCCTGGCTGCTGGTCCGCCGAGGTGACCTATCAAATGACGCCGCTGCGGGCGCTGGAGCTGGCGCTGCACAACGAGATCCGCGGCCGCGATTTCTATGCCCAGGTGGCGAGTGGGTCACCGGACCCCCGGGTGCGTGCCCTGGCAAGTGAGATGGCCGCCGAGGAAGACGATCATGTGGACCTGTTGAAGGAGTGCCACGCGAAGGAACGCCACCTGTCGACCGAGGTACCTGAAGACCTGGATCCGCCGAACATGCCCGAGTGACCGTTAGCCCCGTCCGAAAGCGGTTTGCGTTTCGCCGAGAGGGTCAGGATCGCGGTGCGGGGTGACGACACGTCGATCAACGAAACGAAAAAGCCGGCAAAGGGTCGGGGCATTTTGTCGGGTGCCTGATCGATCTCCCGCCTGAAATCCTTCTGCTGCCCGCACGGCTTGCCGATCTGTCGTCGACTGAGCGCCGTCCGGCGCCGGTTCGGTGGTCTGGCCCTGTTCCCTTTTGTCCGCTAGGACGATTCCGTGAAACGGTCGCCTGTAAGCGGTGGTACGGCGGGACGTGACTGACGACAAGGCTCGAAATACCTCGATCCTCCTGAGCTTTGTCCCTTGGCGGACAAGCCCGACTGGATTTCAATCGTGTCACAGCGAATGTTGCGAACCGACGGTCATTCGCTGGCCTGTTGCGACCCGTTGTTGATGTCGCATCTTAAAACCGGACGACAAGCGCACGCAGACATCCAGAAAAACTTTCTTGTTCACCGAACCTGTGGATAACCATGTGGATGGAGCGTTCTGGAGCCGTCTGAACGTCGCAGAACATTACAGTCTTGTTAGATTGGTCACGCTTTGACCACCAGTCTTTCGCTCGTTAAATCAGGGAACTACGGTATATCAGCAAAGATTGAAGCGCCCTGATCGGCTACCACGATTGATAATGAGCGTCAATGCGTCCAATGTGTGCAACATCACAGTTGCCGATTCGTGATCGGCCCGTGATTCAATGGGGCCGTATTGCGTTTCTGTTGCGAATTCCCTTGGGTTCTGCAGATCCACGCTACGCACAAGTCCCTGGCGCGAGATAGCAGGAAATAAGGGGCGTATCGCGAAATATCCCGGCGGCCTGGCCCCGACCCGAACGCCGGCATCATCGAACCGGGATGGACTGGGGTGTTGCCGGAAGCCTGACGACCGATGCGGCGCCAGGTTCCTCGGCAGCGGCCGAGGTGGTGCGGTGACCGGGCGCTAATCCACCATTCCCTTCAGTCTGTAGAGGACGTCCAGCGCCTCCCGAGGGGACAGGGTGTCTGGGTCCAGCTCCCGCAGCCGGTCACAGACCGGGTGGTCGGCATCCGGCGGAAACAGCGGCAGCTGAACGGCCTCCCGATCGGCGTGCCGACGCGCGGCGTCTTCCAGCTCCCTCAGCCGTCCTCTGGCCCGGGCAATCACCTCCACCGGCACCCCGGCGAGCGCCGCGACGGCGAGCCCGTAGCTCTGGTTCGCCGGGCCTTCCCGCAGCGTGTGCATGAACACGATGCGCTCGCCGTGCTCGACGGCGTCCAGGTGCACATTGGCGATCCCCGGGTGCTCTTCCGGCAGGGTCGTCAGCTCGAAGTAGTGCGTCGCGAACAGGCAGTAGGCGCGGATCCGGGTCGCCAGCTCGACGCCACAGGCCCAGGCCAGCGACAGACCGTCGAAGGTGCTGGTGCCGCGGCCGATCTCATCCATCAGAACCAGGCTCTGCGCCGTGGCGTTGTTCAGAATGTTCGCGGTCTCTTCCATCTCCACCATGAAGGTGGAGCGCCCGCCGGCCAGGTCGTCGGAGGCCCCGATGCGCGAGAACACCCGGTCCACCGGGCCGAGGGTTGCCGCTCCGGCCGGGACGAAGCTGCCGGCGTAGGCGAGCAGGACGATCAGCGCGTTCTGCCGCATGTAGGTGGACTTGCCGCCCATGTTCGGACCGGTGATCACCAGCACGCGGCGCTTCTGGTCCAGCCGCAGGTCGTTGCCAACAAAAGGGGTGTCGATGACCTGTTCGACCACCGGGTGGCGGCCCTCGTCGATCCGGATCACCGCCTCATCGGTGAACCCTGGACAGGACCAGCCGAGCGACTCGGCCCGCTCGGCAAGATTGGCTATCACGTCCAGCGCCGCGAGCCCCGAGGCGCTGGTCTGCAGCGGATCCAGGTCAGCCGCCAACTCGGCGAGCAGCCCGTCGTAGAGGGCCTTCTCCCGTGCGAGGGCCCGCTCTCGGCTCCCCAGCACCTCGTCCTCGAATCGCTTGAGCTCCGGCGTGATGTAGCGCTCGGCACCCTTCAGGGTCTGGCGGCGGACGTACTCGGCGGGTACCTGGTCCGCCTGGCTGCGCCCGAGCTCGATGTAGTAGCCGTGGATGCGGTTGTAGCCGACCTTGAGCCCCGCGATGCCGGTGCGGGTCCGCTCGCGGGCCTCCAGGTCCAGCAGGAACCGGTCGGCGTTGCTGGAGAGGTCCCGCAGCTGGTCGAGCTCGGCGTCGTAACCGGGGGCAATGACGCCGCCGTCGCGGATCAGCACCGGCG
The DNA here is from genome assembly GCA_963707135.1 of uncultured Gammaproteobacteria bacterium. Lineage (GTDB taxonomy): Bacteria > Pseudomonadota > Gammaproteobacteria > Chromatiales > Chromatiaceae > JBGSTR01. The sequence goes on along the minus strand of CAVPOY010000015.1, from coordinate 18,626 downwards.
GCTGCGGGATGATCGCGCGACTGAGCAGGGCGACAACGTCGGGACGCTCGGCGATGTCCGCCGCGAGCCGCAGGAGCAGCGGGTCGTCCTCGCCGGAGAGGGCCTGCTGGATCTCCGGTAGGACCTCGAGCGAGTCGCGAAGCACCGCGAGGTCCCTGGGCCGCGCCGAGCCGAGCGCGATCCGGGCCAGGATGCGCTCCAGGTCGCCGATGCCGGCGAGCAGGTCTTTCAGCGTGTTCGCCGTGCCGCGCTCGATCAGGGTGCGCACGGCGGCGTGGCGCTCACGCACGGTCGCCTGGTCGCGCAGCGGGCGGTTCAGCCAGCGGCGCAGCAGGCGTGCCCCCATGGCCGTGGCGGTCCGGTCGAGGACACCGGCCAGCGTGTGCTCGTGGCGGCCGGAGAGGCTCTCGGTGATCTCCAGATTGCGGCGGGTCGCCGCGTCCAGGATCAGCGCCTCGTCGCGCTGCTCGGTCGTCAGTCCGCGGATGTGGGGCAAGGCAGCGAACTGGGTATCGCGGACGTACTGAAGCAGACAGCCCGCGGCCCCGACCGCCCACGGGAGTCCGGCACAGCCGAAGCCGGTCAGGTCGCGGGTACCGAACTGGTCGCGGAGCAGCCGTTCGCCGCTGTCGGGGTCGAAGTGCCAGGCCGGCCGGCGGGTCAAGCCGCGCTCGATGCGCAGCGCCTCCGGCAGCCGGCTGTCCTCGCCGACCAGCAACTCCGCGGGCTTCAGCCGCTCGATCTCGCTGGCGAGCGCCTCCCGGGTCGGCACCTCCAGCACCGCGAAACGGCCGCTGGAGAGCTCCAGCACCGCGAGGCCGTAGCCCTCGTCGCCCTCCGCGATGGCCGCGAGCAGGTTCTCCCGGCGGTCGTCGAGCAGGACCTCGTCGGTCAGGGTTCCGGGCGTGACCACCCGCACCACCCGGCGCTCCACGGGGCCCTTGCTCTGCGCCGGGTCGCCGATCTGCTCGCAGATCGCCACCGAGACCCCTTTGCGGACGAGCTTGGCCAGATAGCCCTCGGCGGCGTGGTAGGGCACGCCAGCCATCGGGATCGGCCTGCCGGCCGATTGACCGCGCTTGGTCAGCGTGATGTCCAGCAGCGCCGCGGCGCGCTCCGCGTCCTCATAGAACAGCTCGTAGAAGTCCCCCATCCGGTAGAACAGCAGCGTCTCCGGGTACTGCGCCTTCAGGCGCAGGTACTGCTGCATGACAGGGGTGTGCTGGGTCTGATCGGTGGGCATGGCGTGGGCGCGCGAGACAGACGCGCAGTCTATTGCCTCGGGCAGGCCGGAGCAAAGGCGGAGCGGGGTCGTCCAAGGCGCGTGCGCCCGATCAGGCGGCGAGGCGCGGCTGGGCCTCGATGTGACGGATCTTGTGGCCCTGTCGCATGTGGCAGATACGGCGCGGCTCGGCCAGCATGGGACCGGCAGCGCGCTGCGCGAGCCGGGCGGCGAGGACCTGGCAATAGCGTGAAGCGAGGCGGCCGGCGCGCAGATATCTCTGTCGCTGCTCGTCGGATTCGACGCGGCGCTGGATCTAGGCCGGATCCACGGCCCGGCGTCAGTGGACCGCCGGCGAGCGCAGGGGCGTGATCCCGAAATCCAGGAGCTTTCGATGGAGCCGGCGGCTCCCGGTGCGGCCCCAGAGGTCGTGCAGATGCATGAGGTCGAAGTGGCGGGCCGCGCCGTCCCGCTCGACCGTCTCGGCCAGCAGGTCCATGAAGTCGACGAAGCGGGTCGAGAGCTGTCCGAAGACCGAGCGCAGGGAGCGAACTCGCGAGCCCACGCCGGTTACATCCGACAGGTACCCGTAGGCCGACGCGCCCATCGAGACGTAGTAGTCGACCCCCACGAGGCCCCGCTGAAGGCTGTGGGGCAGGATGCCTGAGACGAACAGTGCGACGTCGCCGAGGCGCTGCAGGATCAGCTCGCGCTCGCTTCCGGACCCGGCCTCGGCCGCCTGCCGGTAGAGCTCGACCAGCGGGCGGCGCAGAATCCCGTCCTCAGTGTGGTCGTAGAGACGCTCGGAGCGGGCATAGTCGCTCAGCAGGTTCGTCAGGTAGGCGATGATGGCGTCGTCGGCGTCGAGCTTCTGGTTCTCGGCCGCGTCGTGCAGGGCGCTGTGGAAGAAGGATTCCAGGTTCGAGACCGGGATAAGCGCCGACGAGCCCCTGACTGTTGCCATGGTGCATGACTCCGGGTAACGGCGGGGTTGCACCCTTTTGGTAACCCAGGTCCCGGCGGGCTGTCAAGCTTGTTGAGAATCGTTAGCAATCGCGCTTGGCGGCTGCCAACTGGATTGCCTCGCGCCGCCAACCGGTATGTCTGGCGGATCAGCCCTGGAGCTTGCGTTTCAGCAACTCGTTGACCTGTCGGGGATTGGCCTTGCCCTTGCTCTCCTTCATCACTTGGCCGACGAAAAAGCCGAAGACCTTCTCCTTTCCGGCGCGGTACTGCGCGACCTGTTCCGGGTTAGCCGCGATGATTCCGTCGATGAGGCCCTCGATGGCGCCGCTATCGGTGATCTGTTTGAGACCCTGGGCCTCGATCACCTGATCGGCGTCGCCGCCGTCGCTCCATAGGGCCTCGAAGACCTGCTTGGCGATCTTGCCCGATATGGTGTTGTCCTTGATGCGGCGGATCAGCCCCGCGAGCATCGCCGCCGATACCGGGCTCTCCTGGAGATCGATACCTGCCTTGTTCAAGGCCGCCGCGAGGTCGCCGTTGACCCAGTTGGCGGCGAGTTTCGGCTCGCCTGTTTCGCGCGCCACCGACTCGAAGTAGTCGGCCAGGTCGCGGCTCCCGGTCAGCAGGTTGGCGTCGTACTCGGAGAGACCGAACTGCGAGCGGAACCGCTCGCGTCGGTCGTCCGGAAGCTCCGGGAGGTCCGTGGTCGCGTCGGCAATGAAGTCGTTGTCGATCGCCAGCGGCAGCAGGTCGGGGTCCGGAAAGTAGCGGTAGTCGTTCGCCTCTTCCTTGGTGCGCATGGTCCGCGTCTCGTCCCGGTCCGGGTCGTAGAGACGGGTCTCCTGGATGACGGAGCCGCCGGCCTCCAGGATCTCGATCTGTCGCTCGATCTCGAACTGAATGGCCCGTTCGAGGAAGCGGAAGGAGTTGATGTTCTTGACCTCGGCACGGGTCCCGAACCTCGTCGCGCCCCGCGGCCGCACGGACACGTTGGCGTCGACCCGGAACGACCCCTCCTGCATGTTGCCGTCGCTGATCCCTATCCAGCGGACGATCTGGTGGATCTTCCGCGCATAGGCGACGGCCTCGGCCGCGGACCGCATGTCGGGCTCTGAGACGATCTCCAGCAGCGGTGTGCCCGCGCGGTTGAGGTCGATGCCCGTGAGGCCGTGGAAGTCCTCGTGCAGGGATTTTCCGGCGTCCTCCTCGAGATGGGCGCGGGTGACGCCGATGGTCTTGACGGCGCCGCCGTCCAGCACGATCTCCACCCGCCCCCGGCCGACCACCGGGAGCTCGTACTGGCTGATCTGGTAGCCCTTCGGCAGGTCCGGATAGAAGTAGTTCTTACGGGCGAAGATGGAACGGGGGGCTATCTCGGCCTGGATCGCCCGGCCGAAGCGCACCGCCAGCCGGACCGCCTGGCCGTTCAGCACCGGGAGCACGCCGGGAAGCCCGAGATCGATCGCGCTCGCCTGGGTGTTGGGCTCGGCGCCGAAGGCGGTCGGCGATCCGGAAAAGATCTTCGAGCGGGTCGCGAGCTGGGTGTGAATCTCCAGCCCGATGACAGGTTCCCAATGCATGGCTAAGAGTTGGTCAGTTGAATCTGCAGTAAGCCGCCCGGATGCTCTACCCACCTCCGGACCGTGGGGCTAGTCGAGGCCCGGCGGCGCGGCCCGGTGCCAGTCAGTTACCTGCTGCAGCCGGTGGGCCAGGTTTAGCAGGCGCCCCTCCTGGAAGTAATCCCCGATGATCTGCAGCCCCACCGGCATGCCGCCCACCGGGGCGACGGGGATCGACAGGCCGGGGAGTCCGGCCAGGTTCGTCGCGATGGTGTAGATGTCGTTGAGGTACATGGCCACCGGGTCGTCGGCCTTGTCCCCGAGCGGGAACGCGGTGGTCGGGCTGGTCGGCCCCATGATGACATCCACCTGCTCGAAGGCGCGCCGGAAGTCGTCGCTGATCAGGTGGCGGATCCGCTGTGCCTTCAGGTAGTAGGCGTCATAATAGCCCGCGGACAGCACGTAGGTGCCGATCATGATCCGGCGCTTGACCTCGGCCCCGAAACCTTCCGCGCGGCTGCGCTTGTAGAGGTCCTCGAGATCCCTCGGGTCATCGCATCGGTGGCCGTAGCGCACGCCGTCGAAGCGGGCGAGGTTCGACGAGCACTCCGCCGGTGCGACCACGTAGTAGACGGGAACGGACAGGGGGCTGTTGGGCAGGCTGATGTCGACGACGGCGGCGCCCAGGCGCCGGTACTCATTGATCGCCGACTCGATGGACGCGGCGACATTGGCATCGAGCCCGGCGCCGAAGTACTCCATCGGCAGCCCGATTCGAAGGCCCGTGATATCCGCGTCGAGCCCCGCCCGATAGTCGGGAACCGGCTCGTCGGCGCTGGTCGAGTCCCGCGGGTCGAACCCGGCCATCGCCTGGAGCATGAAGGCGGCGTCGGCCGCCGAGCGGGTCATGGCACCCGCCTGGTCCAGCGACGAGGCGAAGGCGATCATGCCCCAGCGCGAGCAGCGCCCGTAGGTCGGCTTGATGCCGGTGATGCCGCACAGGGCCGCTGGCTGGCGGATCGAGCCCCCGGTGTCGGTGCCGGTCGCCGCCACGCACAGCCTCGCCGCCACGGCGGCCGCGGAGCCGCCGGAGGAGCCCCCCGGCACGCGCGTCTCGTCCCACGGATTATGGACCGGGCCGTAATGGCTGGTCTCGTTCGACGAGCCCATCGCGAACTCGTCCATATTGGTCTTGCCGAGCACCACGGCGCCGGCGGCGTCGAGTCGCTCGACGACGGTCGCGTCGTAGGGCGCGACGAAGTTGTCCAGCATCCGCGAGCCGCAACTGGTCCGGATACCGCGCGTACAGAAGATGTCCTTGTGGGCGATCGGGATGCCGGTCAGCGGCCCGGCGTCGCCGCCCGCCAGCGACCGGTCGGCGCGTTCGGCGGCGGCCAGCGCCTGGTCCGTGCAGACGCTGATAAAGCTGTTCAGTCGGGAATCGAGCCGGCGGATCCGCTCCAGTTGGTGGCGCGTCAGCTCGACGCTGGAGTATCGGCCGGCGCGCAGGTCGGCGCCGAGCTCGGCGATGGTCTTCTCATGCATTCGCGGTCGCGTCCTGGGTGGCTGTGCCGTCTCCCGGGCGCCGCGCGGGTTGCCCGATGAGTCGGCGGGTTCCTACTCGATCACCTTCGGGACCAGGTAGAGCCCGTCTTCGGTCAGCGGCGCCTGGGCCTGGAACAGGGCTCGCTGGTCCGGTTCCACGGGCTCGTCGGCGCGCAGCCGCTGGGCCATGTGCAGCGGGTGCGCCATGGGGTCCACCCCGGCGGTGTCCACGGCGTCCATCCGCGCCACCAGCCCAAGGATGTTGGAAAGGTCGGTCGCGTAGCGCTCGGCCTCCTCGTCGGAGACGGCGAGCCGCGCCAGGTGGGCGATCTTGGCGACGTCGGAACGATCAAGGGCCAACTCGATATCCCCTGCTTGTGACAAGCGGCACAAAATAGCACAGGGCCGCCGGGTGCGGAATCTGATCGGTTCGGCGCCGCCGGCGGCCCGCCGGACAATCGGGCGCGTTTTGTCGCCTTGCCGAGGTTTCGATGCGTTGCTAGATTAGCCGCCTTATTTTTCAAGGATTCCCGCCAGCGGACGCCTTCCGGACGCCCAGGGAGCCCGCGTCCCCTTCCTCCTGTAAGGTAACCATTTGATGTTCTTCAGACGAATTCGCGGGATGTTTTCCAATGATCTTTCGATTGATCTTGGAACCGCCAACACCCTGATCTATGCCCGCGGCCAGGGCATCGTGCTCGACGAGCCCTCCGTGGTCGCGATTCGTCAGGAACGGGCCGGGGCGCCCAAGTCGGTGGTGGCCGTCGGCGAGGAGGCCAAGATGATGCTGGGTCGCACGCCCCAGAACATCACGGCGATCCGGCCGCTGAAGGACGGCGTCATCGCCGACTTCACGGTCACCGAGAAGATGCTCCAGTACTTCATCCACAAGGTGCACGAGAGCCGGATGATCCGCCCGAGTCCCAGGGTGCTGATCTGCGTCCCCTGCGGCTCGACCCAGGTGGAGCGGCGCGCGATCAAGGAATCAGCCGCCAGCGCCGGGGCGCGCGAGGTGTACCTGATCGAGGAGCCCATGTCCGCGGCCATCGGTGCCGGATTGCCGGTGGACGAGCCCCGCGGTTCGATGGTCATCGATATCGGCGGCGGCACCTCGGAGGTCGCCGTCATCTCTCTGAACGGCATCGTCTACTCGAGCTCGGTCCGTATCGGCGGCGACACCTTCGATGACTCGATCATCAATTATGTGCGGCGCAATTACGGCACCCTGATCGGCGAGGCGACCGCGGAGCGCATCAAGCACGCGATCGGGTCGGCGTTTCCAGGCAACGAGGTGCTCGAGATCGAGGTCCGTGGGCGCAACCTCGCCGAGGGTATCCCCCGCAGTTTCACGCTCAACAGCAACGAGATCCTGGAGGCGCTGCAGGAGCCCCTGTCGGGCATCATCGGGGCGGTCAAGATGGCGTTGGAGCAGACCCCTCCGGAGCTGGGCTCGGACGTGGCCGAGCGCGGCATCGTGCTGACCGGCGGCGGCGTGCTGCTACGCGACTTCGACCGCCTGGTCGAGGAGGAGACGGGGCTGCCCGTGGTCGTCGCCGAGGACCCCCTCACCTGTGTCGCGCGCGGCGGCGGCAAGGCGCTGGAGATGATGGACGCCCGGGGGCTTGACCTGTTCGCGACCGAGTAGCCGATCGCCTCGCCAGGGTTGTCTGATTTGTGCCACGTGGGGGACCGCATCACTCCGAAGCGGGGACTCTGGAAAGGAGCCCACCGGAGACCCGAGCAGCACCCGAACTGAGTCGCACCCGCGAGGATCCACCCGATTAAACCGCTATTCGTTCAGGGTCCATCTCCGGCCTTCCGGGTGTTCCTGGCGGTAGCCGTCGCGGTGGGGTTGATTGTTGCCGACCACCGGTATCGCCACTTCGATGCGCTGCGCTCGGCGGCGTCGGTGGCCGTCTACCCCATCTATTACGCGGCGACGCTGCCCGCGAGGATTGCACGGAGGGCGAGCGGTCGACTCGCGACCGAGGATCAGCTCAGGAGCCAGAGCGAGGGCCTGAGGCGCGAGAACCTGGCGCTCAAGGGGCGACTGCAGCAGTTCGAATCGCTCGAGGCCGAGAACATGCGTCTGCGGGACCTGCTCGGCTCCTCGTTCAACGTCGGTGAGCGGGTGTTGATCGCGGAGATCCTCGCGGTCGACCTCGCCCCTTACCGGCAGCAGGTCATGTTGAACAAGGGCACCAGCTCGGGTGTTTTCGTGGGTCAGCCGGTGCTGGATGCCAACGCCGTGATGGGTCAGGTGATACGCACCACGCCGATTTCGTCGACGGTGCTGCTGATCACCGACTCCGAGCACGCGCTTCCCGTCGAGGTGAACCGCAACGGGCTGCGCACCGTCGCCGCGGGGACCGGTCTCGGCCAGGAGCTCGAGCTGCTGCATATCCCGAAGAACGCCGACGTACGCGTCGGCGACCTGCTGGTCACCTCCGGGATGGGCGGGCGCTTCCCGCGCGGCTACCCGGTCGCGCGCGTAACGGCGGTTCGGCACGACCCCGACAACCCGTTCACGACGGTCGTCGCCGTGCCGACCGCGCGTCTTGATCGCAGCCGGGAGGTCCTGCTGGTCTGGACGTTGAATCCCGATCCGGGTCTGGACGCCCTGACCGGCGACCCACCGGTCGTCGGGGAGCGCCGCCCGTGACGGAGGCGGTGAAGACGGGCAACTGGGCGATTATGGTGAGCCTGGTGGTCGCGCTTTTCCTGACCGTGCTGCCGATGCCCGTGTGGGCGGAGGAGCTCAGGCCCCAATGGGTGGCCATGACGGTCATCTTCTGGTCCCTGGCCGCGCCCGGAGCGCTTCGGCGTTTTCTCGGCCTTCGGGGCGGGGTTGGTACTCGACGTGGCGTCTGGGACGCTGCTCGGCCAACATGCGCTGGGGCTTTCCGTGGTGGCCTACGTGGCCGTGGAGCTCCATCGGCGCGTCCTTGCCTACCCGCTCTGGCAGCAGGCGGTTTTCGTCTGGGTGCTGCTGCTGGTGAAGCGGCTGCTGTCCCTGTGGGTGCTCGGGGCCACGGGCCAGCCGACACCGACGCTTGTTTTCTGGGCGCCCACGTTCCTCGGGCTCCTGCTCTGGCCCTGGATCTACGTGGTTCTGCGCGACCTCGGCCGGCGGGCCGGAGTACTCTGAACCTTGATCGAGCCCACCTTCAAGGATCGCGCTCGGGAGCGACGCCTGGTTGCGGTGCGGGCGACCCTTGCCGGACTGCTCGTCCTTGTCGCCATGCTGCTCGTCGTAGTCCGGCTGGTGCACCTGCAGGTGGACCGGCACGAGCACTACTCGGTGCTGTCCCAGGACAACCGGGTCAAGGTCCAGCCGGTCCCGCCGACCCGAGGGCTGATCTACGACGCGGGCGGTCTGCTGTTGGCCGACAACGAGGCGTCGTTTTCGCTCGAGATTACGATCGAGAAGGTGCCGGACCTGAACGAGACCATCGCGGGACTGGCCCGCGTGGTCCCGATCGAGGACGCGGACCGCGTCCGCTTCGAACGGCTGAAGCGTCAGCGCGTGCGCTTCCAGGGGGTGCCAATCAGGCTCAACCTGACCCCATCGGAGGTGGCGCGATTCTCGGTGGACAGCCACCGCTTCCCGGGCGTGGACGTGCACGCCGAGCTGATACGTACCTATCCGCTCGGCGAACGGACGGCCCATGTGCTGGGGTACGTGGGCCGGATCAACGAGCAGGAAATGGGGCGAATCGACACCAGCGACTACGCCGGAACACGCTTCATCGGCAAAGGTGGTGTCGAGAAGGCCCACGAGGCCGACCTGCACGGCCATGTGGGCTACCAACAGGTGGAGATCAATGCGCGGGGACGGGTACTGCGGACCCTCGAGGGTAAGCCCCCCGTGCCCGGGCGCGATTTGCTCCTGTTCCTCGACGCGGATCTTCAGCAGGCGGCGACCGAGGCCCTCGGCGAAAACCGCGGGGCCGTTGTCGCGATCGACCCACACACAGGTGGGGTGCTGGCCCTGGTCAGCAAGCCGAGCTTTGACCCGAACCTCTTCGTCGAGGGCATCAGCCAGACCGACTACCAGGCGCTGCTGAGCTCCCCGGACAAGCCCCTGTTTAATCGCGCGATCCGGGGTCAATACCCGCCCGGCTCTACCGTCAAGCCCTTCGTCGCGTTGGCTGGGCTGGCCGCGGGGGTGACGACCGCATACACGAGCAAATATTGCCCGGGCTCCTATCAGCTGCCGAACCAGAGCCACCGTTATCGATGCTGGCGCCGCGGCGGGCACGGTGCGCTGGCCCTGGAACAGGCGGTGGTCCAGTCCTGCGACGTCTACTTTTACGACCTTGCCCACGACACGGGCATCGACCGCCTGCACGACTTCCTCGCCGAGTTCGGGTTCGGCTCCCGTACCGGAGTCGATGTAGCCGGTGAGCTGGGTGGGCTGCTGCCGTCGCGCGAGTGGAAGGAGAGGGCACGCAAGCAGGTCTGGTTCCCGGGTGAGACCCTGATCGTCGGTATCGGTCAGGGGGCCTTCCTTGCCACGCCGCTGCAGCTGGCGGCGGCGACCGCCGCAGTCGCCAATCGAGGCCATTTCATCGAGCCGCGGGTGGTGCGCGCGACCCGAATTCCGGGCGCCCCCGAGGCCGAGGAGACGCTGCTCGTTTCCAAGCCGGTCGAAGTGGGGGACCCCCACCATTGGGACGAGGTCGTCAATGCAATGACCCAGGTGGTGGAGAGCCCGCGGGGCACGGCGAAAGCCATCCGCTCCCAGGACGTACCGGATCGCCGGCAAGACAGGCACCGCCCAGGTATTCACCGTCGGCCAGAAGGAGCGCTACGACGCCTCGCGGATCTCCGAGCGGATGCGTGATCACGCCCTGTTCGTCGCCTTCGCGCCAGTCGAGGACCCGCGCATCGCGGTCGCCGTCATCGTCGAGAACGGCGGCCACGGCGGGTCCGTCGCGGCGCCGGTCGCGCGGCGGGTCATGGACGCCTATCTGGGCGGCTCGGCGCTGGTCGCCGAGATGGGGGCGGCGCATGACGACTAGGTCCTACTCGTCGAGCCTCGACGGGCCGGATCCGGCCGACATCGGCCTCCTGGGACGACTCCACATCGACGCCCTTCTGCTGGCCGGTCTGCTGCTTGTTTGCGGATTCGGTCTGGTGGCGCTCTACAGCGCCAGCGACCAGGACCTCGGCGCGGTCGAGCGCCAGCTGGCGCGGCTGGGCATCGCCTTCACGCTGATGGTCGCGCTGGCGCAGGTCCCGCCGGCGCAGTTTCGACGCTGGTCGTCGCCACTGTACCTGGTCGGCGTGCTCATGCTGGTCGCCGTGCTGCTGTTCGGCGAGGTGGGCAAGGGTGCCCAACGCTGGCTCGACCTGGGCGTAGTCAGATTCCAGCCCTCGGAGATACTCAAGCTCGCGGTACCGATGGCGCTCGCCTGGTTCCTGGCCCGACGTCCCCTGCCGCCGGGCCCGATAGCGGTGCTCGCGGCGGCGGCTCTTACCGCCGTGCCGGTGCTGCTGATCGCCAGGCAGCCGGATCTTGGCACCGCGCTGCTGGTCGCGAGCGCCGGTGTCACGGTGCTGTTCATTGCCGGCATGAGCTGGCGGCTGATCGCGCTGCTGGTGGGGCTGGCGGCGGTGCTGGCCCCGTTGCTCTGGTACGGGATGCACGACTATCAGCGCAACCGGGTCCTGACCTTTCTCGATCCGGGGTCTGACCCCCTGGGTACCGGCTATCACATCATCCAGTCCCAGATCGCCATCGGGTCCGGCGGTGTCTTCGGCAAGGGTTGGCTGAACGGGACCCAGTCGCATCTGGAGTTCCTCCCGGAGCGCCATACCGACTTCATCTTCGCCGTGATCGGCGAGGAGTTTGGGCTTGCCGGAATCCTGGCGCTGCTCGCCGCTTACCTGTTCATCATCGTCCGCGGCCTGGTGATCGCGACGAATGCGGGGGACAGCTACGGGCGGCTGCTGGCGGGAGGGCTCTCGCTCGATTTTCTTCGTCTATGTCTTCGTAAACACCGGAATGGTGAGCGGACTGTTGCCTGTCGTTGGGGTTCCCTTGCCGCTGGTCAGTTACGGCGGGACATCGATGGTGACGCTCATGGCGGGCTTCGGGATCCTTATGTCGATCCAGACTCATCGAAAACTATTACGTATTTAGACGCTTTGCACCTATACTGTAGGCAAAATCTGAGATAGTGATGCCGCCCCGGGGCTCCAGATGCGTTTCAACCCCCTCCTGACCGCCGTCGTCGCCACCCTGTTCTCGGCCTCGTCGCTGGCGGCCGAGCCCGCGTCGTATCGGGCCGGAGCCGACCAGTTCGCGGCCGACATGGCCGACAAGCACGGCCTGGACGCCTCCGAAATCCAGGCGCTCCTACGCCGCGCGAGCTACCGGCAGGACATCATCGATGCGATGAACCGCCCCTACGAGGGCAAGCCTTGGCATCAGTATCGCCGGCTCTTTCTTACCCCGGAGCGCATCTCGGGCGGGGTCGCCTTCTGGCGGAAGAACGCCGGGACCCTGGGCCGAGTCGAGTCCAGCTTCGGCGTGCCCCCGGAGGTCATCGTGGCCATCATCGGTGTTGAGACCAGCTACGGCGGCAACGTCGGAAAGCATCGGGTGCTCGACGCCCTGACCACGCTAGGTTTTTCCTACCCGAAGCGCGCGGACTTTTTCCGCGGCGAGCTCGAGGAGTTTCTGCTGTTGAGCCGCGACGAGCAGGTGGACCCGGCCGCTGCGGTCGGATCGTACGCGGGCGCCCTCGGCAAGCCCCAGTTCATCGCATCCAGCTACCGGGCCTATGCCGTCGACGTCGACGGCGATGGACGACGCGATCTCTGGAACAGCGACGAGGACGTGATCGGCAGCGTCGCCAACTACTTCAGCCGGCACGGCTGGCGAAGCGGCGAGCCAGTTGCCGTCCCGGCGCAGGTCCCGGATGCGCTGCCGTCCCGAATCGAAATCGCCGAGAAGAAGCCGCTCAAGCCGAACACCACGGCGGGCGGGCTGCGAGTAGCGGGGGTTGACTGGCGCGAGCCGATTGACTCCTCCGCGCCGGCCGCCCTGATCCGGCTCGACGGGACCGTCGACGAGTACTGGGTCGGGCTCGACAACTTCTACGTGATCACGCGTTACAACCACAGCAACCTTTACGCGATGGCCGTCTACCAGCTGAGTCAGGAGATCCGGGCGCGGTACGCGGACGGAGCCTGATTCGGACGTGATTTAGCGCCGCGTGCGCGCGTTGACGGACTCTGCCATTGGCAGAGCGCTTTCGGGGGGAAGCACAAATGTTCGAACGCAAACGGGGTAATTCTGGCCTCGGCTATGGGGCCGGTCGGGGTGTCTGGCTGGCGGGCGGGGCGCTGGTATGGGCATTGCTGCTCTCGGGCTGCTCGAGCACCGGGGGATCGCGGACCCTGGGGGAAAATGAGCAGATCCCGGGCGATCTGGAGAATATTCCCGACGCCGTGCCGCGGGTGGAGCCTCGGGCCAGGTATGGCAATCCGGCGACCTACGTGGTCTTCGGCAAGCGCTACCACACCAAGACCAGCAGCCAAGGTCATGTCGAGCGCGGTCTGGCGTCCTGGTACGGACCCAATTTCCATGGACGTAAGACTAGTTCCGGCGAGCGCTACGACATGTACCAGATGACGGCGGCTCACAAATCGCTGCCGCTGCCGACCTACGCGCGGGTGACCAACCTCGAGAACGGCCGCAGCGCGGTCGTCAAGATCAACGATCGGGGCCCGTTCCACGGGCCTCGTGTGATCGACCTCTCGTACGCGGCGGCCACCAAGCTCGGCGTCGTCAAGAAGGGCACCGCGATGGTTGAGGTGCGGGCGATCGATCCGTCCCGTCCCGACTCGGACAAGGGTCCGTTCCTAGCCGACAAGCCGGCGGCCAAACCGGCGCCCGCGCGGCGTACCGTGGCGCGAACGGACCCGCCCAAGCCACGGCGCGAAACTCCGCCAGCGCCGGCAGCCGCTCCTTCGGCCAAGCGGGCGGACGAGCCCGTGGTAGCTGCAACGGAGGCGCCCTTGGCCGAGCCGAGACCCGAGGTCGCGGCCGTCGAGCCGGCGCCCAGACCGGCTGCCGCTGCACCTGAAACGCCGAGTGTCCCGTCGCGCGACAGCCACCAGCGCGCCGTCGACGCGGCGGTCGCCGCCGTTGCCAAGGGCTCGACGCCGGGAAATCCGATCTATCTGCAGGTCGGCGCCTTCGGGAATCCGGTCAACGCCGAGCGGCTTCGCGAGCGTCTGGTCGGGAGTCTCGCGGACCAGGTCCGGGTCCACAAGGCCGGCGACAGCGGGGCGAGTCTGTACAAGGTGCGTATCGGTCCGCTCGCTTCCGAGGGCGATGCGGCCCGCGTCTCCCGCCAGATCGTGGCGCTCGGCGTGAATCAGCCGCAGCGCGTTCTGAACTGAACCTCGCGTCGGTCCCTCTGGCCGGGTCCACGGGTGTGAAAACCCGGGGCCCGGCGCTAGAATGGCGGGCGACCCGCCCCGCCTTCCGACTCCTGAATTCCCGTCTGAAGACCCCTATATGAAGTCCGCTACACGATTTATGGCCCCACTGTTGCTGGTTTTCCTGCTGTCGGCGGTCGCCGGCGCGGCCCAGATGCCGATTCCCGACCCGCCCGCGATAGACGCCAAGAGTTACATCCTGATGGACTTCAACAGCGGCATGACACTCGCGGAGGTAAACGCCGACGAGCGCGTCGAGCCGGCCAGCCTGACCAAGATAATGACCGGCTACGTGGTCTTTCGGGAGATCGCAGAGGGTCGCGTGAGCCTCGAGGACCAGGTGCTCGTCAGCGAGAACGCCTGGCGCACCGGGGGCTCGAAGATGTTCATCGAGGTCGGAAAGCAGGTCAGGGTCGAGGACCTGATCAAGGGCATGATGATCCAGTCCGGAAACGACGCCAGCGTTGCGCTGGCCGAGCGTGTCGCCGGCAGTGAGCAGACGTTCGCCGAGATGATGAACGCGCAGGCGCGCCGACTCGGCATGACCAACTCGCACTTCACGAACGCCACGGGCCTTCCCGACCCCGAGCTTTACACCACCGCGCGCGACACCGCGAAGCTGGCGATGGCCCTCATCCGGGACTACCCACAGTTCTACGCCTGGTACAAGACCAAGGAGTTCACTTTCAACGAAATAACCCAGAAAAATCGCAACAAGCTGCTGTGGCGGGACGACTCCGTGGACGGTGTCAAGACCGGGTACACCCAGGCAGCCGGGTACTGCCTGGTGTCCTCGGCAAAGCGGGACGATATGCGGCTCGTCTCGGCGCTGATGGGATCGTCGGGGCCGGAAGTGCGGGCGCGCGACAGCCTGGCGATGCTCAATTACGGCTTTCGGTTCTACGAGAGCCACCGTCTCTACCCGGCTGACAAGCCGGTGCAGACACTGCGGGTCTGGAAGGGAGACCTGGAGGAGCTGCCGGTCGGGCCGGCGTCCGACGTGTTCGCGACCATCCCGCGCGGGCGCTACGAGCAGCTCGCGGCCAGGATAGAGAAACAGCCCGAGCTGACCGCACCGATCCCGAAGGGCACGCGTGTCGGCGACATCGTGGTGACCCTGGTCGACGAGGAGGTGACTCGGGTCCCTCTGGTCGCGTTGCAGGACGTTGGCGAGGGCGGTCTGTGGCAGAAGGCCAAGGACAGCCTGCTGCAGATGTTTTGACCGCGGTGCGCCGACCATGACCGAGATCTATCTGAACGGCCGTTTCGTCCCCCCGGAGCAGGGGCGGGTCTCGGTCATGGACCGGGGCTTCCTGTTCGGCGACGGCGCCTACGAGGTGATCCCGAGCTATGGCGGGTATTTTCTGCGCTTGGAGGAGCACCTAGACCGGCTCGAAAACAGCCTATCGGCGATCCGGCTGGTCAATCCGCTGACCCGGGGCGAGTGGCGCTCGGTGCTCGATCGGCTGATCGGCGCGCCGCCGGCCGCGGACCAGTCCGTTTACCTCCAGATCACCCGCGGCGCGCCACCCGAGCGCGACCACCTGTGCCCCGACGGCGTGGAGCCGACCGTGTTCGCGATGGCCAAGCCGATCAAGCCGCGCAAGCCGGAGGTAGCCGCCCGGGGTGTCGCCTGCGTCACCCGCCCCGACATCCGATGGTTCCGCGGGGAGATCAAGTGCGTGTCCCTGCTCGCGGCGGTAATGATGCGCCGCGAGGCCGAGGACGAGGGTGCCATGGAGACCATCATGATCCGGGATGGCCTGGTCACCGAGGGATCGTCGACCAACGTCTTCGCAGTCACCGGCGGCGAAATCGCGACCCCGCCGACGGGTCACCTGATCCTGACCGGCATCACACGCGACCTGGCCATCGACCTGGCGCGGGGTGGCGGGTTGAGGTTCGAGGAGCGGGATATCTCCGCCGAGGAGCTCCGGCACGCCGACGAGGTCTGGATCAGCAGCTCGACCCGCGAGGTGCTGCCGGTCACCCTAATCGACGGCGAGTCGGTGGGCGAGGGCGTTCCGGGGCCCATCTGGCGGCGCATGGACGCCCTCTATCAGGATTATAAGTCGAGGGTACGGGAAGGACGTGGCGGATAGCGACGAGAGCCCGTTCGAGTTTCCGTGCCGCTTCCCGATCAAGGCCATGGGGCGTGCGGACCCCGCCTTCGAGTCCGTCGTGATCGAGCTCGTCCGCCGGCACGCGCCGGGGCTCGACGAGTCGGCGGTCTCGGTGCGGTCGAGCCGCGGTGGCAAGTGGGTCGCCGTCACGCTGACCATCGAGGCCGAAAGCCGGGCGCAGCTCGACCTCATCTACCGGGACCTTACCGACCACGAGCTGGTCGTCTGGGCATTGTGACCGGCCCGCTGCTGGTGCGCCGATTGCCCGGCCTCCAGGACTACCTCACTGTCTGGGGCGCGATGCGCGCCTTCACAGACACCCGCGGTCCCGAGGCCGCGGACGAGCTCTGGCTCCTGGAGCACTCTGCCGTGTTCACGCTCGGTCAGGCCGGGCGCGAGGAGCACGTCCTAGACCCACGGGAGATCCCGGTGATCAAGGCCGACCGCGGCGGTCAGGTCACCTACCACGGACCCGGACAGCTGGTCGCCTACCTGTTGCTGGACCTGCGCCGGGCCGGAATCGGCGTCAAGCGTCTGGTCAACCTGCTGGAACAGTCGGTCGTCGACCTGATGGCAGGACACGGGATCGCCGCGGCCGCGCGCCCGGACGCCCCCGGCGTCTACGTGGACGGCGCCAAGATCGCCTCGCTGGGGCTGCGAATCCGCAACGGTTGCAGCTATCACGGGCTGGCGCTCAACGTTTCGATGGATCTGGAGCCCTTCGCGCGGATCAACCCCTGCGGCTATGCCGGGCTCGAGGTGACTCAGCTGACCGCCCTGGACGCCGGCGCGACCCTGGACTCGGTCGCGACCGGACTGGCGGGTCTCATCGCCGGACGGCTCGGGCTGCGGCAATTGTGCCCAGATGTTCCAGGGACGGAACTTCCGAATTCCCCTTCTCCCGCCCGCCGGATAGGGTCGGGGTGAGGGCAATTGTGCTCAGATGTTCCAGGGACGGAATTTCCGAGTTCCCCCTCTCCCGCTTGCGGGCTGAGCTTGTCCCATATCTCTGCTGGACACCGCGCTGCGCGGGCGCTAGAGTGTCGCCGCCATGGAGGTCTGCGGCCAAGTGTTCACCCCGAGCATCCTCGCGCGCCTCAGCGAGGCGGTGGCGCGTGTGCCGGGGCTGAGCCGCAGCGCGCTCTCGCGCCAGGTCTGCGAGTGGCTCGACTGGCGCGATGCGCGCGGGCGCCTCAAGCAGATGAGCGCGCGGGTGGCGCTGGGGCGCTTGGAGCAGCAGGGGCTCATCGAACTGCCCGCGGCACAGGGCGCGGTACCGGCGGCGCAGCCGCTGGAGGCGCCCGTGGACGAGCCGGCGGCGCTGTCGCTGTCGCTCGCTGAGCTGGGGACGGTGGAGCTGGTGCTCATCGGTGAGGGCGAGCGTGACCTCAGTCGCCTCTGGCGGGGGCTGTTCGAGCGCCATCACCCGCTCGGCGCCGGTCCCTTGTGCGGGGCCCAGCTGCGCTATCTCATCCGCAGCCCTCGCTACGGCTGGCTCGGCGGCCTGGCCTTCAGCGCCCCGGCGCTGCGCCTTGGCGCGCGGGATCGCTTCATCGGCTGGAGCGAGGCGACGCGGCGCGCGCACCTCGATCAGGTGGTGGCCAACACGCGCTTTCTGATCCTGCCCCAGGTCACGGTTCCGCATCTGGCCTCCCATGTGCTCGGGCGCTGCCTGCGCCGCCTGCCGCGCAACTGGCAGGGGCGCTATGGGCTCACCCCGGTGCTGGTGGAGACCTTCGTCGATTCCAGCCGCCACGCCGGCACCTGCTACCGGGCGGCCAACTGGCGCTATCTCGGCGACACCCAGGGGCGCGGGCGCAATGATCGCCGCCACAGCGCTGCGGCCACTGCCAAGGCGGTCTATGTCTATCCCTTGTGCCGACAGTGGCGCGAGCGCCTGGGCGCCCAGGCGCCTGAGACACCTATCCCCGACTGGGCCGAGGCGGAACTCGGCGCCGCCGAGCTTGGCGACCGTCGCCTCACCGAGCGCCTGCTCACGCTCACGCGTGACTGCTATGCTCGCCCCCAGGCCCAGCTGCCCCAGGCCTGCGGGACGCGGGCCAAGACCAAGGCCGCCTACCGCTTCTTCGACCACGCGCGCGTGCGTATGGACACTCTGCTCGCCCCCCATTACCAGGCCACCGCCGAGCGCGCTGCCGAGCAGCCGGTCGTGCTGGCGGTGCAGGACTCCAGCGGACTCAGCTACACCGCGCACCCCGACACCGAGGGCCTCGGTCCGCTCAACACCACCCGCGACGGTAGCCTCGGGCTGTGGCTGCACGACACGCTGGCCTTCACCCCCGCGGGACTGCCGCTGGGGCTGCTCGACGTGCAGCTGTGGGCCCGCGATGCCGAGACCCACGGCAAGCGCGCGACCCGCTACGCGCGCGCCATCGAGGACAAGGAGAGCGCCAAGTGGCTGAAAAGCTATGCGGCCGCCTCGGCCCTCGCCCAGCGCTGCCCGCACAGCCTCGTGGTCAGCGTCGGGGATCGTGAGGCCGATGTCTACGAGCTGTTCGTCGCCGCCGAGCAGCCCAAGGGCGCACACCTGCTGGTGCGCGCCGAGCGCACCCGGCGCATGACCCGCGACCACGGTAGCCTGTGGGACTTCATGGCCGCCCAGCCGCTCGCCGCCACCCAGGCGCTCGCCGTGCCGCGGCGCCACCACCGCCCGGCGCGCACCGCCACCCTGGAACTGCGCTTCGCCGCGGTGACCCTCAAGGCACCCAAGCGCAAGCGCGCGCTGCCCGACCT
>CAVPOY010000014.1:0-33131 GCA_963707135.1 uncultured Gammaproteobacteria bacterium | reverse complement strand
GTTTCCGGTGCGGCGCGCCGACCTACGACCCGGCCGCGGACGGGGGTCTGTACCTGTGGGAGGAGAACTGCGGGAATGCGACGCGCAGCTTCACGGTGCGGGCCGCGGCCGGAGGCAGCGCGAGCGCGGTGACCTACGCCGGGCAGGTGGACGCGAACCAGGCATTCGGTGCGGTGACCCCGTTCTCGCTGGAGAGCACGGACGTGGCTGGTCGAACAGCGGGTCGCAGATCGTCTACGAGATGAACGTCAAAAGCGCTAGCAGGACGGCTTCGGGTTCAGTATCGCGAGCGGTGCGAGCGTCTGCTTCGGGCTGGACCTGCCGGCGGGCACGCCGGTGCTGGTGGGGCCGAACGCGACGCCGGTGACCGCACCGTTCGATCTGACCACCTATCAGTCATGTGGCGCTCCACCACCAGCGACGGACATCTGCGGCGCGCCGACCTACGACCCGGCGACGGACGCGGGTCTGTACCTGTGGGAGGAGAGCTGCGGGGGATGCGACGCGCAGCTTACGGTGCGGGCCTCGGCGGGCGGCAGCGCGAGCGCGGTGACCTACGCCGGGGGCGTGACTCGAACGAGGCGTTCGAGTCGGTGACGCCGTTCTCGCTGGAGAGCACGGACGTGCTGACCAACAGCGGGTCTGCAGATCGCCTACAGGAACGTGCGGCAGCCTAGCAGGACGGCTTCGACTTCAGCACCGCGAGCGGTGCGAGCGTCTGCTTCGGGCTGGACCTGCCGGCGGGCACGCCGGTGCGGGTGGGGCCGAACGCGACGCCGAAGACGGCCCCGTTCAGCCTGCCGGACCTGGGGGCCTGCACGCCGTAGTCCGGAGGCCGGTTGAGTAAGGGTCAAGGAACGATCCGGCGGCAGTGGCCGCCGACCCCCGATGTTCGCGATCGGGGGTTGGCGGCCACGCGGCGTTTCGACGCGGCGGGATGAGCGACGTCGGGATTTGGTCTGCAATAGGGCGTAAAGGGTTACGGGAGGAACGGTAGGGATGAAAGTCAAGCAAGCGGGGCGATGCGGCCGGGCTAGCGCGACGGCGGCGCTGAGGCTGGCGGTGGCGGGCGTGGCGCTGGGTCTGGTCCTGAGCGCTCCGGCGATCGGCGCGATCGCGGCGGGCCAGTTCGTTGAGGCGCGCGGCCCGGGCGGGGCGCTGGCGCTGCAGGACGAGGGCGAGACCTGGGGTGCCTCGTGGGGGGATCTCAATGGCGATGGCTATCCGGACCTGTGGATGGGTAAGCACCAGTACACCCCCGCGGTGCTGATGCGCAACAACGGCGACGGGACCTTCAGCAACGTGATCGACAGCGCCGCGCCGCTGCACCTGGATCACCTGCGCGACGACACCCACGGGGCGGCCTGGGCGGACTTCGACGGCGACGGCGACGAGGACCTGCTGGAGGTGAGCGGGGGCGGGGCCGGCTCGGCGGCGACCGGGAACCTGCTCGAGAGCTACTACAACAACTTCTGGGTCAACAGCGGCGGGGTGCTGAGCGAACAGGCCCAGGCCTACGGGATCGACTACCCGCGCGGGCGCTCGCGCACCCCGGTGTGGCTGGACTACGACCGCGACGGCGCGCTGGACGTGGTGATCACCGCGGTGCAGTCGTTGCCGACCGAATACCCCTCGGCGATCTTCCGCCAGACCTCCTCGGGCTTCGTGGACCGCACGGTCGCGACCGGCTTCGATGCGGGCAGCTGCTACTACGGCATGCTCTCGGACCTCTCCGGGGACGGCGAGCACGACCTGGTGTGCGCCGATGCCTCGCGGGTCCAGGCCATCTACGACATCGCCGCGATCCCGTTCAGCGACCTGCGCCCCGACCTCGGCGAGGACCTCTACAGCATCTACCCGGGCGACCTGGTGATTGGCGACTTCAACGGCGACCTGGCGCCGGACGTGTTCACCTCCAAGGTGCCGCCGAATCCCGCCGCGGCGGTCCAAGTGGGGAGCGAGCGCATCCACGCCTCGCTGCCGGCGAGCGCGCTCGAGCAGGGGTTCAGCTTCGCCGCGAGCGGGGATGTGCGCATCGAGTTCGGCTGGGTGACCGAGCGCGCGGACATCTTCCTGGGGTCCGGGGCGGTGGCGCCGCCGGTGGACTCCGACCCGGGACTGATCGAGCCGGACAGCCGCCCGCACCATGTGCAGCTGGTGCTCTCGGCCGCGGAGCCGACGCACCTCGGACTGCCGGCGGTACGCAATGCGGGGATCTACCTCGGACTGGTGGCGGGGCGCTGGCAGGTACGGGCGGTGAACGTGGGCGCGGCGGTGGAGGTGGTGGTGCAGGCGGCGTCGGTCTCGGCGCTGCAGGCGGTCGGGGCGGTGGCGCTCGACCAGGGCAGCCCGGGCGTGCCGATGCTGTTCGTCAACCAGGGCGGCGTTCTGGTCCAGAGCGCCACCGCGGCGGCGTTCCGCGACCCGGCGGCGGCGATCTCGAGCTACATGCGCTCGTTCGTCGCCGGGGACTTCGACAACGACATGGACCTCGACGTCTATGTCGGGGCGAGCGGTCGGGTGGCGAACGTCGACAACCTGCTGTTCGACAACCAGGGCGACGGCACCTTCCGGCTGGCGGCCAATGCCGGCGGGGCGGCCGGGAGCCCGTTGGGGGCCACCGACAGCGTGACCACGGTCGACTACGACCGCGACGGCTTTCTGGACCTGTTCGTCACCCAGGGCAACTTCCCGGCGCCGGTCGCCTACTCCGGGGTGCAGCAACTGTTCCGCAACCAGGGCAACGCCAACCACTGGATCGAGCTCGACCTCGAGGGGACCGCCTCCAACCCGCACGGCATCGGCGCCACGGTGCTGGCGCGCACCCCGGACGGGCGGGTACAGCTGCGCGAGCAGGGCAACGGCATGCATCGCTACTCGCAGAGTCACCGGCGGATCCACTTCGGGCTGGGTCCGAACCAGCAGGTGGACACTCGAGGTGCGCTGGCCGAGCGGGGTGGTGGACCAGTTCGACAACCTCGCGAGCGGATCGGGTCTATGCGCTGGTTGAAGGAACCGGCGACGGGGGCGGCGGTGTCTCGGGCTGCGGTGCGCCGACCTACGACCCGGCGACAGACGGGGGCCTGTACCTGTGGGAGGAGAACTGCGGGAATGCGACGCGCAGCTTCACGGTGCGGGCCGCGGGCGGAGGCAGCGCGAGCACGGTGACCTACGCCGGACAGGTGGATGCGAACCGGGCGTTCAGTGTGGTTACCCCGTTTTCGCTTGAGAGCACGGACGTGCTGGTGAACAGCGGGTCGCAGATCGTCTACGAGATGAACGTCAGGAGTCGCTATCAGGACGGCTTCGGGTTCGGTATCGCGAGCGCTGCGAGCGTCTGCTTCGGGCTGGACCTGCCGGCGGGCACGCGGGTGCTGGTGGGACCGAACGCGACGCCGGTGACCGCACCGTTCGATCTGACCACCTATCAGTCATGTGGTGCTCCACCACCAGTGACGGACATCTGCGGCGCGCCGACCTACGACCCGGCCACGGACGGGGGTCTGTACCTGTGGGAGGAGAACTGCGGGAATGCGACGCGCAGCTTCACGGTGCGGGCCGCGGGCGGAGGCAGCGCGAGCGCGGTGACCTATGCCGGACAGGTGGATGCGAACCAGGCATTCAGTGTGGTTACCCCGTTTTCGCTCGAGAGCACGGACGTGCTGGTGAACAGCGGGTCGCAGATCGTCTACGAGATGAACGTCAGAAATCACTATCAGGACGGCTTCGGGTTCAGTATCGCGAGCGGTGCGAGCGTCTGCTTCGGGCTGGACCTGCCGGCGGGCACGCCGGTGCTGGTGGGGCCGAACGCGACGCCGGTGACCGCACCGTTCGATCTGACCACCTATCAGTCATGTGGTGCTCCACCACCAGCGACGGACATCTGCGGCGCGCCGACCTACGACCCGGCGACCGATGCGGGGCTGTACCTGTGGGAGGAGAACTGCGGGGGCGCGACCCGTGACTATCTGGTGCGGGCAACCGCGGGCGGCAGCACGACCACGCTGACCTACGCCGGGCGCGCGACCTCGAGCGCGTCCTTTGTCTCCGTGACGCCCTTCTCGCTGGAGAGCACGGACGTGCTGACCAGCACGGGGCTGCGGATTGACTACAGCCTGCTCGTACGCGGTGCTTACCAAGACGGGTTCAGCTTCAGTACCCCGGATGGGGCGAGCGTCTGCTTCGGGCTGGACCTGCCGGCGGGTACGCCGGTGCGAGTGGGTCCGAATGCTACGCTAGTGGCGGCTCCGCTCGATGTCGCGAACCTTGAGCCTTGTCGGTGAGAGGTGGCTCAGAAAACTTCAACAGGCGGATAGGTGGAATTGCTCCCTGATAAAGGAAACCACTTGCCGACAGCCAGGATCGACTTTGGGGGCAGCTCTTTTCAGACTAAGGTAAGGAAGCGCTGATCTAATCGAGTTTTTCCGGGCTCGTTTGCGCGAGTGGGTCAATTTTTCAATAGGGTCTTAGCTAAAGTGTTTTTCCGGGGGATTCCGGCGGTATTTTTCGGCGGTTTCTGCGCCTTTTCCCGTATTCAGGACGCACCTTGGCTGCGAAGACCCAACAACGCCTTCTTGGCGATCACCAGGTTCGCCAGTGCGAACAGGGTGTGCAACTGCGCGGTGTTCTTGGCCAGGCCCCGGTAGCGGACCTTGCGATGACCGAACAGGTTCTTGATGACATGGAAGGGATGCTCGACGCGCGAGCGAAGTTGCGCTTTGAGCCGTTCGGCCCGCCGCGTCAGTTCCTTGAGGGGGCCTTCTTGCATCGCCTTGAGCTTGCCGCGCTTCATGGCAATGTGCCATTTCACCGGCCGGTCCTTGAGCGCTTCGCGCTTGTGGACCCCGATGTAGCCGGCATCGGCGAAGACGACCTCCTCTTCACCATGCAGCAGGTGCTCGCTCTGGCTCACGTCCGACACATTGGCGGCGGTCCCCGCCACGGTGTGCACCAGCCCGGAATCGGCGTCTACCCCGATGTGCGCCTTCATCCCGAAGTACCACTGGTTACCCTTGCGGGTTTGGTGCATCTGGGGATCGCGCGCCTTCTCTTTGTTCTTGGTCGAGGAGGGCGCGGCCAGGATAGTGGCATCGGTCAGGGTGCCCTTGCTCAACAGCAGCCCGTGTTCACGCAGTTGGCTCTCGACGGTCTCGAAAATGGTCGCGGTCAGTCCGTTTTCTTCGAGCAGGTGGCGAAAGCCCAGCAGCGTGGTGGCGTCGGGCACCGACTCGCGGCTCAAGTCAATCCCAACGAAGTTGCGCAGCGCCTGGCTGTCGTAGATGGCATCCTCAAGCGCATCGTCAGCCAGCGCGTACCACTGCTGAAAGCAGTACATCCGCAGCATCCGCTCCAGGCCGATCGGGCGGCGCCCGGGACCGCTGCCCGAATCCGGGAAGTAGTACGGCTTGAGCGCCGCGATCAGCGCCGCCCACGGCACCACCTCCTCCATCTCCCGAAGAAAGCGCTCGCGGCGCGTCACCTTCTTCTTGCTCGCAAACTCGGCTTGGGCAAACGACAGCTGTTTCATCGGGTTCGTCGTCAGTGGCGGCGCGTTGCCCAGAATTTTAACACTCAAGCCCCATTGATGGGGCTGATCTAATCAGCGTCTCCTTAGGACGCGGAGAGTCCTTGAGCCTCAGGCGCGGGATCCTCGGGCAACCTCGGAAACAACCTCAAACGCCCCTTCTATTACTTCGAAAGGGGTGTAGAAGTGGGGTGAGAATCGGATACCGCCCCCCCGCGGCGCGCAGAGTACCCTTCGCTCCGTCAGGGCTCGGTGAAGCGCCTCGGGAGCCGTGCCCGGTACGCTGAAAGTGATAATGCCGGCGCGGCGTTCGGGATTCCGCGGTGTCAACAGCGTGTAGCCCGCAAGTTCGATCTGCTCGATCATGTAGCCGGTGCGTAACCTTAGCCCTTCCCAGACCGCGTCGAGCCCGACGTCGTCGAGCAGCGACAGGCTTGCCTCCAGCGCGTGGATCCCAAGCAGATTCGGACTTCCACATTCGAAGCGGCGCGCGTCCCTGGCCGGGACCCAATCGCGTCGGTCGTAGTTCCCGAGGTCGTCGACCATGTGCCAGCCGAACTGATGCAATCGCAACCCCTCGCGCAGGGCCGGCCGCACGTAGAGAAGCGCTACGCCCTCGGGACCGAGCATCCACTTGTGCCCGTCCGCGACGACGAAATCAGGCTCCACGTCGTGGATAGCGAAGGGGACGGCACCGAGTCCCTGGATTCCGTCGACGCAAAACAGTATGCCCTTACGGCGGCAGAACGCGCCGATCCTCGCCAGGTCCAGCCTCAGGCCGCGGGCGTATTGGACCCAACTGACCGCGAGCAAACGCGTTTTTCTGTCGCATAGCCCAAGCAATCCGGACTCGGGGTCGGCACACCGGTCGATATCCAGTGGCCGCCAGCTGACGCCCCGACCGGCTAATGACTCCCAGACGATCCGGTTAGAAGGGAATTCCTGCTCGATGCCGACGATGTTATCGCCGGCACGCCAATCGATTCCGTAGGCAATGACCGACAAAGCCTCGGAGGTGTTTTTCGCGAGTGCAATGTCGCCGGCGTCGGGTGTCCCAATCAACCGCGCCAGCCGTTCCCTTAATCGCCGTTCGACGGCGAGCCATGATGCATACCGCTCGGAGCCCCTTTCCGCATTTTCTTGCGCGAACCGGGTTACGGCTTCGACGGTCCGTAGTGGCCACGGGGCAATCGCGGCATGGTTTAGGTGGCTCATCCCGGGGTTGATGCGGAATTCCGAGCCGATTTGCAGTGGCATTTTTCGGATTACACAGGACCGTTGAATTTGCGGCAGCATCGAAGGAGACCAGATCGCACGACTTACCGCAAGCCACCGTTCCATCGAACATCTATTGCCAACCGCTTCGCTTACCTTAGGAGGCAGCGGATGCAACAGTGCCCGCGAACGACACCCAGGACCCGCGCGTGATAATCCTCAATTTTTCGGTGGGGAGCCGCGCCGCGCGGATGGGCAGCCGCAGTGCTACACGGACGGACCAATTCTTGCCCGCGCATCGAAACCTCAACCGCTCGTGCGCCACACCTCAGGCCCGATGGGCACGATGAGAGCTTCAATTTGCCATCTTCGAAAGACCCATGTCTGGAGATGTGCTGATTTGATGGTTTCGACGCTATCCGAGTAGCGCAAAACACTTGCGAACTTCGACGAAAATGGCATCCTTCGAAAGGCGTCTGGTTGGTCAGCGTGGCAGCAGTAGCGCACTGAGTGTACGTCACATAGCCGTAGTGCCTCCACAAGCACCGTAGCTTTGCCCTCAGCCGAGAGCACATCAGTAGCGAGCTTGTGCTGCGGCGGAGCTACACGCATACGCCCAGATTATTGCAACCTCGCGAACATTAGATTCGAAGTTACCGTTTTTCCTTCTTTTACATGCCGAATTTCTCAATATCTTGTTCGATGCTGTGATAAACACCTCCCGAAGGCGCCCCAAACGAATTTCGCGGGTGATCCAAGGGGCCCTGTCTGCGCCGGGTTTGCGCTGGCTAGGTCTCGCAACAGAGAACTGCAACGATGACCTGCACTCGCAACACTGTCGGATATCTGCCTCGCTCTTGAAAGAGCACAATCCTCAGGTTCGCCGGCCGGCTTTCGCATAAACCGAGCCGCAAAGCAATGCGCCACTGGTGCTAGGATAAAGCGTCCTCTATCCATCCAATGCTCGCCCCTACCAGACATTCCCCTTTGCAAAGCCTTGTCACGTTCCGCAACAACCAGGGAGAGACATCTCGGGGAACGCTGCTCAAGTTGGAGCAATCAACGGCGATATTCGAGGTATACAATCCTTACTCGATTGTACAGGTCAGCGAAGTTCTCAATCCAATAATATTGCGGCGAGGCGAACGCGTCATTTATCAAGGTCGTGGCATCGTAAGGAATCTCCTCAACACCGGGTTGATGTTGATCGTCTCTGCCAAGTTACTAGATCCTTGGACAGGGTTATCTAGCCTTTTTCGAGATAACGACAACGAGGGACTTAAACGCGAAATAAACCGATTTCTAACGGATTGGAAGAGCGCAAATGAGTTACGTAGGGGATTTCTACTTGCGGTGACCAATCTCCGTTCGTTTCTTTGCGAACTGAGCCGGTGGCTCGGACAGTTTGAGTTGGACCTCTCCATGCACGCTCCTCCGAAACCCGACCAGGCCGCCGACATCCTGGTTAGGTTATGCGAACGCATTTTCCCGCAGCTTCATGAGCTCTTTGATACGTTTGAACATGAAGCCTTGATTCTGTCCTCGGACGAAGTAGATCGCCACAAGGACCTGGCACAGCGCGATCTACACCCGTTACTGCTGAGCGCCCCGTTTGTGCACCGGACGTACAGCAAGCCATTGGGGTACGCTGGCGATTACATGATGATGAATATGATCCAGCGCGATCCATCCGAGGGAACTACGATATACGCAAAACTAATAAATATGCTGTTTCTAAAGGCATTGATACCGCAATCAGTTCGAAACAGAAACCTAACCCTCTATAGCTATCTTATAAACGAAGCCAAAAACGCCGCAAAAAGCCGTCGCTGCTTTCGCGTCTTGAACGTCGGCTGCGGTCCGGCAATCGAGGTGCAGCGATTTGTTTCCGAACATCATCCCGAAACACCCTGCAGTTTCGAATTGCTCGATTTCAATAAGGAGACCCTTGAATTCGCAAAGCGGTCGATCGATAACGCACGGAATGCTCGGTGTGCGTCGGAAGTGTCAATCTCCTATATTCACGAGTCCATACATAATTTATTGAAGTCGCCCGACCGAATGACTCAATCTCGCGAACCGTACGACATGG
Organism: uncultured Gammaproteobacteria bacterium; assembly: GCA_963707135.1. Classification (GTDB taxonomy): domain Bacteria; phylum Pseudomonadota; class Gammaproteobacteria; order Chromatiales; family Chromatiaceae; genus JBGSTR01. Next base: position 24,300 of record CAVPOY010000014.1, on the reverse strand, counting down.
TCTATTGTTCGGGCCTCTTCGATTATCTATCGGACAGGGTCTGCCAAAGGTTGCTACGCTATTTTTACACGCTGATTCGCCCAGGAGGAACCGTGTTGGTGACAAATATGCACTCCTCCAACCCGAATCGCAATATCATGGATCATTTGATGGAGTGGTATTTGATCTATCGCAATGAGCAAGAAGTGGCGGAGATGGCATCTGGGATTCAATCTTCTCGAGTCTTTACGGATGTGACCGGTAACAATATTTGCTTGGAGCTACGCAAAGACCGATTGAAATGAATAACGATCACGACTGCACTGACTCTGATTTGCTAGCCGCCTATGAACAAGCCGACTGGAGGGTCAGAGTGCGTTACGTGCGGATTTCGGTCGTCCTATTTCTGCTGCTAATGCCCACCTTCTCGGCCCTCGACTGGATGTTATATCGTGATTATTTTTCTGAGATGCTGAGGATACGCTTGGCCTTCGTTCTTGTGTTCCTTGGTTTCTTTTTTATCACTTTCACTCCCGCAGCGAAATACATAAAAATCATCGGGGTAGTTGGCGCTGTTGTCGCTGGCATTTCAATATGTTGGATGATCGCAGTTTCCGAAGGCGCGGGATCACCCTACTATGCCGGGCTGACCCTGATTTTGGTCGTGATGTCCGTGCTCCTGCCTTGGACTGTTGCCGAGACGGCGTTCGTTTGCTGGGTTACATTGGGTTGTTATCTTGTGGCTTGTTCTGTAGGTTCCAAGGGTCTTCTTCTGAATACTCAGATGGCGCCGATTTTCGTGAACAACATGTTTTTTCTGAGCGCGACAAGTATCATTTGCATCACTGCGAGTCATTTTCAGTCCGCTCGACGCTTACAGCAGTTTAGGTTGACCTACGAGCTCGACTCTCAAAATAGGAAGCTGGCGGCACTAGATCGGGCCAAAACTCATTTTTTTTCAAGTATTAGTCACGAGCTTCGCACTCCGTTGACATTGATTCTAGCGCCCGTGCAGGAAATGCTAGAGGGAGACCTCAGGGTCGCGGACGCTATTTCTTTGCGTTTGGGCATCGTTCGGGACAACGGTCTACGCCTTCTAAAATTGGTCAATGACCTACTGGATGTCATTCGATTGGAAGAGCGTAGGGGTAAATTGGAAACGGCGCCGTTGGATCTCAATTCATTCACTTGTGGTGTAGCGGATAGCATGGCGCATCTAGCACAAACAAAGGAAATCTCTTTGATTAAGAATATACCCGCCGATTCTATTGTAGTGCAGGCGGACGGGCAAGCATTGGAGAAGCTGCTAATCAACCTTATAAACAATTCGATCAAATTCACTGAACGCGGCGGTTGCATTGTTATCGACACTATGCATGACGCGCGGTTCGGAATAGTAAGAGTGACTGATAACGGAATCGGTATCGCGAAAGAGGATCAACCCTTTATTTTCGATCGATTCCATCAGGTTGATGGTTCAAGCACACGACGCTATCGCGGTTCCGGGCTCGGTCTCGCGCTCGTTAAGGAAATGACTGAAGCGATGGACGGCGACGTGCGAGTCTCCAGCGCTCTAGGCGAAGGTACGACCATGACACTATCTCTGCCCTTGGCGGCGGATGATGCAAGTATTTCGGCTAGTGAGACGGCAGACGTACAGGACGACATTGAGCGGTTGCATAGGCTTGCGGAACAGAATGGAGGCCTCACCCTAGAGGAACCGGAATTGTCAGTGGGCGGCTTCCGAGGTGCGGGCGGCAGACCTGTTATTTTGATAGTCGAAGACGAGCCGGATATGCGGCGGTACTTGACAGACATTGTTCAACCCGAGTACGAGGTGCTACTGGCCCGTACGGGTTTGGAGGGATTGAGTCTTGCAGTAGAAGAGGTGCCCGATTTGGTGCTTTTGGACCTTATGCTACCGGAAATGGACGGGCTTGAAGTATGCAGGAGAATAAAAGAAGCGGAGCTGCATCCAGGGCCAAAAATTATGCTACTTACAGCGCGCGTTGATGAGGCATCGAAACTGGCGGCCTTGAATAATGGAGCGGACGATTTTTTGACGAAGCCGTTTAGTAGTCTTGAGGTGAGAACTCGACTTGGGAATTTATTTTTGGCAAGGCGTCTCGAAAAAGACTTGGTTGAGCAGAACGCTGTATTGCAGGAGACGCTCCGCCATCTCAGCAGGACGCAGGCACAACTTATTCAGAGTGAGAAAATCAATGCATTAGGAAATCTTTCGGCGGGGCTACTCCACGAAATCAACAACCCGCTTAACTACACGTTGACGGCGCTGCAATTGCTTGGATCGGACTGTTTAATAAAGAAGAATGACTTTCTAAATGAGATTGTTGCCGACATTGAGGAGGGCATGCAGCGTATTCGTTCGATTGTCACAGATCTTAGCGCCTTTGCTTATCCGTCGGAGGCGGAGAAGCAAGTTTCGTTTGATTTCAACAAGGCTATCGATAGTGCGTTTCGATTCAGCGCGCACGACATGAGTAATATCCAGTTTTCATCTAAGCTACCACAGCCCGCGATGGTTTTAGGTTCCAAGAGCCATCTTACACAGGTTCTAATTAATCTTTTTAGCAATTCTTTTAAGGCGATTAAATCGCGGCCGGGCAGGCAAACTGGAATTATTACGGTCAAGGGTGAGGCACGTGGGGACCGTCTCTACGTGCACGTATCGGACAATGGCGTGGGGATCGAGAAGGATACAATGACGCGTATTTTCGATCCTTTTTTTACTACGCGTGATGTTGGGCAGGGTATGGGGCTGGGTCTTAGCGTCTGTCATACGATAGTCAAGAATCATCACGGAGATCTTGTGGTGGAAAGTGTTCCGGGTGAAGGTAGTCAGTTTACGTTCGACGTTCCTCTTGATCTTGAACATGGGCTCTGGCTGCACGCCGCGCATAATGGTCGCGTAACATTTGAAGAATCGATTGACAGCAACCTGGAATCGTCTTTTGGAAACCGGCACTATGAAAACGCCTGACTTCAACGAGCCGGCGGTTCTATTTGTCGACGATGAGCCTAGAAGCACAAAGTACTTTACCATGGTCTTTGGACGGGAGTTTCCGGTTCTGACGGCTGCCAGCGTCGCCGAAGCCGAGATGATACTTGACAAGGCGGGCGGTCGAATTGGCGTGCTGATTACGGACCAGCGTATGCCAGTAGAGACCGGCGTTCAGCTGTTGGACCGGGTAAAACGGCGTTATCCGACGATCATGCGGCTGCTGACTACCGCGTACGCCGATCTTGCCGACGCAGTGGCCGCGGTAAACAAGGGAGAGATCCACCGTTACATCCTAAAGCCCTGGGATATCGAAAGGTTAAGGACGGATCTTAGGTCGACACTCGATCTCCACAAGCAAAAAAGGGGCGAGCAGGACCTGATTCACGCGCGGCGTCAGACGATGGCTGCGCTCGCCTCGAACATCGCCCATGAGCTCGCGACCCCGATCGCCACCATTGCAACGGCGGCGGCCGGGTTCGAGCGGCATTTGCCAGCGCTTGTTGGCGCCTATCGGCGGGAGCTACTGGCAAGTACGGCCCGTGATCGCATCCCCGACACGATACTGGAGACACTGGAGATGGCGCCGGAGGCGATTCTGGAGTCCGCGAGCCGTGCCCGGATGCTGATCAGTCTCTTGCTGACCAACGTTACGGCGGGAGAAGCGCCGTACGCCGACCGCCAGCTTGTGTCGATCTCCTCGATCGTCGGCGCGGCACTGCGTGGCTATCCGTTCGTCGAGGGCGAGGCTGAGTTGGTTGCTTCGGACGGGCCCGACTTTACCGTTGTAGGTTCACCGACGCTCTTAACGCACGTACTGTATAACTTAATAAAAAATGCCCTTTTCGCCGTTCATGCGGCAGGAAAGGGTCGCATCCACATACGTTCGGAGCCGCGGTCGGATTGGAACGCTTTGTATGTTGTGGACACGGGCACGGGGATTACCCCCGAGGTGCTTCCGCGGGTCTTCGACGAATTCTTTAGTCAGAAGGGAACAGGTATAGGCACGGGTATGGGACTGCCGTTCTGCCGCCGTGTGATGAGGGATATCGGCGGCGAGATCGTTTGCAGCACGGTCCTGGGGGACCACACGCGCATGGAGCTCCGATTCCCGACGTTAAGCGATTTGGATAGTCCCGGCAGCGGCGGGGCAGGGGACGAGCCATGAATACCGCAGTATCCGATGATCGTTACGCCGTATTGTTTGTCGATGACGAGGAAAAAGCTCGAAAGTACTTCCGCATGGCCTTCGCGCGGGACTTCACCGTGCTGGTGGCCGCGAATGTACAGGAGGCGTTGGAGATACTCGGTGAGCAAGGCGAGCGGATCGGCATCCTCATCACCGACCAGAGGATGCCGGGTCAGCAGGGCGTCGATCTGCTAAAGCGCGCTCGTACCGATTGGCCGCAGATCGTCCGAATGCTAACGACCGCTTACTCGGACCTGGACGATGCGATCGCGGCGGTGAACCGCGGAGAAATTCTGCGCTATATCACCAAACCCTGGGATCTCGACGTCCTGCGTGCCGAGTTAAAGCACGGTATGGAGTTCTTCGAGTTACGGCTCGAGCGGGACAAGCTGCTCGACGAGAAGCTGAGCGTTCGGTTCCGTTCCTCACAGGCCGACAGACTGCGCGGTCTTCTCGCAATCGCGGCTGGTCTGTCGAACCTGCGTAACGGCTCCCACGCGGTGAGCGCCTGGGCGCGAAGCATAGGGGTCGTCGAAACGGATCAGGTGCCGTATAAGGATCTTGAGCTCTGGGGGCTTGAGGTGCGGCAGACGCGGGACCTGATCGCGGTGCACCGGCGACTGCGCGAGCTCGACGCGATCGCCGCGGGTGGATTCCCGGACCTGGTCTCACCGCGAGCGCTTCTCGTCGAGCAGGGTTTCGGGGTTGTTGGCGAGGGCCCGATGATCCAGGCGAATCGGGCACTGCTTGAACGCCTAATCGCCGCGCTCCGGCCCTACGTCACCGACAGGGTCTCGCTCGGCGTAGCGACCGCGGTCGGCATTGGCGCGCCGGGCTCCGCCGTCGATCTGGTTTTTGACACCCCGGGCGATGGTCTCGATGCCGCGGCGGAATCCCTATTGGAGGCGCATCTGATCGCATGGCACCAGGGCGGCGCCGTCCAGATCGAGCGGGCCGCTCAAACCGGTTCCGTGCGGGTTGCGCTTCCAGCCGATCCTTTGAGGGCCGAAATTCGGGAACCGGACGCTAACTGGATTGCCGATCAGTTTTCGCTGCTCGAGCCCTGACCCGGTTCCTGGTCCCGATCGTAAGCCCGGAGCCGAGTCAACCGTCGGCCTGATCAGTTTCCGTTGAAGAAGCCTGCTGCGGTTCTGAGGGCGCGGCCGGAGCAGATGCAGGGGGTACTGGGACCGGGGCAGGGGTAGGAGCTGCCTCGGGGGCCGGGCTCGGCGGCTGAACGGTTCCCGGTTCAGCCGATGCGGTGGGTGCCGACGGCGTCGATACGGGCATCTGAGGTGCCGGCGCCGCTGGCGGTTCGGATACGATCGGCTGTTCCACGGTCGCCGGCGCCGGCTCGCCAACAGTCGTCGGCCCCGGAGCAGCCGTGTCCTTTACGGGGGTAGAAGAATATACAACTGCGGAAGCGGGTTCCGCCGGGGCTGGAGTGGCCAAGGAGGTCGCCTGGGACTGCTGGACAACCGGAACGGATACCGCGCTCGCCGACGACGGGTTCGGGGCGGCTGGCCCTGGCGCGGCCTGCTCCGCGGTCGCAACGGCGACGCTGCTGGCCGCCGCCTTCGCCTCGGCCGCCCGCTGCTCCCGCTCACGGGCCGCGCGCTGGGCCGCCAACGCCCGCTGACGCTTGGCATAGCTGCCGTAATCGGGCCCCTTCCCGACGATCGAGACCCGGGTGCCCACGCCGACATGCTTGAACAGCACCGGCGCCATCTTGCTCGGCATGCGGATGCAGCCGTGAGAGGCCGGTCGACCCGGGCGGGGAATGGGCCCCGCGTGCAGGCCGATCCCGTCATAGGTCACGCGCATGAAATAGGGCATCTTCGCGCCCTCGAAGCGCGCCCCGGCCGGGACCGGATCCCGCCCCGATTTGGCGTCCGATCGCAGCACCTTCCCACCCTTGCCGTAGATCTTCCCGTAGAGGTTCGAGCGCTTGTTCTCGACCTTCTCGAGGACCTCGAATTCCCCAACCGGCGTCGGGAACTTGGAGACGCCCGAGGCGACCGTGGTCCAGCCGATCTGCTCACCGCCCGAGTAGAAACGGGCCTTCTGCTCGTTCGTGTTCACTACGATGTGATCAACGGAGCGCCCGTCGCCACTCCACTCGTATAGCTTGCCGCGCTTGGGCTTCTCCTGGGGCTCCGGAATCGGCTTGAGCTCTTCTACCGGTTGCTCCGCGACCTGCGGCTCAGGCGGTTGAACCGGTTTCGGCTCGGCTCGGGTAATAAACTGCGTGAGCTCGTTGCAGCCGCCGAGCGTAAGCGCCGCGGCGGCGGCGAGTGCCAGTCGCAAGAGCAGCGGCGCCCGAGAGATCGCGTAGGGGAGTCTAGTCATGGTGTTTGTTGTCCAGGCGCAACAGGTGGTATGCGCGGAATGTTGTTAAGTTTCCAATAGCATACCCCAGCTCGGCGGCCGAGAGCACGCGGCGCGATCGGTTATGTGGGGCGATCGCCGCCAATTACCACGCTCACCGCGTTCACCGCAGGGCTCTTTGTTGGTGCCGTCAGCGCGGGTGCACGTCGCGCGGGCGAGACGAAAGGCCGGGACCTTCCGCAGGTCTGCTGCTTGATACCGGCGCGGCGTACCCACGCTGCCTTGGGCGCTATCTGTCGCCCGGATTCGCGTGCCAGCAGGGCGATCGGCCGAGCAACTGTACGGGCACGCCGCTGGAGCCCCTTTTGGGCGCGAATCTGAAGAACGTCCGCGCAGACTGGACCGCGCCGAGAGCTCGGAAGCGCCGGCAACCATCGCCGCCGCCGTGCTACAGGTCTCAGAGGAGCTCCGAACTGCGATCCAGTAGTGCTTGGAATCGCCGTTCGTTGCCAAGAGGTCGTTCTTCATTCAAAGATGAGAGACGGGGCCTCGGGAAATTCGTTTCGGAGCTTCGTAAATTCTCGTTCAAAGCAAATCGGATCTACCGCACACTCTCCGCTGTGGTCCAGGCCCCCTACGACCGTCCATTCTCCGCGCTCTTTCCGAACGAGAGCAGACTCTGATTCATAGGCATCGGTGGGATCTCCGCTGGCAGCCGCCGTGACGGTTGCCCAAGCCCAATCACCGCTGACCTTGAGGTGGTGGACCACGAAGACGACCGGCCTCGGGTATTTCGCTCGGATGGCGTCCAGGATGGCCTTGCGCACAGCATCGCCCTTGGCAGGGGTGACCGCGGGGCTTGTAGAAGCATCGTTCCGTTCGCCGGCCCGTTTGCTTAGATATCGTTCCAGCACCCAGCCGCTCTGGCCCTTGTAGGTTGTCCGGCACCAGCGCTCCGTTTTCGCCGTTGCAACGCAATCCCCCAAGCTCAGGGGGCTGGCATGAGGGATCTTGGCAAGCCGGACGCCCGTGCTCGTGCTCGGCTCGCTGCGCAGCGCCAGGAAGCCGTCGCCGGGGGTATTCACCACCCCCGTCGCCGCGAGAACCACCGAGCTCGGTAACAGGCTCAGCAAGACCAGCACGAGAATCGCTTTCACGTTGGAGCGCCACATTTAGATCGGCGCGCACCGGAAAGTCTTTCTTTGCTCTTGGTAGCGTCTGCCGTCGAACTTGTAGGTCATTGTGCAGGCGTCATTGCCGGACAATCCCGTTGACTCAATGTCACGGTACCCGTTGCTGGAGGCTTTCTTGGCGGTGATGCTGTCGGCCGGGTCAGGACCGAAAATCATCTGGAAGCCGGTCTTCGCGGAGCGATAGATCCACTGAAAGCACCGCCGCGCACCCTGACAGGCGCAGCCTTGGCCGGTTACCAGCAACTCTGGCGTGCCGTCGCCGTTGAGCTCCAGGGTACTGATCTCAACGATCTTCAACGGTCCTTCCTCTTTGGCGCAGGAAGCCTCAATCTCGCCGTCTTTCACCATCTGTTGAACGACTCGGGTCTTGATGTCGTTGGTCACGCCTTTGCCCTGAACTGGCCCGGTCGCCGTCCAGAGCAGGGGGGTCAGCAGCATAAACAAATATCGCAGCTTCATTGTTGCAGTCTCGTTTGATTCGATCGAGGCAAAGGGCGCCTAGCAGGCGCCCGCCGCGGCACGTGGCCTTGTCAGCGGCTGTTAATCGCTTTCAGTAGTAGCTCCCTCGTGTGGTCCGCGTTATCGACAGTCGCCCGCGTGACCTGTGCGCCCATGATCAACAGGAATCCAAAAACCAACGCGCCCAGGCCAGGAAGCAGCACGGCCATTCCAGGGACTGCCGCTATAAGAGTCTCGCCACCGAGCTCGAGATTCATGCCTTTTCCAACCGCCGTCACGGCGGCAACGGCGCCCACGCTCAACGTACCCCCCGCGATTACCGACAACCAGCCCAAGACGGGGACGCAACAAAGGTCACGACACGGGCTACACGGTCAGGTCGCGCCGCCCGTTCCTCCGGGATGCGTCCGCTTACCACTTGCCCGCGACCGGGAGGTCGGTGGGTACGCCGAATGAGGCGGTGATCACGTCGACGCCGGGCGTCCAAGTGAAGCTACCGTAGCCGCCTATATCACTTTACATAATATACATTATGCGCAATCCGACATGGAGCGGCCGGGCAGCCCTTGATCAAGGACGCCGTGCGTCGCCGCGCATGCGTCGAACCATCGCGCATTGATGCTATCCTCGCCGTCGAGTCCTCCGCCGACCCGATTCGTCGCGCCCTATTGCCCGTTTTGTCCCGCATGCCAGTCTGATCCCCGAACATGCGCGTTACGCTCGTCCATCCCGCCGGATTCAATTTCGTACCGGGTCAACCGGATTTTTCGGTGCTCGCCAACCGCATGGCACCGGTCGGTATTCTGACGCTCGCCGCGTGGCTGGAAAAGTACGGTCACCCGACCGCGGTGCACGACTGTCTCGGGCCTCATGCCCCGAGCGGTATCGAGGCGAACGCCGAGATCGTGCTCGCAACCAAACCCGAGTTGGTCGGTTTCTCCGCGACCACCAGCGGTTTCATGGACGCGGCCGACATGGCCGCCTATATCAAGACCAAGGCCCCGCAGGTCCGCGTCGTGGTCGGCAACGCCCACGCATCGTCGCTCGGCGCGCCGCTGCTCGAGCATTTTCCCGAGATCGACTACCTCTGTATCGGCGAAGGCGAAGGCGCGATGCTCGATCTTGCCGAAGGCCGCGAGATCTCCGAAATCGACAATCTGGTCTGGCGCGACGGTGACCGCATCCGCGTCAACCCGCGACGCGATCGCATCCGCGACCTCGATTCACTGCCGTTTCCCGCTTACGAGAAGCTGGCGGGATTCCCGCGGGCGTACCATCTGCCGCTGTTTGCCTATGAGAAGCGCTGGGGCGCGACCATGATCACGTCGCGCGGCTGCCCCTTCACCTGCTCGTTCTGCGACCGGACGGTGTTCGAACGCCTGTACACGGTGAACTCGCCCGAATACATCCACGCCCACATGCGGCTGCTGCGCGACCGCTTCGGCGTGCGCCATATCAACTTCTACGACGATCTGTTCACGGCGAACAAGAAGCACGTTCATGCCCTGTGCGATCGGCTTATTTCTCAGCCACTTGGAATGCATTTCAACTGTGCCATCCGCACTGGCCACACGTCGGACGAAATGCTGCGCCTTCTCAAGCGTGCCGGGGCCCTGATGGTATCGCTGGGCGTCGAGTCCGCCGACGAGGCGATGATGGAGCGGCACAAGGCCGGCGTGACACTGGATGCCGTGCGACGGACCGTCGAGCAGATTCACGCGGCCGGATTGCGTGCCAAGGGTCTGTTTATATTCGGAATGCCAGGCGAGACACCGAGCACCCTGAGATCGACAAGCGACTTCATCCTGTCGCTGGACCTCGACGAGATGAACATGACCAAGTTCAGCCCGCTATACGGCGCGCCGATCTGGGACGAGTGCGCCGGCGGCGATGAAGGCGAGCTCGACGAGGACTGGCGGCTGATGAACTGCCTGAACTTCGTCTTTCTACCCAGAGGCTTCGGCTCGCGGGAGGATATGGACGCCCTCTACAACTGGCACGTGCGGCGGTTCTACAGCAGCAAGGGCTATCGCCGCCGTTTTGGCCGGCGGCTATGGCAGCATCGATGGAGCCTCTGGCATCTGCTCAAGAATGCGCCAAAGGTCATTCAGGCCGCAGGATATTTCAGCGCGGACCGCGCGCAGCTAAAGACCGGGGCATCAGGTCTCGCGCCGCATCCGCGTCAACCCCGAAACCTGAAACCGCGCGTAATGGCCGAGCCGATCACCCAGGTATCGCTGCAACGATGACGCATGCCGGTTAGGGTGATGCTGATTTAATGTGTTTCCCGTCCGGGCCAAGGACGGCGCGCTGATCAAGTGCCCGGATGGCATTTGATCAGTGTCTCCTTAGGGTCGTGTTTGCGTTGGCTCGGCCCCGCCCCTCGGACAACTGACCCTTTTTTGGGGCAACGCTCCGACCCGCCCCCGCCTTGCGACGCGGATCAGCTGTAAGTAAGGTGACCTTCGGTGGAAACGGCCGGTTCCGGCCGACGCGCCTGCGCTTCACGGAAGTTTTCAGCTACCCACGGCTCTGGATGGTGGGACCGGATGCCGTTTCTCAGTCACTTACAGCAAGAACCGGATGCTCCAGTGGAAACAGACACTCCAAACGAATTGTTAGGCGAGCTCCGAACCTTCTTCCAGGAGCGCCGCAGCGACGCCCATCGCGTTTTCCATCACTTCCAGCAACCGGGGCGATCGTTTCTGCTGCGCAGCGATCTGCTGGACGGTTTCCGGGAACTGTGCGACCAGCCGGATGGCGACTGCCTGCGCGGGACGCCGTTGGAGCGGGTCGCCGAAATGAGCCAGGAGGCGGCGCTCGGCGGCCCCTGGATCTACTTCGCACTGCGCCGGCGAATCGGCCGCTGGTTCTATTTGCGCGTCCACCTCGAGACCATGGAGGCGGAAGAAGTCGACGTGTCCGCCTTTCTGACCTTCAAGGAGACACTGGTCGACGGCGACGAGGGCGAATGGGTGCTCGAGGTCGATCTCGCGCCGTTCAATCGGGGATTCGCCACCCCGACCGAGGATCGTTTCATCGGACGCGGCGTCGAGTTCCTTAACCGCCGGCTGTCCAGCCGATTGTTCGAGGAGCAGGGTCGGGGTCAGGAGCGGATGCTGGACTTCCTGCGCGTGCACGCGCACCAGGGACAGCAGCTGATGCTGGATAGCTCGGTGAAAAGCGTGGCGGCGCTACGTCGGATACTGCGAAAGGCCGCCGCGACGCTCGCCCGGCGTCCGCCGGACGAGCCCTGGGAGCAGCTCGCGCCCGAACTGCGGGCGCTCGGGTTCGAGCCCGGCTGGGGAGACCAGGCCGATCGGGTTCTCGACACCATGAACCTGCTGCTGGACATCCTGGACGCCCCCTCCCCCGGCGCCCTCGAGCAATTTCTCGCCCGCATCCCGATGGTGTTCTCGCTGGCCATCCTGTCGCCGCACGGCTGGTTCGGTCAGGCCAACGTGCTCGGCCGACCCGACACCGGCGGCCAGGTGGTCTACATCCTGGACCAGGTACGCGCGCTGGAAGAGGAGATGAGCGAGCGCCTGCATGCCCAGGGCCTGGACATCGAGCCGCAGATCGTCATCCTGACCCGGCTGATCCCGGAGGCCGAGGACACCACCTGCAACCAGCGGCTGGAACCGGTCGCCGGCACGCGCAACGCCCGCATCCTGCGGGTCCCCTTCCGCAACGAGCTCGGCGAGGTCATGCCGCGCTGGATCTCGCGCTTCGAGATCTGGCCCTATCTCGAGCGCTACGCCCTGGAGGCCGAGCGGGAGCTGCTCGGGGAACTCGGCGGGCGCCCGGACCTGGTCATCGGCAACTACTCCGACGGCAACCTGGTCGCGTCCATCATGGCCCCGCGCCTGGGCGTCACCCAGTGCACCATCGCCCACGCGCTGGAGAAGACCAAGTACCTGTACTCGGACCTCTACTGGAAGGACAACGACCCGCACTATCACTTCTCCTGCCAGTTCACGGCGGACCTTATCGCCATGAACACCGCGGATTTCATCATCACCAGCACCTACCAGGAGATCGCCGGGACCGACGAGAGCATCGGTCAGTACGAGGGGCACATGGCCTATACGATGCCCGGCTTGTACCGGGTCGTGCAGGGCATCAACGTCTACGACCCCAAGTTCAACATCGTCTCGCCGGGAGCGGACAGCCAGGTCTATTTCCCGGCCGGGGAGACGGCCCGGAGGCTCCAGCACCTGCTTCCGGAGATCGAGGACCTGATCTATGGCGGGGGCGCCGGCAGCGCCTTCCGCGGCAACCTCGTCGATCCGGACAAGCCGCTCATCTTCACCATGGCGCGAATGGACCGGATCAAGAACATCGCCGGCCTGGTGGACTGGTTCGGCCGCAGCGAGGCCTTGCGCGGTGAGGCCAATCTGTTCGTCGCCTCGGGCTACGTGGACCCGGAGCGCTCGGACGACAACGAAGAACGGGCCCAGATCGAGCTGATGCACGAGCTCATGGACCGCCACGGGCTCGACGGCGACATGCGCTGGGTCGACGGACAGGTGGACCGGGAGCGCAACGGTGAGCTCTACCGCTACATCGCGGATCGCCGCGGGGTGTTCGTGCAGCCGGCGCTGTTCGAGGCCTTCGGCCTCACGGTGATCGAGGCCATGAGCACCGGCCTGCCGACCTTCGCGACCTGCTTCGGCGGGCCGCTCGAGATCATTCAGGACGGCGTTTCCGGATTCCACATCGACCCCAATCACGGCGATGAAGCCGCCGGGCGAATCGCCGAGTTCTTCGGCGCCTGCCGAACAGACCCCAGGCACTGGGAACGTCTGTCAAAGGGTGCACTTCACCGCGTAAGATCCCGTTATACCTGGAAACTGTACGCCGAGCGCATGATGACGCTGTCGCGGGTTTACGGGTTCTGGAAGTTTGTGAGCGATCTGGAGCGCACCGAGACCCGTCGCTATCTCGAGATGTTCTACGCGCTGCAGTACCGGCCGCTTGTGCAGCGGCTGGCGGCCCAGTGAGCGGAAACGCGTTGCGACACCCACATTTAACGGAGAGACCATTGACGAGCAGACGATGCCTGTTCCCGGTCGCCGGCTACGGAACCCGGTTTCTCCCGGCGACCAAGTCGATGCCGAAGGAGATGCTGCCGATACTGACCAAACCGCTGATCCAGTATGGCGTGGAGGAGGCCCTGGACGCCGGTATGAACCAGATCGCCTTCGTTACCGGTCGCGGCAAGCGGGCTATCGAGGACCATTTCGACATCACCTACGAGCTCGAGGACCGCATTAGCGGCACCCCTAAAGAGAAACGACTGGACGGCGTCCACGCGCTGATAGACCGCTGCACCTTCTCTTACACCCGGCAGGTCGAGATGCGGGGCCTCGGTCACGCCATCCTGACCGGTGAGGTCCTGGTCGGAGCCGAGCCCTTCGGCGTGATTCTGGCCGATGACCTTTGTGTCAGCGAGCCCGAGGGTGTGATGGCGCAGATGGCCCGGGTGCACGAGCGCTTTGGCTGCAGCGTCGTGGCCATCGAGGAGGTTCCGCGTGAGTCGGTTGACCAGTACGGCGTGGTCGCAGGTGACCCGCTCGGGGACGGCGTCTACCGAGTGACCGGAATGGTCGAGAAGCCGTCTGCGGAGGCGGCCCCGAGCAACCTCGCGATCATCGGCCGTTATCTGCTCACGCCGGACATCTTCGACATCCTTCGCGAGACCCCCCCGGGGGTCGGCGGCGAGATCCAGATCACCGACGCCCTCCGGTGCCAGGCCGAGCAAGGTCGGGTGGTGGCCTATCGCTTTCGGGGGCGGCGTTTCGACTGCGGCAGCGTAGACGGGTTCGTGGCTGCCACGAATTACCTCTACCAGGCCGGCGCTGACGGTTGAGGCGCTTCAAAGTTCGTCGCGCAGTTGCTCCGACTCGCGCTCAGCACCGGATGTGCTCATAGATATCGATGTAGTGTTGGGCCGGACCGCCCCACGAGTTGTCCACGCGCATGCCGTTGATCCTGAGCTGACGAAAATATTCCGGGTAGCGGAACCAGAGCCCGATCGCACGGCCCATCGCCGACGCGAAATCGTCCTCGGTCAGGTCGTCGAATACATAGCCATTGCGCGCCTCGAACGGCCGGTCCGAGTAGTTCGCGTCGAAGACCGTGTCCGCCAGCCCGCCCACGCGCCGAACGATCGGCACCACGCCATACCTCATCGCGATCATCTGGGTAAGCCCGCAGGGCTCGTAGACGCTGGGGATGAGGATCATGTCGGCGCCCGCGTAGATCAGGTGCGACAACTCCTCGTCGTACCCGAGCTCAAGGTGACAGTCGGTGTTTGGGTCGGTCTCGAGCTTGATGCGCCGGAACTGTTCCTGGACCGCGGGCTCAATCGCGGAACCGAGAAGAACCACCTGGCAACCCTGCTCCAGGGCGTAGTAGATGCCATACCGGATCAGATCCACGCCCTTCTGGCGGTCGAGTCGGGTGACGACGGCGACGATCGGCTTGGAGCTCTCCTCGAGCCCGAGGCGCCGTCGCAGCGCGGCCTTGTTCGCCGCCTTTCGGTGCAGATTCTCGATGTCGTAGGCCTCAGGGATGTGCGTGTCCCTCTCCGGGGCCCAGACAGCGTAGTCGATTCCGTTGAGAATCCCGCCGAACTTGCCGCCATGGTTCTGGAGTACGCCCTGCAGGCCCATACCCTGCTCGGTGTTCTGTATCTCCCAGGCGTAACGCGGGGATACCGTCGTGACGAAATTAGAGTAAACGATGCCGCCCATCATCAGGTTCGCCGCATGGCCGCCGTGCGGGTGGAGCATGCGATCCGGGAGCATGAGTCGGTCGCGGCTTAGACCGACCTGTTGCAGGACGAGCTCGCTGACCACGCCCTGATGCCCCATGTTGTGGAGCGTGTAACAGACCCGCGTTCGGTCGAGTCCCAGGGATTCGTAGGCTTCGTAGAGCAGCACTGGGACGAGTCCGGTCTGCCAGTCGTTGCAGTGAATGACGTCCGGGTACTCACCGGACTTGAGAAGAAACTCGAGCACTGCCCTGCAAAAAAAAGCGAACCGCTCGGGGTCGTCCGCTTCGCCGTAGATTCTGCCGCGGCCAAAAAAGCGCTGCGCTGAATGGGGATCGATCAAAAAACAGCGGAGCCCGTCCATGTCGACCAGCCCGACATCGCAGGGGATCGACTGGTCGAAATAAGTCACCGGGAGGTCCCGGAAGCAGAGGCTCGGCTCCGGGATCAGATCGTGGCGCAGGCAGTCGTACTTAGGCAGGAAGACATCGATCTCGTGGCCGCGTAGTCTTAATTCGCGCGACAACCCTTGAACGAAGTCTCCCAGGCCACCCGCCTTGGCGATGGGTGCGCACTCGGCGCTGACCATGGCGATGTGCATGCGCCCTGCCCCTTTATTGATCGATCTTTATGAGCGTGGGCGAGCTGCCCTCGCCGCGGATTATACGCCGGCACCTGTCCGGCAAAATGGTTCGGCTGCAGCGGGCGGGGTTAGGTTCTCCTTGCGCGTCAGTCGTCACGGCGCACGCGAAGCTCGGGCGGTGGATTCAAATCCAGCGCCTTCCTCAACAACTCCGGGTCCGCGATGGGCAGAACGAGCAGAAAACGTCCGCCTGGGCCTACTCGGAACGGGTGACCGAACAGGTCGATGTCGGTGTTCGGTGGTGCACGGCCATGTACGCGGAGCTCCGCGTCGAGCTCGAGTCCGGCGGCGCGTAAGGTCCCGTTTTCGTAGGTGGGTGGGCTGATCGGACCCCATCGCACGGTATTCGGGTCCGCCGAGAGCGGCGTCGCGGGAACCGACCCCATGTCGCCGGCGCGCCGCGCGTCCTCTGCATGGGGTGCGTTTCCGGGGATCCGGGAAGCCACGTCTTCCTCGCCAACGCTTGGCGCTCGCTCGAAGGGCTCCGGCATCCGCACGGGAGAGGTGGCAAGCGGTGCACCCTCTAAAGCCCGGGCATTGAGAGAGTCAGGAGGCAGCGAGTTTGCCGTTGTCGCGCCCATCTGCCAGGCGGGTCGGGAAATAGGAGGGCCGGCCGTGTCAGCGCCGAGCTCGACATCCGGCGTCCGTTCCGGAAACGACAGCCGAACGGGAACCGGGTTGTAGAGCCGGTTCGAGCGCGCCAGCATCAGCCAGCCCCCCGCCCCGTTGACGAGCCCGAGCTCGGCCAGATACAGCGCGTTGTCGGGGTCGAGGCGGAAGCCGGCCTCCCCCGAATCGGTCGCCGCCGCGCGATCGACGCGCGCCTCGCCGGCCAGCTCCCCGCGCGCGCCGTCCCGAAGTCGCCTAAGACGCACGACGAGGCGCGTCCCTCCGTCACCGCTGCGAAAGCTGGCTCCGGCGCGCTCCAGGTCGTTTCGCTCCAGTCGCCAATGGGCCCGCATCTCACCGTGACCGGCGTCATAGAGCGAGAGCCGTGTACCCTCGAGCTCATTGGGGAACTCACGGGCGAGCTCGAGGGGGGCCGCGTCCAGGGTCGGGTCGAGCCCGGTCGCGGCGGCGTCCCCGATTACCACCGAGCGCTGACGTCCACGGCTCCCCTGCCCCGTCGGAATTGTTTTCATCTGCCTGTCTCGGCCACGCGGAACCTCGGTGGGATCGGCCTTACGCGAGTCTCCCGTCCAGCCTCCGCCATACGACTCATCCCGCTCGTCGCCCGGCCGACGACACACTCCAGCATAGCGCGGCCGCCCTGTAGTTTCTCCGCCCAATCGGCCCGGGGGAACAGCGGCAGCACCGGACGGTAGTAACCCATGGCGAACAGCTCGATGTTTTCGGCCTCGCCATATCGGGCCAGCATCTCCGGGACGTCGAGGATGTGCTGGTAGAGGTCGATGATCGCCGGATCGAGCAGATGCTTCAGCAGGACGCCCGAGACTCCCACCTGAAGGCGCGCCACATCGGGGTAGCCAAGCGCGTGGCGGACCGGTCGCTTATACCAGCGGATGATTTGCTCGGCCTCCCTGGGATTGGTCTCGACCAGCAGGCGCAGACTCCCCGGCGGCTGGTGCATGTGCAGGCCGGGGGCGTGGAAGCAATTGGTCCGGTGCATTCATCCCCACCAGCGGCATGGCCGTGCATGCCGGCGACGCGGCGCTGCTGTCCGGCGGGGATGATCGCACGGGCCAGGAGCGATGGCTAGCGTGGGGCAGGAGGCTCCTAACCATCGGCTGTTTTAACAATGGAAGATCGAAGGCCGCGAAGGGCCAAACGGACCAAAGCGGCCGCTTGCCGTTGAGTTGTGGCTGACCGGCTAACGCTGGAAGCGGTCGCTGGCATGAGACCCCCTTGTTGATCGAGCCCTGGTCTTCTAAGAACGCCTCGCGGCACGCAGCCAAAGTCCGCTGAAGCGAGGCAACGAGACGTTGACACAGTACGTGTGGGGCTTGCTCAAGAAATCGCAGTCTCCGCGCAAGAGGACTCTACGACGCGCGATGGAAATTAAAGCTCGGCGCGAACCCTTCGCTGCACGCCCGGTTGCCCGCGAACGCCAAGCGTCTCTGACGGGAGCTCACCGAAGTGGCGTCGGTATTCGTTGGCGAAGGAGCCGAGCCGATTGAAGCCCCAGCGCCGAACGATACTTTCGACGCCTTCGTCTCGTCGAGCACGCCGATACCCCGCGCGCGCTCAAAGAGTTCTTGAGCTTACCGGCCGTGGCAGCGGCGCGCATGGGGGAGTTGGGTGCCAGGACGCCGTGGTGCCATCCCGTTGGGGTCGGGGCACGCGGTAGATGATGTGCTGATCGTCGATCCGGTCGAGACGCTCGAGCGCGAGGGGCGGGCGGGCACAGTAGCGCAGCAGCCGTTCCAGGCCCGCGCGATCCCGCTCCTGTTGCGCGAGCTCGATCACCTGCGCGAGCATCGCCCCGTCGGCCCGATCCTGCAGCGGCGGCTCGAGGAGTGGCTGGGGCAACTCCGGGAACACGACAGGGAGCAGTGGCGTCACCGCCTGGTAGCCGCCCATTGAGCAAGGCGACGACGCCAGTCTGCATACAGTAGGGCCAACTTCGCTATTGGTTGCCCGGTCGGGCGCCGAGTTGGGGCCGAGCCGGGTCCCCACTTCCGAGAGACGACACGAACCCAGAGAAAATATCCAAATGCGTCCACTTACCCCTCACTCCTTATCCCATCCGCTCCGCCTTGACTCGACGTACCCCGGCGGTGTCCGAGCGGCGGCCTTCTTCTGCTGCCTCTGGGTGGTTCCCTTGTCCCTGCAGGGATGCGCCGTCCCGGGTCCCGAGGTCACCGTGCTCCCGGCACGTATCGACTATGTCTGCGCCAACGACCGGGTGCTATCGGTGGCGCGCACGGCGGATCAGCGCACCGCAAGAGTGCTGCTGGACGGGCGAGAACTGGTACTGATGCGCGCGAACAGTGCCGCCCAGGAGAAGTACAGCGACGGCGACCACGCCCTCTACCTACAAGGGGAGCGGGCCATGCTCGAGCGCGACGGGCGGGTGCTTTACGGCCACTGCGTCTCGCCGGTGGCCCTACCCACTGCCTACCAGGCGCGCCGGAGCTGAGGCGCCTCCCCCCCGATCGCCGAGCCAGGGACGCTGGGATACACCCTCCGGCCTATCGAGCGCCGAATCACGCACACCGGGTCGCGAACAGGCGACGCGCCGGCTGGGAGAATGACTGCCTCGCACACCAACCTGGCCCCAGTCTCCCCGCTGTTCGAGGAGGACCTGGCGAGCATCGACCAGGTCGTGGCCGGGTCCAAGGCCCTGGCGGCGTGTGCCGAGGTCCCCTTTGACGTCCTCGCCGGGGCCGACCATCGAAGCGCGGATTATACCCCGGTGGGTAGGTCCCCTATGCAGAGCCTAACCCTTTAGCCTGGGCGTCAATCCGCGGTACGGCAGATATCGGCCACGGGGGCACAGAGAGCACCGAGCGGTCCAATGGCGCTTTTCTGGATCGCTCCGTCGCCGTCCAGGAGCATCCCCTCGTCGTCTTTGTAAGCTGCCAGTGAGTTCTGTTGCTTTCCTCTCCTTGGGGCCCCTTGCGCACTCCCGGCGACGGGGGCGCGTGTGTCGGTTCCGTCAGCTCAGCACCCGGTCCGCTCCGTCATCTCCAGGGCATAGTCCACCTCTATACCCAGGTCACGGATGGCACTCCCCTTCTTAGGAACGCGTCGAAAACAACTGAAACACATGGCCAGCGTGGAACAAGCGAAGCGGTTCCACCTTGACGGCGCCGGCGGATCCGTCGCTACGCTCCTTGATCCACGCTACATGTGCGCAGGTTGTTTCTGCACCTTTCCAGAGCAAGCGATTTGACCTGCGAAGAGGTTCCGAGATGAAGACGCCGCCTGCACCGATCGCTCGTTTTGCCTGTTCTGCTTAAGCCCACCCTCAGTGGGCTTGATGCAAGGCTAACCCGGCAGAGCAGGAACCAAAAACCGTGGTCGACGCCTTTGCTCGTTGTCGTACTCGAGTATCCGTGCGACAAAGCCAACGAAATTTCTTCGACGGTTTGTTCAAGATTCTCGGAGTAAGGGACTAACCTGTTCTATCCGCCCGGGCCTCGGCGGCCGCAGCTGGCGGCATCCCCTTGACCTTCTCCCGGATGCGCTGCACCACGGCATAGAACATAGGCACGAAGAGCGGCACGAGGATAGAAGCGGCAACCATGCCGCTGAACACCGCGGTGCCCAGGGAGCGACGGCTGGCAGCGCCGGCGCCGGTCGCGATCACGAGCGGGATGACGCCGAGCACGAAGGAGAACGCGGTCATCAGTACCGCGCGCAGTCGCAGCCGGGCGGCCGTGACCGCGGCGTCGAAGATGCTCAGCCCAGCTTTTTCCCGTTGCTCCTTGGCGAACTCCACGATCAGGATGGCGTTCTTGGTGGCCAGTCCCATGAGCAGCACGATGCCCACCTGCATATACACATCGTTGTCGAGTCCGGCCCAGGTCTGCCCCAGGACCGCGCCCAGAATGGCCAGGGGTACCGACATCAGGACCGGGATCGGGATGGACCAACTCTCGTACTGGGCCACCAGGAACAGGAAAACGAACACCAGGGCCATGCCGAAGATCATGCCGCCCTGACCGCTGGCGATGATCTCCTGGTAGGCCTTCCCGGTCCACTCGTAGGTATACCCCGGCGGCAGGGTGGTATCGGCCAGGTTCTGCATGGCCGCAATCGCGTCGCCGGAGCTGTAGCCCGGTGCCGCGGAGCCGTTGATGGTGATGGAACGGAAGATGTTGTAGCGGCTGACCTGATCCGGACCGAACAGCGGCTCGGCCTTCACCAGGGTGCGCAGGGGCACCATGTCGCCGTCGTCGTTACGCACCTGCAGGCTGTAGATGTCAGACTCGTTCTGACGGAAGCGCGCATCCGCCTGGACCAGCACCTGGTAGGTCTTGCCAAACTTATTGAAGTCGTTGGCGTAGGCCTTTCCCGTCGAGCTCGCAAGCGTATTGAAGATCGAATCCAACGGTACCCCGAGGGTCTTGGCCTTCTCGCGGTCGATGTCGATGAAGATCTGCGGCACCGATGCCTTGAAGGTGCTGAACACCGAGCTCAGCTGCGGGGTCTCGTTGGCGGCCACCGCCAGGCCACCGAGCACCGCCGCCATGTTCTGGGGCGTGTCGCCGGCGGTGGACTGCAGGATGAACTCGAAGCCGCCGGTCGTGCCGATTCCCGGGATTGGCGGCAGACGGAACGGAAACACCGTGGCAAACGGCAGGGCGTTGAGTTTGGGGCTGACCGCATCGAGGATGGCCTGCTCATGGAGCTCGGGGCCGCGGCGCTCCGACCAGTCGTCGAGCACCACGATCGACAGAGCGCCGTTCGAGGCGATGCCCTGTTTGATGACGCTGTAGCCGGGAACGGAGATCACGTCGCTCACGCCCGGCGCCTCGGAGAGGATCGCGTTCACCTCGCTGATCGCCTGTTCCGTGCGCAGCAGCGATGCCCCTTCGGGCAACTGGGTATCCACCATGAAGCCCTTCTGGTCCTCCAGCGGCACGAAGCCCGTGGGCATCTGCCCGAACAGGTAGACGGTCGCCGCCACCAGCACCCCGAACAGCAGCATGAAAAACGCGCTTCGGCGCACCATCGCGGAGACCCAACCGGTGTAGCCGACGGTCAGGCGATCAAAGCCGCGGTTGAAGGCGCCGAAAAAGCCGGTGGTCGCCATCTGCCCGCTTTCCGGCTTCAGCATGGTGGCGCACAGCGCGGGGCTGAGGGTGAGGGCATTGAGCGAGGAGATGGCGACCGCGAGCGAGATCGTCACCGAGAACTGGCGAAACAGCTCGCCGGTGAGCCCCGGGACGAAGGCCAGGGGCACGAACACCGCCAGCAGTACCAGGGTGGTGGCGATGACGGCGCCGGAGATCTCCGCCATGGCCTTGCGCGTGGCGTCCTTGGGTGAAAGACCGTCGGCCATGTGGCGCTGGGTGTTTTCCACCACGATGATGGCGTCATCCACGACGATGCCGATGGCCAGGATGAGCCCGAACAGGGTGATCAGGTTGATCGAGTAGCCCAGCGCCAGCAATCCGGCGAAGGTGCCGATCAGGGACACCGGGATGGCGATGGTCGGGACCAGCGTGGACCGCCAATCCTGGATGAACACGAACACCACCAGCACCACCAGGGCGACGGCGATGAACAGGGTCTCTTTCACCTCGGCGATCGAGGCAACCACGAACTCGGTGGAGTCGTAGGCGATCTCATAGGTCAGGTCGTCCGGAAAGCGCTGTGCCAGCTTCTGCATCTCGGCACGAACGCCAGCGGCTACTTCCAGGGCATTGGCCCCGGGCAGCTGGTAGATGGCCAGAACGACACTGGGCTGACCGTTGAATAGACCGTAGGCGTCGTAGTTCTTGGAGCCGAGCTCGATGCGGGCCACATCCCCGAGCCTCACCCGGGCGCCGTCCTCACCCACCCGGATGACGATGTCGGCAAACTCCTCCGGGCTGCTCAGACGACCCCGGCTGCGCAGGTTCCACTGGAACTGGGTCCCCGGCGCCGCCGGTGAGCCGCCGATCTGCCCCGCGGCGACCTGCACGTTCTGCTCCCGCACCGCCGCCAGCACGTCGTCGGTGGTCAGCCCCAGACTGGCGAGCGCCTCGGGGTTCAGCCACACCCGCATTGCGTAGTCCTGGACGCCCAGGATCGACGCCTTGCCGACGCCGTCCACCCGCGCCAGCGAATCGCTGACATTGATGTTGGCGTAGTTGTTCAGGAACAGGCTGTCGTAGGTCTGATCGGGTGAGAACAGGTTAACCACCATCAGCATGTTGGTGGACTGCTTTGTGGCAGTCACGCCCTGGCGCTTGACTTCCTCCGGCAGCTCGGCCATCGCCTGGCTGATCCGGTTCTGCACGTTGACCGTGTTGATGTCCGGGTCGGAGCCCACCTGGAAGCTCACGGTCAAGATGTAGCTGCCGTCGTTGGCGCTGTTGGAGGACATGTAGATCATGTTCTCAACGCCATTGATCTTGGACTCGATGGGGCCTGCCACCGTGTCCGAGACGGTCTCGGCATCGGCACCCGGATAGACCGCGATCACCTGCACCTGGGGCGGGGCAAGCTCCGGATACAGGGCGACAGGCAGAGCGCCCATGGCCACCAGTCCGGCGATGGTGATGACGATGGAGATGACGAAGGCAAACTTCGGCCGTTCGATAAAGAAGGCGCTGAACATGGTCTAGCGCCCCTTGGTTTCGTCGTCGGCCCCTTGCGGTGGCTCGGCGGGCGCTTCGCGCGCGTCCCCGTCACCCGCCTCGCCTACCTGCTGCATCGATGGCCTGGGGGCCAGACTTGGCATCCACCAGCAGGCCCGGCCGCACCTTCTGGATACCCTCGACGATGACCTGTTCGCCGGCCTCCAGTCCGGAATCCACCACCAGGTCACCGGCATAGGCCTGGCCGATGGTGATCCGCCGCCGCTCGACCTTGCTGTCCGGCCCCACCACCATCACGAACACCCCGGCCTGGTCTTCCTGCACCGCGGACTGGGGGATGATCAGCTTGTCCGAGGTCTCCTCCCGGCCCAGCATCGTGCTGACGTAGAGGCCCGGCACCAGCAGCTTCTGCGGATTGTCGAAGCGGGCCCGCAGCACGATGGTGCCGGTCTTGCGGTCGACCGCGTTGTCGATGAAGTCGACCCGTCCCACGTGCTCGTACCGGCTGCCGTCGGGGAGACGTAGCCTGACCTCAATCTTGTCCAGCTCATCCTCGTTGTTCCCCGCCTGATAGCGGCGCTTCGCCGCGATCACGTCCCGCTCGCTGACGCTGAAGTTGGCGTAGATGGGGTTCAGCTCCACCAGCCGGGCCAGTTCCCCGGTCTGCGGCGTGACCAGGTCACCGACGCTGGACGCGGCCCGCCCGATGCGGCCGCCAATGGGCGCCGTGATGACGGTGTGAGACAGATCGATCTGCGCCTTCAGAAGCTGTGCCTCGGCGGTCTTGAGGTTGGCCGACGCCTTCAGCAAGTCGCTCTCCGCGGCATCGACCTGCTGCTGGCTCGCCGACTGTTTCTGGCCCAGCGACCGGTAACGCTTCACGTCCTTGTCCGCTCGCGCGACCGCTGCCTGCGCCTCGGCGACCGCCCCCTCGGCGGCGGCCACGCTCGCCTCGTAGAGCGCCGGATCGATGACGAACAGCTCGGCGCCCTGCTTCACATCCTGGCCCTCCTCGAACTTTCGCTCCAGCAGATAGCCCGAGACCTGGGCGCGCAGCGAGACGTCGTTGACCGCGACGGTCTGGCCGACATACTCAACGGTCTCCGAAACCTGCCGCAGCGCCGCCTTTGCCACCAGTACCCCCGGGGGCGGCGCCTCGACCGCCTGCTTCGGGCCCGCGTCGCAGGCGACCAGCAGCAGCGCGGACATCGCAATGATGGCCGCGCTGCCCGAAACGGACGCGCTAGGCCAACTGAATGACCCTCGCAGTCTTTTCGATACCGTTTGTCGCATGAGCTCTAGGTCGCCTCTTGGCTGTGGGTGTTGATGGCCGCGGGGCCGGAGAAAGCGCAGGGAGCCATCGACAAGCACGTGCGCGTTCGGTGAGATCATCCCGTTCGCCGCCGCCCTGGCCCTGGACCTCTCGACGGCTACTCGGCCGCAGGGTGACGCTTGATCGGAAAGCACGATGGTTGACGGCTGATTCGTGTCGGTTGGG
>CAVPOY010000013.1:0-257201 GCA_963707135.1 uncultured Gammaproteobacteria bacterium | reverse complement strand
TCAGGCGACATGGAAAACTGACCCCCTGACGACATCGGAAACTGACCCCCCGTAGAGGAAGGGGAACAACGATGTCGAGTGTTCGGTACAACGGCTCTTCTTTGGCAGTGGGAAGAAGAGGGGAGCCGATGCGCGAGCCTGAGGAGGTCGCAGCGATGCGGAAATTACACGAGCAGGGCTGGGGGACGCGAAGGATCGCCGGGGAGCTTGGGGTGAGTCGAAACACGGTCAAGCGCTACTTGGCCGAGGGCGGTTGGGTAGCCTACCGCCGCCCCGAGCGGGGCTCGCGGCTGGCCGGCATGGAGGGCTGGCTCGAGGAGCGTTTTCGCCGTCATCGAGGCAATGCCGAGGTGGTCCGCCAGGAGTTAGAGGCCGAGCACAGCATCGCGGTCTCGTTGCGCACGGTGGAGCGGGCGGTTGAGCCGTGGCGCCGGGAGCTGGCGGCCGAGGCACGAGCAACGGTGCGCTTTGAGACCGCACCGGGGGAGCAGATGCAGATCGACTTTGGCGAGAAGCGGGTGTGGATCGGCGGCGAGCAGGTCCGGGTGCACCTGTTCGTGGCCACGCTGGGCTACTCGCGGCGCAACTTCGTCATGGCCTTCGACAACCAGCGCCAAAGCAGTTGGCTGCGGGGGATCGAAGCGGCCTTCGCGCACTTCGCCGGAGTGCCCGAGCGGGTGCTGCTCGACAACGCCCGGGCGCTGGTCGAGCATCATGACGTCGCGACCCGAGAGGTGCGCTACAACGAGCGCTTCCATGCCTTCTGCCGCTACTGGGGCGTGCGCCCGCAGGCCTGTGCCCCGTATCGGGCGCGCACCAAAGGCAAAGACGAGAACGGTGTGGGCTACGTCAAAGGCAACGCCATCGCCGGGCGGCATTTCCAGAGCTGGACGGCGCTGGAGGCCCACCTGCAGGCGTGGATGCGCGAGGTCGCCGATGTGCGCATCCACGGCACCACCGGCGAGCGCCCCACCGATCGGTTTCGCGCCGGCGAGGCCGCCGCGCTTCGGCCCCTGGACGGCAAGCCACCGTTCGAACAGCAGCGCGAGCTCACACGGCGGGTGCACAGCGATGCCTGCGTGGAGGTCGACACCAACCGCTACAGCGTGCCCTGGAAATGGATCGGCCACCACGTGCGTGTCCTGGTCGCCGGGCAGCAGGTGCGCATCTACCACGGCGAGCAGGCGCTGGCCGAGCACCCGCAGAGTGCGGGGCAACGCCAGCGCAGCATCCAACACGCCCACCTCGAAGGCATCGTCGGCGCCTGGAGCCAGCGGCCCGAGCACCCGCGGCCATCACCCGAGGCCTCACCCCTGCCACCGCCGCCATCCGAGCTGCTGCGCCCCTTGAGCCACTACGAGACCATCGTTGGCGGAGGTTGGTCATGAGCACGATCACCTACGACCCCGAACGTCTCGACGCCATGCTCACGCGCCTGAAGCTCACCGCCATGCGCGAGCGCCTCGACAGCCTGCTCGAGGAGGCCGCCCGTGGCGAGATGAACCTGCGCGAGGCACTCGCGTACCTGTGCGAAGCCGAGATCGCCCACAAAGACCAGCGGCGCATTCGCATGGGGCTGTCCATCGCCAAGTTTCCCTACGTGCGCACCCTCGAGGGCTTCGACTACCAGGCACAACCGGCGGTGGACGCCGGGCAGATGCGCGAGCTGGCCACCGGGCGCTGGATCGCCAACGGCGATGACGTGCTGCTGCTCGGCCCACCCGGAGTCGGCAAGACACACCTGGCCGTCGCCCTCGGGCGCGCGGCCATCGAACGCGGCTACTCGGTGCTGTTCACCACCGCCACGGCGTTGATGACCGCGCTCAGCCAGGCACACGCCCAAGGCCGTCTGGACGAGCGACTGAGCCACTACAGCAAACCCAAGCTCCTGATCGTCGACGAGCTCGGCTACCTGCCGTTGGAGGCGCATGCCGCGCACCTGTTCTTCCAGCTCGTCTCCCGGCGTTACGAGCGCGGCAGCCTCCTGGTCACCTCCAATCGCAGCGTCGGCGAATGGGGCGAGGTCTTCGGCGATCCGGTGGTGGCCACCGCCATCCTCGACCGTCTCCTGCACCACAGCCACGTGGTCACGATCCGCGGGGACAGCTATCGCCTGCGCGAGAAACGCCGCTCTGGCCTGCTCGCAGTCGCTCCCGGGGCGACAGCGCGCGCCGACGGGTCCGCGCCGCTATCGGGTCAGAGGGGCCGAAGCCCCGTCTGCCCACAGAACCGTGCGTACGGGTCCGTACACGGCTCTTCACGCAAGGCGTATCCACCGTTCGACGTCAAACCAATGCGGTAGCTTCCTGTCGGAGCGAATTGCCTGTCCCATGACGGCAATGAACCAGCCGTTGGGGTATGCCTTGGTCACCGCGCGGGTGTTCGACAAGGCCCAGCGACCTCGGTGGGAGAACACCGCCGCTGCCGCCTGACGGCGTGGCACGCCACGCTGGGTCAGTTTGCGAGAGAGATTGCGCCGGTTCTTCTGTTGGTCGACCAAGCGGGAGCGCAAGCGTCGCCGAATATGGGCTTCGATCTTGTGCAGCTGCGCCGGGTAGTTGGTCAGGGCGAAGTAGCTCGCCCAGCCAACGTACCAGCGGTTGATCCGCTCGACACTCTCTTCCAGCCTCAAATGGGTGCCGCGCGGGGTCAGCTCCTTGACCTTGACCATCGCCCCTTGCAGGGCTTTGTGGGCGATCGCGATCGTCTCGCCGACAATGGTGAAGCCGAGGAATTTGACCCGGTCGGATCGGGCCACTTGGCTCTTCTCGCGGTTGACTACCAATTTGAGTCTCGTCTCGATGTATCCGCCGACGCTCGCCATCACCCGTTCGGCCGCCTTCGGCGTCCTCACGAAGATGTTGCAGTCGTCGGCGAACCGGCAAAATGCAAGGCCCCGCCGCTCCAGCTCCCGGTCTAGCTCGTCGAGGACGATATTGCTGAGCAGGGGGCTCAACGGGCTGCCTTGCACGGTTCCTTCCGTGGTGGGGCTCATCAGGCCGTCGGCCATCACGCCGCTGCGCAGGGTCATCCCGATCAGGCGCAGGATGCGCATGTCCGGGATCCGCTTGCCGACGCGGGCGACTAACCGGTCGTGGTGGATTCGGTCGAAGAACTGCGCCAAATCCAGATCCACGACGTAGGGCTTGCCTTCGGCCACGATCTCGCGTGCCGCCGTCACCGCTTGATGCTGGCTGCGCCCGGGGCGGAAGCCGTAGCTGTGGGCGGAGAACGTCGGCTCGAAGATCGGCTCCAGCAGGTGCTTGAGGGTCGCTTGCACGACCCGGTCGCGCACCGTCGGCACCCCGAGCTTGCGGGTGCCGCGCCCACCGGGTTTGGGGATCTCCACCCGCCGCACCGGTGAGGGTTCGTAGGTCCAGCTCTCCAGCTCCGCCTTCAGCCGGCCCAGCTCTTCGTCCAAGCGCGCGTCGAACTCGGCGATGGTCACTCCGTCCACGCCGGGGCTTCCCTTATTCTTCTTCACGCTGTGAAAACCTGCGCTCAACCGTTCGGTTGTGCACAGCTCCTCGAAGAGTCTTCGCTCGTCGGTCAATAGGTCTCGTCGAACCATGTCACTCCGTTCGCGTACGGCCTTCGACGATCTGCACCGTTGTCGCTTCGGCGATGTCTACGTCTCGCCCCGACCTCGGCTCCCCTTCGGGCCGATCTCGTCCGCACGGTCTCTCATGTCTCTCCAAAACCGCTTACGTGTTCCGCCCTTCACCTCCGACGTCCGTGCCGCTGACCCGGTGTTTTACCCTCGGCTACGTCGCCGCAGCTTCCTCGGCACCGGGCTTTACGATTACTACGGCTTCGTCTGCAGGCCCCCGTCCCATCGCGTGTCACGTCTCCGCGCCGCTTAGGGCTTAAAGTGTCGTAGTTACACCGACCCAGGATCGGCGGCCCTTCACCGGGTAAGTCAGTCGCCTCTGTCTTCGCCCACCTGCCTTCTATACCTACAGGGACTTACGTGGAGCGTTTCGGGCTTCGGCGGTCCGGGGCACCTCGCCCGTCCCTGTCTGCCTCAACGAAGGTTCGCTCTCGCTCAGGTGGCGAATTCGGACTCCGGCTTCCTTCGGATCCCTCATTGGCTCCCTCCCAATAGCACCCCGCCAGCCTCCTCTTCCGTGAGGACGGGAGGGAGTTTCTTCGGGCACCCTTGCCTTCGCCTACATGTTCCCCGCTCCCAGGGCCATGGCTGGACTTGCACCAGCTAGCCGGCTGACATGCCGGTCACACCCAGTCGCCCTACGGGCTCCTTACGGGGCTCGGACCCGTCGGCGCCTGAGAGCGAATCCACCCATCACCAGGTAAACCACGGGGGTCATTTGTTCGTGTCGCCAGGGGGTCAATTCCTGGTGTCGCTTGACACCAGGTCCACCTGCAGGCGCGCGGGATCGCCGACGACCACGTCTACCCCGCCACCCAACGCAAGTCGATCTCCAAGGAGACCACCTTCGCCGAGGATGTCAGCGACCCCGAGGTCCTGCGCGACACCCTGCGCTGGGCGGCTCAGGAAGTCGGCTACCTGGCCCGTCATCAGGATCTCAAAGGGTTGGTGGTCACCCTGAAGATCCGCCTTCACCCGTTCGAGACTCACACCCGATCCCGCACGCTCGCCGTTCCGACGGCGAGCGACGTCGAGCTCTTTCGGGCCGCGTGGGCACTTTTCCAGTCCGGGCCCTGGTCCGGCAAAGCCGTGCGCCTGATCGGCGTGGGTCTTTCCGGCTGGGAGGCCGACTCGGGTCTGCAGGGTGATCTCTTCGGTGCGGAAGCGCCTCGGCCCCACCCCGAACAGGATCGGCTCGACGCGACCCTCGATGCCATCCGGGACAAGTTCGGTCGGGGAACCATTCAACGGGGGCTGAATCGTCGGTCATAGCTCCGAGCGTCGACGGGCGCCTACCGGCCCAGATAGGCCGCACTGATCTGCTCGCGCTCGTGCCCCAGCTCCCGGCTGATGGTCAGCCGCGCCTCCCGGTCCAACACCCGCTGCTCGGCGCTGAGGGCCTTGGCCGAAGGACCGCCGGCGGCCGGGGCCTTCCAGCCGGTCAGCTCCGCATAGCGATCCTGCGCGTACTGATGTCGGAGACCGTGGAGCTTGGAGAGTCCGGCGTTGGCGGTGTGGCGCTCGTAGACGCGCAGTTGCTGGCGGTAGTTGCGCTCGGCGGGGATCAGCGAGCCGCGGCCGGCGACGCGGTGTGCCCGGTCCAGGACCTCGCGCTGTTCAGCGGTTCGCACGGGGACCGACCGTGCCTTGCCGCCCTTGGTCCAGGAGGCCTTCAGCAGCAGGTGATCGCCCTGGTCCGCGTAGCTGGGGGAGAACTTGATCGCCTCCTCTCGGCGCAGGCCGAAGGCGCGCTGCAGCTCGAGGCTCATGCGGACATGCGGGTCTCGGACCTTGTCCAGGTCCGTCTCCTCGACGGTCCTGGCCTTCGAGCCGTCGGCGACAAAGCGCCGCTCCGGGATACCGTAGTGGGCGTTGGAGCGGGCGATGACGTTCTGACGGTCCACCTTCTGCGCCCACCAGCGCAGCGCTGCCAGGCGGTTCTTGATGGTCCCGACCGAGAGGTCCTCCCGTTGCCATTGGCCAAGCAGGGCCTCGACATGCTTCGGCTTCAATGATCCGGAGCTCATGCCCCGGAAACCGAGGGTGTGGAGCTGGTCGGCGATCAGACTGAGGATGCGCTCGCGGTCGCGCTGAGTGGCGTGGCTGCCGTCGCGGTTGCGCCGGCACAGCTCCTTGAGTTGGTGGTTCAGGTCGCGCACGGTGTTCTCGGTTCTGGTAAGTGTTTCTGACCATCCGTAGGCCGCAGCCGTCCGGATCCGCTCGCGCGGCAAGGGTCACGGGACACCACTCCCGTTCAACCTGAAGGTGCCTGGTTGCAGGCAACGCCGGTTCTCCCTGTTGGGATGGGTCCGACGCGGACCAACGCGCCCTTCTCGGGCTTGGGTCGATACGGGTGTTGACCTCCGTTTCAGTTGTGCGGATTCGAATCCGCGTGGGTGGAAAGGACAGCCTTGATCGAACGACGCCGCTGGCGTCTCCGATGGCGGGCTTCTCGGAAGTGCGGGCGATGCCCGCGACGGAGTGCCGGCGTTGCGCTCGGCTGGGTGGAAGGAGGACCGGCGACCCGAGGGTCGCGGCATCGTCGCGCGGTCCGCGATGCCTCGGTTGGCAGGTTGAGCCCTGCCGGGCTGCCCCGTTCGGCTTGCGCCAAGGACGGGCCGCCCTTCTGCCACTGAGCCGCAGTGGCCACGGATAAAACCGTCGGGGACTTGCGATTCCGATGGCCGCAGTTTAGGAACGCGTCACGCGCCGGTCACCCGCCAATCCTTGCGGCAGCCGCCACGGTTTCAGGGCCTGCCGCCATCGTCACTACCCCGCTGCGCTGCTAGTGACGATGGCGGCTTCGCGCGTGGCGAGCCGCCCGCCAGGCGCACGCCTGGCAGGCGGTCCGCAGACCCGATGCCGTTGCGGACCTGCGGTGCGTTGTCACCTGCCCCCAGGGGTCCACAGGCGCCGCCGCTGGCGGCCCCGCCCTTGGCTGCGCGAGCTGGAGAGGGCTCGCTTCGCCGTGGCGGGCAAGGCCTGGGGACTCTGGGGACAGCTGACCGTGGACGCCCGAGCGATCAGGCGGCGCGGCCCTCTGGTCACCGCCGTGATCCACGCCCGGGCCGCTCTCGATCTGGGATGTCCGGTCCTCAGACGTGGGGGTCCTGCGCCACCTCCGAGGACGGCAACCGCAGCAGCCGTTCACTGCGCCAAACCCGGACAATGCGCACCCGCCCTGGGTCGTGACGGTAGACGATCCGGAACGGTGGGTGAATCAGCTCGCGCAGGAAGGGTTGGGCGAACTCGGGGACGACGCGCCCGATGTCCGGGTGATCGGCGAGGACATCGATGCGCTCGAAGATCTCGGAGACGAGGCGGTCGCCGACCTCCGGGACGCCTTCTTCCGCGTACCAGCCCCGGATGCCTTCCAGGTCGCCGAGGGCGGACTCGGCGAAGCTGATCCTGGCGGCCGGCATCGCCCTATTTCAGGCCGAGCCGGGTCTTCGCGTCCGCGAGCGAGACCTCCCTCCCCGCCTCCAGGTCGGCCAGGCCCGCGACGACCGCGCGCATGAAGGCGCGCTCCTCTTCCGCGTTCTCGTAATCGGAAACGGACTGGACGACCGCCACACCGCGGCCCCGGCTGGTGAGCAGGACGGGGCGGTGGGCGTCGGCCACGTGTTTGACCACCCGGCCCGGGTTGACCTTGAGGTCGGTGAGGGGAACGACGTCCTCGGAGAATTTCATGCTCATGCAGGCCCTGCTCGTGTCTTGGAAGGACCCGAGAATAGCACCTGTCAAGCGGTCTTCAAACGGGAGCGAGGGAAGGAGCGAAAGGAGGCGCCGCTTTAACCCAAGCGGCCAGGGGAAGGTGCCGGGAACCCGGCTGGGTCAGTCCTCGTTGGGCAGGAGGATGGTGATCACGGGCTCGCCCTGGTCACCGGGGCCAGCGATGAGCTTCAGCGTGGTGATCTCGGCTTGGGTCGATCTGCCATCCCGCGGTACGCGGTAGAGCTCGAAAGGTCAGCCGGTCACCGCCGCTTCGGCTGGAGTGGACGGCATGGTGGGCCATGAACAGGACATCCCACAGGCGTCCCGTCTGATCCTGATGGACCTGGCACGCGTTGTCGGCGTCAGTCCATGCCACACAGTCGGCCCAAGCCGCCGCGGTGATGGCCACGGGCCAGCGGAAGCCGACCTCCTGGGCCATGGGTCCGGCGTCGATGAGGACGCCGTCGTCCAGGGCCTGGGCGCGGCTGTAGGTGGAGATGACCTCGCCGAAGAGCTCGGTCAGGGGATCGGTCTTGGTTGAATCGTGCATGGTGTTTCTCCTGCTGGGTTGGGCCGAAGAAGCACCGCCCCGCCGGGAAGGTGCTTCCCGGCGAGGGGGTGGAAGATGCCTCAGAGCAGCCCGCGTTCCGCGAACGAGACGCTGCCCTCGGCGGTGACGATGAAATGATCCAGCACCCGCACCTCGATCAGAGCCAGGGCGTCCTTGAGGCGCTGGGTGATGCGTTGATCCGCCATGCTCGGCTCGGCCACCCCCGAGGGGTGATTATGGGCGAACAGGACGGCTGCGGCGTTGACCTCTAGAGCCCGCTGCACCACCACACGTGGGTGGACCGAGGCGCCGTCGATGGTGCCCTGGAACAGCTCCTCGAAGGCGATGACCCGGTGGCGGTTGTCGACGAACACGCAGGCGAACACCTCGAATTTGCGCTCGCCGATCTTGAGGCGCAGATAGGCCCGCGAGTCCTCCGGGCTGGTCAAGGGCTCGCCCCGGCGGTGACGGTGCGCGAGCACCCGCAGCGCCAGGTCGAGCAGGGAGTCGATCTCCCGTTCGTGCAAGTCATCGGGCCTGAGCCCCTGGAAGCGGTCCTCCCGCAGCGGTCGAGGGGCAAGACGTTCTGTGAAGGCATGGCGGTCTCCTGAGGCAAGCAGGGAGACCGCCCCGTCGGGGAGGAATCTCCCCGGGTGGGTGGAAAGGAGCCAGAGCACTGGCTCGGTATCGAACGACGGGTCGGTCACGCTTGGGGTCGTCAGCGACCCCTGGTCACCAGCCCTGGTAGTTGAGGAAAAGCTCCGCGATGACGGCCGACCGCTCGGCATCGAGCGTCGCGGCCAGGTCGCACAGGTTCGGGTAACCGGCCCGTTCGAGCAGCGCCTGTCCCCACTGGCTGTTGAAGAAGGAGCACAGGGCCGCCAGGAAGGCGGCCTCGCCCCGGCTGCGGTCCAACAGGTGAACCTCCACAGCGTCCCAGCTCGGGCGGAGCTGGTCCTTGTCGATTGCGCGGTCCACACTGACCGCGGTGATGTCGAAGCAGTCCTCGCCGGCGAGGTGCACGCCGCGCTTCCAGGCCGCGAGAAAGCGCGCTTGGCGCTGTTCCAACCGGCCCTTGGCCTCGGCGTACCTCGCCCGTGCGTTCAAGTGCATAGGGTTCTCCTCTGGAGTGCGGGGAGACGTTCCCGAGGGGAGCTGGCTCCCCTCGGGTCAAGGTAAATCCGGGTGATCAGGTCACCCGGTGGTCTCTGAGCTCAGGCGGCTTGCTCGATCTGGATCGGCTCGCCGTCGACCTTGGCCCAGCCGATGCGAAGCAGCCGGGCCTTGAGGCTGATACCGGTCTCGCCGGCCTTCTCGCCCTTGGTGTAGGTGAAGGCCTCCGGGTAGAGGCCGCTCAGGGTGAAGCCGACGAGGACCTTGCGGTCGTCCTCGACGGCGGCCTTGAGCGCCTGCACCACGGCCTTCGCCTGCTTGCCCGCCACCCGGCACTCGAAGTGGGTGTACTGGGCGTTGTCGGCACTGCCCCGCAGGGCGGCCAGGGTGACGCTGGTGAAGGGGTTGCCCTCTTCCGGGGTCACCTCGCGGACCCGGTTGATGTAGCCGAGGCCGGCGGTGAGAAGATCGAAGTACTTGGCTTCTTGGTCTGACATGGCGCGCTCTCCAACTGGTCTGAGGATCGGTGTCGGAGAAGACGCCAACCCCTGAGGGGAAGACGCTTCCCCGGCAGGGTGGGTGGACGACGACGCAACGCGTCGCTGGAACATGGGCCGGCGGTGGTTACCGCTGCACCTTTGCAGGGCCCGAAGGTGCTCATTTGCCACTGAACCGCAGTGGCGACGGATAGAACCGTGACCTGAATCCGGATCAGATCGGCGCCTCGCAGACGAAGCGCAGGTACTTGAGCATGCCGCGGGCATTGGCGAAGGCGGGGTGCTCGGCCACGCGCCTGGTTGGGGAACCAGTCGCGGATGTGCTCGGCCAGGGCGACGGCGCCGCCGCCGACGAACAGGACCCGATCCAGCTCCGCACCCAAACCGAGCTGGCGGCGGGTCTCGGCGTGGAGGCGCTCGATGAGCTGCTGCTGGGCCTCGCGCACCAGGGCGGAGACATCCTGGTCCTGGCCGTAGAGACGCACCCGTCCGGTCTGCACCGCCTGTTCCACGAGGCGCTCGCCCAGGACCTCCAGGTCGAATCGGGCGCGGATGCCCTCCCCCACCTGCCGCTTCACGTCCAGCAGGCCGCAGCGCAGCGACCCCGAGGCGTCGTGGACCACGGCCTGGTCGGCGACGACCACGTAGTCGGTGGTGCGGCCACCGATGTCGACCACGGCGATGGGGGCACCGAGGCGCTCCTCGGCCAGGGTGACCTGCCCGTTCGAATCCGTGATGACATGGTCGTACCAGGCGGCCAGGGCCTCGGGGATGACCTCGTGGAAGGCGATGGATGCCGCCAGCCTGCCGTCGATGGGCTCGACGGGTTTCTTGAGGCTCGCCCGCTTCTGCTCGACGGTCTCGGTGCGCTGGCTGCCGTCCTTGCGGTAGAAGGCGCTCACCGGAAGGCCGGAGACGGCGAGGACCGAGTGGCCGCCGAGCCGCGCCTGCTGCATCCCGTGCTGCACGATGACCCGGTTGAGCCCCGAGAAGGGGTAGCCGTCGAAGTAGGTCGGCTCCCCGTCCACCTCGCCGGCGGCGTAGCGGGTGGCGTCGGTCTGGTACTCGGCGATCTTGTGCTGGGCCTCGTTGAGCCAGGTGACGTTGGCGCGGCCGACCCGGGCGCGCGACGGGATGGCCACCAGCCGCCCGTCCGGCAGCGCCAGCTTGGTGTAGGCATAGCCGTCGTCCAGGCCGATGCTGACGGGTTCGGAGCTCCTGGTGTCCGTCACGGCTGCCTCGCTGCGGGTCTGATCGGTGCGCCCTTCTGACACGGCGGAGTCACCCGATGACCTTGCGCAGGTGGGCGAAGGGTTTGACGCCCGTTGGTTCTTTCAGCGCCGTGGACGTGCCCGTCGGCGCGACACGCTGTCTCGCGATACGCTCCTCTGCCGCCGGCTGCGGACTGAAGCGTTGCGGGCCCGGCTGGGGCGCGTGGTCTGTTCGCGGCGCTGGGAGCGACGCCTCACCACGCGGGGTGCTGTTCCGGTCCTCGGCGGTGGAGAGCGCATCGCGACCCGCACGCGTCTCCCAGAGGCAGCCCTGGACCAGGAGGCCGCGCAGCCATTCCTGCCGGCGCGCCTTCGGGACCAGGGCCAGGCGGCGGATCAGCACAGCCTCCAGCAGCATCGCCGGGTCGAGTCGGATGCAGACGCGCTGCACGCCCTGAGCGGTCACGGCAGCGACGCCAATGGGGTCACTTCCGGGACCGGCAGCTCGAGGCGCCGCGCCTCCAAGGGGCCCGGCGCCAGCTCGGCCCGGAGTGCGCCGGAGAGGATCTCCGGCGGAAGCTCTCCCATCGCCGCGGCGGCGCCCTGCCCCTTGGCAGTCTGCTGCGCCACGTCCGAGCGAGTGATGCCGAGGAAGCGATAGTCGAGGACGCTGCCGAAGGCGCGGCGCAGGGGTTTGGCCCCGAGGTGTAATCGGCGCTCGGCCTCGTCCCGATTGAGCAGCCCGACGTGCTGGGCGGAGAGCACGCGCCGCGCAAACCCGTCGTAGGCCGCGAGCAGCTGGGCACCGCGATAGGCGTAGGGGTTGGCGAACAGGAGCTTGACCCGCGTGGGCTTGACCGAGGCGGCCACGGTGACGGTCAGTCCCTCACTCGCGACGAGTAACGCATCGATGGCGGATCGGGCCACCGTCAGCTCCGTCGCGGACTGAGCGAGTGCGCGCTCCACCTTGAGGAGCCACCAGTCGGCATAGGGGTCGTCCGCGCGGGCCGCCTGCCAGACGAGACGCAGACGGTCGGCGAATCCGAGGAGTCCGATGATGGGCGCCTTACCCTCCCCCGCCCGACGTCCGGCGAGCAGCCGCTGGGCCTGGCGGGTCTGCAGCTGCAGCCAGACCTCGCCGCGCAGTGCGCCGGGGTCGCTGGGCGGACGAGGCGCCGCGGTGCTGTCGGCCGTCAGATCCTCAGCGGTTGCTCGATCGTTCACGCGAATACCCGTGTCACTTGGTGGTTTCCTGTCGCGCTTGCTCCGACCCGAGCGCGTTTAGACTCTAAACACCGGTTCGGTCCCCGCCACGGCGCTCGAGCGCCGGGAGTGAGCGGGCGCGAGGTGGTCCGCCTCATGCGGCCCCCTTCAGGTCCCCACTCCGAGACCATTGGCGGGTCAGTTGCCAGATGGCGCGCAGCGGGATGCCGGTCTCCTGGTGCAAGGACAAGTAGTCGGTGGCGCGTCGGCGCGCGCGACCCTCCCCGATCCTGTGGACCTTCCACGCCTCCCAGAGCTGTTGCGCGACGGTACTCGTCCGGCGTGGGTGGACGCCCGACCACGGGTCTGACCCCGGCGAGGCTG
Source organism: uncultured Gammaproteobacteria bacterium (assembly GCA_963707135.1). Taxonomy (GTDB): domain Bacteria; phylum Pseudomonadota; class Gammaproteobacteria; order Chromatiales; family Chromatiaceae; genus JBGSTR01. The sequence continues at coordinate 244,919 of CAVPOY010000013.1, read as the reverse complement.
CGCAGGCGGGCATAGGTGCGGGAGTCCAGGCCGAAGAAGGCGCGCATCATCTCGAAGGGGGCGTCGGCGAGGATGAGGGCGGACTGGAGGGCCTCGGTCTCGCGCTCGCGCCTGAGGTGCTCGACGATCAGCCAGTAGCTCTCGCGGTTCAGCCGGATGTCCAGGCAGTGGCCGTGCACGGCGCCGAAGCGCTGTAGGTCCGTGAGGGTGAAATCGCGCAGGGCAGCGGCCTCCCGGGTGCCGAAGTTGAGGCTGTGTAGCGCCGCCTGGTCCCCCTCGGCCAGGCAGCGCACGGCGTAGGTCAATACGGCGCCGATCAACTCGGCTTCCTTGGTGCGGTCCATGTCAGGCCCAGAGCTCGGTGCCCGCCTCGGCCGCGGTCCGATGGATGGCCCGGTAGGTGTCCATGAGGTTCACCAGGTCCTGCCAGGCCCGCTCGTCCAGGTGGCGCCAGAGCCGCTCACCCGTGTGTCCCGGGTCTAGCGGCCAGACGTGAGCGAAGAGCAAGTCCTGCTGCCGGTCCACGAATGCGCGGCGCAGCACCGAGCCTTCGGGAAGACTTGGCAGTAGCGCATCCATCGGGGCCACGGTGAGCTCCGCGCAGGCGGCGAGCTGCCACCAGAGCAGGGAAACCCGCGCCAGCTCGGACTCGTCGAGTAGCTCCGCCAGCTCAGGTTGCGGGACGTCGGTCAGGACATAGCCCAGCCCTTGGCCCGAAAGGGGCCGAACCAGGTCACCGATGCCGTGGCGTTGGGCGAGCTTCATGGCGAGCGTCCAGGCCCGGGCGCGTAGCGACTTGAGGTCGGTTGGGCCCGGGCGGCCGGTGGTGACCAGGCGCTCGGCCGCGGATTCCACAGGGTCGTCGGCAGTCGTCGGGGCCTGGTATCGCGTGGCTTCGGTAACGTCGGCGGTGTCGTGCCCCTGAGCTCCGGAATGGGCAAGCCCGGCGGCGATGTCCTGGTCTTCTAGATCGACGGGGTCGTCACCAGTTGCCTCCGCCGCTAAGGGCTCGACGAGCTTGGTCTCGTGACTGTTCAAGAGGGCGTCGAGCGCGAGGCTGACCTGCTGGAGACTCAGGTCGGCGCGCTCGGCGATCTCCAGCTCCAGGGCGCGGCGCAGGCGCTGCAGATCCCAGTCCGGCCCGTCCTGACGGCGGCAGAGCGCGGCAAAGACTGGGGCGAAGGGCTCGGTGTCGGCGAGGTGGCCGTCCCACAGTCTCCCCGCGGCGTGCTCCAGGGTGCGGATGCGCTGCACCTGGGGCTGCCCCATCCCCGCCTCCAGCGCCTGGGGGATCAGCGGCAGCAGCGTGTCCACCGCGTAGGCCATCTGCGACAGGAGTGCGGGGCTGACCTGGTAGCCACGCGCGGCGAGTGCCTGGGAAAGCTGACGCAGGGAGAGGCTGCCGGTCTCGGTCTCGATCAGGCGCTGGATCTCGCGGATCGCCCTGGCCCTGTCGATGAAGCGCAGGGGTCCGCGCAGGTCGTTCTCCCGCAGATGGGCCAGGAGCACGTCGCTCTCGCTGGTCCAGGGGACGAAGTGACAGTGCACTTGGCGGAATCGCTCCGAGCCGGTCTCTTGGTAGAGCTCGTCCAGGATCTGTAGCCGGGTGTTGCCGCCGGCGGCGACGGTGTAGGTCTCCTCGCCGGGCACCCGGGTGATGACCAACGGCTGGGTCATGCCGTTCACGCGCATCGAGGCCTTGATCCGTTCGTACTCGGTGTTGCGGACCCGGCGCGGGTTGCGCGGATAGGGGCGGATGCGGGTGATGTCCACCTGCATCGCGGTGGAAACGGTGGGGTCCCCGGAACCTGGTCGCACCACCGTGGACGATGCTGTCTCCGACTCCCGCTGGACAAGCGCTTCGGCGACGACTGAGCTCATGGCGGCCCTCGTTCGATGGGGAACGTGGGCATGCTAGCCAAACGCGATCGTCCTTTGGGTTTGAAAGATCGTGCATTTCGGCGTCTTTCGCCCAAGGTGGCCGGTCTTGGATACCGGCTGTCGGGCGATCGGCTGGATGCGGGGTGGTAGCCCCTCGATGGCTTCGCCTCAGCGGGGTCGACGCTCTCAGTCAGAAGCCGCTCTGCGCCGGTAGCTCGACCAGGTGAAGGACACGACGGCGGAGCCCGTTTCAAGTAGCCGGTCCATGACGCGCTCGCCCAGGTAGGTCTCCATCTCCGCGGCGGTCAGGTTGCCGATCAGGATGGTGGGGCGCATCTCGCCGTAGCGGGCGTTGAGCACATCGAACAGCATGGCGCGACGCTTGGCCTCGTTGCCGATCGCCACACCCACCTCGTCGAGCACGAGCAAGTCGGGGGTGGTGAGCAGGGCGAAGGTCTCCATCTCGGAGCGTTCGGCGAGCGGCGAGTAGGCGTCGCGAATCATCCGCAGCGCCCCTGAGACCGAGATGAGGAGCCCGGTGTAGCCGGCGCGGATCACCTCGGCGAGGATGGCGCAGGCGAGATGGGTCTTGCCGGTCCCGGGTCCGCCGACCAGGAGCAGGGAGCTGCCGCGACCGCGTAGCTGCTCGAAGCGCTGGGCGTAGCTGCGGCACACGGTCAGGGCCTCGCGCTGGGCTTCGCTGTCCGCCTGAAAGCCGTCGAAGGTCCGATCCCGGAATCGAGGGGGAATCCCGGACGAACCCACCGCCTGCTCGAGTCTGCGCCTGGGCCGCACGGCGCCGCTCGACGGCGAGCTGGATCGCCTCGCGCCGCCCTATCGCGGCCAGGTCCTCAGCCGAGAGCATTGGGGCGCAGCCAGGGGATCTGGTCGAGGGGGGTGGCCCCGACGCTGTAGTCCTTGTCCGCCAATCGGGACTCTGGCTCATGGTCCTGCCTCGTCGCTGCGCTGGCCTGCAGGGTGCGCAGGCGGTTGATGAAGGTCGCGTCCCAGCTCTCGCGGCGTTTCCCGGTGTCGCTCCAGTAGACGACGAACTCGTCGATCTGGGCGCTCACCCACTCCGGGGTCGTGCCCTGCTTGACCGCCCAGTCGTAGACCCGACCGCTGGGCTGCCAGTCGGGTGGGATCAGTGTCCCCTTCGTCTTGCCACGGCTGGGCGGTTCGGGTTGGTGGGTGTCGTCGCCGTACGGCAATGACGGTTCACTATCGGTTCTATGACGGTTGTTATGACGGTTCGGGGGAACTGGGTTCCCTATCAACGAGGAACGCTGTTCCCTACCCGAGGAACTGGGTTCCCTATCTTTCGGCACCGGGTTCCCTAGGGCACTCTGTTCCCTACTCCCGGATAGGGCACTGGGTTCCCCAGCGTTGGGTACTGGGTTCCCTAGGGAACCCTGTGCCTCGCCCGCGAATAGGGAATGGTGTTCCCTATCGTCTGGGCACGGCTCGTCATCCCGCGAGGCGGATAGCAGCAGCCGGTAGCTGGTCGCGCGTCCCGGCCCCCCTCGGTCGCGCTCGAGCAGGGAACCATCCAGCCCGTTGAGCGCCTTGGTGATGCCGCGCCGGCTCAGTTCGGTCATACGTTCGAGAAGCGCGAGCGAGGGGAAACAGCGCTCGCCCTGTTCGTTCGCATGCTCGGCCAGCGCGAGAAGCACCAGTCGCTGCGCAAGCGTCAGTCCCTGCCGGCTCCAGGCCCAGTCGCGCGCCTCGCGGCTCACCTCAGCCGGCTCGGTCGGCGGGGTTCTGCAGCAACTGGGCGACATTGACGCCCAATGCACGGGCGATCCGCGTCACGCTGGCGAGCGTGGGGTTCTCGTCACCGGTCTCGAGGCGGCAGATCCAGGGTTGGGACATGCGTGCCAGCCTGGCGAGCCTGGCCTGGGAGTAGCCTGACTGTTTGCGGATGCGGCGGATGTTCCGCCCGACGATGGTTGCCAATCTGCCCTCCCCATGCCCTCCGGGCATTCCTCGACACGAAACGGCAAACTCTGATCCGCGATCGCTCATGCAGCACGCACCCCCTCCGCGGTGAACTTCCCCTTGGGCGGCGCGACGTTCATCGCCGTAACGCTGCGCGTCACCTACGGGGACGGCTCGGCGGACCGTGTCCCAGAGCTGCGCGGCATCACGCTCGATACCCAAGTGGGCGCATCGCACCAACTCCTAGTCGCGAAACCTGATCGCCCTGAACGATTTCAACATCGACCCTCAGGACGGCCGACTGTGGCAGACGCGCGCCTCGACCGTCCTGACCTTCTCGGAGGGGCTCGAGTCCAGTGCTCTCGCGCAACTGCTCTGACTGATACGCCGTCTCCTTACGGACAGAACTCAATGCCGCGACTCGGCCGTCGAGCATCCGCCCGATGCTTCCCCGAGCGGCCCTTCTGCGACAACGATCCCTTACCGCGTCGAATAGACGTCAAAGCTATAATCCACGGGCGTTTCGGGCCTCGCGCTGCGGCTATCGGCCTTCTCCTGCACCGGTACGCGGCGTGACTGAAACGTGACGCGATGCAGGCACCTACAGGCACTCCGAGTCACGTTAGGTCACGAAAGCGCGGGGCCGGATGCGCTAACTTTATGAAAAATAGAGGGTTCGATGGGCGGATTGGATTTAGGTTCCAGTGCCGCAAGGCGTGGGGGTTCGAGTCCCCCTCCGCGCACCACATCGATTTCCGTCAGCGGTGCCCAGCCCCTCGATGCCAGACGCGGGCGGCACGTCAGCTCCCTCGCCGTCTCCCCGGTCGCGTTCCCGCCGGCAAGGCAAATGCCGGCCACAGAACAGGCACGCTGAAGCCCCAAAATGCCGGGGAAAGCAACCGCCCCGCTTAGCCTTAAGCAAGGCCCGCAAGTCGTGTTCCCGGGATGAGTTCCCGACGCTCGGATCGGTGCGCCTCCGCCAGTACCGTGACAGACCGCGAGTATTGCAGGGGCGGTCTCCCGGACTGAGGCGCCTGCGAGGCGGACACCGTTGTAGCGCCGCAGAAATCCGGCGGGCGAACCGCTTCTAGAAAAGGGACAGAAACTGTGGAGCTACCAACCGGGAGGTATCTCCTAAACTTTTTCCAAGGCTTTTCTGCAATTGCCCCTTGCGCTCTTCGCCAAGCGTGCCCGCCGACGTCCGTTCAGGGACATGGCAGGCGGTAAATCGTGCCGAACCCGTGCAATGAACGACAAAGACCGTGCCGCCGTCTTTCTCCCCCATCTGCTGGGTAATACAGCCCTTAGCGAACTCGACATAGCCGCGGCCAGATTTATCGCCGGGGGCAGCCAGCTGCGCTCGGCGCGGCGTGGCCAGATATTGTACGAACGCGGAAGTCCCCCGACCGGCGTCTACTGTTTGCTTAACGGCAGCGTAAAGCTGGCCGCACTTTCCACCGACGGGTCCGAACGGGTCCTGGACCTCATTCTACCCGGCAGCCTATTCGGTTTGGCCGCCGCCGTGCTCGATGAGCCCTACCCGGTGTTCGCCCAGGTACTCAGTCAGTCGCGACTGCTGCACATCTGTCGTGAGCGGCTCAACGAGGCGATGTCTCGCTGGCCGGACGTCTCCGCAATCCTTCTGCGTTCGGTGGCCCGCGAGGTGTACCGACTGATTCGCGACCTAGAGTCCTGCTGCCTGTTGTCGGCTGGCCAGCGCCTGATGCATTTCTTGCCGGACAAGGCCTCCCGCAGCCCGTGTTCCGGGAACGTTGCCGTGGTGACCCTGCCTACGTCCAAGGCGCTTGTAGCCTCGACACTTAACCAGAGCGCGGAGACCTTCTCCCGCGAGCTCCATGAGTTGGCGCGGCAGGGCCTGGTCGAGGTGGATCGGCGCAAGGTCCGAATCCCCTCCCTGGCCCGGCTCAGCATTTATGTTGAGGGCGATAAGGACAGACTGGCCGCCGCGAACGAGTAATAGCCGGATCCCAACCGATACCTCCTTAAGTTGATCTGGATCAACGGAATCCGCGGTGGCATGGCTTCCTTGATCTTGCTCAAGTACTAAATTTGGCTCAAGGGATAGGAATAGCGGTCGGCATGCGATTCAGTACCGACACCGCGGTGACTCCCCCTCAGCTATCGCGACGCGATCTCCTGCGAGGGCGTGCTCGGCCGGGTCCACCCCCGCTCCGCCCCCCGTGGGCAGTGTCCGACGCCGAGTTCACCCAGGCCTGCGACCGCTGCGGCGATTGCATCCGCCAATGCCCCGACGGAGTCATCGTCCATGGCGACGGGGGCTTCCCCGAGGTGCGGCTCGCCGACGCCGGCTGCACGTTCTGCGGAGAGTGCCTACGGCGTGCCGGGGCAGGGCACTGAGCGGCGATCCCCGGCGCGACCGCCCCTGGGACCGGATTGCCGCGATCGGTGCCGGGTGCGTGGCCTACGCCGGCGTCATCTGCCGCAGCTGCGGCGAGGTCTGCGACGAGGGGGCGATCCGTTTCCCGCCGCGGGTCGGGGGCGCGACGGCCCCCCAGTTGAGCGCGGAGGCCTGCACGGGTTGCGGGGTGTGCCTGTCCAGGTGCCCGGCGCGGGCCATCTCGCTGATCCGCGACACGGCCCGCCGGTTGCGAAGACCGATCGAAAGTTTGCCGTAGAGGGCAGCCTATGAATATCTGTAGCTGTGTCGTCCACGCCCGGCCGGATCAGGGGCCCCAGGTCGCCGCGAGGCTCTCGGAGCTGCCGGGCGTCCAGGTCCACGGAGGCGTCGAGCAGGGCAGGCTGGTGCTGACCCTGGAGGACACGGCAGAGACCCACGCGGCCGATACACTCGGCTTACTGAACGACGTTCCCGGCGTAATCAGCACGGTTTTGATTTACCACTACGGTGGCAGCGATATCCAGACGGAGGAGCAACCCCATGACCATCACCCGGCGTGACTTCATCAAATCCCAGGCGGCGATGGCCGCGGCCGCGGCCGCCGGCGTCACCCTTCCGGTCAGCACCCAGTTAATGGCAGCCGAGGGCGACGAGGGCATCCGCTGGGACAAGGCCCCATGCCGATTCTGCGGCACCGGCTGCAGCGTGCTGGTTGGCGTCAAGGACGGCATGGTGGTCGCCAGCCAGGGCGACCCGGACGCCCCGGTAAATCGAGGCCTCAACTGCATCAAGGGCTACTTCCTGCCGAAGATCATGTACGGCAAGGACCGGCTCACCCAGCCCTTGCTTCGTAAGACCAACGGTAAGTTCGATAAGAACGGCCAGTTCGAGCCCGTCTCCTGGGACGAGGCCTTCGACGTCATGGCCGAGAAGTGGAAAGAGGCCCTGAAGAAGGAGAACGGAGTCACCCGGGTCGGCATGTTCGGCTCCGGCCAGTGGACGGTCTGGGAAGGCTACGCCGCCTCCAAGTTCATTAAGGCCGGACTGCGCTCCAATAACCTGGACCCCAATGCCCGGCACTGCATGGCCTCCGCGGTAGTGGCTTTCATGCGCCACTTCGGTATCGATGAGCCGATGGGCTGCTACGACGACCTCGAGCACGCGGACGTCTTCGTGCTCTGGGGCGCGAACATGGCCGAGATGCACCCGATCCTGTGGTCGCGCCTGACCGACACGCGCCTAACGAAAGAAGGGTGTGAGGTGCACGTGCTTTCGACCTTCGAGAACCGCTGCTTTGAGCTGGCAGACAATCCGGTCGTGTTCAAGCCGCAGACGGATCTCGCGATCCAGAACTACATCTGCAACTACATCATCCAGAACGGGCACGTGAACAAGGAGTTCGTCGACAAGCACGTCAACTTCAAACAGACCGCGACGAACATCGGCTATGGGCTGCGCCCAAACAACCCGCTGGAGCAGGCGGCGACCAACAACGGCTATCCGGACCCCAACAAGCCCGGCGAGAAAAAAGGCAATCCGATGGCGGCCTCCCCCATCACCTTCGAGGAGTTCGCGAAGCTGGTGGAGCCCTACACCCTGGACTACACGGCCGAGCTCAGCGGAGTGCCCAAGGACCAGCTGGAGCGCCTGGCCAAGGTCTACGCGGACCCCAACAAAAAGGTCGTTTCCTTCTGGACCATGGGTTTCAACCAGCATACCCGCGGCAGCTGGGTGAACGGCAACATGTACAACGTCCATCTGCTGGTCGGGAAGATCTCCCAGCCCGGAAACGGCCCGTTCTCGCTGACCGGTCAGCCCTCCGCCTGCGGCACCGCCCGCGAGGTCGGTACTTTCGCGCACCGCTTGCCGGCTGACATGGTCGTGATGAACCCAGAGCACCGCGCGATCACCGAGAAGGCCTGGCAGCTGCCCGAGGGAACGCTGAACGAGAATATCGGGTACCACGCGGTGCTGATGCAGCGCATGCTCAAGGACGGCAAGATGAATTGCTACTGGCAGCAGTGCAACAACAACATGCAGGCGGGCCCGAACATCAACGAGGAGATGTTCCCCGGCTGGCGCAACCCAGACAACTTCATCACGGTGTCGGATCCGTACCCGACGGTCTCGGCGCAGGCGGCCGACCTGATCCTGCCCACCGCAATGTGGACCGAGAAGGAGGGTGCCTACGGAAACGCCGAGCGGCGCACCCAGTTCTGGCGTCAGCAGGTGGCGGCCCCCGGCGAGTCCAAGTCCGACATGTGGCAGGTCATGGAGTTCTCCAAACGCTTCCCGGTGGAGGAGGTCTGGCCCGAAGAGCTCTTGGCCCAGAAGCCGGAATACCGGGGCAAGACCCTTTACGACATCCTGTTCGCGAATGGTGTGGTCGACAAGTTTCCCTTCGAGGGCAAGGTGGTTGACGACCGCGGCAATGAATACGGCAACCACGAGAGCGAGGACTTCGGGTACTACGTCCAGAAGGGCATGTTCGAGGAGTACGCGGCGTTCGGCCGCGGCCATGCCCATGACTTGGCCGACTTCGATACCTACCACCAGGTGCGGGGCCTGCGCTGGCCAGTCGTCGACGGCAAGGAAACCCTCTGGCGCTTTCGCGAGGGCTATGACCCCTACGTGAAGGCGAAGAATCCCGAGGTCGCCCAGAACGGCGCCTACTTCTATGGCAACAAGGACGGCAAGGCGAACATCATCTTCGCGCCCTACGACCCGCCGGCGGAGAGTCCGGACGCCGATTATCCGCTTTGGCTGTCCACCGGACGGGTGCTCGAACACTGGCACTCCGGATCCATGACCCGGCGTGTGCCGGAGCTCTACCGGGCGGTGCCGGAAGCGCAACTCTTCATGAACAAAAAGGATGCCAAGAAGTTTAAGCTGCGCGACGGACAGGTGGCCAAGATCAGCACTCGCCGCGGCGATATCACGGCGCGCATCGAGACCCGCGGCCGCAACCGTCCGCCCGAGGGCATGGTGTTCATCCCCTGGTTCGACGCGGGACGTCTGGTCAACAAGCTGACCCTGGATGCCACCTGCCCGTTGTCGAAAGAAACGGACTTCAAGAAGTGCGCCTGCAAGGTGGAAAAGGCATAGGTTGGGAAAGGCTCAACCATAAATAAGGCCGCCCCGGGGTGGACCCTGCCCACCTGGAGGCCGGCGAGGCTAGGCGTTAATGGCAGACCTCGAGTCCATCCGAAGAAAAGGCGTCACGCGCCGCCGGTTCATGGGCGACGTGCTCAAGACTGCCTGCGGGGTGAGCCTGCTGGGACTCGGGCTCGGGCTCTACTCCAATCGGGCGTCGTCACTGCCCGCCCACTATCTCAGACCCCCGGGCGCCCTGCCCGAGGACGCATTCAATGGGGCCTGCATCCGCTGCGGCCTCTGCGTTCGGGACTGTCCGTTCGACATGCTCCACCTGGGCGAGGTCGGCCAGAACATCCCCACCGGGACCCCGTATTTCATCGCACGCGACAAGGCTTGCGAGATGTGCGAGGACATCCCCTGCGTGGCGGCCTGCCCCACCAACGCGCTCGATCATGGCCTCGAGGACATCAACGACGCCCGCATGGGCCTCGCCGTCCTGGTGGATCAGGAGACCTGTATCGCCTTTCAAGGGCTGCGCTGCGAGGTCTGCTATCAGATCTGCCCGATCAAGGACGAGGCCATCACGCTGGAGCGCCAGCACAACGAGCGCTCCGGCAAACACGCGCTCTTCATCCCGGTGGTGCACTCGGATACCTGCACCGGCTGCGGCAAATGCGAGGAGGCCTGCATCCTGGAGGAGGCGGCCATCCGGGTCCTTCCCCAGCGACTCGCCAAGGGCGAACTGGGCAAACACTACCGGCTTGGCTGGGAGCAGAAGGAGCGGGCCGGCGGTTCGCTGGTAACGCCGGATATCGAGCACCGGTACAACCTCCCCGAGGGGATGCGCTACGAGCACGGTGGCCAGGGCCTGATCGATGAAGGCGCCGCTGAGGTGCCCTTCTCGGACAACCCGCTCGATACGCTCAATAAGCAGGGGCCGATGTAGCCGTGGCTATCAAGAATTTCCCGGGCAAGGAGGCGATCGCGACCAAGGGTTGGCTAGCCGCCCATAAATGGCTGCTGGCAAGACGCGCGAGCCAGACCGGCATCCTGGCCCTGTTTCTCCTGGGACCCCTGGCCGGGATCTGGGTGGTCAAGGGCAACCTCTCGGGCAGCATGACGCTCGATGTGCTCCCGCTCACCGATCCCTTCCTGCTCCTCCAATCGATGCTATCCGGTAGCCTACCGGTCCTGAGCGGCGCCATCGGGGCGCTGATCGTGCTGGTGTTTTATGCACTGGTGGGCGGCCGAGCGTTCTGCTCCTGGGTCTGCCCGGTAAACCTCGTCACCGATCTGGCGGCCTGGCTGCGGCGGCGGTTCGACCTGCGCGGAAACAGCGCCCTGTCGCGTGACCTGCGTTACTGGATACTGGGCCTGGCCCTGCTATTCCCACTGCTGACGGGCGTTATCGTCTGGGAGTATGTCAACCCGGTGTCCATGTTCCACCGGGGACTCATCTTCGGCATGGGCACGGCATGGCTGATCATCGCCGCGGTCTTCATGTTCGACCTGCTCGTCGCCAGGCACGGTTGGTGCGGGCGCCTGTGCCCGATGGGAGCCTTCTACGGCCTGATCGGGAGCGGGGCGCTGGTTCGCGTGACCGCCGCGCGGCGCGATCAGTGTGACGACTGCATGGACTGCTTCGCGGTTTGTCCGGAGCCGCAAGTCATCAAACCGGCCCTCAAGGGCGCGGACAACTGCGTCGGCCCGGTAATCCTGGACATCAACTGCACAAACTGCGGGCGCTGCATCGATGTCTGCGCCAAGGGCGTCTTCAGCTACGGCTCGCGGTTTGGCAACCGGATCGGGCGCCCGGGCGCGTGTAACGAGACCCAGACTGCCTGACCGGGTTTCCCGTTAGGCCGTTCGGCACATTCGAAACTGAGGTGGTGGAGAAAAGGCCATGAAGCTGAGAATCGCAACCCTTACCCTTTCCCTGGCCGCGCTCATGCTTGCGGGCACCGCGTTCGGTGTTGAGTCCCTGCGCGGGCAGGATATAGACAAGGCCTCCGCCGAGCCGGAAAAATTCAAGGTAGAAGTGGTTCAAGGCGGCATCGAACGCTCATACAAGGAGCAGCCGCCGATGGTCCCGCACGAGGTCGAGAAATACGACATCTCGCTGAGACAGAACGGCTGCCTGAAGTGCCACAGCCCGGAGACTTACGAGAAGGAGAAGGCCCCCAAGATCGGGGACAGCCATTTTCTAGACCGGGACGGCAACAAGCTCGATCGGGTCTCGTCCCGGCGCTACTTCTGCAATCAGTGCCACACGGCTCAGCTCTCCGGCGGCCCGCTGGTGGAAAACACCTTCCAAGGTCGGAAGTAGCCGGCCGTGCCGCGCGCGTCGGGCCCAGCCGGGTCGTGAGCTTGTTTTGATCAACCACTAAATCAGGAAGTAGTCCAAATGACTGAAGAAACAGCCCGAAAAGGCAGAAAGACCCTGATCATCCTGCTGGTCGGCGTGGCGCTTGGCATCATCTTCTGGGGCGGCTTCAACACCGCCATGGAGTGGACGAATAAAGAAGAGTTCTGCATCTCCTGCCACGAGATGGAGGTGAATGTCTACGAGGAGCTGCAGGACACCATCCACTACACCAACCGCACCGGTGTTCGGGCCACCTGCCCGGACTGCCACGTGCCGAAGGACTGGGTGCACAAGGTCGTCCGCAAGATCCAGGCCTCCAACGAGCTTTATCACCATTTCATGGGCACGGTCGACACCCCGGAAAAATTCGAGGCGAAGCGATTCCAGCTCGCCGGGCACGTGTGGGACACCATGAAGGCGACCGATTCGAGGGAGTGCCGTAACTGCCACGACTACGAGTCGATGAACTTCGACGCCCAGACCAGCCGAAGCCAGCAGCGTCATGAGGACGCGGAGGACGAGGGCTTCACCTGTATCGACTGCCACAAGGGCATCGCCCACTCCCTGCCGGAGGAGTATGACCCGGAGAAGGACATCCCCGGTGAAAGCATCTACCACACCAAGGCCACCGTGTCCGCCAAGTAAGCCGCTCGCCGGTGTCGGGGCGCCCTATGCCGCCCCGACTCGCTGACCCCCGGCCGGGACCGCGCCATGCCTCCCGGTCATCGTTGGCCGACGCCACCGAGACGACTGAAATGGGCCTTCCTGCGATTGCCTCCGCCTGCCTGGTATTGCTCGCCTGCCAGGCCTACGGCGCCGACGAGATCCTTGGCGAGCGGATCTACCGGGCCGAATGCGTACGCTGCCACGGGGAACAGGGGCAAGGCGGAAACGATGGGGACTACCCGCGCCTGGCCGGGATGTCGGCGCCCTACCTCGCGCTGCAGCTGTCGAGCTTCCTGGCGGGAAAGCGCGCAAACAAGCCCATGCTTCCGATCTTTGAGGAGGGGAGACTCAGGACGGAGCAGATCGTCGCCGTGTCTGGTTATCTCTCCGAACTGCCGGCCCCTGCCGCGGGAGACGTCGGGGTCCCGGAGAGGATCGACGGGGATTTGGAACTGGGCCGGGAGCTCTACGAAAAAGACTGCGCCCTGTGCCACGGGTTCGACGGTCGCGGCAAAGAGGAGTCTGAGAACCCTCCCGTGGTGCAGCAGTACCCGCGTTATCTCGCCAAGCAGCTGGGCGATTTCCGCGAGGGACGTCGCTGGCATGAATATGCCGAGCCGATGTTCGTCGAGCCGGAGAGTGAAGACCTGGACGCGCTATTGGCCTATATGCTTAGCCTCAATAGCGGCCCACCCTCCGCCCCGTAAGGAAACGCAGATCAATTCAGCGTCTCCTGCGGTAAATGGATGTGCGACAAATTCGGCCAGGACGGCCAATACTCGGCGTCCCCTTGACGGGCCTCCCGCCGCGAACGAGCCCGCACGCTACATACTCGTCTGCGGCGCCCCACCCGGCGATCGTTCGGGCGCCTGGCGGGCACCTGGCCCCGGCGCCGAAGCATTGCTCATAGGGACCCCCAGGCTCTCATTGTCCGACAGCTTGACGCCCTCCGGCGGCGTTGGGGGAGGCGGCGCCGGAGGATACGCCTGCGTTGGGGCCTCCTCGGAGTCCGTATTCTGTGCCGGCTCCAGCGGCTCGGGGAAACTGAGCCGCGGCTCGGAGGCGTCGCCCGCCAGCGCCCTGCGCAGGTCCCCGTCGCGCCCGTACACATCGCGGCGGAAACTCACCTTGCCCTCATCATCGCCGAACGCGGTCAGGTAGTAGAGTAGAACCGGCAACTGATCGTCCAGTTGGACGTAGCGGGTGCGACTGGTTCCGACGACGCGCTTGATCGCCGACTGGTTCCACGCGGGCTCGTCCAGGATCTCCTCGGCTAGCTTCAAAGGGTTCTGAACCCGCACGCAGCCGTGGCTGTAGGTCCGTGTCCGGTGGCTGAACAGCCCCTTGCTCGGTGTGTCGTGCAGGTAGACGGCGTGACCATTGGGAAACATGAACTTAACGCGCCCAAGGGCATTACCCGGTCCGGCCTCTTGTACCAGCCGGTAACGCCTGTGGTCGCTGACATTCACGCCGCGGACCGCGCGCCCGGTGCGGCGGTCGACGACCTTGTACCGGCTCGACACGCCGCGCATCTTCTTCTGGATCGACGGCGGAACCGTCCAGGTCGGATTGAAGACCAGATGCTCCATCTGGTCGCGGAACATCGGTGTTTGCTGATCAGGCGTGCCGACGACAATCCGGGTGCTCCAGCTCACTTTCTTGTCGCGGACCACGTGAACCATATAATCCGCGACGTCCACCAGCACGTAATCGTCAGGCAGATCGTTGTAAAGCCAGCGCATGCGCTCGAGATTGATCCGGATCCGGTCCGCATTCGCCTCGTCATACGGCGTGCTCAAGGCCGCGACGGTCGCCGGACCGACCACGCCGTCCGGCGTCAATCCGACGCGACGTTGGAAATCGACGACGGCCTCGTGCAGCCCGTCGTCGAAGAGGTCCGGGTCACCCGAAGCGGGGCCGCCGGAATCACCGATCAGACGCAGGCGTTCACGCACCAGGGCCACGCGCGAGCCGCGATCGCCCCGGACCAGGTTCCTGCCCGTGGGGACCGGCGGCAGACCTTTCAGGTGAGCGGCGTCCGCGTAGCCGCGCATGGCTCGCCTGAGGTTCTCGTAGAAGAACGGCCGTGGGAACGCGGAGGCCAGATGTTCGGTCAGGTCATCTGCCGCCAACGCGGCTTGCAGGTCCTTCACCAGCGGATCGGCCGGAATCGCGTCCCGGTGGTTCCAGGGACGATTCACCGAGTTCGGGTCTAGCTTCCCGAAACGGTGGTGATGGATATACCGCAGCAGGGCATCGCTCAGCTTCAGATCCGCACTGACCCGCTCCACATCGGTGAACCGATCGTAGGGGCTCAGCCTGGCGAGCGCCCGCACGCTGCCAACGTGGAAATCCTTCGGCTCAAATCCGTCGGCGGGGCTGTCCTCGATAAGCCGGAGTAAGGCGTCGATCCGCTCCGGAGCGGTCCAGGCAAGCCTGTAGCCCCGTTCCTTGTAGGCATCGGCGAGCAGACGTCCGGAAAAAAGCGGGACATCGCCCAGGGAAACCGGTTCCGCCTCACGCAGCGACTCGGCGGTCCCGCGCAACATTGCGTCCGAGCGGACAAGCCCGGGAAGCAGGACGACAGCGGTCAGAATCAGCCCAGGGATCCGCGACAACATCCTTTTTGAAACCTCCGAGTTTTCAGCCAGTTCGGCGCCTATGGGTTCGGCAAGCCTTATGGTACCAGCGAACCGGGACGCGTGTACTCTCGCGCACAGGTTCGAGAGCGCCGCCAGAGCCCGAGGCCACCGCCTTGTCGTTGCGGCACGGGACTCATCAACACTGACCGATTAGCTGAGCGCGCCCGTCGTCCCCGATCGATTCGAGACGCACGGTAAAACCCCACAGGCGCCGCACGTGACGCAGCATCTCTCCGGCGGATTCGCCGAGCGGGCGCCGGTTGTGTTGATAGTGCCTCAGGGTTAGCGAGCGGTCGCCCCGGCGATCGACGCTGAATACCTGGACGTTTGGCTCCCGGGTGCCCAGATTGTATTGCTCGGCGAGCGCTCGCCGGAGCTCCCGGTATCCCTGCTCCTCGTGGATCGCCGTGACCTCCAGCGTATCGTCGCGGTCGTCGTCGCGAATCGCGAACAGGCGTAGCTCCCGCATCAGCGCCGGCGACAGGTACTGGGCGATGAAGCTCTCGTCCTTGAAGTTGCGCATCGCGAAGTCCAGGACCTTGAGCCAATCCTGACCGGCGATGTCCGGGAACCAGTACCTGTCCTCATCGGTCGGCGCCTCGCAGATGCGGCGGATGTCGCGCATCATCGAGAATCCCAGGGCGTACGGGTTGATGCCGCGAAAGTAGGGCGCATCGAAAGGCGGCTGAAATACCACGCTCGTATGTGACTGCAGGAACTCCATCATGAAGCCGTCGCCGACGAACCCTTCCTCGTAGAGGCGGTTCAGCAGCGTATAGTGCCAGAAGGTCGCCCAGCCCTCGTTCATGACCTGGGTCTGGCGCTGCGGGTAGAAGTACTGCCCGATCTTGCGCACGATGCGCACGACCTCCCGCTGCCATGGCTCGAGCAGCGGGGCATTCTTCTCGATGAAATAGAGCAGATTCTCCTGGGGCTCCGACGGCCACCGGGACTCATCGCTGGTGTCCGCGTCGTCGTCACTGCGAGGGACTGTCCGCCACAGATCGTTGACCTGCGACTGAAGATAGACCTCCCGCTCTTGCTGGCGTCGCTGCTCCTCTGAGAGGCTGAGCGGCGATGGGCGTTTGTAACGGTCTACGCCGTGATTCATCAGGGCGTGGCAGGAGTCGAGCAACAGCTCCACCTCGTCCTCGCCGTAACGCTCCTCGCAGCCGGCGATGTATCGGCGGGCGAACACCAGGTAGTCGATGATGGCGTCGGCGCTGGTCCAAGCGCGGAAAAGATAGTTGCCCTTGAAGAAGCTGTTGTGCCCGTAGCAGGCGTGCGCGATCACCAGCGCCTGCATCGGCAGCGTGTTCTCCTCCATCAGATAGGCGATGCAGGGATCGGAGTTGATCACGATCTCGTACGCCAGACCCATCTGACCGCGACGGTAGGTCTGCTCGGTACTTACGAACTGCTTGCCGAATGACCAATGGTGATAGTTGATCGGCAGCCCTACCGACGAGTAGGCGTCGATCATCTGCTCCGAGCTGATAACCTCGACCTGGTTGGCGTAGGTGTCGAGCCCATAGGCGTTATGGGCAAGGGCCGAGATCTCGCGATCGAATCGGGCGAGCAGCGGGAAGGACCACTCCGAGGAGTCCGAGATGATGCGGCTCGTCATGCCTCCCGCCTCCTGAACAGCTCACGGAAGACGGGAAAGATGCCGGCCGGGCCATCGATCTCCTGCATCGCGAAGTGCGGATGGGCCGCCTGCACCTCCTGGTAGGCGTACCAGAGGCTCTGGTGCTGGCGCGGCGTTATCTCCACATAGGCGTAGTAACGCATCAGGGGCATCAGCTTGTCCACCAGGATGTCGCGGCAGATCACCGAGTCCGAATCCCAGTTGTCACCGTCCGAGGCCTGGGCGGCGTAGATGTTCCAAACGCTCGAGTCGTAGCGCTCGCTCAGTACCTCGTAGGCCAGGTTCAGCGCGCTGGAAACCACGGTGCCGCCAGTCTCGCGCGAGTAAAAGAACTCCTGTTCGTCGACTTCCTGCGCGATCGTGTGGTGACGGATGAAGACCACGTCGATCTTGTCGTAGTTCCGCTTCAGAAACAGGTAGAGCAAGATGAAGAAACGCTTGGCCAGACCTTTGCGGACCTGATCCATCGACCCCGAGACGTCCATGATGCAAACCATGACGGCCTTGCTGGTAGGCTCGGGAAGCTTTGTGAAGCTCTGAAAGCGCAGATCGAAGGTATCGATAAAGGGCAGCGCCGCGACGCGCGTTTTTAGTGCGTCGATCTCCTCGCGCAGCGCGAGGACGCCGGGATCATCCTCGGCCGTACCCTCGGCCAGGAGGCGCTCGAGTTCCTCCTCCAGCCGTCGAATCCGTTCCCGGTGGGGCGCACGCAACGCGTTGCGACGCGCAATCGCGCCCTTGAGCGAGCGGATCACGTCGATATTGGTCGGGGCACCGTCAGTGGTGTAACCCGCTCGCACGGTCTTGAACTCCGTGGTCCCTTGTAATTGGTTGCGCACCAGGTTGGGCAGCTCGAGGTCGTCGAAGAGGAGGTCCATGAACTCGTCACGGGAGAGCTCGAAGACGAAGTCGTCCTCGCCCTGCCCCCCCTTGCCGGCCTTGCCCTGCCCCTCGCCTGCCTCCCCCCCCTCCGGACGCTGGATTCGATCGCCGGCGGTAAAGTCCTTATTGCCCGGGTGGACCGCCTCGCGGGTCCCCCCTTGGCCGTGATGGAACAGGGGCTCGGAAATGTCCTTCGAGGGGATTCCCACCTGCTCGCCCGAATCGACGTCCGTGATGCTACGCTTGCTGAGCGCATCGGCGACGGCGCGCTTGAGCTGCGTCTTATAGCGCTTCAGAAAGCGCTGGCGGTTGACGGCGCTCTTGTTCCTGCCGTTCAGACGCCGGTCGATGAAGTGAGACATGCACTGACCTATCGGACGCAAGCTATGCGTCTTTCCGCTGTTTCCCTTTCAAGCGCCGGGACCGTTGCCCCGCGCGGCGCCGATCCAGAAGATACGGATCAAGCCCCGTTCTGGCACTTGATCAGCTCGCGCTCCGAGAGGCGCAACTCGAGCACAGGCAAGGTTGGCACCTGATCGGCGACTCCTCGACGGGGGCGCCGGGTATGTGCCCCGTACTATTGCGCCTTGCGCACCCGCAGGTACCACTCGGAGAGCAGCCGGACCTGCTTCGGCGTATACCCCTTATCGGTCATCCGGTCGACGAACTGGTCGTGCTTCTTCTGCTCGTCCACGGACGCTTTTGCGTTAAACGAGATCACCGGAAGCAGGTCCTCAGTATTGGAGAACATCTTCTTCTCGATCACCACCCGCAGCTTCTCGTAGCTGGTCCACTTAGGGTTCGCGCCACCGTTGCGGGCCCGTGCGCGGAGGACGAAGTTGACGATCTCGTTGCGGAAGTCCTTCGGGTTGGAGATGCCCGCGGGCTTCTCAATCTTCTCGAGCTCCTCGTTCAGCATCGCCCGATCCATCATCTCGCCGGTATCCGGGTCCCGGTACTCCTGATCCTGGATCCAGTAGTCCGCGTAGATCACGTAACGGTCGAAGATGTTCTGTCCGTACTCGGAGTACGACTCGAGGTACGCCGTCTGAAGCTCCTTTCCAATAAACTCCGCGTAACGCGGAGCCAGGTACTGTTTCAGGTAGCTCAAATAGCGCTCATGCACCTCGGGAGGCAGCTGCTCGCGAGCGATCTGCCTTTCCAGGACGTAGAGCAGATGCACCGGGTTCGCCGCGACCTCGGTGTGGTCGAAGTTGAAGACCTGGGACAGGATTTTGAACGCGAACCGCGTCGAGATCCCGGTCATTCCCTCGTCGACACCCGCGTAGTCCCTATATTCCTGCACCGACTTCGCCTTGGGGTCCGTGTCTTTAAGGTTCTCGCCGTCGTACACGCGCATCTTGGAGAAGATACTCGAGTTCTCCGGCTCCTTCAGGCGCGTCAACGCCGAGAACTGGGCCATCATCTCCAACGTGCCGGGGGCGCAGGGCGCCTCCGAGAGGGAGCTGTCGCGGAGCAGCTTCTCGTAGATCCGGACCTCCTCGCTGACGCGAAGGCAGTAGGGGACCTTCACGATGAAGACGCGATCGAGAAACGCCTCGTTGTTCTTGTTGTTGCGGAACGACTGCCACTCGGACTCGTTCGAGTGCGCCAGGATGATTCCCTGGAAGGGCAGCGCCGAAAGGCCTTCCGTGCCGTTGTAGTTACCCTCCTGGGTCGCCGTCAGCAGCGGATGCAGCACCTTGATCGGTGCCTTGAACATCTCGACGAACTCCATCAGGCCCTGGTTCGCCCGGCACAGGGCACCGGAGTAGCTGTAGGCATCCGCGTCGTTCTGCGCGAACCGCTCCAGTTGCCGGATGTCAACCTTGCCCACCAGCGAGGAGATGTCCTGATTGTTCTCGTCACCGGGCTCGGTTTTGGCGATCGCCACCTGCTCCAGGATCGACGGGTAGAGTTTCGCCACCTTGAATCGGGTGATGTCGCCGTTGTACTCCTGCAGCCGCTTGACGGCCCACGGCGACATGACGTTCTTCAGATAACGGACCGGTATGCCGTAGTCCTCTTCCAGGATCGGACCGTCCTCCTCGGGGGAGAACAGGCCCAGCGGCGACTCGAACACCGGCGAGCCTTGGATGGCGTAGAAGGGCACCAGCTCCATGAGCTCTTTCAGCTTCTCCGCCAGGGACGACTTGCCCCCACCGACCGGCCCCAGCAGATAAAGGATCTGCTTTTTCTCCTCGAGCCCCTGAGCGGCGTGTCTCAGATAGGACACCAGGTGCTCGATGGACTCCTCCATGCCGTAGAATTCCGAGAAGGCCGGATAGCGCCGGATCATCTTGTTCTGGAAGATGCGGCTCAGACGCGGATCGTCGCGGGTGTTGACCAGATCCGGATCCCCGATTGCCATCAGCAGGCGCTCAGCCGCTCCCGCGTAAGCGCCCGGCTCCGTCTTGCAGAGCTGCAGATACTCGTCCAGGCTCATTACCTCCTCGCGGGAGGCCTCATAACGGGCCTGGTAGCGTTCGAAGATCGACATGGCACTACCTCGCTCGAATTCTGGCGTCGTTCGCGCGGACCGGCATCGACCGCGTTCCCATTAGGTGTTGCTCGGGGCAGCGCAAGCAAAAGACAAGACCTGCCCGGGCACCGGCAAGAAGATGGCGGCCCGGTTCCACGCCGAGCGCGCTGCCATCCGCGTCGCTTGTTAACCCTCTGCGGACCAGTCCGGGCGGCGTAATCCCGAACGGGAAAATCGCGCCTGTGATCCGTCGTCAGCGTACCCCAACCGCCGGTTTAGAACGCGTTTGGCGATACAGGTTCAAGCCGCGCTTCAACATCGGGTCTGCTCCGTCCGGGCGCCTCGGCCGGCATCCCTGTTCATGAGAGTAGCAACTTCGAGCTAATAGTCGCCGGCTAAAATGGGCGGGCTCCGCCGGACGATCGGTTTCGGGCGACCAAGCGCAGGGGCACGAGCCCAACCAGGGCGGGGCTTGAGGTCCGCCCCGCCGCGGCCGGCTGAATCCCGGGGACGTTCCCGCTACCCACGGCTCGCCAAGGTGCAGCCTGACCGGAATGTTCCGGCGCAATAGACGGTCTGCGCCTACCGGAAGGATTCAAGCGCGGTCCTGACTCTCGAGATGCACAGGCGTGACAAAGCCCTTCGGCTTCACCGCCAGCACCGAGCAGTTGAGCCGACTCAGAATGGTCTCCGCGGTGTTGCCGATGAGAAAGCCGGGGATGCCGGACCTGCCCACCGTCCCCATGACCACCAGGTCCGCACGCAGATCGTTCACAAGGTCTGGTATGACGTCCCGGGCCGCTCCCTTGATCAAATGGTTCAGGGGTTCTACGTAGACCGTTGTGTCGCGACCAACTCGCTCGGCGAGATGCCGCGACAAATTATCCAGGAATCGCTGATGCCCCAGGCGGATACCCTCAACGTACCTTTCCACCTCGATGGGCGGGAGCATGCCGCGTCCGCTGCGCAGCGCGGACTCGCCAACGGCTAGCCAGGCATTGACGACGTGGAGCTCCGCGGCCTCGGAGTGTGCTAGGGCGGAGGCCATCTCGACGATCTGCCGGCTGAGCCCAAGGCGCTCGTCCGCGCTCTGCCGATCATCGGCGTCCTCTATGTCCACCGCCGCGAGGATGCGCTGGTAGGGCTTGGGCTCGCTGGGTCTGGCCAGCCAAACGGGGCAGGGACACTTGCGCAGCAGGTGCATATCCTCGCTGCCGAACAGCCGGTCCAGCATACCGCCGGGGGCTGCCGTTTTGATTACAAGATCACGCCCCTCTCGCAGCACCTCGCGGACGATCTCCAGAAACGGAATGCCCACGAGCACCTTGTACTGAGCTCGGACGCGCTGCCGCCAGGGTGCAGCGAGCGCCTCCAGGCGCTCGCCGGCCGCCCGGTTCAGGTCGCTCTGGAGATCCTCCACGGACACTGCGCTCTCGGGCAATGCGAGACCGGCGGGCAACTTCTCGACCACCTCGACCAACGTGAGCCCGGCCTGGTTGTGTTCCGCCAATTCGGCCGCCCGTTCCAGCGCAGGTATGTCGTCCGCTTCGGGCTCCGACACGAAAAGGATATTCTCGAATCTCTGCATTGCCGGATCCTCGATGTAAGCGCGCTAAACCTTCACCGATAATGGTGGTTCAGCCAACCTGGCTTCCTTGTCTGGAAGCCCGCAGGCAAACCCACCGGGGGCGTTGAATTCGCCGCACGCCGGTTGCGACCCAACCAAATTCAAGCGGGCACCACGGCACTTTGCAGCGTCAGCTACCGTCGATTGTCGATTGAGACCCTTTTCGCCGGCCCACGTTCGGGGTGAAGCAGGCTTGACTCCCCGGGGGCCTGCGCTTGCTAGCGGTCACGTCCCGGAAGTGCAGGCTCCCCCATGCGCCAACAGCCGCTCGGCCGCTCGCACCGCCGCGTCCGCGTAGGGTACGAGCACCAGGTCGGCCCCGCTCTCGCGCAAGCGGGACGCCTCCGTCGCACTGTGGGCCGTGACCGCTACGCGTCCCCCGAAGTCCTGGGCGCGGAGGGTTTGTACCAGCGTCTGGTTGACGTGGCGATCCCGCACCGTGCTCACCACCCATCCGGCTTGCCCCGTGGGTAGGCCCGCGATGAACTCCGGGTCCTCCGCATCCCCAAAACAGACCCGATTTCCTCCGGCATCGCCGCGGCGAACCAGCTCCGGATTGTAGTCCACGCCGAGCACCCGGCAGCCGCGGCCGCGAAGCGCCTCCGCGATCCCGAACCCATACCGTCCCAATCCGAAGAGGACCACATCCGCCTCCGATCCGCCAGGCGGCGCCTCACCGTCCGACTCCCGATGGGGTTGGGCACGCTCGAACACCCCAAGCCAGGGCTCCAGCCATCGGTACAGCGTACTCGAGTAAAGAATCATGTAGGTCGATGCGCTGATGGTGATAAGTCCGACGAGGGTGATGAGCCCTATGGTCTCCGGGCCGATATGCCCCAGGCTCGCCCCCAGGGCGCCGAGGATGAGAGAGAATTCGCTGATCTGTGCCACCGTGAGGCCGGCCAGAAACCCGGTGCGTTTGCGATATCCCAACACGCCCATGATAACCATGACGATCAGCGGGTTGCCAATCAGCACGAACAGGGAGAACAGCAGGGATTCGGCGACCTGTGCCCCTAGCAGTCCCATATCCAGCCGTGCGCCAAGGTCCAGAAAGAAAAACAGCAAAAGAAAGTCCCGAAGGCTTACCAGGCGCGCCCCCACAACATCGCGATAGGGGGTGGCGGCGACTGACACGCCGGCCACGAAGGCGCCCACCTCCTTGCTGAAGCCGAGGCTCTCTCCGATCACGGCCAGGGTCACCGCCCAGGCGATGCCGAACAGCACCAGAAGTTCCTGGGATCGGGCCAACAGCTGCAAAAGGGATGGCAGCACGTAGCGCATCAGGAGACCGACCGCGCCCAGGAAGGCGGCTCCCCTCAGGAGGACAGTAACCGCCTCCCGTCCCAAGGCGGCCGCGTCGCCCGCCTTGCCCACCGCAGTCAGTCCCAGCATAGCCAGCACCACGACCACGTCCTGCACGATCAGAAAGCCCAGGGCGATACGTCCATGCAGGGCGTCGACCTCGCGCTTGTCAGACAACAACTTGACAATGATGATGGTGCTGGAGAAGGTGAGGGCCACCGCCACGTACAGGGCGGAAACCGGCTCCATGCCCAGGCCCCGCCCGATGCCGTAGCCAACCACTGATGTGAAAAAGACCTGTCCCAGGCCGGTGGCCAGCGCCACCGAACCCATGGTGCGGATGATATGCAGGTCCAGCTTCAGCCCGACCACGAACAGCAACAGGGCGATGCCCAGCTTGGCCAGAAGGTCCACCTGGTCGTTGGCACTCACCCACCCGAGTCCGGAGGGTCCTGCCAGGATACCCACGGCGATGAAAGCCACGATCAGGGGCTGACGAAGGCTCACGGCGAGGGCACCCAGCGCCGCGGCGATCATCAGCAGCACTGCTATCTCGGTGAAGACGTCGCCGAACGGAACCACCTATCCCCAGCCTCCGACGCAGCCACGCACCTTCACTGCAGCCGAGCCCGGCGCCGGACCAGCGCCTTCTCCAGCTCTACCAGGAACAGCACCGATGAGGCGACCAGGACGATCCGGCCCCAGATTACGGCGTCGATGGACGCGGTCCCGAACAAGGCCTGCATCGGTCCGAGATAGGTAAAGGCGAGTTGAAACAGAACCAGAAGACCGACAGCGAGCAGGGCGTAGCGGTTACCCAGCAGGCCTTTCCGGTTGAGCACCGGGGCGGTGATATAGCGGGAGTTGAACAGGTAGAAGATCTCGAACATGACCAGGGTGTTCACCGCAACGGTTCGCGCATGCTCGATGCTCGCGCCTCGGTCCATCTCCCACAGGAACAGGCCGAAGGTGCCGGCCATCAGAATGAGCGCGACGTAGGTGATGCGCCACAGGAACATGCCCGTCAGCACGGGCTCGCGCGCGTCGCGCGGCGGGCGGCGCATCACGCCCGGCTCCGGCGGCTCGAAGGCCAGCGCCAGCGCCAGGGTGACGGCCGTGATCATGTTGACCCAAAGGATCTGTACCGGGGTTAGGGGGAATTGATGGAAGCCGAACAGGATGGCACCCAGGATCACCAGGGCCTCGCCGCCGTTGGTGGGAAGGATGAACAGAATTGCCTTCTTGAGATTGTCGTAAACCGTGCGGCCCTCCTCCACCGCGTTGACGATGGAGGCGAAATTGTCGTCCGCCAGCACCATCTCCGCGGCCTCCTTGGCCGCCTCGGTTCCGTTCATCCCCATGGCCACCCCGACATCGGCGCGCTTCAGGGCCGGGGCATCGTTTACCCCATCGCCCGTCATTGCGACAATCATGCCCTCCTGCTGCAACAGCTGGACGAGCCGCAGCTTGTGCTCGGGTGTGACGCGCGCATAAACGTCGACTCCGGCTACTCGTCTCCTCAGCGCATCGTCGTCCAGGGTGTCGAGCTCGCGCCCCGTCATGACGGCGCCGGCATTCGCCAGCCCCACCTTCCGGCCGATGGCCTTCGCCGTCGTGGCATGGTCGCCGGTAATCATCTTCACCCGGATGCCGGCATTGGTGCACGCGTGTACCGCCTCGATGGCCTCCTCGCGGGGTGGGTCTATCAGGCCGAACAGCGCGAGCAAAACCAAGTCGTTCCCGATATCCGCAAAAGCGAGCTCGGACCCGTGACTCTCCCCCGGCTTGACCGCTACCGCGAGCACCCGCTGCCCGGCGTCCGCCAACGACTCCATCCGGTCCTGCCAGGACTGGCGGTCCAGCGGCTCGAGGCCCGCGGAGGTGCGCTGTTGGGCACAGAGGTCGAGCACCGACTCCGGCGCCCCCTTGACAAAGATGAACGCCTCACCGGTATGGCTATGGTGAAGCGTGGCCATGAACTTGTGCGCCGACTCGAACGGAATGAGATCGGTGCGCGGGAAGCGCTTGAGCTCGGTCTCGGGCTCCAGACCCGCCTTGACGCCAGCGATCAAGAGCGCGGCCTCCATCGGGTCGCCATGGACCCGCCAGTCGCCGTCGCTCCGCTCCACGGCAGAGTCGTTGCAGAGCAAGACGGCCCGAAGCGCTTGCAGCAACACCGGATCGTCCAGAGGGGAATAGTCCTGCCCATCGAGCAGAAAAACGCCGTGAGGGTCGTAGCCGGTGCCGGAGAGCGACAACCGGCGCTCCGCGGTCGCAACGGTGCCAACCGTCATCTCATTGCGGGTCAGGGTGCCGGTCTTGTCCGAGCAGATGACACCCACGGTGCCTAGGGTCTCGACCGCGGGCAGGCGCCGGATGATGGCGTTGCGCCGGGCCATGCGCTGCACGCCGATCGCCAGCGTGATGGTCATAATGGCGGGAAGCCCTTCGGGGATGGCGGCGACGGCCAGGCCTACCGAGGCGAGAAACATCTCCGCGGCGGTGTAGTCGCGCAACAGCACGCCGAAGGCGAAGCTGGCCGTCGCGACCAGCAGGATCGCGGCGGTCAACCAGCGTCCAAACTGGGCCATCTGGCGCAACAGTGGGGTGGTCAGCTGCTGAACCCCGGCCACCAGCGCGCTGATACGGCCGATTTCAGTGCGGGCGCCCGTCGCCACCACGGCGCCCGTGCCCTGCCCGTGGGTGACCAACGTCCCCGAGTACGCCATGCACCGGCGGTCTGCCAGCGCCGTGTCGTCGGGCAGCGAAGCGACGCCCTTCTCGACTGGAACCGACTCGCCGGTCAGCGCCGCCTCGTCGATCTGCAAGCCTTTGGCGCGCAGCAGGCGCAGGTCCGCCGGAATCTTGTCGCCGGGTTGCAGCGACACCACGTCCCCCGGCACTAAATCCGCCGCGTCAAGGGTTACGAGATGACCGGCGCGCCAGACCATCGCGTGAGGAGAGAGCATCCGCCGGATTGCCCGTAATGCGTCCTCCGCCTTGCCCTCCTGTACGAACCCAATGACGGCGTTGATCAGTACGACGCCGAGGATGACGCCAGCGTCCAGCCAGTGCTGAAGGAGCGCGGTCACCGCGCTCGCGACCAGCAACACGTAGATCAGCACATTGTGGAACTGGGCCAGCAGGCGCGCGAAGGCACTGCGCGGCTTGGGTTCGGGCAGCTGGTTGCGGCCGTGGCGGGCGAGACGAAGCCGCGCCTCCTCGGAGGAGAGCCCCTCGCGCGCACTGTCAAGGCTTGCCAGCGCCTCGTCGACGCCAAGTGCATGCCAACGTTCCCCCGCTTCCGGTGCGCCGGTCGGGGCCTGTACCGCAGGAGCTTGCTTCCCGCGCCACCTGGCAACCCAGGTATCCAAGATTCGCTGGGCTATCGGGGACCGTCCCATATCTCACTCCAAAACGACACGTTGTGTCAGCAAGTCCGCTGAGCAAGTCCGATTAGCTGGCGCGCTCCTGGATGAAGCGCTCGAGCAGCGAGCGCGTGGAACCGTCGTGGTCCTCGGTGACGCGGCCCGAACGGAGCTCGTCGAGGATCAGGCTCGCGAGCTGCTTGCCGAGCTCGACACCCCACTGGTCGTAGGAGTTGACGCCCCAGACGACCCCCTGGGTAAAGATGCGGTGCTCGTAGAGCGCGGTTAGCGCGCCGAGGGCGCGCGGCGTCAACCGCTCCATCAGGATGCTATTGGTGGGCCGATTGCCGGGGAAGGTGCGGTGACTGGCCAGGAATCGGGCGTTTTCCGCGTCCATACCCGCGGCGATCATTTCGGCCAGGGCCTCCTCGGAGGTGCGGCCACGCATCAGGGCCTCGGTCTGGGCAAAGAAGTTGGCCATCAGCTTTATGTGATGGTCGCCGAGCTCGTTGTGGCTTTTCACGGCCCCGATGAAGTCCGCCGGGATCAACTGGGTCCCCTGGTGGATCAGCTGGTAGAAGGCATGCTGACCATCCGTGCCGGGCTCCCCCCAGACCACGGGTCCCGTGGCGTAGTCCACCGCGACGCCATCGCGGGTGACGCGTTTTCCGTTGCTCTCCATATCGCCCTGCTGCAGGTAGGCCGGGAACAGCCGCAGGTACTGGTCGTAGGGAAGCACGGCATGGGTCGCGGCGCCGAGAAAGTCGGCATACCAGACGCCGATCAGCCCCAGCAGGACCGGCGCGTTCTCGACGAACTCGGCGGTCCGGAAGTGCTCGTCCATCTCGTGGGCGCCCTCGAGCAGTTCCACGAAGCGATCGAAACCCAGGGCCAGCGCGATCGGGAGCCCGATCGAGGACCACAGCGAATAGCGTCCACCGACCCAGTCCCAGAATCCGAACATATGAGCGGTGTCGATCCCGAACTCGGATACCTTCTCGGCATTGGTCGAGACGGCGACAAAATGGTTGGCGACGGCGGCGGGGTCCTTCAACGCGGCGAGCGTCCAGTCACGGGCGCTGTTCGCATTGGTCATGGTCTCCTGGGTGGTAAAGGTCTTGGAGGCGACCACGAACAAGGTTGTCGCCGGGTCCAGGTGGCTGACGGTCTCGACCAAGTGGGTGCCGTCGATGTTGGAGACGAAATGCACCCTCAAGTCCTCGCTCCGATAGGGCCCGAGGGCCGTGCAGACCATCTTCGGGCCCAGGTTCGAGCCGCCAATCCCGATATTGACCACGTCTCTGATGCGCTCGCCCGTATAGCCCCTCCAGTCGCCCGAACGGACCTCGCCGACGAACCGCTCGATGCGCCCCAGCACCGCGTTGACCCCGGGCATCACGTCCTGGCCGTCCACCAGGATGGGTCGGTTCGACCGGTTGCGCAGCGCCACGTGCAGAACCGCGCGATTCTCGGTGTTGTTGATCGGCTCACCGGAGAACATCCGTCGAATCCAGCCCTGGAGATCCACCGCCTCGGCCAGATCGAGCAGCAGCGCCAGGGTCTCCGATGTCAGGATGTTCTTGGAGTAGTCCAGGTACAGTCCGGCGGCGGACAAGCTCATGGTGCGGGCTCGCCCGGGGTCGGCGGCGAACAGGTCGCGCATCTGGGCCCCCCGCATCCGTTCCCGATGGGACTCGAGGGCCCGCCATTGCGGTGTCTGGTTTACGAGCGACATGGTCGTTTACTCCTGACGGTCTGAGACATCCGGCGGGTCAGCCGCGAAGACCGATGCATTCCGCCACGAAACCTGATCAGAGCCACGCCGAGGAGTGGCGGGGCTCCCGGTCAATGGGTCGAATCAATCGTCGAGGCCGTTGCGCCAGTACTGGTCGTCACGGTCGAACAGCCGGTTGGCCTCCGGCGGCCCCCAGGAGCCGGCCGGGTAGGTATTGATGAAGTCGCGCTCGATGGCCCAGAGCTTCAGGATCGGGTCCACCACCTGCCAGGCCCAGCTCACCTCGTCGTAGCGCAGGAAATGGGTGTGATCGCCCTCGATCACGTCGAGGATCAGGGCCTCGTAGGCGTCGATGTGAGCGGGGGCGATGGTGCAGCTGCTGGCGTCGAGGCGCTCGGTCTGGGCGCGCATCTCGAGACCCGGCTGTTTGACCTGGATCTCAAGTCGCATGCACTCGTGCGGCTGGATGTTCAGCAGCAGCCAGTTGGGCTCGAGCTGCTCTATGGCCGTGTACCGGAACAGCTGCTGAGGCGGATGCTTGAACCGGATCGCAATCAGCGAGTTGGTGTTGCCCAATCGCTTTCCGGTCCTGAGGTAGAAAGGCACATTTCGCCAGCGCCAGTTGTCGATGTAGACCTTCAGCGCGGCGAAGGTCTCGGTGGTGCTGTTGGGCGCGACCCCGGCCTCGTCCAGGTAGCCCGGCGCCTTGCGGTTACCGGACCTGCCCGATGCATACTGGGCGCGGAACGCATGGGCATGCACGGCCTCGCGGGGGATCGGCCGAATCGAGCGCAGCACCTTGACCTTCTCGTCCCGCAGGGCCTCGGCGTCCAGGCAGGGCGGGGGCTCCATCGCCACCAGGGTCAGCATCTGCAGCAGGTGACTCTGGATCATGTCTCGCATGGCGCCGACACCATCGTAGAAGCCCGCGCGCTCCTCGATCCCCCGCGCCTCCGAGTGCGTGATCTGGACATGATCGATGTAGTTGCGGTTCCACAGCGGCTCCAGCAGCAGATTTGCGAAGCGGAACACGAGCACGTTCTGGACCGTGCTCTTGCCCAGGTAGTGATCGATCCGGTAAATCTGGTCCTCGCCGAAGCTCCGGTGCAGCCGCTGATCGAGTGCGCTGGCGCTCTCCAGATCGAACCCGAAGGGTTTCTCCACTACCAGACGGGCCCAGCCGGCATCCTCGCGCTGCAGCCCGTTCGCGGCGAGCTGCTCTGCGATGATCCCATAGTGACGCGGGGCGACGGCCAGGTAGAACATCCGGTTCTCGGGCAAGGCGTCGCCGGCGCGCAGGCGCTCGGCCAGACGCCGATAGGCCCCCGCGTCCTCCAGATCGCCCTCGACGAAATGCAGCCGGCCGAGGAGGCGCTCGAGCACCGTCCCGTCCAAGCCACCGGGCAGGTTCTCCTCGAGGATTCGGCCGACCTCGGCGCGCCAGTCGTCATCCGACCACGACCGGCGCCCGAAACCGACAATCCGGGTCCCGGAGTTGAGCCGCTCGGCCGCCTCGATGTGGTAGAGGGCCGGAAGCAGCTTGATGCCCGCCAGGTTCCCGGTGGACCCGAAGATCACCATAGCGCAGGGATCCAACATCTCAACGACCCCTCGTCGGTTGCCAAATGTGCTAAGTTGAGCCTCGCCGGGCGGGTCGCCATGCGATCCTATTCCCAATCATTCCGCCGGGCTCCAGCGCTCCGCGATGCCCAGGCTCAGGGACACGCAGCCATGCAGACCTCACAGTACCCGAGCGCAGCCGACAGCCAGCTGCGGATCCTGATGGCCAGCAGCGAGGCCCATCCGCTGATCAAGACCGGCGGTCTCGCCGACGTGGCCGCCAGCCTGCCCGCCGCGCTGCGGGACCTCGGCCACGACGCAAGACTGATTATCCCAGCCTACCCGCGAGCCGCAAGGCATTTACGCGAGCGCAGGGAGCTCTGCGAGATCCGGGTGCCGGGCTGCCGAACCAACGCCCGGATCCTGGAGGGCAGTCTGCCGGAGCAGGACCTGCCGGTCTATCTGGTGGACGCCCCGGACCACTTCTGCCGCGAGGGTAACCCCTACACGGACCTGAGCGGCCGCGACTGGGGGGACAACGCGGAGCGCTACCTGCTCTTCAGCCGGGTGGCCGCGGCGGTCGCGCAGGGTATTCCGGCAATCGGCTGGCGGCCGCACGTGCTGCACGCCAATGACTGGCAGACCGGTCTGGCGGCCCCCATGATGCAGGACACGCCGGATCGACCGGCGACGGTGTTCACCATCCACAATCTGGCCTACCAGGGCCTATTCGACCGCGCCACGTTTGATCGGCTCGGACTACCGCCCTCGCTGTGGGCCCTGGCGGGAATCGAGTTCCACCAGCGGATGTCGTTCATCAAGGGCGGCATCGTCTTTTCCGATCGGGTCAACACCGTCAGCCCCAACTATGCCAGGGAGGTCCGCACGCCACGGTTCGGCTGCGGGCTGGACGGCCTGCTGCGACAAATCGGTACCCGCTTCAGCGGCATCCTCAACGGAATCGATTACCGGGACTGGAACCCCGCCACGGATCCGCTGATTGCCCAGCCTTACGACCCGGAGAGCTTCGCGCTCAAGGCCGAGAACAAGCTCGACATCCAGCGGGAGCTTGGGCTGCCGCGCAACGAGGACGCCTTCGTGCTCGGTTACGTCGGACGGCTTGTGGAGCAGAAGGGTGTCGACCTGATACTGGCGATCCTGCCGGATCTGCTGCAGGACCCCGCTGTCCATTTCGTCGCCCAGGCCGCCGGGGAGCGCCACATCGAGCAGGCGCTGCTGGCCATTGCCGCCCAATTCCCGAGGCAGGTCGGCGTGTTTGTCGGCTACGACGAGATCCGGGCACACCGGATCGAGGCGGGCTGCGACAGCTTTCTGATGCCCTCGCGCTTCGAGCCCTGCGGTCTGAACCAGATCTACAGCCTGCGTTACGGAACGCCGCCGGTGGCACATCGCACCGGCGGACTCGCCGACACCATCGTCCACGCCACGCCGGAGACCCTCGCGGACGGCACGGCGACCGGCTTCCTGTTCGAGGAGCCCACGACCGATGCGCTTTGGGAAGCCATCCAGCGGCCCCTGCGGCTTTACCGGGCGGACAAGGATGCGTGGCGCCGTCTTGCCGTTACCGGCATGTCCCAGGACTTCAGCTGGGAGGCGAGCGCCAAGCGGTACCTGGAGCTCTACGCGGAAGCCTTCGCGGACCGCCGGGCCGGGAACCTGACGGCGATGGCCTGACTACGCGGGTCAGGGCCGGTGTCAGGCCCAGCGCCGCCGACGACGCAAGGACTCAGGCGACCTGTGCCGGAATCGAATCGCCGGTCCGCGTGACCCGGTTCTGCGCGTTGAGGTAGACCAGCGCGGGTCGGAACGAATCGGCCTCGGACTCGTTCATCGCCGCGAAGGCGCAGATGATCACCCGGTCTCCCGGGGACGCCTTGTGGGCGGCCGCGCCATTGACCGAGATGACGCGCGAGCCTGCCTCGGCCCGGATGGCGTAGGTCGTGAAGCGTTCGCCGTTGGTCACGTTGTAGATCTGGATCTGCTCGTACTCGCGGATGCCCGCCAGCTGGAGCAACTCCTCGTCAATGGCGCAGGAGCCCTCGTAGTCGATCTCGGCATGGGTCACGCAAGCGCGATGCAGCTTGCACTTAAGCAATGTCAAATGCATATCCACAATCCTCCCGCGGCCGATCCGACCGGGCCGCTCACTCGGGCGGAAACCTGTTCTTCTTTAAGTGGGGCGCCAGTCTACAGCAACGATTGCTGCAGCGCACCATCGCGATCGGTCCTCGGCCGGCGCAAGTCTACTGGAAAGCCCGGGAGGATTTGTACCCGGGATTCGTGCGGTCAATTGCCACCGCCGCCGTGTCAGGCGCCCGGGCGCGTGACCCGCAAATTGTCGATCAGACGCGTGGAGCCGAGTCGAGCCGCGGCCAAAACCACCAGATCGCGATCGGTCGCGCCAGGCGGTGAGAGGTCGGCGGCCGAACGAACGCTGACATAGTCGGGCACCAGCCCGGCGGCGCACAGATCACCGAGGGCCCTCGCTTCGACCGCCGCGGGCTCCCGCCCGGCGCGCAGCCTGTCCGCGGCGGCGGTCAGGGCCCGATAGAGCGCGGGCGCACGGCTTCGCTCTTCGGCCGAGAGATAACCGTTTCGAGAGCTCAGCGCCAGGCCGTCCGGCTCGCGCGCGGTCGGCATGCCGAGGATCTCCACCGGCATCGCGAGGTCCTCGACCATGCGGCGGATCACCAGCAGCTGCTGGAAGTCCTTCTCCCCGAACGCCGCCAGATCAGGCTGGACCATGTTGAAGAGCTTGCAGACGACCGTCGCCACGCCCACGAAATGGCCGGGCCGGCTCGCGCCGCAGAGGATGTCCGACAGGCCCGGCACCTCGACCCGGGTGTGACTCGTCTCTCCCTGGGGATACATGACCGAGACGCCCGGCGCGAACAGCAGGTCGCAGCCCTCGTCCGCGAGCAGCCGGTGGTCACGCTCCAGCGTCCTGGGGTAGGCGTCGAGATCCTCGCCCGGACCGAACTGCAGGGGGTTCACGAACACGCTGGCGACGACGCGCCCGGAGTGGCGCCCGACCTGGCGCCAGGCCTCGCGGACCAGGGTCAGATGGCCCTGATGCAGGTTGCCCATGGTCGGGACGAAGGCGATTCGCGCGCCAGCGCGGCGCCAGTCGAGGACCCGCGCGCGCAGCAGATCGACACTCGCCGTTTGTTCCATCGCCCGCGTGACCGGTGCCGCGATCAGTAGGCCGTCTCGGCCGCCCCGGGGAACGTGCCGGCCTTGACCGCCTCGACATAGGCGGACAGCGCGCCCGCGATACTCCCGCCCTGGGCGAGAAAATCGCGGCTGAACCTCGGGGGCCTCCCCGAGTGCAGGCCCAGCATGTCGTAGAGCACCAGCACCTGCCCGTCGCAACCGGCACCCGCGCCGATCCCGATGACCGGGATCGTCAGCATGCGGCTGATCTCGGCGGCCAGGGCCGACGGGACGCATTCCAGCACCAGCAGGCTTGCGCCGGCCTCCTGCATCGCGACGGCGTCGCGCCTTATTGCGTCGGCGGAGCCCTGATCCCGCCCCTGGAACCGAAACCCACCGATACGATTCACCGACTGCGGGAGCAGCCCCAGGTGCGCGCAGACCGGTATCCCCTGCTCGGCGAGCCGGCGCACGGTCTCCAGCATCGGCGCGCCGCCCTCGAGCTTGACGGCGTCGGCCCCACCCTGCTGCATCAGACGCGCGGCGTTGTCCACAGCACGCTCGGGTGAGGCATAGGTGAGAAACGGCAGGTCCGCGACCAGCAGGGCGCGCTCGCGGGCGCGGGCGACGCAGGCCGTGTGATAGACCATCTGCTCGATGGTCACCGGGATCGTCGTGCCATGACCCTGCACGACCATGCCCAGCGAGTCGCCGATCAGCATCAGGTCCACGCCAGCCGCCTCGAGCAGGCGGGCACAGCTCGCGTCGTAGCAGGTGAGCGACGCGATCCGATCCCCCCGGGCCTTCATGGCCGCGAGCGACGCCACGGTGATCCGTTCCTTTGGCATCGGCTTCATGAGCCCCCGCCGTCGGACGAACCCGGGGCGGTCTCCACGGCGGTCCCGGAGCTTCGGCGGCGTCTGCGCCGGCGCGGCTTTGCGCCCTGGCGCGTCATGGCCGCGCGCTCCTCCCCGGTCACTTCCTGGAAACGCGTCCACCAGGCGGCGAGCTCGGGATCGGCCTCGCCCGCCTCGGCCCGGAGTACCAGGAAGTCGTACGCGGCGCGAAATCGCGGGTGAGCGGCGAGCCGGTAGGCCCGCTTCCCGTCCCGTTGATCGAACTTCGGCTGCAGGTACCAGATCTCACGCATCGGCAACGAGAAACGCTTGGGTATCGCCACCAGCGGCTGCTGAACCGCGCAGACCTCGCCGGAGGCGAGCAGCATGGCGTCGTTGACCGACTTGTCCTCCGAGACCAGCGCCTCGAACCGCCGCCGAACCGGCTCCCACAGCAGCACGGCGAACAGGAAGAAGGGCGTAACCGGCTTGTCCGCCTGCAGCCGCTTGTCGGTGTTCGCCAGCCCGCGACTGACGAAGGTGATCGGGAAATCCTGGTCCTCGCGCGCGAGACTCTCCTCGGTGGCCGGGAACAGCCGACCGAACAGCCCGTAGTGACGGAGCTTCTCGAAGGTCTCGAGGGCGTAGCCGGTGTGGAACAGCTTGATCAGCTCGTCGAAGAGCCGGGCGGCGGCGATGTCGCCGAGCAACGCCCCGAGCTCGAACAGGGGCCGCTCGGTCTCCGGCTCGATCGTGAAACCCAGCTTGCAGGCGAACCGTACCGCCCGCAGCATCCGCGCCGGGTCCTCCCGGTAGCGTCGCTCCGCATCGCCGATCAGCCGAAGGCGCCCCTCGCGCAGGTCGGCCAGCCCCCCCGCGTAGTCGATCAGCGAGAAATCCGCGATGTTGTAATAGAGCGCGTTGACCGTGAAATCCCGGCGGAGCGCATCCTCTTCGATGGTCCCGTAGGAATTGTCGCGCAGGATCATGCCGTTCTCGATCCGGCGGTCGGTCGGCTCGTCATCCGACTCGTCCGACCCGGTGCCGCGGAAGGTGGCCACCTCGATGATCTCCCGCCCGAAGTGGACATGGGCGAGCCGGAAACGGCGGCCGATCAGACGGCAGTTACGAAACACCTGGCGCACCTGCTCCGGGGTGGCATCGGTGGCGACGTCAAAGTCCTTTGGCTCACGGCCGAGCAGCAGGTCGCGCACGCCCCCACCGACCAGATGCGCCTGGAACCCCTCCTGCTTGAGCCGGTAGAGGACCTTGAGCGCGTACTCGCTGATATTCGCGCGGGAGATGCTGTGCTCGGGACGCGGGATGATCAGCGGGGGGGCCGCGCCGCGCGGGCCGTGAATATCTGGGACGGGGTCCTGCATTCGGATGTCGGGTAGCTTCCTTCGCGGTGAGACGGCAATCGATGCTGAGGCGTCGCGGTGCACGTTTGGAACGGGGCGGGGACTATCATTGGGGCACCTACACTCCCCGGGCCGCGTCCCGCTTGTGATGCGGCACGGCATCCGTATAATACGCGTTTCTCTCGCCCAGTACCGCTCCCTTCGTCTAGTGGCCTAGGACGCCGGCCTCTCACGTCGGTAACAGGGGTTCGAACCCCCTAGGGAGCGCCACTCCCTCACCTCGCCCCCTGAACGACGCCAAATCACCCCATCCCTGCCCAGCGTCAGTCGCTGCTCCTTGAAAAGACGCTCGGCTTTTGGCGATCAGCTTTCTTCCTAGCTAAAACAATCTGGCCTCTTTCGGCGCCTGCGCCGGACCGGCTCCCGGAAACCGGTCCGCGGCGTCACGTCCTCCGCCGACGTCCACCCGCCACAGGAGTGCGGCGCCGATCAGGAAGAGCGCGAGGATCGGCAGCAGCGACAGGCGCGGGTCCCCGGTCAGGACCGCCGTCGTACCCACCAAGAACGGGC
Source organism: uncultured Gammaproteobacteria bacterium (assembly GCA_963707135.1). GTDB lineage: Bacteria > Pseudomonadota > Gammaproteobacteria > Chromatiales > Chromatiaceae > JBGSTR01. The sequence continues at coordinate 209,403 of CAVPOY010000013.1, read as the reverse complement.
CAAGCACGGCCGCGAACTTGCCCACCATGTTGTAGAAGCCGAAGAACTCGGCGGCCGCCCCGACCGGGATCAGGCTGGCGTAGAGTGCCCGGCTCAGGGCCTGGATGCCGCCTTGCACCAGACCGATCGCTACCGCCAGACCATAAAACTCGGAGACCTGGTCCATTCGCGACGCCGCCGCCACGACGGCCATATAGATCAGGATCGCCAGCAGGATGCCGCGCTTCGCCCCCCACGCCTCGCCCAGGCGACCGAACGCCAGGGCCGCCGGGAAGCCGACGATCTGCGTGATCAGTAGGGCGACCATCAGGCTGCTGTCCGGGAAACCCAGGCTCAGCCCGTAGTCGACCGCCATGAAGACGATGGTGTCCACGCCGTCGATGTAGAACCAGTAGGCCACGAGAAAGAGAAACGTCATTCGCAGCTCTCGTACCTTGGCGAACGACGTCGCGAGCTCGGCGAACGAGCCCCGTAACGCACCCCGGAGGGTCCGGCGCCCGACGCCCCGGCCCTCCGGGACCACGAGCGCGATAGGCAGGCTGAACAGCGCCCACCAGAGCGCGACGCCGAGGAACGCGGCCTGCACGGCCGCTCCCTTGTCCGCGAAGCCGAACCACTGGGGCGCCAGCACCATGGCCACGTCGAGGCCGAATAGCAGCCCGCCCCCGAGATACCCGAGTGCGTAGCCGAGGGAGGAGACCCGCTCGTAGGCGTCGGGCTCCGCGACATCGATAATCAGGGCATCGTTGAAGATGTTGCCGCCGAAGAACCCCAGCAGTCCCAGCAGATAAAGCAGCAGGGCGGCACCCCAGTGTCCGGCCGCGACCCAGTACAGCGCGCCCGTCGCCAGGACCCCGAGTGCCGTGAAGGCCAGCAAGAAACGCTTCTTGGCCCCGATCTGGTCGGCGAGGGCGCCGAGCAGCGGCGCGAGGCAGACCACGATCAGGCTGGCCGCGGAGCTGGTATAGCCGAGCCAGCGGGTGCTCTCGGTGGCGGTCAGGTCAGCCGCCCAAAACTGCTTGAAGAAGACCGGGAAGAACCCGGCGATCACCACGGTGGCAAAGGCGGAATTGGCCCAGTCGTAGAATGCCCACGCCCAGGCGCTCCGCCCGGGCTTACGCATCGAACGGTCCCGCGCCGCCTCTGGTCACAACCCGGCGTCCTGGGACGCCAACATGGCCATACGCACCAGATCGGCGAGCGAGTCCGCCCGCATCTTCTCCATGACCCGCGCCCGATGCGCCTCCACGGTCTTCGCGCTGACCCCGAGCTCGGCGGCGATCTCCTTGTTGGCCTTGCCGTCCGTGACCATTGCCATGACCTCGTGCTCGCGCGGCGTCAGCTCCGAGAGTCGCGCCGCAACTTCGGCGCGCGTCTCCCGATTCGCGCGCTGCTTCCTATCGAAGTCCAGGGCGTTGCGGATGCTTCGCAGCAGATCCTCGTCGTGGAAGGGCTTCTCGATGAAATCCACGGCCCCTGACTTCATCGCCTTGACCGCCATCGCCACGTCCCCGTGGCCGGTAATCATGATCACCGGCAGCCGGTAGCCCTCGCGCGCCAGATAGCCCTGCAGCTCCAGCCCGCTCATGCCGGGCATGCGCACGTCCAGCAGCAGGCATCCGGCGCCGCCCGGGTGATAACCGGCGAGAAATGCGTCGGCCGAATCGAAGGTCTTGACGGGCATGCCGATGGACTCGATCAGCCACTGCAGCGAGGTGCGCATGGCCTGGTCGTCGTCGACGACGAAAACAGTCGGTTCGCTTGTCATTCAATTGGATCCCACGGCTTTGGCGCGCGCCGGCGTATCGACGCCGACCGCCTCCGACAACGGCAGCGCGACTTGGAAGAAGGTTCCGCGCCCGGGCTCGGACTCCGCCCAAATGCGGCCATCATGATTCTCGACAATGGTCTGGCTGATCGGAAGCCCCATGCCCATGCCCCCCTCTTTGGTGGTGAAGAAGGGATCGAAGAGCAGCTGTAACTTTTCGGGCGCGATTCCGACACCGTTGTCCTGCACGCTCACCCGCGCCTCCCCATCCTGGCTCCAGGTGCGAATTACCAGGTGCCGGCCCTCACCGGGCGCGTCCTCGAGGGCATCGAGGCCGTTTCGGACCAGGTTCAGCAGCACCTGCTCCATCTGCACCAGATCCACATGCACCGGGATCCCCTCGGGCGCCAGATCGAGCTCGATCTGGATGCCCAGCTTGCCGGTCTCGAACTCGACGAAAGAGCACACCTCGCGCACCAGCTGGTTGAGGTCCGAATCGGCGCGGATCGGCGGCTGCTTGCCCACCAAGGCCCTCAGGCGGCGGATGATCTCGCTGGCACGCTGGGCCTGGCTGGTAATCTGACCCATCGCGCCCACCAGGTCCTCGGTCTGACCGACACCGCCCTGCAGGCGCCGGGTGCAGCCGTTGGCATAGTTGACGATCGCGGACAGGGGCTGGTTCAGCTCGTGGGCCATGCCGGTGGCCACCTCGCCCATGGTGCTGAGGCGGCAGACGTGGACCAGCTCGGCCTGATGCTGGCGCGACTCCTGCTCGGCGCGGCGCACCGCGGTGATGTCGCGCGCGTAGATGTTGACGTAGCCGAGGTCCCTGACCGGCGCGAACAGCAGCGAATACACCTGACCTCCCTGCTCGGTCTCGCGCTCACGGGTCTCGCCGGTTTCCAGGGTCTCGGTCACCAGGGCGCTCCACTCGTCCTGAAGCCGTCGCCCGGGCTCCGTTTCCCAGGCCGCCAGCAGCGCCCGGGCGGCGTTGTTCGCATAGGTGATCAGCCCGTCCGCCGCTACGCGCAAAATCGGGTTCGGGCTCTCGCTGGCGAACCGGGCCAGGCTCTGGATCTCGCGCTCGGCCAGCTTGCGGGCGGTGACATCATGGATGTACAGGGTGTAGAAGCGCTCGGACTCAAGATCTATCGGGACGATCGAGATCTCGACCGGAAGCTCCGAGCCATCGGCACGCCGCGCCACTAGCTCCCCACGCCCCTGGGGCTCGCCGGGCTCGTGGCGGGAACGTTCCAGCAGTCCCTGGAATTCGGCGCCGGAATCTTCGGGAAGGAACCGCTCGGCGAACACGGTCCCGATGATATCCCGGCGATCCAGCCCCAGCACCGACTCCGCCGCCGGGTTGAACTCGATGATCCGCCCCTCGTGGTCCAGGGTCACGATCGAGTCCAGCGATGCCTCCATCATCGCCGCCTTCAGGGCCTCGCTCTCGCGCATCTCGGCCTGGTGCCTGCGGCTCATCTCCTCCCTGGCCGTTAGGACCAGCTGGGTGAAGTGCTGGATCCACTCCTCGATCCTCAAGAGCTGGTTGCCGCCGTCGTCGAAGCCGGGCTCCTGAATGCCCAGCGCCCGCTGGGAGAACCGCGTCATCCGTTTCAACACCCGGTTGAGCCGCGACGAGACCAGATAGATCACGATGGTGAACACGATGACGAACACCGCCGCGGCGATCAGGCGCTGCCGGCGCTCGAAGATGCGCACATGCCTAGACATGCGCTCGACGCTCGCGTGGGAGACGAACGTCGCGAACAGCAGGTTCGAATCGGCGCCCTCGTACTCGGACAGAGAGTGCGAGGTAACCAGGTAGATATCGCCCCAGTCGTCGAGGGATGTCCCGGGAATCAGCACACTGGAGTTAACGCTGGCGACGATGCGCTGATCGTCACCGTCCACCAGCGCAACGGCCGAGCGGTCAAAGTCGACGCCGCGCTGGGATGCGACCAGCAACGCGTCGTCGATCGGTACCAGGACCACCAGATAGCCCATGGCGAACCCCCCGGAGTCCTCCACGGCGTCGCTGATGAGCAGATAGAGACGGCCATCCAGTCGCATTGGGACGGTGCGCACCTCCTTCATGTCCAGGAACTGAGAGGGCACGGCTGTCAGCCACTCGCCCGTCAGCGCCTCGTCGCCGCCCTGGTAGATCTCCCGGACCCGGCCCAGCAGGTCCGTCAGCAGGACGAAGCTCGGCGGGCGCAGCTCGTCGCGCTCGAAAAACTCCGGCAGCCAGTAGGGCCGGAATCCCTTGTAGAGCACCGGCTGAAAGTCGTCCTCGTCGGACCAGAACAGTGGTTGCAGGTACTCCGCGAGCCGCCGGTGATTGGCCAGCAGCCGGGTCGTCGCGCCGTAGCTCGCGATGTAGCGGTCGAACCGGATCAGGCTCTCCCTGGCCTGCAGATCGAGCTGGATCTGCAGCTCCTGACCGAAGATCTTGCCGATCTGGCGACTCTGGATCTGATCCAGGATCGCCCAGACCGCCGAGCCCGCTACCAGTCCGACCACGATCGCGATCAGCGGCATCGGCACGCGCCGGAGCAGACGGAATACGACCGGTGTCACGGCGTCGAGGCTCGCGAGCCCGGCGCTTGATAGGAGCACGGGATCGCGTCGCCGCCTCCAAGGAGCGTCACACGGGGAATGACTGTCGGTCGGGCCGGGGGCGATGCGGTGGTGAACATACCGGACAGGTTACCGTGAAAGCGGCTGTCGCGGGAGACGCTTCCAGAGCCGGGCCTCAGCGGTGCAGCGACAAGTAGCTGGCCGGACATCAAGAGCCCGAAGGCGCCCGAACGACACGCCCGCCGCGGTCGGGGGCGCTACGCGGCGCCCGGCGGAAATCGCCGCACCGGAAAAATGCAGCGGACTCGAACCTCCCAGCCGAGCGCCTGGATCCAGGCACCCCGTCCAGCGAATCGGTATGGGTCCGCCGTGCTCTGGGGGCAGCCGAAAAAAATATCGCCAGCCGAGGAATATTTCGGCGGGTTCGCGCGTTTACCACAGTCGAGGCAGCAGACGAAACGCATCGACAGCCTCGCAACCCAAGCCCTCGCCGGCGTAGGCGGCAGAGATTCGCCGTACCCCACTGAGACGGCTTGCGGGTTCACCCGCCGCCAACGGAGCGGCGGCATTTCGGAAACTACACCGGCATCCGCCATTTTATTGGAGACACGCATGAACAAGCCCTATCAGTTTGCCGCCGTCCTTTCGACCGCCGCCATTTTCGGACTCGTCACCCTCGACGCCAGCGCGGCATCGATCCGGGTACGCTGCGTGAAGTCGGACACGCGCTCTAAAATCTCTGTAGATGCCGGCGACCTGCTGCCCGGGGACTACCGGGCTCGCGTGATCTCAGGCACCAACCGCAAGAACTCCCCTTGGGCACCGACCGTTGGTGACGAGGTGGAATTCGATTTCGACAGCAATAAGAACCAAGCAGGCGCGACGCTGATCAGCCGGGACTTCATCCAAGGGCTGACGGTTACCGGAAAAATCATCAACGAGAACGGACGGACGGTCGCCGCCGACACCGAGATCTGCAGGCAGAAGTAGCCGACAGCCATCGCGACCGGCCCATCGGAAGCGGCCAGGGAACGGCTACTTCCGCCGTGGTCAGCGCATTCGGCAAGACGTATATGGCGGCGGGTGACACGACCTCGGTGTTGACAGGACGTCGCGCGTTAACGCCGGATCGTCGAGAAGCGTCGAAAGCGGCTTTGTCGAAGCCCGGGTCCCCTGTCTCATCGCGCAAGGCCGGGCTCGGCGATTCCCCCTCGCAAACAGCGGCAGCAGACCCGTTTGCGGCGCGTGCCCTTAAGGAGACGGTGCCAAGACCATGACCGAAGGACTTTCGGGCGAATTGCTCGCCACCCAGATTCCACGGCTGAGGCGCTATGCCCGAGCACTTACGCAAAACGCGCACGCGGCCGACGATCTGGTCCAGGACTGCCTGGAGCGGGCCTGGCGGAAGGCGCACCATTGGGAGCCAGGCACCGACCTCCGGGCCTGGCTTTTCACGCTGATGCACAACCTCCATATCAACAAGTTGAGGCGAAGGCGGCTCGACACCGAACCCATGGAACACACCGACTACCAAGACCCCCGGCCGCAGGCACCCGACGCGGCGCTCAACCTGCGCGATCTCGAGCAAGGTCTCGCGCAACTCTCAGAGGAGCAGCGGGAGGTGCTGCTGCTGGTGTGTCTCGAGGAGATGAGCTACGAGCAGGTGGCCGCCGTCCTCGGCGTGCCGCTCGGCACCGTCATGTCCCGGCTGCATCGGGCGCGCGAGCGCCTGCGCGGCTGGATGGCAGGGGAGCAGAAACCGGCCCTGCGGAGGGTCAAATGATGAACGAACAGCTTTCTCCCGAGCTTCAGGACCTGCATGCCTACGTCGACAGACAGTTGTCCCAGCAGGCGCGACAGGGTGTCGAGGAACGTCTCGCGGCGGACCCGGAGGCGCGGCGCCAGGTCGACGACTATGAGGCCATCCGCCAGGGTCTGCGCGCCCTCTACGACCCGGTGCTGGCGCAACCCGTCCCCGCTCCGATGCACATGCGGCCCCGCCCCCACCGCTGGCTTCGCCCAGTCAGCGCCCTGGCCGCCAGTGTCGTCCTGCTCGTCACCGGGGGCTGGATCGGCATGCACCTGGAGCGCGGCGCCCTCTCGTCCGTCGCCGGCACGCCGCATGTGGTCCGGGAGGCGGCGATGGCATACGCCGTCTACACCCCGGAGGTGCGTCATCCGGTCGAGGTCCCCGGTGACCAGGCCGAGCACCTGGTCGCCTGGCTCAGCAAACGCATGGGGACAAGGATGCACGCCCCGCGCTTGGACGAGCTTGGGTTCGTGCTGGTCGGCGGGCGTCTGATGTCGAGCGACGACGGCCCGGGCGCACTGCTGATGTACGAGGACACCGAAGGCAAACGGGTGGTGCTTTACGCCTGCAAGAGGGAGGAAGAGGACCGCAATACCGCGTTCCGCTTTGCCCAGGCAGAGGGCGTGTCGGTGTTCTACTGGCTCGAGGGCCCGCTCTCCTATGCCCTGGCCGGCGAGATCGACCGCGCCGGCCTGTCGGCGCTCGCGGAGTCCGTCTACCGGCAGATCGCGATCTGATACCCACTCGCCCGCGCGCGTCAGCGCAGCGGGCGAGTGGCATACCTGGCACGTGACCGAGCTGTGTTCACCAGCCTTCCGTCATCCGTCACCCGTATCGCTTGAGGCCGGCAGTTAACGTTCCACCGCCAAAGCAAGGCGGTGGCGGGGAGCGCACGTGCGCTGCGTCGGCAGTCCGCGCGATCGCCCTCTACAGCGCGCGCCCGAAAAACGACTAAGGTCATCGGGTATGCGCCCGTGATGCTAGCGGTTATCCTGTATGCCGGAGACGCGCGTCATGCGACTCGCGCTGGCGTTGCCAGTCACGACCGTGAACCATTCGCACAGAGGGGGAAGCCATGAGTGCCTCGTCAACGATCAAACCAACCCTTGTTGCTGGCATCGCTGCTGGGGCTCTGGTTCACCGAGTGCCGGCGCCCAGACCGTGCCGCTACCCGACGGAACCGATGTGCCGGACATCGGCCCCCTGCCGCCCGTCGAGGCGAACCCGGACAACGCGCCTACCGAGGCCCGCTCGCGCTCGGCCGTGCGCTGTTCTTCGACAACCGGATCTCCGCGCACCGGTACCATGAACTGCGCCACCTGCCACCTACCCCACCAGGGATGGACCGTGCAGACTCCGCTCTCTCCTGCAAATCCGGGCTGGGTCGAGCGGCGCAACTCCCCCACCCTGATCAATGTCGGTTACAACAAGGCCCTGATCTGGGATGGGCGCGCCTGGCCGCTGGAAAAGCAGGCAATCGGCTCCACCAAGAACCCGGTGCACAAGGGTCAGGACATCGGAAAGCTCATGGCCGTGCTCAAGGACGACCCTGACATGGTCAAGATGTTTAAAGAGGCCTACGGCAGCGAGCCAAATCCGGACGACTACGGCAAGGCGCTCGCCGTCTTTCAGCGGCATTTCATTGTCACAGGTCCCAGTCCCTTTGACCGCTACGCCGAAGGCGACAAATCCGCGATGGACGAAGCGGCCGTCCGCGGCCTGGCCCTCTTCAAGGGCAAGGGCAACTGCGTTGCTTGCCACAACGGCCCCAATTTCACGGACTCCGGCTTCTACAACGTGGGGCTTAAACACAACCCAATCCTCGACGACGAGCTCCATCAGAAAGTGCTGAAGTTCGACGCCAAGCGGACGGAGAACGCCGATTGGGAAAGCATCACCACCGACCCCGGCCGTTACCTCATCACCCACGAGGCATCCGACTGGGGGCGTTTCAAGACGCCGACGCTGCGCAACCTCTTGGACACGCCACCGTACATGCACGACGGCCGCTATTGGACACTGGACGAGGTCATCGACCACTACGATCGTGGCGGCGACAACGTGCGCAACCAGGACCCTCGAGTCAGGCCGCTCGGCTTGAGCGATCGGGAGAAGCTTGACATCAAGGCCTTTCTCAACGCCCTGCGCGGCCCCTTGCCGGATATTCGCATGCAGGACTGGGTGCGGCCGGTCGCCACGACCGCGGGTCTCGATGGAAAGTCCCTATTCGAAGGCAAGGCCACCTGCGTCAACTGCCATCAGCCCGATGGCCAGGGCGTGCCCGGTGTCTTTCCGCCGCTGGCGGGTAATCCGCGGGTGCTGGAAGGCGACGGCAGCTACGTCGCCCACACAATCATCCACGGCCGCAGCGGCAAGATCAGCGTTAACGGCAAGGTGTTCAACGCCATCATGCCGCCCATCGGTACCCAGCAGGGGCTGAGCAACGCCGAGATAGCGGCGGTGGCCAGCTACGTACGCGGCGCCTGGGGCAATCAGGCCGCCGCCGTGGCCGAGGAGCTGGTTACCCGGCAGCGTTAGGCTTCAGGTCTAGGTGACTCCTGCAGCCGATGGAATATTGCCCCCGCTCGCGCTGTTTACTCATTGTGAGGCACGTAGGACCCCGCACCCGGTGCCCGGGCTTCGAGAGACTGGCCTGAAGCCCTGTTCATGCGGCAACAAACCAGATCGAGGATTGATGTAGATGAACAAGCTCGTCACGACGATGGTTCTGGCCGGGTTGATCGGCACGCTGCCCCCCGCACATGCGGACGTCCCGGCGCTCGTCCACGAAGGGGCGCTCACCGGACCCAACCAGATGACGCTCTATACGTTCGACAAGGACGCGCCCGGAACCGGAAAAAGCGCGTGCAACGGCCCCTGCGCGGAAAACTGGCCACCGTTCGCAGCACCCGGTGGTGCGGCGCCGAGTGGTGATTTCAGCGTCGTCGCCCGCGACGACGGCACCAGGCAGTGGGCCTACAAAGGCATGCCGCTCTACTTCTGGACCAAGGACAAGGCGCCTGGGGACAAGACCGGAGAAGGCGTGAAGGGCGTATGGCACGTGGCGCAGCCATAGCTTCAGGAGGTCTTTTTCAACGACGGACCTGGGCGTCTGAACGGTAGCCCAAGTCCGGCGCCCACCCGCCCATCGGCACGGCAACCGGATGGGCCACCACAATTCCACCCCGACCATCATCAAACCGCTCTCGGAACCGGGTTCGGGTCTACGAGCCGATTCGTTTAAGGGGCTCGTATCGGCAGCGGGTTTCAAGTCGTCGCGCGGGCATCTGATGCCCGCCGAGGGGCCGTGCCCCGGTTCGTCAAGCCGAGCCCCGTCATTCAGACCGGAAACACCCTGGTAGGCGCAAAGGCAGCCCGGATAAGGAAAAAGACCCCGCTGAGCTGGTGCAGCCGACGCAGCGGGATGCACCTCAGCAGCTTCTGCCCGACCACGACGCCCAGCGCCGAGGTCGTGCCGAGCAACAGGGTGGCGCTGATCCAGACCGGGAACACCGGCAGGGTGCCAACCATGCCGGCGACAGCGCGCTGGGTCTTGTCGTCCGTTTCCGCCGGGAAGACCAGACCAAAGGTCGTTGCGGCAACCGTCAGCCCGCGGAAGACCGACGCGGAGGCCATAGGGTCCACGGGTATCCTCCGGCGGTAGCACGGCATGCCGGATTCGCGGCCGTCATTGCGGTGCGAGCGCAATGAGCAGGGAACGCCGATTCCCAGGGCGATCTAGCAAGGAGGGTGAGCGTGGAGACGGAAACTCGAGGGGGCGGTCACGTCCTAGGCTTGCCGTGAATTCGAGGACGGGTTGGTCCCCTGGCCGGCCCAAGGGATCGGCTTGGGTTGGCAACCCGAAACCAAGGACACCCACCCCGACTCAGGGCGTATCCGCGACTCTTGACTGTGACCTTTGCCGAGATCAGTCAACAGGATACGCCACCCCTCTCGGACTCCGCCGTGCGCCAGAAACCACCAAAAATCTGCTGCCACTCATTCCAGCCGCAATACAAACGAGCCTTCAACCTAAGACTCTTGTTCATCAATAAAAATAGATCTAAAGAACATATGGTTACGTGAGACCAAGCCCCGCACTGGGAAATCCCACAATTTTCCGGCTGTTTACAAACTTGTGACCGACATCTAGGTTTTGCCAGAAGCTTAAGAAAAATTAAGGTAGCGACGCTTCCCGTCGAAGCGTTGCGCCGGTCCACCAAGCTCAGGAGGAAAATCATGCCTCGCAACCCAAAGCCCGCTGTCGGGCTGGCAGTAGGATTTTGCCTGCTCGCATCCCTCCCCGCGACTGCCTCGGCAGCGTGCGACGGAACCGCGAATGTTTCCGCGAAGGTCGTCGCCCTCGACCAGGTGCTCGTCTACAACCGGCTCGGCGCGTACAACCCCGCCGGAATGATCTTCGCCCTGGCACGGGACGTGTTTCCCGAAGGGAACCACGCCGCGATGATGAAACCCTGGCTCAGCAGTTGCGCTCAACGCTGTCTGCACCGACGGCAACGTCCAACTCCGCTCCACCAAGCGCCCACGCCCGCTGACGCTGCGCGTGAACGAAGGCGACACCCTGTGCGTCGAGTTCACCAATCTGCTCAGTCCCGGCGCTATCACAAGCGCCGGGAATCAACCAGCCGGCGTGGGGCTGCCCGCGATCCAGTCGGAGCAGCCCGTCACCCGTACCGCCGGGCTGCACATCCAGGGCATGAAGTCCGGGATCGGTAGCGACGCCTCGAAGGTCGGCCAGAATCCGTCGAGCCTCGTGGCCCCGGGTGGGCAGGCCACCTACACCTACCTGGCCGAGAAGGAGGGGGCCTACGTCATCACCAGCGGTCCGAACCAGGGCGGCGAGGGAGGCAGCGGCGCCATCGCCTCCGGGCTGTTCGGCGTGCTGAACGTCGAACCGACGAGTGCCGAGTGGTACCGCAGCCAGGTCAGCCGCGCCGACATGGACCTTGCAACGCCGCCGGAGAGCTTCGACGACCTGAACGGTAATGGCATACTCGATCCAGTCGCCGAGCAATTCACCGATGCCAACGGAAACGGTGCCTTCGACGCCGGCGAAGTTTTCGTCGATGCCAATGGGAACGGCGTTTGGGATGCCGCGGAGGCGTTCACCGACACCAACCGCGACGGCATCTGGAATGCCCACCGCACGACGCCGGACGGGCATCCGATCCTCGACTACGATGCCGTCTACCCCGCAGACCATCCCTTCGCCGGATCGCCGATCCTGAACCTCGTCCAGGCCGGCGAGATCGTTCACAACGAGGTCAACGCCATCATCACCGGGCCGGAGCCGCGGCGGCTTCATCGGCGAGGCGGAGAATCCCGTCTACCCGAACCGCGGCCAGCCGTTCCGCGAGCACACCATGGCCTTCCACGACGAAGTCAAGATGGTCCAGGCGTTCCCGGCCTGGTTCAGCGGCCTGCAGTTCACGCTCGGCAGCGTCAAGGACGGCTTCGCGGTGAATTACGCCACCGGCGGCGTCGGCGCCGAGATCATCGCCAACCGGCTCGGCGTCGGCCCCATGCACGAGTGCGTCGAGTGCAAGTACGAGGAGTTCTTCCTCACCTCCTGGGCGGTGGGCGACCCCGGCATGGTCGTCGACGTTCCCGCGACCACCGGTCTGGAGGCCTGCAACCCGGCCTTGGCGAACTGTACCGACGTAGGACCGAAGGCGACCAAGGCCTTCTACCCCGCCGACCCGGCCACCGTCTTCCACGGCTACCTGAACGACCGCACCAAGATCCGCAACATCCACGTCGGCACCGAGCACCACATCTTCCACCTGCACGCCCACCAGTGGCACTTCGCGCCGGACGACCCCGGCTCCAACTACCTGGATGCCCAGGCCATCGGTCCCGGCTCGTCCTTCACCTACGAGATCGCCTTCGGCGGCGCCGGCAACCGGGCCAAGTCACCGGGCGACGCCATCTTCCACTGCCACTTCTACCCCCACTTCGCCCAGGGCATGTGGGGCCTGTGGCGGGTGCACGACGTTTTCGAGACCGGCACGCTGATGGACGCCGGCGGCTTGCCCGCGGCCGGCGCCCGGGCGCTACCCGACGGCGAGATCGCCGCCGGCACGCCGATCCCGGGCGTGGTGCCGATCCCGGGCCGGGCCATGGCCCCGATGCCCGAGGTCGATGTCGCTATCGCCGACGGTCAGGCCGTGATCGCCGGCACCGGTGACCCGACGACGGTACCGGCGACACCGCCGACGCCGATCAGCGAGGCGACCGGAAACCCAGGCTTCCCGTTCTTCATCCCGGGCGTGTCCGGCCACCGGCCGCCGACCCCGCCGCTGGACCTGGTCGCCGACGGCGGGCTGCCCCGGCACGTGATCACGGCCGGCACGGCGAACGCCACCCAGACCGCGACGGACTTCGACAAGGTACTGTTGACGGCGACCGGCCATCAGATTCCGGAAAACGGCACACCGGCGGAGCGAGCGGCCATGGATTTCCACGGCAAATTGGAGGATGGGGCCAATCCCGACGGCTATACCCGTTCCCGCCCGAGCTACCTACCGGATGGGAACGCCGGAGAGTTCCAAGTTAACGGCCTCGCGGCGGTCGCGGGCGCGCCCTTCGCGGAGCCTTGCCGGGCGGACGCCTGGGTAAACGGCGTCAGCATTCCCTGGCTCGAGGCGCCCATTGGTAACCCCCGGTATTACGCGGCCTCGGTCATCGAACTGCCGGTGCAGCTCAACAAGGTCGGCTGGCACTTCGACCAGAGCCGCATCATCGTGCTGGACGACGATGCGGCGGCTACGCTGGACGGGACGCGCGCACCCGAGCCCTTCGTCATGCGCGCCAACACCATGGACTGCGTGGACTTCGACCACACCAATCTGGTTCCCAACGTCTACCAGCTCGACGATTTCCAGGTGCGGACCCCCACTGACGTCGTCGGGCAGCACATCCATCTGGTCAAGTTCGACGTGATGGCCGCCGACGGTGCGGCGAACGGCTGGAACTACGAGGACGGCACCCTGAGCCCCGACGAGGTGGCCGAGCGCATCCACGCCCTCACGGCCGTTGGCGGGGCCTGGACCGGCGACGATGCGCTAGGCGAGGCAGGCCCGCGCACGACCCGCCAGCGCTGGTTCCTCGACCCGGGCTGGCGCGGCAACGTGTTCACCCACGACCACTACGGCCCGTCCACGCACCAGCAGGCGGGGCTCTACGCGACCCTGCTGGTCGAGCCAGAGGGTTCCCAGTGGACCGACCCGGTAACGGGCGAGGCATTCGGCACGCGTCTCAGTGACGGCGGGCCGACCAGCTGGCGGGCGGACATCGACTGCACGGGCTGCAGCGGGGTTGACGAGAACCTTGCCGGGGATGCCTGGCGCGAGTTCTACCTCGAGTTCGCGGACTTCCAGCTGGCCTACCGCGGTCAGGACGACGGCGGCGACGTGCTCAACGCGGCCGGAACCCCGGTCAATCCGTCCGACCGCAAGGTGGTGGGCCTGCCCCACATCCTCGAGCCCCTGTGCGTGGCGGGCGGCGGCCCCAACGGCTGCCGGCCGGAAGCCATCTCGGCGGCGGACCCGGGGACCTTCGTCGTCAACTACCGCAACGAGCCGCTGGCGCTGCGGGTACGCGACCCGTCGACGAACACGCCAGCGCTCACGCCGCTCGACCTGGACGGCGACCTGATTCCTGACACGACGCCGCTCGCCGGCGACCTCTCCTACGCCTTCAGCTCCGACGTGCTGCGCGCCGACGTGCGCCTGAACACCCCACCCGAGCAGTGGCCCTACAACGCGCCGGGGGCCATCCAGACGCAGAACCTGGGCGCTCTCACCGGGGACCCCTTCACCCCCACGCTGCAGGTTTACGAGGGGGACAAGGTCCAGCTGCGGGTGCAGGTCGGCGCCACCGAGGAAGGCCACAACATGAGCATCAACGGGGTGCGCTGGCTGCAGCAATGGAACAGCGGCTACTCCGGCTTCCGCAACTCGCAGATGGCCGGCATCTCGGAGTACTTCATCTTCCAGGTGCCGTCCTTCGCGGCGTCGAAGAACCCTGTCGGCTTCGAGGACTACCTCTACCAGACGGGCTCGTCGGTCGACGCCCGCTGGAACGGGAGCTGGGGCATCATGCGCGCCTATGACGGCGATTTCGGCACCGGCCATCTCATACCGCTGCCGAACAACCCCGACGGTAAAGCGCCGCCGGTCGGCAGGAAGGGCGGTAAGCCTGCCTTCGCGGGTGTCTGTCCGAGGGAGGCGCCTGAGCGCAAGTACGACGTGGTCGCGGTGCGTGCCGCGGACGTCTTGCCCGGCGGGACGCTGGCGTATCACCCCGAGCTCGACGACCCGACCGCGCTGCTGTACGTGCTGGAGAGCGACCTGGACGCCAACGGGATGCTCAAGCCGGAGCGGCGCGTGGAACCGCTGATCCTCAGGGCCGCGGCCGGTGAGTGCGTGTTCATCACCCTGACCAACCAGTTGCCCGCGGTGCTGCATGGTCCGGACCCCGCGTTCCCGTTGGAGACCCAGGACCTGGCGGGCTTCAACCTCCTGCCCATGATCGTCAACCGGTTCAACGCGAACCAGCTCGCCCCCTCGAGCCACGTCGGGCTGCACGCCCAGCTCGTGGAGTTCGACATGGTCGACAGCGACGGCATGAATGTCGGTTTCAACCCGGTGCAGACGGCGGCGCCAGGGGAGACGATCACCTACAAATGGTACGCGGGCAAGGTCGACGTCGACACCGCCACCGGTGAGCTCACCGGCACGCCGGTCGAGTACGGCGCGATCAACCTGATGCCCGCCGATCCTATCAAGGGCAGCAACAAGGGCCTGATCGGCGCGCTCGTCGTCGAGCCGGAGGGCTCCTTCTGGGCGGACGGCAGGACGATCACTACCGGCAGCCGGCGGAATCGGGTCACAGTTCAGACGCCGGACGGCGAGCCGGACGCAGACGGATTGCTCAGCCGTGCGGCTCTGTCAATCTGCACGAGCGGCACGTTCCCCTGCGAACCGGGAAAGCCTTCGTTCCGCGACTTCGTGCTGGTTTACCAGGACGACGTGAACATGCGCTTCACGAACGGTGCGGCGTTCAACACACCGTGCGCACCCGGGCAGGTCGCCCCGTGCGGCATTACGGTTGCCGCTGGCGATCCCGTTCCTACGGTCTCCGAGGAGGAGGAGCCGGAGGACTCGGGCATGAAGGGACTGAACTACCGAACGGACCCGCTGTGGCTGCGGCTCGGTATCGGCCCGACGGCCGCCTCCGGAGTCACGCGTCAGGTGGACTTTACCGACGCCTTCGCGAACCTGGGCGGCCTGGATCCGGTGACGCCGGTGTTTACCGCGGCGCCGGAACGAGGAGGTCCGCTTCCGCGTCCTCAAGCCAGGCGGACACAACCGCAACCAGGTGTTCACGCTGCACGGGCACTTGTGGCCGCGGCACCCGTACAACCTGGACTCCACGGTGATCGACCCGGACAACGTGCGAACCTTCTGGCACGGCGAGCAGATGGGCCACGGCCCGAGCAACCACGCCAACATCGTGCCGTTGGGCGGAGCTGGTCCGATAGCCGGCGACTACCTGTACCGCGACATGGTGCCGGTGCACGTCTACAACGGCGAGTGGGGCATCTTCCGCGTTGAGTAAGGGACCGATCGCTCCCTGCTCATCCGTGTAGCTGAAGGCCGAGTGCGGGCCGCAAGGCCTGCACTCGGCTGCTGGCAAGCCCGGCAGAATTCATCACGAGGCCAGACATTCATGCACAAGCTGCTTACGCGGGTGCTTCCGATCGCCTTCGCGGGGCTCATCGGGGGGACCGCGTCATCCGAGCCGGCGACGGACTCGACCACTGACGGTCCCGACCTAAACGCGGTCGTGAAGAAGGGCCTCCGGGTGGCCTTCGAGATCGCGGCGCCCGAATCGAGGCAGGGCGAGTCCGAGCCCATCCTCGAAGGCGCCTACGCCGACGTGCGCTTCCGCATCACAGATGCGGCAAGCGGCGCCCCCATCCCCGCCCTCGAGCCGGCCGTCTGGATCACCAGGAACGGCGGCCTCGGTGAAGGGCTCGACTGCCGCGAACAGGTTTCGCGTCATCTGCAGGGCCTGCTCAGCCTGCAGGCGGACATCGATCTGAACAAGTTTTTCCTGCTGGTGATGAACAACGATCAGACGATCTCCGTCGTCGATCCCCTCTTGGGCGTCAACGGGATCACGCAACTGTACGCCATGGTCGTCATGAAGGACCGGGGGGAGGACTGGGCTTTCAGCGCGGATGGCGAACGCCTGTTCGTCACGATGCCGCGGTCCGACGCGGTCGCGGTGGTCGACCTGGGTGATTTCATGGTGGAACAGACCCTCGCTGTGGGCGAGAAGCCGGTCCGCATCGCCCTGCAGCCCGATGGCCGCTACCTTTGGGTTGGCAATGACAGCAGGACCGGGGGCAAAAGCGGCGTCACCGTGATCGATGCGCAGAGCCTTGAGGTGGTCGGTTTCGTTCCCACTGGGGTGGGCCACCACGAGATCGCGTTTTCCGCCGACAGCCTGTCCGCCTTTGTCACCAACAGTCTCGCCGGCACCATTTCGGTCATCGACACCCAGACCCTGACAAAGACCAAAGACCTCCCAGCCACTGGGAACCCGGTCGCGATAGCGTTCTCGCCCATGAGCGACCGGATCTACGTTGCCTCTCAGGGCGGGCGCATCACCGTCGTGGACGCGAAGCGCCAGGAGGTCAGCGGGAGCATCGAGACCGCGCCCGGGCTCGTGGCGCTGCGCTTCTCACCGGATGGGCGCTGGGGCTTCGCGGCCAACCTTGAGCGGGATCAGGTCACGGTCGTCGACGCCTCCACGGGCGCGATCGCGCACCGACTCGATGTCGGCGACCAGCCGCACCAAGTCGCGTTCACCAGTAACTACGCCTATGTGCGGCACCTGGGCACAGCGGAAGTCACCCTCGTGCCGCTGGCCCAGCTCGGCAAGCCCGAGGCGCTCGGCCTGAAGCAGATCCCTTTGGGCAACGGCGCCCCTGGCGATTACCCTTTTCCGGCGCTCGCGGATGCGATCTCGCCCACAGGTGAGTGGACCGCGGTGGTCAGCGCCAACCCCGCGGACCGAATGGTTTACTACTACATGGAAGGCATGATCGCTCCCATGGGGTCGTATTCCGCCTACGGCCGCGTGCCGCGAGCCGTCGGAGTGGTGGATCGCAGCCTCAGGGAAGTTGACAAGGGGGTCTACGGCGCCCGCATCCGGGTTCCCAAGGCCGGCAGCTACCGTGTTGCCTTCTTGGTGGACTCTCCCGCGGTGCACCACTGCTTCAGCTTCGAGGCCGCGCCCGATCCGGCGGTCGCTTCAGGAAACGAACAGGAGTTCGAGCTGAATTTCCTGGACCAGAAGCCACGCGTCAGCGTGGGAGAGCCCTTCACCTTGAGGTTCAGTCTGACGTCCACCGGGGACGAGACGTCGGTGTCGGCCCTGGATGATGTGACCGTGTTGGCGACGCGTCCACCGTTTAACTGGCAAACCCGCGAGCGCGCGAGGGCGCTGGGCGACGGACGCTACGAGGTAGACCTCTTGCCGGATCAACCGGGGGTCTATCTTGTTTCGGTGGGTGTAGCGTCACTCGGGCTGGATTTCACCGATCTGCCTTATGTCTCGGTTCGCGCGACCGCGAACACCGATTCAGACCAAAGGTAACGGAGTGAGGCCCATGCAGAGATACACGGCAGCGACGGTCATCGCCGGCATGCTGGCGATGGCGTGCGTGACGGCTTGGTCGAACCCCGAAGACCATACGCATCATCATGCGGTGCCCGCGCCCTCCGTGCTGAGCGTCGTGGACCTCGATGTACCGGATCTCGAGCTAGTCGATCAGGATGGGCGCCCGACACTCTTCAGAAGCGATCTGATCGGCGACCGTCTGGCGGCCGTGACCTTCACTTACACCAGCTGCAGCACAGTCTGTCCGATCCTCGACCGCGTGTTCCAGGGCGTGCAGGAAATGCTGCCGGACGACGACGCGGGAGAAACCGTACTGATCACGGTGTCCATCGACCCGGTCAACGACGTTCCGATGCGCCTCAAGGCCCATGCCGAGAAGGTGGGCGCGAAACCCGGATGGCGATTCCTGACCGGGAACAAGGCGACGGTCACCCGTTTGCTGAGGGCGTTGGAAGTCTACTCGGCGGACATCTTCAATCACCCGCCCGCCGTGTACGTGGTCGACGGCGATCGGGATGTCTGGACACGTCTCAACGGATTCCCCTCGAGCGACATGATTGCTCAGGTGTTCGACAGCTATCGCGCGGCCCGCGACCCTGATTGAGGCAACGGACGTGCTCCATGACCATTGCCACGCATGGGAGAGGGACGACCCTCGGAGCAGCGTGAGGGATCCATGGCTTCGAATGCCCTTAGCCTGCGCCCTTTGCCTGACGTGGGCGGGTGTCTCTTCCGACGGCGTCTTGGCTCAGCACGATTCGCTGAGCGTTGAGGAGAAACGCGGCCGGATCATCTATAGCACTGGAGCCAGCGATTCAGGGGAACCTTTGTCGGCCCGGCTGGGGGAGCTCGGATTGGAGCTCACCGGACGCGCGCTTGCGTGCGGGGGCTGCCACGGCGTCGACGGGCAGGGACGTCCTGAAAGCGGTGTGGTTCCGACCAACATCACCTGGAAGAATTTGACCAAAGCATACGGACATGTGCATACGGACGGTACGCAGCATGGGGCGTTCAACGAAGCCGGGATAAAAAGTTTTCTCAGGACGGGCATCTACCCGGGTGGAGAAACGGCCGATCCTTCAATGCCTGCCTTCGCCATCTCAGAGTCGGACCTGGACGACCTCATCGCTTATCTCAAGCGCCTGGGGGAACTTCCTGAGCCCGGGCTCACCGATTCCTCCCTGAAAGTCGGCACTGTCCTCCCGGCGCAAGGCCCCGCGTCGGGAACCATCCTGGAGATCGTCAACGCCTACTTTGATGCCCTGAATGCGACCGGGGGCATCTTCGGGCGTCGGGTCGAATTCGTCTCCAAGCAGTTGGATTTTCGTTCCCGGTCCGCGCATTCTGACATCCAGCAGTGGCTAGCGACGGAGCAGCCATTCGCCTTGGTAGCGACGTCCACGCCAGGATACGAAAGCGAGTTCGCCCAGTCGGTGACGGCCCAAGGTGTGCCGATGGTCGGACCGATCGGCCTGGAAACGGAGGTGCATGCGTCACCCGATAGCACGGTGTACTTCCTCCTCCCAGGAATCAAGGAACAACTCCTGGCGCTCGCCCGTTTCGCCGTCGAAAGGTTCGGAAACACGGACATCGACATTGTGCTCGCTTATCAGGATAGCCCCCCGCTCCGAACAGTTGTTAAAGCAGCCCAAGCGGATCTGGTCGGCATCCAAGGGGTCAAGACGCGCCTCCTTCCGCTCGAGGCAGATCTCGCTAACGACGGTCTCGACCCTTCTGAGCTGGCGACTGCTCCGGTCACGGCGGTCGTCTTCCTGGGCTCTGCGGAGCAGCTCGCGGCCTTTTTGCGGTCGACCGCAGATCGGGTACCACCGCTGCCCGTGCTCGTGCCGGGATCTCTGACGCATCACGCCGCAGGTTCCCTGCCGCGTGCCTTGTCCCAACGCGTCTATATCGCCTATCCCACCGTGCCTGGCGACCGGCAAGCCTGGGCTATGGACGAACTGGCGTCTCTGCGCGATTCGGATCGGAGCACCCAGGTCAGCGACAGGTACGCGGCGATTGCCGCGTTATCTGCCGCCAAGGTACTTGCCGAGGCCCTGCGGCAAGCAGGTCGAGATCTTACGCGGCGGAAATTAATGGACTCTCTGAACGGTTTTTATCGGTTCGAGACCGGTCTGACGCCGCCGATCACCTTTACGCGGAATCGCCGGGTCGGCGCGAGTGGTGCGCATGTCATAAAGCTGCCGGGATCCGACCAACGCCCGCAGCTGTTGGGATGGGTCGAAGCAGATTGAGCGCCCCATGCAGTCTTCGATTTTTTGCGCGCGCCCCCTGCCGGTCGCCTCGGCGCGTCCCGGAGGGATTTCCCCTCCGAACCGAATGATCCTAATCAATTGCACGCCCAGATGCGGGAAGGGAGCGACGATGATATCCAGGCTGAAGTTCTTCCGCGGCTGCGTCGCGACCGCGTTGGCGCTGACGATAAGTGTTTCGGCAATGGCGGGGGAGTCCAGCTCGAAAAAACCGGGGTCGGCAGCAGCGGCCGCCCCGCCCTCGCCAGCAGCACGCTACTTTACAGATACCATTTTGGTAAACCAGGATGGTAAACAGCTGCGGCTTTATAGTGATTTGATTCAAGGGAAGATCGTTATTATCAACCCGTTCTTCACCTCCTGTAAGCACGTATGTCCTGTGACAATGGCGAGAATGAAGAAGGTGGAAGAATGGCTTGGCGAAAGGCTCAACAGAGATGTCGCAATTCTTTCACTTACGGTCGATCCGGAAACGGACACGCCGACGAAGCTCTCTGCCTATGGGAAATCGCTGGGAGTCTCACCAGGTTGGCAATTGCTAAGCGGGAACCCCGCAAATGTCAACTTTGCGCTAACAAAACTTGGACAGTATGTGGAAGAGCCCGACAGCCATACTAACATTCTGATCGTGGGAAACGACTCAACGGGACTATGGAAGAAGGCGTTTGCCCTTGCTGAATGGGACGAGCTAGTAAAGGTTCTCGAGAGTGTAATTAATGATGGGGTTTAACGGGCGCTTGAATGGTCTCGATAGCGCGCGGTCGCGGACTACAATCGAGGGATTCCTTGTGGCGGTCGCCCTGGGTCTGTCCGCCCCGTTATTGTGGGCTGGTAATGGGGAGCCGGTTTCGTCGGCGCACATTGCCGGCCGGACTTTGCCCGACGGGCGCTCAGATGCAGTGCGGCCTCGGCGTTGATGAGCTGCGGCGGCCGGGAGCGTCGTCTTCCACTACGACGGCGCCACGCAATGGGCCTACAAAGGCATGCTGCTCTCCTTCTGGATCAAGGATAAGGCGCCGGGGGACAAGACCGGAGACGGGGTTAAGGGCGTCTGGCTCGTGGCGTAGCCCTAGCCTCCGGTGACCTTTATCAATGACGGACCTGGGCGGCGGAATGGCAGGCCAAGTCCGGGGCTCACCGACCTATAGACATAGCAACCGGATGGACGCGAGCATGTCCGACCAGCCCATCCTCCGACTGCTGTCAGTACCGGCTCCGGTCTGGTGGCCATTTCGTTGACGCGGCTCCTTTCTGTAGCGGGTTTCCTGTCGTTGTGCGAGCAACTGATGCCCGCCGCGGAGCCGTGTCTCGACTTGTCAAGCCGAGCCCCGCCATTCAGACCGGGAACACCCTGGTGAGCGCAAGGGCAGCGAGGATCAGGAAAAAGACGCCGCTGATCTGATGCAGCCGATGCAGCGGGATGCGCCGGAGAAGCTTCCGCCCGACCATGACGCCCAACGCCGAGGTCGCGCCGAGCGCCAGGGTGGCGCCGATCCAGACCGGGACCGCCGGTAGGGTGCCGGCCATGCCGGCGACGGCGAGCTGGGTCTTGTCGCCCATCTCGGCCAGGAAGATCATCAGAAAGGTAGTGGCAAAGACACCGTGCCCGCTGCGCTCCTTGATCTCCGCGGCGCCGTCTTGCTCCTCGGCGCGGAGCGACAGAACGCCGAAGACGGCGAACAGAATGGCAACCACGGCCGCCAATACGCGCTCGGGCACCCAGCGCGCGAGCCCCGCGCCGAAGACGACGGCCAGGACGTTCAGCACGACGAACGCGGCCAGCGCCCCCGCGAGCACGGGCCGGTGGTGGTGACGGGCCGCCAAGGCCATGCAGACGAGCTGACTCTTGTCGCCGATCTCCGCCAGGAAGATCAAACCGAAGGTCGTTGCGGCGACGGTCAGTCCGCCGAAGACCGACCCGGAGGCTATCTGGTCCATGGGTATCCTCCGGCGGTAGCACGGCATGCCCGATTCGCGGCCGTGATCGCGGTGCGAGCGCAATGAGCGTGGAACGCCGATTCCCAGGGCGATCTAGCAAGGAGGGCGAGAGCGGACACGGAAACTCCAGGGGGCCGGGAGGATCAACCTTGGGACAGGACGGAATGCACCCAGCCCCAGCCGGACACCCCATCGAGTCCAAGGTCTCGTCAAGCCGACGGCCGCGCGCGCCATGGCGGTATCGCCAAGTGTGTTGACGCGTGCCCCTTCCATCGCGGAAGGGCGACTACTCCCCTTGAGATGGCCGGGACGCTATCCCAGGGCGCGAGGGTTGTCAAGCAAAGTGCATGATGAAACCCTGCAGGCACTTTGCCGAGGAACAGACGCCGGCACGACCGCCGCGCTGAAGAACCCCGCTCGCCGCGCCCGCAATCCTGGAATGACAGCAGCAAGGCGAGGACAATTCAGGTTCTTCGCCGACCCCGGCTGCCAATCTCCCGCCAAAGCATCCCATGCAGCAGCCCCCTCGCCCGACCCCTACAGCGTCCCTGAGCCGTCGGCTGGGGGCGATGCTCTACGACAGCCTGCTGCTGCTCGGGGTCCTCATGCTGGCCCTCGCGCCCCCGGTCATTCTCTACGAGGTCGCGACCGGCGAACCCTACCCGCATCAGGACCGGGCTCACGGAATACTGCTCCAGCTCTACCTGCTCGCCTGGATCGCGGGCTTTTACCTGTATTTCTGGACCCACGGGGGCCAGACGCTTGGGATGCGCGCGTGGCGGATGCGCCTGACCCGAGACGACGGTGAGCCCCCGAGCGTCGGCGATGCCGCGCGCCGATTCGGCTGGGCCCTGTTGAGCCTGCTTCCGGCCGGACTCGGCCTCTTTTGGTGCCTCGTGGATCGGGACGACCTAACCTGGCACGACCGATTGTCCCGGACGCGCCCCGTGGTCGTCCCGCGAGATTCGCGCGCCAATCCCCGACCCAAGGAAGGGTCCTAAGACTCGCGATACAGGCTGCCGGCCCGAAAAGGTCCGGCGCGCGCTCAACCCACCCGCCGCAGCACCAAGAGGGCACCCAGCACGAACAGCAGCGGTGGAAGTACGGCAGCAACGAGGGGGCTCAGATCGTAGAGCAGCGACAGATAGGTGAAGGTGCGGCTGACCAGGTAGTAGCCGATGCCAACCAGCACACCAAAGAAGAGTCGCGAGCCCATCCCGCTGCTGCGGGCCGAACCGAGCAGGATCGGGACTGAGACGAAGATCATCGACAGCGTGAGCAGGGGATGCACGACCTTGCCCCAAAAGGCCACCTCGTAGGCGCTCGCGTCCTGCTCCGTTACGGCCATGAACTGGATGTATTTGTAGAGCCCCCAAACCGGCAGCGCCCGCGGGTCGGCGACGATCACCTTGAGCAGCCCCGGATCGAGCATCGAGGTCCATCCTGCGCTCGGTATCCGCTCCACCTCGACCCCGTCGGCCCGGACGCGGCTGCGCTCTATGTCCTCGAGTACCCATTCGCCGTTGACATAGCGGGCACCCGCCGCGTGCGTCGCGTCCAGGGCCCCGCTCTCGAAATCCACTTCATAGATCGAAATGTCCCGCAGGTTGGTCCCGGACTGGATCTCACGGATGTTAACGTAGGCATGACCATCGATCGCCCAGAACCCGTACGGCGTCTGTTGGGCCACGTCGCCCGAAAGGGCGTGGCGTCGCATCTCGATGCCGCGCTGCTCGGCCGCGGGGGCGATCACCTCGCCGACGACCAGGGCGGCGGCCGCGAGCAGCATTCCCCCGAGCAATCCGGCCCCGACGATCCTGCCCACGGACACGCCGGCCGCGCGCATGGCGACCAGCTCCGAGCGGCCCGCGAGCGCCCCCAGCCCCACCAGCGCCCCGATAAGGGTGGCGATCGGGAAGACCTGGTAGGCATAGCGCGGAAGGGACAGGACCATGAACAGCAAGGCGTCCCGGAACTGATAGTGCTCCACGCCAACCTGTTCCATCTCGTCGGCCAGTATGAAGAACCCGAGCAGCGGGAGCAGCACGCCAAGGGTCATCAGCGTGCCGCCGACGACCGCCCCCGCCAGATACCGATTGAGGATCCTCACCGCAACGCTCCCGTGCTCATTGCCGCCAAACTTCACCGGGGCAGCCTCGACACCCGCCCGGATTTCGGTAGACTCGCAGCCGGCATGCTATCACCGGATTCGGCCGCGAGCCTCGATCCGACTCGACCCGACTCACTCCCAGTCCGTTCAGGAGCACTCTATGGACTTCAAGACCAAGACCGGCGACCCGGCAAAACAGAAGACGGCCTGCCTCGTGCTGGGGGTGTTCGATAAACGCAAGCTCGCCGGGCCCGCGGAGTCGATCGACAAGGCGAGCGGCGGCCGGCTCACCGAGTTGCTGAAGCGAGGCGACCTGGACGGCGAGTGCGGCCGAGCGCTGATGCTCTACGATCTGCCGGGCGTCGCCGGCGAGCGCGTACTGCTGATCGGCTGCGGCAAACAAAAGGACTTTACCCGCGCCCTTTACCGCCAGGCGGTAGCGGCCGCGGTCGACCTGCTGCAGCGGACTCACGCGGGCGAAGCCCTGTTCACACTTCCAGCCCTGGTGCCCCGGGGCGCCGACCTCTACCTCGCGGCCCGGGATCTGGTGACTACCGCCGAGGACCGGGCCTACCGCTATTCCCGGACCAAGGACGACAAGCAGGCCCCGAAGACACCCCTGAAACACCTGTCGCTCTGGGTCCCGGACAAAGAGGACATGAATGAGGCCGAAAAGGCCGTCCGGCACGGCGCGGCCATGGCCGCCGGCGTGCAAAGCGCCAAGGAGCTCGGCAACCTGCCGGGCAATATTTGCACACCCGGCTACCTGGCCGACCAGGCGAAAGAGCTCGGGCGCCGATTCGGCCCACTCAAGGTCCAAGTGCTCGAGGAAAGCGACATGCGCGAGCTCGGCATGGGCGCGCTGCTGTCGGTGTCGCGCGGTAGCCGGGAGCCCGCCAAGCTGATCGTCTTCAACTACCGGGGCGGCAAGGACGACGCCAAGCCCGTCGTACTGGTCGGCAAGGGCTTGACGTTCGACGCCGGGGGGATCTCGCTGAAGCCCGCCGCCGAGATGGACGAGATGAAGTACGACATGTGCGGCGGCGCGAGCGTTTTTGGCGCCGTCGAGGCGGCCTGCCGGCTGCGGCTACCGATCAACCTGATCGGCGTGGTTCCGGCCTCCGAGAACCTGCCCGACGGCGCCGCGAACAAGCCCGGCGACATCGTAAAAAGCATGTCCGGTCAGACCATCGAGATCCTGAACACCGACGCCGAGGGCCGGCTGATCCTCTGCGACGCGCTGACCTACTGCGAGCGCTTCGACCCGGCCGTGGTCATCGACATGGCTACTCTGACCGGCGCCTGTGTGGTCGCGCTGGGCAAGCATCCGTCAGGTCTGTTCACCAAGGACGACGCCCTGGCCGCCGAGATCGTCGCCGCCGGCGAGGCGGCCGGGGACCGCGCTTGGCGCCTCCCGCTCTGGGACGACTACCAGCAGCAGCTCGACAGCAACTTCGCGGACATGGCCAATGTCGGGGGCCGAGAAGGCGGCGCCGTCACGGCCGCCTGCTTCCTTGCCCGCTACACCAAGGCCTACCCTTGGGCGCACCTGGATATCGCCGGCACCGCCTGGGTCAGCGGCAAGGAGAAAGGCGGCACCGGGCGCCCGGTGCCCCTGCTCACGCAGATCCTGCTCGAGCGTAGCGGGGAGCTGAAGGCAGTAGGCTGAGACCGCTCCGGCGACCAGCCGCCTCAGGCACCGACATTATCAGCTGGCCGCACCACCCGAGGTTGGGTCTCTATCGCCCTCCTCGGGCGCCGCGTGCGGGGTCCCGTGCAAATGCACCGGGGCCGGCGCATGGATCCGGCGGGCGCGAATGTTCAGCATCTCGACCGCTACCGAGAAGGCCATTGCGAAGTAGATGTAGCCCTTCGGAATGTGCTGGCCCATGCCGTCGGCGATCAGTACCACACCCACCAGCGTCAGGAAGCTCAGGGCCAGCATCTTGATGCTTGGGTGGGAATCGACGAAGTCGCCGATCGACTTGGCCGCGACCATCATCACACCGACCGCGAGCATGATCGCGATCACCATCACCGGCACGTCCCTGGCCATGCCGACCGCCGTGATAACCGAGTCCAGCGAGAAGACGATGTCGATGATCGCGATCTGGACCAGCACCATCCAATACCGCGACGCGGGACGCACCTCGCTCTCGTGCTCGGACCCCTCCAGATTGTCGTAGATCTCCTGCGCGCTCTTCCAGAGCAGAAACAGCCCACCGAGGATCAGGATCAGGTCCCGACCGGAGACCGCCAGGGCGTCCCGCAGGTGCTCGTCGGTCAGGGTCGCCGCGTAGCCGGGCAGGATGGTGAACAACGGTCCGGTGAGCCTCATCATCCAGGCCAACGAGAGCAGCAGCAGGATGCGGGTGATCATCGCGAACGCGAGGCCCTGGATCCGTGCCCGGTTGCGCTGGTGCTCCGGCAGCCGCCCGACGATGATCGACAGAAAGATGATGTTGTCGATGCCGAGCACGATCTCGAGCGCGGTCAGCGTAACCAGCGCCAGCCAGGCCTCGGGGCTCGTGATCCATTCGAACATCTGAGTCTCCGAATCCGTACAGGAAGAAGACCGCCTCGAGCAGATCGATCGGCTAGGCGTCTTGGCCGGAGCGGCGCTCGAAGCTGCGGTCGATTTCGTCGCCGCGGGGAGTTGTTCTCACCGCCGGCACGGCGCCATGCGGTAGAGCCGGCATTCTAACCGGCGCGGGCCGCCGAGACAGCGGGGCCCGCAAGGGGTCCGATCGGTCGCACCGCCTCAGTACACCCAGGCGATCAGCACCGTCAGGATTAGGAAAAACGAGAAAAAGGACCCGAGCATGAACTGCAGCTCGCCGATCAGCCCGTCCCCCGCCGCGACGGCGAGGACCAGGAACAGCGCCAGCGTGACGCCAAACCCCCAGGGCGCCGCATCCCTGAGCCCCAGACCCTCGTTCAGCGATGCCGCCACCGGGGCCGCCGCGGGCAGCAGAAAGAGGACCAACAGGCCGAGCAGCAGCACGGCGGCCAGCAGGGCCACCGCCAGCAGCTTCAGGTCGCCGCGGTCCTCGGTGCCCACGCTAGGCCTTCTCTGGCGCCTGGCCCTTGACCAGGTCGCTGATCCGCCTCGGGTTCGGAAGACCGCGCACCATCAGCTCCGGCGTGTCGCCGGCGGTGGAAACGGTGACGTCGCCGGCGTTCATGATCCGCTGAAACAGGCTCTGGCGGACCCGGACGGACCGCACCGAGGACATGTTGATCTCGGTGTACTGCTTGTTCAGCAGGCCATGGGTCCAGACCAGCTCGTCGTCTTTGACGGTGAGGCGATCGGACCGGGTGGAGACCCACCAGCCCAGCAACTGGAGCGCGGCCAGCGCGAACAGGGCGATTCCCGCCGTCTGTACGGCCTGGCCGCCGACCTGGTGCAATTCAGCGCCGAGGGCCGCCGGCAAAGCCTGCTTGCCGAGCACGGCGATCGCTATGCCGGCCAGCATGATCAGGATAACCAGCAGCGTGGTGAACGGTCGCATTCGGAACATCGACGGGTGGGCGTCGTAATGGATCCGGGACATCGAAGGCTCCTTGCTGGGGCCCGTTTCGGGCAGGTGGCGGCGCCGGGCGGGTCGGCTTTCGCCCCCGATACGCCGGTCCCGCTGAAGGCCACGAATACTATCAGCGGATACTGATATTGCAAAGGCGACGCCGGCTAAGCTCGATCGGCACCGCGCGCCTGGCGGATGGCGGCGATCCGGGCCTCGCGGATGCGCTGCGGAATCAGCCGGGGCTCGCGGGCCGCCGCCGCGATGGCGCCGACGTCGAGCGCAGAAACCGCGGCAAAGACCCGGCGGAGGTGTTCGCCCTGGGGGTAAGGGCGGTCCGCGTAGCCGGTCCGGCCTCGGTAATCGGCCTCGCAGGCGACGAGCATCTGCTCGAAGCGGTCCGGTCGGCGAAACGCGTCCGCACCCTCGAGCAGGTCCAGGATCGTCGCCGACCGCAGCTCGTCGAGCTTGTGGACCAGCCCGTGGTAGCGGGCCGTGATCCGGGCCAGCTCCCGCTGCCGATTGGGCGCCTTGAAGCGGTCGCAGACCTGTTCCAGCAGAGCGACGCTGCGCTCCTCGTGACCCTTGTGGCTGGGTAGGATATCGGCCGGGGTGGTGCCCTTTCCCAGGTCGTGACAGAGCGCCGCGAAACGCACCTCGGTGTCCGGCGACAAGCGGGCGGCCATATCAAGCACCAGCATCGCATGCACGCCGGTGTCGACCTCCGGGTGCCAGCGCACGGGCTGGGGCACGCCCCAGAGCCGGTCGACCTCCGGCATCAGGCGGGCCAGTGCACCGCAGTCGCGCAGGACCTCGAAAAACCTGGAGGGCACCGGCTCGGCCAGGGCCTTTGCCAGCTCCTGCCAAACCCGCTCCGGCACCAGCGCATCCACCTCGCCGGCGTCGACCATGTCGCGCATCAGGGCCGTGGTCTCCCCGGCGACGCTGAATCCCAGGTCGGCGTAGCGGGCCGCGAACCGCGCGACGCGCAGCAACCGCAAGGGATCCTCCGCGAAGGCCGGCGACACATGGCGCAGCACCCGCGAGCGCAGGTCCGCGGCCCCGCCGTAGGGGTCGATCAGGGCGCCGGTCGAGTCTTCGGCCAGCGCGTTGATGGTGAGATCGCGGCGCAGCAGGTCCTGCTCCAGCGTGACGCCTGGGTCCGCATGCACCGAGAACCCGTGGTAGCCGGGCGCGGTCTTGCGCTCGGTGCGCGCGAGCGCGTATTCCTCCTTGGTCTGCGGGTGCAGGAAGACGGGAAAGTCCTTTCCGACCTGCTGGAACCCACGCCTCAACAGATCCGAGGCGGTTGCACCGACGACGACAAAGTCTCGCTCCTTTACCGGGCGCCCCAGGAGCCGGTCTCGAACGGCACCGCCGACCAGGTAGGTTTCGAGCCCGTCGGTCGGGCTCGCCGCCCTTTCAGCTTTGTCTTGTCCGGAGGCCGTCAACGCCGATCAGCCCTTCCGCGCCGTCGGGGCCCGCGCATCGGGCGAGTCGGCGTCATGGGGTTCGTCCTTCGACCTGAATTCGCGCGCGCCTGGATTCGAACCGGCCGGCTCGGCGCGACCCCAGCGGAACAGACGCCCGACTGCCCCGAACACCCGTCGGATACCCCGCCAGAGCTTCGGCAACAGCCAGATCAGCAGGATAAAGAACAGGGCCAGCAGCGCCAGGAAAACCGCCGGGTGGTTCAATGCCAGCAGCAGCCCGCCCACAACCCCGATGTCCTCGGTGATCGAGGCCGCCCAGTTGGTGAAGGGCTCGGGCGAGGTGTTGATCAGCACCCGCGTGCCGGCCTTGGCCGCGTGGGAGGCCGCCGCGACGCCGCCGCCGACCAGGGCGACCGCCAGTTCCGCCGCGGGACCCACATCGCCGACCGCGCCCGCGGCCATCAGGGCCCCGGCGGGAATCCGGACGAAGGTGTGCAGGCCGTCCCAGGCGGTGTCGACGCCTGGGACCTTGTCGGTGAAGAACTCGACCAGGTACATGGCGCCCGCGGCGATCATCACCAGCGGGTCGGAAAGCAGCTCGAGGCCCGCGGGCAGGGTCACGGAACCCGTCGCGCCCAGGAACCCGAGTACCAGAATCGCGGCGTAGAGATTGATGCCGCTCGCCCAGCTCGCGCCGAGGGTCAACGCAAGCGTCTGGGTCAGATCATCCACTGGAACCTCGGATTGGTTGAAGCGGGACGAAGCAATCGGCTAGCAGCTAGAAGCGGCAAGTGACCAACTTCTGGCGGCCAAGCCGTCGCGATGCCCCCTAAGGTGCCGGCAGGGCCCGACCAGACGCCACGCCCCCTCACATCGCGCGATTATAGCCGTCCGCGCCTTCGGGTTAGAATGCGCGCCCAGCCTGCACCTCGGGAAGTAAAATGCGATGCGGTTTCTCGGCTACCTGCTCCTGTTCGCGCTGATCGCCTTCGGCCTCTGGCCCTACTATTACGTGTTCCGCCTCGACAATGCCTTGAGCCAGGAGGACACGGCGCAGCTCGCTCCGCTCGTCGACCTGCCGGCCCTGCGCGCCAATTACAAGGAGCGGGTCACCAGCGGCGTGGGTCAGCTGCTGCCATCGGACGACCCCAACAACCTGATGGGCTGGATTCGCGGAAACCTGGAGCGTCTCGGGGATTCCGCGCTGGAGCAGGCCGTCACGCTTCCCTGGGTCCGTGACACCCTGCGGGCGGCGGTCACCGAGGCTACCAACCAGACCCCGCCCTACCTGCTCGCCGGCATCGACTTCGCCTTCTTCGAGTCCTACGACCGGTTCCTGATCCGTATCGGCGACCTTGGCAGGGGGGCGACTCATGTGCGCCTCTCGCTGGAAGGCACCGACTGGCGGATCACCGACATCATTCGATAAGTAACTTGGCGGCGGGTCGCGTCTAAGCCAATGCGCTTCCGGTCCTTGACCACCCTGCCGTGGTCGACCAGCAGCAGCTGGCATTGGGGGCAATGCCAGGCCACGGTAGCCGCCGGCGGCAGAGAGAGGCTTAACGTGTTGGACAAGGCATTTCCGATTTAGGCGAATACGTCCGGCGGTCCCTTCTCCCGGGCTGATCAGATGGCCCCGCGCCCGAGCAGCAACCCGCCCGGCTGCATTGCCACGCTGCAGTCAGGACAGCGGTAGTTTCCTTTTTCCCAGAGTGCCGGATATCCCCCGCGTGGAGCGTATCGAGCATCCCGCACAGCAGGGTTTTCTCGTCACTGCCCTTAACTTCGCAGGGTGCGGTTGCGGCGTTGACCAATGCGCTGCTGTCCAGACAGAACAGCCGACAGATCGGGAAGCCCTATCCTGGCTTCTGCTGATCGGCTGTTGATAGACCTGTTGATTTTCCCTCGTACCCGCCAAGAGGACCGTGACCCCGTTCGGCGACCTACGGACGCGCCTGGTCAGCCGAGAGGCCGCATTCGTCGTGCATTCCTGGTTCCGAGCGGGGCTCTGACCTATGTTCGTAGGTAGCCGCCGCGGCCAATCTTGCGACTGACGGGACGACCGGCGGCTGGAGGCATCGAATCCACGGTGCACCGATTGCCAGCAGGACACGGCCATGATGCTCGCAAATAGGCTGCCCGGTTCCCAGGTCATCGGGGAAATTACCCAGTTTCTCCATACACCGTTCGATCTCGACGGGACCGGACGTCCGGAGCTTTACAGGTTTCTCCGCCGTCTCTACCGGCGCGCGGTCTGGCTGGCCAAAGACTTGATTCATGCCTCGTATCACAAGATCGAGACCAGCCTGTATCTGCTCGACAGCGACCCGAGATGGCCGGCGAACCCGATTCCAGGTGTGCGGGTGCGACGGGTGACGCCGGAGGACCGTTCGGCGCTGCGGGCGGTGATCCAAGCCGAGAACCCTGATCGCGAAACCGCCCTCGCCCGATTGGACGATGCGCTGCGTCGGGGCTTCCACGGCTACCTCGCCGAACATGGCGAAGACATACTCGGTTATGGATGGTTCTCCGTCGATGGGGCGCGTCACCCTCAGGTCGATGTGTTCGGCATTGAATTGGGTCCGAGAGATGCCTACGGATCCGATCTTTTCGTGGCACCGAGATTTCGCAAACACAACCTCCCGGCCGATCTGATCGGCGTCGCCATAAATGATCTCAGGGCGCGGGGCTCTGAGAAGATCTACTGTCTGGTCAGCGACGACAATCGAGGCTCCGCCCTGGTTCATCTGCGCATCGGATTCCGACGGATCGACCAGCGTCGGGCCGCCGCGCTCGCCTCACTGATCCTCATCGGCCGCGGCGGCCTGCACTGGTTCGACAAGACCTGGCTGTGAGCTCGCGCGCGGGGGCGCCGCCGCTGGACGCATTTAACGAGCACTCCCCGACCGAGTAAGATACGCGATCGCCGCCGGGTTTCGGTTTCCTTGTTCGCGGCGGACGGATAGCCCGCCGCATGTCGATTCGCGCTTTTTACTCGACCCCAGTCGCCCTGCTCGCCGGTGTCCTGCTCGCCGTGCTCTTCCCCGCCGGCGCACCCTACGTCGCCTGGTTGGGGCACATCTTCCTGTCGTTGCTCAAGGTCCTGATCCTTCCGCTGATCCTGGTGTCGGTCTATGCCTCCCTGGCGTCCGGCGACAACCTTAGGGTGCTCGGCGGGTATACGCTCTTCTACTACGTCCTGACATCGCTCGTCGCAGCGACCGTCGGTACGCTGCTGGGCTTCCTGTTGTCGCGGGGACTTCCGGCCGGGCTAATGAACCTGGAGCAGATCAGCGCCGACGACGCCCGATTCAGTGTCGATCGGCTCGTTGAGAACCTGGTACCGAGCAATTTCTTCGCCTCCCTGGCCGAGGGAAACATCCTGCATATCGTCGTCATCGCCGCGCTGGCAGCGATCGCCTCGCGCCGTCTCGCCGCGACGGACCGGCAGACCCTGCTCGACGGCGCCAACGCCGTCAACGCGCTGCTGATGCAGCTGCTGAACGGAATCCTGAAGGCGGCACCGATCGGGATCGCGGCGCTGGTCTACGCGGGCCTGGCGGACATCGACTGGGCCGAGGTCTTGCAGCTGAAGGCTTTCGTCTGGGCCGTGGGGCTCGCCGCCGGCATTCACGCCCTCGCCTTCCTGCCGACCCTGTACCATGCCCGGACCCGGCGCTCGCCCCTGCGCTTCCTCGGCGCCGTCAGGGAGGCGCTGCTGACCGCGCTCTCGACGGCTTCCAGCTCGGCGACCTATCCGGTCTCGAAGAAGGTGCTCGAGCAAAACGCCGGCGTCAGCCCGCGAACGACCAGCTTCACGCTGCCGCTCGGCGCGACACTGAACATGGACGGCTCGGCGCTCTACCAGGCTATCCTGCTGATCTTCATGTCCCAGCTCGCCGGGGTCGAGGTCACGTTGGCTCAGGCCCTATTCATCGTCCTGCTGAGCATGGCCTCGTCCGCCGGAACCGCCGGGATGCCCAGCGGCGGCATTGCGATGATGGCCTTCATGCTCGACCTGCTGGGGCTGCCCCAGACCTATCTGGCGCTCTATCTGGTGGTCGACCGTTTCTTCGACTACCCGATCACGGCGATCAATGTCTGGGGCGACCTGATCGTCGCGGCGATAGTCGACCGAGACATGGCCGCGAGGCCCGCCACCACGACCCCGACGCGCTGTTAGGTGAATGATTATTGGCCATCCTGGCCAAGATCAGCACGCCACCCAGGAAGCGCGGTCCTTGGGCGCTTTCTTTTTAAAATGTTTACGCGCTTGAAATTGAAGCCACATCCGATGCTGTGGAGGCAGGGGGAATCCCGTTACGAAGAGCGGCCGGGATCGGATGTCGACCGCATGAGGTCCTGTCCTCAAGTCCAGCCCCAGCGTTTGAGCAAACGGCGAAGGACGACCACGGTCCCGAGTATTCCAATTGCCAGGAACGCGACAAACAGGATGTTGAACCAGGGGACATGGACATAGTCCTTGTCAACGATCTTGAGGCTGACGGCGTTCGGAAAGAGCGATAGCAGGTTCAGCCGCCAGCCGTAATAGCGCACCCGCACCCAGGGTTCCTCAGTGCTCTTAAGAATGGCTTGTGCCTGGGCGGTGAGATCGGCGCTGTCGAATTTGAAATAAGGGGGCCAACCCCAACCGGTATCTTCGTTTCGAAAGACCCGGATCTTTCCGTCGCGGGTTACAGCGTTGATATAACGCACATCCCGCGTCTGAGATCCCGCCGTGTCCTTGTCGACGCGCTTGACGTCCGTTCCGGTGATCTGCACGACCTGCGTATTGGGAAGGTTGTAGTGCAGGAACAGTCCGAGCGCGACGACGATCAACGCGGCCAGGACGTACGCGAAAACTCTCACGGGCTTCATTTGGGACTCCGTTTAGGCGGCTGATCCGGCCCGCGGGACAAGGATACTGGATCCCGGGCCAACATCAGGCCAACGTATTGGGGGCGGGCCCTGAATCATTCCCGCCGATCGTCGACCGGTGCGGGCACCAGTTGGTACGGCTCGCCCGGCAGATGCGGCCGGGGTACCAATCGCATTGGCACGGGCTCGCCCGGATGCTGTGCTGGGATGCCCTCCGCGGGGACAGGCCGGTTCGTCGAGTCGGCGACCGCATCCAGGGCCGCCGTTTCGGAATCCCGACCGGCCGTGACGGGCTCGGTCCCGGTCTGTTGTTTATCAACAAATTCGGGCTGTTCCGGGGGCGCCGGGGGTGCGAGATCGCCGGGCGCGGCGGGGGTCTGCGCCTCCGGGGCCTCCGCCCGAGATCCGCGCGTCTCGCTCGATACCTTGTCGCCGGTGGGACCGGCCGTCGCAGCAGGACCGGGCTCCACGGGCACCGATTCGCCACCGGTTCCTGGCTCTGGTGCCGAGCTGCTTGGCGTGGATTGCAGGTTGGCCGGCGCGGCGGCCCGTGCCGCTTGCACCGGCTGCGCTAGCGACAATCGACCGACCGGGGCGGTGCGCTCCGCGACCTCCTCCGGGCTGCCGGGTGAAGCGGTCTCCCGCTCCGCTGACAGGACGTAGACGAGGCCGGCGACCGTCGCCGCCGCCACCAACCACACCGGCAACCAAGCCATCCCGCCGCCACCATGATCTTGGAATCCATCTTTACCTGACATCGTCTCAACCCCCCGTTTATTGGGCCAGCTCTCCGTGCTCAGGAAATCAACCGGCGGCGGTGATTCTTGCACGACCGGCCCGGCCGGGTCTTCTCCGAGTCCGCACCGTCTCTCGTACGGTCGATCGGCCCTCTTTGCTTCCGTGGCGGGTGATCACGGCCTCAAGTTACTCGGCCGGAAACACCAGCAAGCCCGGGCCGCCGATGTGGCGGGACTCGAGCAGCCTCCCCCGGTCGACAGTGAGGCGGGTCTGCCCCTCGCCTTCCAACTCCGTGAAGGCCTTATGGACGGGACTGAAGCAGATACGCTGATCTACCGCGTTTCCCGTCCAGAGCAAGGATGGCCCGGCTTATTCAATGTATGCAAGCCCCTGAAACTGTAATCTTAAATCCGCTCCGGGTAGAGCTCGGGAAGCGGGGTTGCCGACGACCCGCCGGCGCCTGAAGCGCCTGACACCAGCCGCGGCTCGAGCACGGACCAGAGGGCTCGACCGTCCCAGTGGCTCCCGGCCGGGGCGTAGATCGCGCGGTCGATGGCCTCGAGTGCCCGGCCCGTGTCCGTCCCGCCGATGCGCGAGGCCAGATCCCCGAGTCCGAGCGGCGGCTCCTCGGGCCAGCGCGCCCGCCCCCAATCCAACAACGCCGAGCGCGCGCCGCGCGCGTCACCGGCGGCGCAGGCATCTCGCGCCCGGCGTCGGGCGCCCTTCAGCGACTCGACGCGCCGTGCCGCCTGATCCGTGCGCGGCCGCTTCCGGCGACCGGACCGACGCTCCCAGACCAGCCACGCCAGGGTCGCGAGCCAGCCGACTCCAAACAGCAGCGAGAGCCAGGGCCAGGGAGTGATCGGCTCCGCGCCCGTCGCCGCCGAGGCGGCAACCGGCCGACCCGTCTCCGGCACCTTCGTGGAAACGGGCGTTGCCGCCGGACGCTCGGACCCCGGGTCGACGCTGGCCGGCGGCGCCTCGGGCGCCCCCGCCGCGGCGGCCACCTGGACGGTTCGCTGCGGCACCACGGCGACCCGCTCCCGATCCTCTGCCGTATCCCACCAGTGCAGCCGGATCTCGGGCAGTGTCAGTGCACCCGGACGCGTCGGCACGAGCGCGGCACTGAGGCTCAGGGTCGCGGCCGGACTCCCGGAGCCCGGCAGGTCGGCCGCTTGCGGCTGCTCCGGGTAGATCTTGACGCCATCGGCGGTGCCCAGGTCCAGCGCCGGGAGCTGGGCGGCCGTTGCACCCTTCGCCGTGATAACCAGGGTCCGGGTCACCGGCTCGCCGACCCGAAACTCCGGGGGCGTCGGCGTCCACTCGTCGGAAAGCTGGATCGACTCGGCCGGGAGCCAGGGCGACGCGGACCCGGCGGGCTGTGGGCGCACGTCGACCGTCAGGTCGGGCCCGCGTTCGACGACCCGGCGGCTGGGGGCCGTCAGGTCGTTGAAACCGGGAAATTGCTGAAACATGCGCCCGCCGAACATGTCGTCGAGGTCCGAGAAGCGCCGGCGCGCGCCGGGCCGCTCGTCGGGTAGCCGCGCCTCGAGCCGCGGTCCCTGGATGGTCAGCGGGCCGCTGCGCTGAGGAACGACCAGGAAGCGGCGCTCGACCACCGTGTAGCGCAGCCCGTCCACGAGGTCGGTGTACTGCTGATCGTCCCCGTTCTTGACGATAGTCGCACCCTCGACCTGAGGGTCCGAGAGCACGGCCCGCTGGGGCTGCTCCCGGTAGAGCACCCTCGCCCGGTACTCGAACGCCTGCTGGACGTAGGGGGAGCGGTTTTCCACCGCCGTGTCGACAAAAATCGACCGGGCACCGGACGCCGTCGCGCCCTCGCCGGCCGGAACCACCTCGATCCCGACCGGCGCACTCCGCGCCGCGCCGATCGAGACCGATGGTATCTGAAGGCGGCCGACGCGCCTCGGCGACAGCTCCAGGACCCATTCGGTCGTCTGGCTCATGGAACCGTTGACGATGCTGACCCGCGAGCTCTGATTGCGGCTGATGATCTCGAAGTCCGCCTCCAGCGGCGCGAAGTCCGGGTCGCCGTCGAGCTTACCGTCGGCGATCAGCCGCAGGGTCAGGGTCTCGTTCTCGGCAACCCGGTCGCGGTCCGGCTCCGCGCGCAGACCTTCGGCCAACGCCGGCGAGAGCGCCAGGGCGAACAGGACCGTCAGGATCATGATCAAAGAGGCACGTCGATGGTTCATGTCGTTACCCCGGTCGTTGACGGCGAGATCGCGCTGGGCAGAATAGCGCCATCAGCGCAGCTGCCCTTGCCGGCGCAGGTGCTGCAACAGGAATCGCTGTCGCAACAGACCGGCGGGGTCGTCCGGGACGCGGCGCAGCTGCGCCTCGATCGCCTGCTGCTGCTCTCGCTCCTCCGGCGTGAGATCGCTCTGCCCCGCCGAGGCGACAGGCTCACCGACCGGCGCCCGGTCCGCGTCCCGACGCCCGTCGCCGTCGGCCTCGGCGTCCGGCTCCGACGACGGGTCAGGCGGTTCCGCCGAACCCGCACCGCCGGAGAGCGCATCCGCGCCGAAATCCTCGGCACCGGGCTCACCGCCTGGACTCAGCGGGCCGCCCGAATCCCCGGAAGACTCCTCGCCGGTGCCGCCGGAATCCTTTGATGCGCCCCGACCCTCGTCGGCCCCGGAATCCGGCTGCCCGCCGGACGGCTGATCGGCGCCGCCGGAATCGCCGCCCTGCTCCCCGTCGGGTGGGGGCTGACCCTCGCCCTCCTGCCCGCCTCCAGACTCGGAGTCTTCCTGGTTACTGTCTTTGGGTTGATCCGACCCGCCGGCCTGCTGGTCCTCGGGGCTGGACTCCTCGCCGTCGGGCGGGGGCTCGTCGGCACCCTGCTGACCCTCTGGATTCGACGGCGGCTGCTGGTCGCGCAACCGCCGCACCAGCTCCAGGTTCTCATGGGCGTCCGGCAGGTCAGGGGTCTTGCGGAGCGCCTCCTCGTAAGCAGCGATGGCCTCATCGAGCCGGCCCAGACGCGCCAGCGCGTTTCCGCGGTTGTAGTCGGCGTCGGCACCCGTCTCGCTCGCGATGGACTCCAACGAGGCCTCGTAATCCCCGGCCCGGTAATGCGCCGCCGCCCGCCAGGCGGGGTCGGCGAAGCGGCCCGCGGCACCGGCGCTGTCGCCCGCCGCCAGTTGATCCGCGGCCTGCTGGTCCGGCCGCTTCCAGAGGTCCGCCCAGCCGAACGAGCCGTCGGCCGCCCAGCCCGGCTCCGGGGGGAGGAGCAATGCGAGCAGCACCGCCGGTGCCAGCCAGCCGCGCCGGAATCCGAGGGCGGCAACCGGCAACAGGGCCAAGAGCAGCCAGGGGCCCTCCTCCCGCCACTGGTCGGCGACCAATCCCGGCTCCGCGGCCTCAGCGCCCTGAATCGGTCCGCCGTCCAACAGCGCCTCGATGTCGCGGTCCCCGGCCTCGAGGCCGACGTAGCGCCCGCCGCCCGCCCGCGCCAGTGCACTCAGTCCGGTCGTGTCGAGCCGCGCGAGCCGGATCCCTCCCTGGCCATCGGCCGCGAAGCCACCGCCGGCTTCAGGCACCGGCGCCCCGGCCTCGGTGCCCACGGCCAGGACGCTCAACCGATGACCCGCCGCTGCCAGGGCGCGCGCGGCCCCTTCCGTCGGCCCGAGCTCACCGGGCGCATCGGTGACCAGGATCACCTCGCCCGACAAGGCGCCGGCCTGACGGAGCAGCTCGCCGGCCATCTCGATCGCCAAATCCGTACGCCGGGGGCCCGCTACCGGCAGCAGCTCCGTCGATAGCTGGGGCACCTGCGCGGCGATGGTCGCGGCGTCCCCGGTCAGAGGCGACACGACGAAGGGTTCCGGGCCGAAGGCAACCAGCGCCACCTGTCCCTCGTCAGCGGCGCGCAACAGGTCCAGGACCTCGAAGCGGGCACGGCCCAGACGCGACGGCGCGACGTCCGCGGCGTTCATGCTCGCGGAAAGATCGAGCAGGATCACCCGCGTCGCGGTCGTCCTGAACACCGGTTGCGGCAGCCGCTCCCAGACCGGGCCGGCCAGGGCGACGACGCCGCACAGCCAGCCGACGCCGAGCAGGATCAGCGGCGTGCGGCGTACGGCGGACTCGTCCCCGACCAGCAGGTGCGGTAGCAGATGGGCGTCCACTACCCGCCGCCAGACGCCGGCCTCGGTCCGGCCCCGCCACAGCAGCACCGCCAGCACTCCCAACGGGATCAGGGCCAGGAGCCACAAGGGCCTTAGAAACTGCAGCTCAGCCGGCATCGCTCAAGCGCCCCGTTCGTAGCCGCGACCAGACCGCGGCGAGCGCGAGCAACGCGCTCAGAGCCAGTGCCGCGGCGCCGGGCCAGACGTAGAGATCCTTGCGCGGACGGTAGGTCCGCTCATCGCGCCGGCTGGGCTCCAGCCTGTCCAGCTCGGCGTAGACCGCCTCGAGCTGTTCGCGCCCGCTCGCCGAGAAGAAGCGGCCGTCCGTGATCTCCGCCACCCGCTGCAGGGTAACCGGGTCGAAGTCCCTGCCCTGGCGCAGCAGGCGCATCCCGAATGGCGTTCGCATGCCCACCTCGCCGCCGCCGATCCCGATGGTGTAGATCCGCACGCCGGCCTGACGGGCGATCTCGGCGGCCTCCTGCGGCGCGATGTTCCCGGCCGTGTTCTCGCCGTCCGTCAACAGGATCAGGACCCGGTTGTCCTCGGGCTGCTCGCGGAGCCGCTTCACGGCGAGCGCAATCGCATCGCCGATTGCCGTCTCGCGGCCCGCGAGCCCGACCACGGATTCCCGCAGCATGGTCGCCACGGTCTTGCTGTCGAAGGTGAGCGGCGTCTGCAGGTAGGCGTTGCTGCCGAAAAGGATCAGACCCAATCGATCCTGTTCCCGGCTCTCGATGAAGCGGGCGGCGACCGCCTTCACGACCTCCAGCCGAGAGACGGCGCGTCCGCCGAGCTCGTAGTCCTGCTGCTCCATGCTGCCGGAGACATCCACGGCCAGCATGAGGTCGCGGCCCGACACGGGCAGGCTGATCGGGTCGCCGACCCATTGGGGTCGCGACGCGGCCCCGACGAGCAGGACCCAGGCCAGGGCCGCGACGGCAAGTCGCACCCGGGACGGGCGCCTGCCGCCGCCAGTCACCGCGCCGGGTAGCTCGGCGAACGACGGGAGCCTCAGCGCCGAACCGGTAACGGGCCTCGCGCGCGGCAGCATCAGCGCCAGCAGTGGCAGCGGCAGCGCGGCCAGGACCCAGGGCAAGGCCAGCGTAATCATCGCTGCCCGACCCGGTTCGCTTGGATCCAGGCCGCCGCGAGCTTGGTCAGCTCCTCGGCGTCCGACGCCGACCCGAGCCCGCCGTCGCCCCGGAACGGGGCGTCCACGAGGACCCGCCCGACCCCATCGGCGAATGCCCCGCCACCGCCCGTCCTGTCCAGGAAAAGCAACCAGTCGCGGCCCGCAAGCCCGGCGACCTGCTCGCGCGGAAAGCGGATCAGGGCCAGCCGGCGCAGGAGCCCCGAAACGCCGGCGGCAAAGCGGCGGGAATCCCCGCCGGCCGCGACCTCCGCCCGCAGGCGGCGCAGGTGCTCGAGCGCCGCGCGGGCAGCCGCCAAGCGCCGCCGCCGGCGCAACCACCGGCGGCCCGCCAGCACCGCGCCGATCAGGGCAAGACCGGCCAGGAGCCACCAGCCGGGCGCGGGGGGCCACCAGGACACGGGCCCCGGCAGATGCCAGTCGCGCAGTCCGGCCAGCGGATCGGGGGTCACCGAGCGCCCCCGCGGCCGCGCGCGCCACCCCGCAGACCGAGTCCGCGCGCCAGCGCAGGGCCGACCGGCTCGTGGGTCGCGAGTCGGAGCAGATGGGCATGAAAGCGAGTCGCCAATCGCTCGAGGGTTTCCACACGGCCCTGACAATGGCGTTCGTAGGCGATACGGGCACGCGCGCCGCGCAGGTCGAGCAGTCCGCGGCGGGGGCCGTCGGCGACCGGGTATTGACCCGCCGGCGGCGCCGCGTCCTCCAGCGGGTCGTGAACCGACAGCAGCAGCAACTCGCTGCCGGCCGCCAGTTGGGCGAGCCAGCGGCTATCGTCCAGACGGATACCCGCGTAGTCGCTGATGATCGCCACCAGGCTGCCAGGCCGCACCAGCCGGACAAGGTGCTCGGCCGCCTCGGCCAGCGAGCCGTAGCCTCCGGGTGTCTCCGGCGGGGGGGTCGCAAGCCGGTCGAGCAGCGGCAGCAGCCCACCGCCGCGCGCCGCGGGCCGGCGCTCCAGATGGCGATGCTCGTCGAAGACCAGCCCCCCGAGCCGGTCGGCCCGATCCACCGCCGCCCATCCGA
Source organism: uncultured Gammaproteobacteria bacterium (assembly GCA_963707135.1). GTDB lineage: Bacteria > Pseudomonadota > Gammaproteobacteria > Chromatiales > Chromatiaceae > JBGSTR01. The sequence goes on along the minus strand of CAVPOY010000013.1, from coordinate 168,309 downwards.
GCAGGGCCGCGGCCCGGGCCGCGACCACGGACTTGAAGGCGACGCGGGTGCCGAAACGCATCGACGGCCCCTGGTCCACCAGCAGCCAGACCGGACGCTCGCGTTCCTCGCGGAAGAGCTTCACATGGGGCTTGCCAGCGCGGGCGGTGACCCGCCAGTCCATGTTGCGGGGATCATCGCCGGGCTGGTAGATGCGGGACTCGTCGAACTCCATGCCGCGTCCGCGAAAGCGCGAGACGTGCCCGCCGGTGCGCGTGGCCAGCACCCGTCCGCGCGGCGCCAGGTCGAGCCGCCGCGCCTGCTCGCGCAGCCCGATCAGCTCCGCGAGGCTGACGCGGATCCCTTGCTCGGCGGACGGCGAAACGGCTGGGGCCACGGCGTGATGGTCTATGGACCGCAACGGCCTCAGGGCGCCGGGACCCGCGCCAGCAGCGCGTCAACAAAATCGTCCGGCCGTCTGCCCTCCGCCTCGGACTCGTAGGAGAGCAGCACCCGGTGACGCAGAACGTCCGGCGCGACGGCCTGGACGTCCTCCGGCGAGACATAGTCTCGACCGTCGAGCCAGGCCAGCGCCCGAGAGCAGCGGTCCAGCGCCAGGGTTGCGCGCGGGCTGGCGCCGAAGCGCAGCCAGCCGCCAAGGTCGTGCGAATAGTCCTCGGGACGGCGCGTCGCCATCACCAGGTGGACCAGGTAGTCCTCGACCTCCGGGGCCATATAGAGCCCCAGTATCAACCGCCGCGCGGCAAACACGCTGGCCTGGCTCACCTGGATCGCCGGGGTTTCCGAGGCGTCCCGGCGCGCCTCCTCCCGGTTCAGGCGCAGAATCTCCCGTTCCGTCTTTAGGTCGGGATAGTCGACCCGGACGTGCATCAGGAAACGGTCGAGCTGGGCCTCCGGCAGCGGGTAGGTCCCCTCCTGCTCGATCGGGTTCTGGGTGGCCATCACCAGGAACAGACGGGGCAGCGGGTAAGTCTCGCGGCCCACGGTCACCTGGCGCTCGCCCATGGCCTCGAGCAGCGCCGACTGGACCTTCGCCGGGGCCCGGTTGACCTCGTCGGCGAGCAGCAGATTGTGAAACACGGGCCCCCGGTCGAACCGGAAGCTGCCGTCGTTCGGGCGGTAGATCTCGGTACCGGTCAGGTCGGCCGGAAGCAGGTCCGGCGTGAACTGGATGCGGTGGAAGTCCCCCTCGAGCCCGTCGGCGAGCTGCTTCACGGCCTTGGTCTTCGCAAGCCCAGGGGCCCCCTCTACCAGCAGATGCCCGTCGGCGAGCAGCGCGATCAGCAGGCGCTCGATCAGCGTCCACTGGCCGAGAATGCTGCGGCCTATCTGCTCGCGCAGCGCGGCGAACTGTCCGGCCAGCGCCTCCGCACCCGACGCGCCGGCGATCGTTTCCGGCTGATGCTCGATCGGTGTCTCGTCCAAACTCTTGCTCCCGCACAGACCGCAAGCCAGAGAGCCCGCGTCATCGTCCGGGCATTCTACCGAAACGGGCCCGATCCGCGCCGTTACAGGTCGTCAAGGTTTGACCCACATACGTATCGGAAACACCCAAACGGCCTCTTGGAGGTCGTGCACCGGAAGACCGACCGCAACCGCACCTTGACCCACTCTGCTTATCATGCAGCGACGCAAGATTTTGGCCACGTAAACCGGAAAGTGCTGCCCTTGCCTTCTTCCGAATCGAGCGCCACCGTACCGCCTTGCTCCTCCACGATTTTTTTTACCAAAGCCAGACCTATCCCGCTATCGTTTCCTACATCCTTCACCTTAAGGGTTTGAAACATCATGAACACCTTATCGTGGTATTGAGAGGCAATCCCAGGACCGTCGTCGGCCACTGAGAACTCATAATATTCCCCCGCCTCCCGCGCAGTCACCCAAATGTGAGGTCGAGCGCCGGCGTGATGTTTGAAAGCATTACCAACCAGATTCGCGAACACCTGTCCAAGCTGCAGTCGGTCGGTGTGCAGCATAGGCATTGCAGGTGCGATTTCGACGACAACGGTTGCCGGTAAAGACAGCATCTCCAAGGTCTCCTCAAGCAATTCTCCGGTATCAACCATTTCCGCAGTTCCGCAAATCCTTCCAACTCTCGAATATTCCAGCAATCCTTCAATCAGCGTCTGCATGCGCTTCACGCGATCCTGTAAGAGCAGAAACTGTTCGACAGTATCCTTGCCAAGCTTCCCCGCCAGGTCCTCTTGGAGCCAATCCGCGAGGTTCGAGATTCCCCTAAGCGGCGCTTTGAGGTCGTGTGCCGTCACGTAAGCGAACTGTTCCAACTCTTGGGCACGCCGCTTTGCCTCCGCGGCGCGCTGCGCAACACGTTCTTCCAGCGTCTCGTTGAACTCCTGCAGCTCGCGCTCGGCTCGTCGACGTTCAGCAACTTCCTTTGAAAGTTCACTATTGAGATCAATGAGCTCGGTAGTCCGTTCTCGAACCCGTAGTTCCAGCTCGTCTCGCGCTCTGTGCAATGCCTGCTGGGCCTGCCGGTGCTCCGTGATGTCCTCGACAATTGACCAAATAAAATGCTCACCATTGCGATCTGTCACAAGTACGCCGTTTAGACGAAGAGGCACGAGAGTACCATCGCGACGAACGTATTCTTTTTCGTAGGGGCCATAGTGGCCAACGCTGGCGAGGGATTCCAATTGTCGCGCCTCTTCAGCTTCGTACCTCTTCGGCGTCAACGTCCAGTAATCAAGCGCCTTCAACTCCTTCTCGGAATAGCCGCAGATGCGCTGAAACGACTCGTTGAACTCCACATAACGCCCATTCATGTCTGTCAACGCAATACCGAGTGGCGACAGTTCGTAGAGGCCGCGTAGCTTCGACTCGCTTTCTCTGAGCGCATCTTCCAACTGCTTACGCTCGGCCACCTCAGCACTCAGCGAGTCAATAGTGCTAGTTAGTTTTTCGGTCCGTTCATTCGCCCGCGCCTCAAATTCTTTCCGAGCCTTGCGCAACGCTCCCCCCATCTGCTTTCGTTCGGAGAAGTAGTTACTTACGGGCTGATAGGCCAGTAAAAAAATTACGATCGGTAAGCCGATAATAGATAAAGACATGGCGTCGGCCAGCATCTCTACAGTGGGAGATCTGGATATCTGCATTCGCCATAGAATCGCCATGATCATGGCTTCAACAATGAAGATTAGCCCCAAAGTGATCGAAAGCGTACGAACAAAATAAAAACGGAATGTTTTCAGGGCCATGGATTTCTACGTTGCCGATTCGCTGGGTAGGCGACATCCTACCAATGCGCTCCAACTTGAAGCCTTCGAGGTTGTCAACGAAGCTTACGATATCCAACGAAAAGGGGGCGTTGTCATGGCAGCTCTGGGCCGGCCAGAGCCGCTCCAGTGTGTGCGGCCGCGGACGCCGAACACGACGGCCGCTGATCGGGTCATCGCGAGTGAGTAGTTCGTCGAGACGCCCCTGGCCGACGCTACGACGAGCGGAGGTGCGACCACTCCGGCAACGACGGGGGACGCCTGCGGCGTCCTGGCGCGTGGCCGGGCGATTCAATCCTCGAAGCGGGACCCGAGCCGGTCGGGCTCGTCCCAGGGTCTGGCCCTTATCTCCCGCAGACTCAGCTCCCGCACCCGGCGCTGTTCGTGGGTCGCGATCACTACCGCGGTACCCAGGCCGACCGCCAGCTCACGCAGCAGTCCAAGCACCTTGTCCGAGAGGCGCGGGTCCAGCGCCGACGAGGGCTCGTCCGCCAGGAGCAGGGCCGGTCCGTGCGCCAGGGCCCGGCCGATCGACGCCCGCTGCTGCTGGCCGACCGAGAGCTGTCCAGGCCGCTTGCCGAGCAGGCGTCCTATCTCCAGAGCGGCTATCAGCTCCCGCACGCTGTCGTCGTCCTCGGGCATCCCGAGAAGGCGCCGGTTGATGTTGAGGTTCTCCCAGACGGTTAGGAAGGGCAGCAGACCACCGGTCTGCAGGACGAAGCCGATCGACCCCGCGCGCAGCCGCGCCAAGGCCGGCTGGGCGTTTGCCCGCCAAAGGGCCGCGATGTCCACCGGCTCGCTATCCGCGAGGTGCCAGAGGAACCCGGCGCCGGGCAGCGGCGCCGCGACCAGCCCCAGCAGCTCAAGCAGGGTGCTCTTGCCGCTGCCGCTCTCGCCGGTCAGGGCCAGGGTCTCCCCCCGGGCGAGTATCAGGCGGGGCAGCAACACGCTGAAGGACTGCGGTCCCTGTCCCCGCCGGTAGCCCAGCCCGGTGATCTCGAGCAGCGTCGACATGACTGGGGCTCAGGGCCGCGCGCCGTTCGCGGCACGCGCCATCAGGGCAGATCGCGCAGCGGAACCGGGTACACGCGCTCGCCGGGGGGACTGCCCTCCGCCAGGCTCACCCAGCGGTCGGAGTCGGCGTTGTAGCGCTCGTAGAGCCTGATCTTGCCCTTAAGCCGGCTGACGAACTCGAACTGGCGCTGGGTACCCCAGCGCGACCAGGTGTCCTGGTCCAGGGTCATGACGTCGCTCTTGTAGGGCAGGCCGTCCAGATACTCGCCGAGCAACCCGAGGTCGGCGAGCTTGGTGGCCTGGGCGCTGGTGGCGAGGCTCGGGTCCCGCCCGTACTGGGCGGCAATGGAGCGCAGGCCGTCGAAGAAGGCGTCCGGCTCCAACATGCCCGCGTCGGCCGCGTCGACGATCTGCTTCAGGATCCCGTGCAGGTCGCTCAGCTGATCCTTGGACAACAGGACCCGCTCGTCGACGGTGCGCACCGTCGGGTCGGCGAGGTCCCTGTCGCTGATCCAGCCCTCGAAGACCAGCGGCGCGCGGGTGCCCTCCTGTTTTCCGAGGTAGGCCAGCTGCATCGCGTGGCCGAGGGCCTTCGCGGCCTCGCGCAGGCGCCGGGTCTCCGCATCCTCTTGCGGTGGCCCGGTGGCCTCGGAAGGCTTCTCGGCCGCCCGCGCGCTGCCCGCGGCGAGATCCCCGCGCGCCGTGGCCTGGATGTTCTCGACCACCACATCGGCCAGGGTGCCGACCGACTTACCGAAGCTCCGCACGTCCCCTCCCTTCACCGGAAAATAGAGCGAGCGCTGAATCGCCTCGTTGTTTGACAGCGTCCGGTATTGGGCCTCGGCCTTGGCGTGATCCGCCTTGCCCATGGGTGTCTTCAGGTGCAGAACGACCAGCGCGACCCCCTTGGCCGCGGCCTCGGATCGCACCTGCTCGGCATGCAGGCCGGTCTCGGACTCCTTCCCCTCCAGGGCGCCCGCGTCGGTGATCAGCACGGCATAGCGGGCACCGAAGCGGTTCCAGGGGATCTCCTCCAAAGCCCGCACGACCCCGGCGTAGGGGTCCTCGTCGAACAGGTCCGTGGACACCTTGGCCTCGCTCAGCGCGGACGCCCGGGCAAGGAATTCGAGCTCCGAGGCGACCTCCGCCGGATCCACGAAGACCCGCGCCACATAGTCGAGCTGCTTGGCCGTCTCCGGGTCCTTGCTGGGGGCGCGAAAGGCGACCAGCCCGAAGGAGACCCGGTCCAGGATCCCCGATCCCTTGATCCGCCCGTAGACCTGCTGAACGGCTTCCCGCGCCTCGTCGATGTAGCGCTGCATCGAGATAGTCGAGTCGATCACGAACACCACCGCGGCGCGAAAGCTCCGGAGGTGTACCACGCTCTCCTGCGGCTCCGGGGCTGCCGGCTGCGCGGCTGATTCGGTGACCGAGGCGACCTTGAGCCCGCGCATCAGATGACCGGCGTCGGTGTAGACCTCCTGGAAATCGAGGATGGGGAGCAGGTAGAACTGGCTGTTGATGTCGATGTAGCGATCGGGCTCGATGGCGACCACGCGCGGGTCACGCCCACCGGTGGCGATGCGCTCGGTGAGCGGCCGAACCTCTGGGCCCGGGTCCGGAAGCGCGAACAGGGCGTCCAGCGAATCCCAGGAGTCGAAGAACAGGGCGCGCTCCCGCTGGGCACCGGGGTTGGTGAAGGCCAGGGCCATCTGCTGGAGCCAGGGCACGGTCTGCTCGGCGAGCACCCAGCCCTTGACAGCGCCCTTGGTGTCGACGCCGACCTCCAGCCAGCGTTTCCCGTCCTGCTCCCTTTCGGTATAGACGTAGAAACGCGAAAAGGCGTCGACAACCGGCCCGGCTCCGGAGCCCGGCTGCCCGGCGAGCTCGGCGCCCGGGCGTGTCAGTACCCGCTGATACAGGGTCTTCTTGCCGGGCTGCAGCAAGGGCACTCGCCCATCCGCGAGAGCGGACGCGCCGGCCAGCACGATCAGCAGGCCAAATATCCAGAGAATCGGTTTTCCTTTCATTTTCCCAACAGCACGCGCAATGCAAGAGGAGACCATTGATTCGGCGGGGTCTCTCGCCTGATGATCGCACAGTCCCGAGCGCATTGTCCCGTCGCGGCGCCCGGTCGAGAGCCTCTTTCGGACGGGCAGCCGCGGGGCTGACAGGCACCCTTGTTCAGAGCCGGTAGCGCCGTGCCGACGCGCTAGAATGCATCCGGGAACAGCGACCGAGCAGGAGACCCGCGATGACACCCTCCCTGCGTATTGCCAGACTCGAATACCCCGGTTCGAGCGCGGACTGGTTGGACGCGGCCCATCCCTGGCAGCGTTTCGCGGAGATTCAACAGGTCTTGCGGCGGCAGCTGCCGAGCGCCACGGCGTCGGTCTTCGCCCGGCCCGAAACTGTCGGCTCCGGCGCGGTGAACTGGTACAGCGACCTGGCCGGCCAGCCGGTCCCGCTCTCGGACCTCTCGGACGCCGAGCAGGAGGAAGCGCGCCGGCTTCTGAAGGACCACCTGCGCGCCGTGTCCCGCCTCGCCGAAGAGCTGAGACGCCAGGAACCGGCCGATCCCGACACGGCCGATCTGCTGAGCCGCTCGATCCGCTACCCCGGCGATTCGTCGGTCTATGTGATCGCCGGCGCCCCGGTCCTGACCTCCTGGGGCAGCGCCGAGGCCGGCCGGATCAGGAGCGAGGGATCGGGGGCAGGCGCGACCAGTGCCGGCGGCAGGATGGGCCGATGGCCGCGTTGGGTGCTTCCGGTCCTCGGGCTGGCGCTGGTCGCGGGCCTGCTGGCGGGCGGATGGTTCTGGTACCAGCAGCGGACCGAGCAGGGTCTGCGGGAGGCACTGGAAGCGGCACTCGAGCACCAGTGCAGGGAGACCGTGCCCCTGGTCGAGCTGTCCACCCGGCTTGACCGAATCGACCCGGAGGGCGAACGCTATCCCGATATCCGCATGGCCCTGCTGACCGAGGCGGGAATTTGCGACGATGCGGCGGGGATCGCACAGCGGCTCGCCGAGGCGGAGCAATGCGACCTGCTCCCGGCCCTGGACGACGAGCTATCGCAGTACGACCTCGGACGCGAACCCTTCACGTCGCTCAAGTCGGAGCTGGACGCGCGTCTCGCGGCCTGTCGGCAGGTTCAGGGTTTACAGGACCGCCTCGCCGCGGCGGCCGGTGATTGTGACGCGGTTGCCGCCCTCGACGAGGAGGCCCGCCGACTGGACGGACAGTCCTACCCCGTCCAGGACCTGTTCCACGCCCTGGACTCGGCCCTTGCCGCCTGCCGTCTCGCCGCTGAGCTCGCCCCCCGGGTCAGCGCGGCCGCCGGGCAGTGCGTGCAGCTGCGCGACCTCGCCCGCGAGGCGGCGCGGGATTTCGCGGACCACGACGTCTCCCGCGCACCGCTGCGGGAAATCAAGGATGCCGTTGACGCGGAGATCGCACGCTGCCACCTCGCCGATCACCTCGAGCGCGAGCTGGCGAAATCACAGGGCGACTGTCTGGTCCTGGCGGGGATGAAAGAGACCCTGGCTCGTCACGACAAGGACCGCGAGCCGCTGGCCGCGCTGGCGCGTCGCCTGGACGTCGCCCTGGAACAGTGCGCGGTGCTCACCGATCTGGAGCAGCGATTCGCGGAGGCACAGGGCGACTGCGCCAGGATCAAGGGACTCACCGAGGCCCTGGACGAATACCGCAACAACCTGCGCTTCCTGGATATCCGGACCCGTTTGCAGCGGGAGCTCGAGGTCTGCGGCCAGGCCAGCGACCTGGAGGACCGGATCGCCGGCGCCGATTGCGCCAAGGCCCGCGAATTGGCCTCGAGCCTGGATAATCGGGGCGATCCGCGATTCGCGAAGGCCTTTGCCGCGCTCGACGACAGGTTGGCCGATTGCGACCGGGTCGAGCGCTACGAACGCCTGCTGGCGGAGGCCGGCAAGGACTGTACCAAGCTCAAGACCCTGGGCCGCGACCTCAAGCGCGAGACCGCCAAGTCGCTGCGGCCGGTCCGGCAGCGCCTGGACGAGGCGTTGGGCCCCTGCCGGCCCAAGCCGAAGCCACCGATCCCGCCCATCATCGCCTCGAAAGGCGCCGCCTCCGGCGCGCCAGCGCCCAAGACCCCAAGAGGCAGCGGCTCGTTTCCGATGCGGGGTCAGTGCTCCGGGAGCCTCGTGATCTCGCCGCCTTCTGGGGTCCACCTCGACTCGGTTCGGCACATTGTCACTATTGATCCGCCGGCAAACAAGCGCGTCGCCCGGGTGGCCTCAACCAACCGAGGGTGTCGCAACTGCACTCTGAAAAAGGTCGGGCCGAATCAGTGGCGCGGGGACTTTTGGTACGTCTGCGGAGGACGGGGCATCATTCCCCACTATTACGCGGCTTACGATGCTGCTGGCGGACTCATCTGCAGCGGAAACGGCAGTGCCCTGTGCCGGGGACGGCGCTGACCGCGCAACACGATCCAGACGACGCCGCGCTCCCGAATAGCATATGTCGGGGCCACCCGGCGGAACGGATTTGCGACTGAAATTTCGTAAACTGTCGACGGACCTGCACTCGTCCGGCTCGACACCCGACGGGCTCACACCGCCGTTGCACGTCCAGTTGAATTTCTCCAGGCGACACCAAACTCGCCGTTGCAGAGCGCACCCCCAACGAATTTATCCGGAGAACCCATCCATGAGCTGGAAAGAACAACTTGACAAGGCCGTTGCCGCTATCCGCGACGCGGCCGAGAGCGAAAAGGCCCGCGACATTTCCACCAAGGCGAAGGCGACCGCCACCTCACTCGCGCAAAAGGTCAGGGAAGGCGCCCTCGGCGCCGCGGACGCCTTCGTCGAGGCCAATCGCGACCCTTCCGCCTTGGAAGTGCGCTTCCTCAACGCGGGCGTAACCGTGCTCTCGCCCTCCGAGGGCATCTCGGTCAGCCGCCCAGATGCCGCCACGCTGGTGATCTCGGACGGACAGGGCAACGGAGTGGTGATCAACGCCGCCGCCGATCCCGCCTTCGTCGAGGAAATGATCGGCACCGTCTCCCGTCTGAGCGGCAATACCTTCGATCTCGGCACGGAAGACGGAATCAACGTGGTCGTTACCAAGTTCTGACGGCGCCCGCCGGTCCGGTGCGGCGTCATGCGACCATCGCGACCTTGACGCCGCTCGAGCAGTTCCGGTGACAGCGGTAGCTCGGATGGAGCCGGGCGTGTTTCCGGGTACAGTACAGGCCCCGCCCGCTTGGCCCGAATTGTTTTAGTGAATCGAGTAAACTGTCCCGGGAACTCGAGCGTGCAGCCCCGGCCGGCCTTTTCCCCGACCCCTTCCCCTGACATGCAACAATGCAAGAACTGGCCCCGGTGATTCCCGGTTATTCCAGTAGTTACAGTCCACTCCGTGGACACAGGTACTCCTACACGGGACTTTCACCCCATAAGTGCACGCCCATGCCGGGCGTACACAACCTAGTGGCTCACCGACCGCCAATCCCATCGAGTACCCTCTTCGCCTCCTCGTCTCCGCCTCGGCCGCCTTGCGCAGCCACGCGACACCCGCCTCACGGGTCGGGCCGGAGGTCTCCCGCTCCACCATCAACTGCCCCAGCCGGCGCTGCACGGCCACGTCGCCCTTCTCGGCGGCATCGGCGTAATAGACGATCGCGTAGGGGGCGTCGGGCGCGGCGATGCAGGGGCCGGCCGTGTGGGTCAACGGGTCGTAGCGGCGCGCCAGCCGCGCGGCCAGGCCCGGATCCTTGTTCGCCGCGTCGCTGTAGAGCGCGTAGGCGGCCGGGCAGTCCCCGGCCTGCTCCGCCTGGACCGCTCGGGCGAAGACCGCCTCCGCCGCCGGATTGCCGGCCAGAAACTTGCGGGCGAGAAGGAGGCCGGTCTGCTCCGGTTCTTGTTTCGGCTCGGGCTCGGGCTCCGCGTCGGCAGGTGGCACCTCATCGGGTACCGGCTCCGGATCGATCTCGGTATCGGGCACGGCCTCGGCGCTCTCGTCGGGCGCATCCGGCCCAAGCAACCCAAACTGCCAGACCCCGACGCCTGCGGCAACCAGAACCAGGACGATGGCCACGGCGATCCAGGGCCAGAGGGGCCGGCGATTGGACCCGGGCGTATCGGCGGCGGGCGCCGACGGTCCCTTGGTCGCCAGGTCGGATACGTCCTCCGCCGCCGGAACGGGCACGGATTTCCGCGGCATGATGAGAGTGTCGCCCGAATCGAACGCCGAGCGCTCGGGCGCGGTGGCGCCCGATCCAACCAGCTCCCCGCGGATGCGCAGGACCGCCGCGTCCTCGACACCGTCGATGCGCAGCGCCACCCGCAGCGGCGCGCCGCCCACGCCGATGATGCCGTCGACCAGATCCGGGCCGAGCTCGAGCCGAATCCCGTCGGCCATCGGCTCGACGCTGAACTGGGGATGCCAGTGAGACGTGACCTGCCAGAGCTGACCGGGGGCCAGATAACGTCCGTCGTTGCGCTGGATGGCCAGTGACGTGGACTCCGGCGCGGGCCGGCTGCCGCTGACCAGCAGCCGGCCCCTTCCCGGGCCAATGGATTCGAGGCTGATCGTCAGGGCCACCGCGTCCTCCCGTCAACCGATCCGGGTCGCCGCCGGGATGCCACCGGCGATGCGTTCGAGGATCTGCCCCAGCCGGGCGTTCTGGTCCGGCGTCACGTCCCGTCCGGCCGCGTGGCCGGCGTTCGCGACCGCCAGGTCCTTGAAGGCCTGGAACCAGTCGACGATGAAAAAGGCCGAGAAATTGACCGGCGTCTCGGCGAGGAGCGGCAAGGCCCCCGCGGCGATGGGCGCCGGGGGTGCGAAGACCGGGCGGCGGGGATCGACCAGCGAGCGCGGTCGCTCGTCCATAGGCTGGTCGTCGCAACCGAGATAATCGACGAAGCGCGCGATGCGCGCGCCGGTGACGTACACCTGTCGCTCGGCGAGCCGGGAACGCGTCGCCGCGGTCTGGGACTCCGCGGCCTCGATCAGGCCCAGCAGATCCGCCTCCAGCCCGAGCCGGTCCGCCGCGGTGATCAGCTCGCCGATCAGGTCCTCCAGGACCCCCTTGTCGATCCCCAGATACTGGGGCCAATGGGCGTCCTCGGGCAGAGACTTGAGGTGCCCGATCCAGTACCTCTGTACGGCCCGGACGAAGCGCGTCGCACCCTGGTTGACGCCCGCGCGGGGTGGCTCCCGCGCGGCCTCCCCACCGTCGTCAGCGGCCGGCGCGGGCCGCGCACCCGCGAGGAGCTGCTCGAGGTCGATCAGGCCGCCATCACTCGGCTGGACATCCGGGACCGGGGCCGCTCCGCCCGCTCCCGGTCCGCCTCGGCCGGCGCCCGCCGTGCCGGTCTGCCCCGCGGGATCCGCCACCTCGTCGGCCCGCAGATAGAGCGAGCGCAGCCCCTCCCGCGGCGGCTGCAGGGCGCGCAGCAGATCGGCGAAACGATTCGCCCGCTGGCGCAGCCCGCCGACCACCCGCTCGGCCAGGCGGTGCTTGTTGTCCACCTCGGCGGCGCCCTCCGCCCGGTAGTAGGCGCCGAAACGGTGCCGCACCAGCTCCTCGATGACCTCGTCGACCTGCTCGCCGATGCGCGCCAGCTTGGTCTCGGGCTGGGCGACGCCGTCGAGATAGTCGGCCAGACGGGAGATGCCCCCGTCGTTGAGGCTCAGCATGGCGTCCCAGGCCGTCTGCGGATCCTCGAGGTGCTTGCGGACCGTAGGCTCGTCGCAGAAGGTCCGGCGCAGCTGGGCCAGACGCTCCACCTGGGTCGGGAGGATCGCCCGCTCACCGGCCGCGTCGGTTTCGATCACGGCGGCGGCCATTCGCGGCTTGCGGACCAGAAAGAGGTTGTCGAACGGCCGGCCGGGCGACCATTCGTGGAGCCATCCGTAGCCCCCGAAACGTTCGAGCAGGGCGAGCTTCATCATGCCCTCCCAGCCCTTGCGCATCAGGTCCTCGGTCTCGCCCGGCACCGGGTTGAGCCGGAAGTCGAACATGGTGAGCGCCCAGATCAGGCCCGGCCTGCGCTTCGAGCGTGTCTGCGGATCGGCACCCTGGGTGGAGTGCACCCAGGTCTCCAGCACCGGCCCCAGGTCCTTGACATCGCTCTGCTTGTGGGACGGGGCACAGAGGACGAGCAGATTCATCTCCTGGTCGTCGGTGTAGCGCTCGAACAGATAGGCGACCTTGCCCCGCAGCACCAGCTGGGCCACCGGGTCCACCTGGTCGTCCTTGAGCTGCTTGCGCACCTCGCCGATATCGGCCACCGCCAGCCGCCCTCGATAACCGGGGAAATCGAGCAGATCCACCTGCTCCAGCAGTCCCGTGCGGGGCGGGTCGGCGAGCACGAAGCGCAGCTCGGTGGTGAGCGCCGCCAGCAGCGAGCGCGGCAGCGTGACCGGCGGCAGCGTCTCGTCGCCGCGGCGCGGGACGACCTCGATGGCGTCGGCGTCGTCGCGCCCGAGCCGCTCCAGGATGTCGACGTTCATGATGCTGTCGGCCTGGCTCAGCTCCCCGTTCGCGTCCGGGCGCACCAGGACCGACACCGGGCAGTAGACGGCGTCGGAGTAGCCGGTCGCCTCGAGCCCCTGGCGCAGCGCGAGATAGATCTCGGTCAGCTCCCGAACCTCGCCCCAGAGGACCGAGAACAGGGCCGCCCGGTCGACGGGCTTCAGATAGGGCGCCAAGGCGATGGCGCTCGGCCAGTAGTCGGCCGTGAGGCGCTCGGTGGTCCTCGGGAAACGCTGCTCGAAGTACTCGAGCAGCTCCACCACATTGTCCTCGCTGACCCCGCCGGTAGGCTGACGGGTGCGGCGCGACTCCAGGCTGGCCAGCAGCTGGCGCAGGTGGGCGGGGGACAGGTCCGGGTCGACCTTCTCGCGGTCGAAATCGTTGAAGAAGGAGTTGCCCAGCACCTTGGCCAGGTCCACCTCCGAGAACAGGGACAGCTCCAGCGGATAACCGGGCGGCGCGTCGCTCGGCCGGCGGGTGAAGCGGGTCACCAGGCCGGTGGCCTCCTTGCCGTGGCCCGGGGGGTTCACGTGCTGGATGAAATTGTAGCGGCGGCCTTCGAGCTCGGTCTCCAGCTCGCCGTTCTCACCGGCCGCCAGGGCCGAAATCAGGTAGGACTTGCCGGCCTGGGACAGACCGAAAAAGCCCACCGAGACCGAGCGGCCGGCCGCCCGGCCAAGGCGCGTGACCAGATTGCGCACCCGCCGCAACTTGTAGGTCAGACTGTCCGACTCGCGGTCGAGCCGCTGGGAGTTGCGCCGTACCTCCGCGACCCAGTCGATCGCCTCGCCGCTGCCCGCGTAGATCGCCCGGCAGCGCCGAACCAGGTCCTCTCCGATCGTTTCCGGTGTGGGATCGCTCATAGCACGTCTACTTGAAGATACTGCCGCTGTCGAGCCAATAGCTGTCCTGATCGAAGCCGATGCTCGCCAGGGTGTTGAGCTTCAGCGCCACCGCGCCGCGCCCCAGTGCACGCCCGCCCTGCACGTCCACGGCGGCGACCCGAAACCGCTCGGCGTTGACGCCGCGCATCCGCTCGAGCCTCACCTCCAGCACGCCGCCCTTGGTGTAGAGGGAGCGGCGCACTTCATCGTCCGCAAAGTCCAGCACATACAACGGCGAGGCCACCCAGCGCTGCGCGTCGAGCTGGCGGTAGCCGATGTGCATCACCCCGGTCATGGGGATGGTGACCTCGGGCAACTGATACTCCGGATCGTCCAGGTCCACGCCGCTGTAGAAGACGTCCTCGGCCTTGATGATCATATTGCGGTCCATCAGGCCCAGGTGCCGGACCGTCGAGTAGGGCCGGAAGGCATTGGCGCGAAAGGAGAAGCCCGGCAGCCGCCCCTGCCCCAGCACGCACAGCATGGCGCCCACGGCCGCCGTGGTCTTGGGGTCCTTGATGCACCCGCGGCGATTGAACGGATACCAGGCGCCGGTCCGGTAGTCCTGCATCGGAATGATCCGATCCGGCGGCAGCGCCAGCAGGGCGCGGAACAGCGACTGGACCCCGGGAAGCCGCGACGGTCGCCCGGTGAGCAGCAGCACGTCGCAGGCGTAGAGCGAGACGATCTCGCACAGCGAGCGCACCACGCGGCAAATCTCGAGCTTGTCCTCCATGAACAGCCGATGGATACGGCCCAGGTCCAGTGGCACCGGGCAATTGAGCAGCGGAAACCCGCTCACCGCCGTACCCGTGGCATCGCGCACCCCGCCCGCGAACCAGTCCCGCACCGCCTGCGTGGGCGCATCGGGGCTGATCTCGGCCACCAGGTCGCCGAGAGCGCAGGTGCGGGTCTCGGCACCGGCGACCGGGTCGAACCCCTCGTAGGCCTTCAGCACGGCGAGCCCGGCGGGATAGAGGACCTGCAGCGCCAGCTGCTGGCGCAGCATCCCCTCCTGGACATCGACCGGGTCCGAGCCGATGAGCCGGGACAACAGGGCCTCCGGCTCCTCGACCCCGACCGCGCTCACGGCCGCCTTCAGGGCCGGGACCAGGGTGGCACCGATCACCTCCAGCAGGATGTCGTCGCCGGCGACCTTGAATCCGTCCCGAAAGCGCTGCTCGGGGACGATGGTCTGGTTGGCGCCTCCCGGACGGCCCTCGAGCCGATAGTCGTTGATGACCAGATCGGTCGTTCCGCCGCCGATGTCGACCGTCGCGATGGTCAACCGGGCGTCCCGGCTCCGATGGGAGGCACAGCGGGCCAGGTCGAAGAACTCTTCCGGCCGACCGGAGAAGGTGTTCTGGATCTCGCTGTACAGATAGACCACCTGGCTGCAGGTGGCCTCGTCCCAGCGGACCTCGACCTGGGGTAACGGAGGCCAGGCCGAATCGGCGCCCTGCCCGTCCACCGGCTCGTCCTCCGGGTGCCAGCCGAACGCCTTCCAGACCAGACCGAGCGCCTGCCGCATGCGGTTCGCGAAGATCTCGCGCTCCTGCTTCGGCATCGACGGCGGGATGGTCAGGATCACCGTTCGCAGGTGCCGCGGCAGGTCGGCGTTGGGCATGCGCAGCCGCTGCGACGGGCTGTTGATCTGGCACAGCGCCTGGGTCAGGACCTCGGCCAGCATGAACATCATCATCGAGCTGCGGGCGTAGTGCGGCATGAAGACCGGCATCCGCTCCGACTCGGGAAGCTCGTAGAGAGCGGTGCCGACCTCGTTGATCAGATTGCAGAAGGGCGCCGCCGTGGCCATCGGCTCGATCTCGGTGCGCACATAGGCGCAATTGAACCGCCACCCGGTGTCGAAGCGATCCTCGTCCCACAGATACCGCTTGGGGCTGGAGATCCCGGTAGAGCCCTCGGTACCGCGCCGGCGCCCGGCCATGCGCGCCGCCTCGGGGCCGACCCGTGCGATGGTCGGCCACAGGAAAGCCCCGGCGCGTCCGCTCTTGTAGGCCCAGTGCTCCTTGCCGAAGGTGGCCTGAGCGAGCTCGACGCGGCTCTCGAAGGGCTCGCTGTAGACGTTCTGGGGCTGGGTCAGATCGCGGAGCTCCAGCTCGTAGCGCCGGCCGAGCCCGTCGCCCTCCTTGGCGTGCTGCTCGATCAGGATCCCGCAGGTCCGCGAGTTCCCCACGTCCAGAACCATGTCCACCGGCACCGCCCGATGCAGATCGGTGCGGGTGTTCGCCAGGAGCTTGACCTCGGGGACACAGCCGCTGTCGCCGATCAGGGCCAGCAGGTTCAGGTAATGGGCGTGGTGCGCGAGACGCCCATGTTCGGCCTCGACGTCCTCCGGGGGCAGGCGCAGAACGGGACCGGCCCGTTCCATGAAGACCTCATCGATCCAACCAGCCACCCAGGGCAGCTCCGGGTACCAGCCGATCTCGTTGGCCCGGTGGGCAAAGGCATAGGCCACACCGGCGGTGACATCGGCCTGGGTGGGGGCGAGATAGCGGATATCGTCCGCGTCGGGAAAGGCCGTGGTGTCCACGGCCAACGTCAACCGGTGGGTGGTCAGGCTGGCGGCCGCATCCTCCGGGGACAGCTCGACCAGACGTACCCGGGCCCAGGTCTCGGGACCGTCGGCGAAGCTCCGCGGCGGATGGACCCGCAGCAGAGGGACCGGCAGCCACATCGCGTCGAACAGGGTGGCGGACTCGTCCATCGGAACGGTCAGCTGCGACTTGATCGGGACTCCCGGGCGGTCCGGCCAGTAGTGCATCCCGCTGCGCTCGTCATAGACCAGCCGCGCCAGCGACTGGTTGCTCTCCTGGACCACGAATTCGCCGGGGAGCGCCTTGCGTAGGGCGAGGTTCAGACCGAAGTCCAGGAACTGGACGCCGCTGTTCGCAATGAGGGTTATCTTGTTCTCGAAGTTGACGAGTTTCGATAGCATCTCGGTCGAGCTTCCTGTTTCGGGATCCCCGGCTGGCGCATTTCGACGCCGAAGTCCTTAGGCTAGTACATGTCCCCGCGGCGCCGGTCCCCCGCCCCGGGTCTCATCGCCCCTGTTCCTTCATATCGATCGAGAAGGACTCGCCGCCCGGATAGCTCCCCCGGCAGCTCGCCTTTCCGTCCTTGCCCGGCTCGCACTCGACCTTCGGCCGGCCGAAGTTGGTGCCGTCGGCGCAGACGATGTTCCCGCTGCTGTCGATCACCAATTTTCCGTCGCGGACCAGGGCGGAGGCGCCGCCCTCGCAGACGCTGCCGTCGTGCCGCTTGAGCCGCACCTTGCCGGCGCCGTCCTTCAATTGATAGTCCATCTGGATGGGCAGCCCGGTCTTGGGGTCCTGCAGCGAGGTGGCCGAGCGCCAGCCGGTGCTCAGCCAGCGCACCGTCGGAGCCGCCCCGGTGGACGACGAGCCAGCCGCCGCCGCGGCATCGGCGGCGCCACGTGCCGCGTCGGCGACCGGGTCCGTGCCCTCGGCGCCCGCCCGTTCGGACTTCTCGGCAGCGGACTCGGCGTCGCCGGCCGGATCGGTCTCGACCTTGTCATCCGACGGGTCCGCTTGCGGTTTCGACTCGGATTGCTCATCCGACCTCGCCTCGGCGTCCGGCGACGCCTGATCGGTGTCCTCTGTCGGGACCGCCGGCGGCTGCACGGCGTCCTCGGCGCTCCCATCGGAACCGGCCTCGGTGACGGGCTCGGACTCGACTGGCATCTCCTCGGACCCGGGCGTCCCGGCTTCCGCCGTGTCGACCGGCTCGGCCGGATCCTTCCCGCCCTCCGCGGCTGGAACATCTGCCGCCGTATCCACGACCGGCTCGGCGACGGACGACTCGCCCTCGGCGTCTCCGGCACCGGACAGGGCCTCGCCATCGAGGACCGCGTCGACCTCGCCCGTCGCCGGGTCGACGGCGTCGCCCGAGGGGACGGCCGTCCCCTCGACATCGGGGATCGGGCCCGCTCCCGCGGCGTCCACATCGGTGACGCTGGTCCGGCGCTCGACAGGGACGATATCGCGCGGGGGTAGTAGAACGCGTTCCTGGCTCCCCGGCTTGTCTTCCGCTTCCTCGATCGTCGGTCGTTCTTCCTGGTCGGGGTCGACCAGGTGGCGTACCTCGTCCTCGGGCGGTGGCTCGGCCTCCGCGGTCTCGGCGGGAAGGCCGCTGCCTGGCCCTCCGACGGCCGTCGGCGCAGACACCGGCTGACAGGCGCGAAGCGCCAGCAAGCCGCCCAACAGGGCCAGCGCCAGCAACGCCAGGACCCAGGCCCACCACGGGATGCGCCACCGGCTCGGTTGGGTCGACGCCGCCGGCGGGGCGGCCAGCAGGTCCAGGTTCAACAGGGGGTCCGTCCCCACCGAGGCCCGGTCGAGAACGAATCCCCAGAAGGTGATAACCGGACGCCCGTCGACCAGATAGATGTGGGTCTCGTCCGGAAAGCTGGTGACATGGGCCAGCAGGCGCCCGAACACCTGACGTTCCGCGTCCGACTCCCGCTGCATCGCGCCCCCGAGCTCCTCGATCCGGGACCGGGTCTCGATCAGCTGCCGCTGGGCCTCGGCGCGCTCGTCCGAGCTGGCCGCGCTCCAGGGAACCACGGTTCCGGGCTTGGGCGCATACCAATCGATGGTGTCGCCGTCCTCGTTTCGCTGGGGTATCGCAAAGCTGTCGGCCAGTTCCGGCCCGAGCCGGCGGCCGATCGCGGCGCGCAGCTGGGCCGCGGCGAGATAGACCGGATTGCCGACCGCCCCGAGGGGGTGGAAGGCGGTCAGGGTGCCGGACCTCAACAAGGGACCTGTCATCGTCGCTCCGCTCCTATGCGCCCCCAGTCAGTGCGCCGCCGCGTGCTGTCACCGCCGATCTCGATCATGTCGACGAGGTGCCCGGACCGGGCGATCGCGCCGGGCGAATGGCGAGCATCCGAGAGTCTAGGCCCGGCGTACCTCCGGCGAACGCCGGCTTGGTCGCCTCTTCGAGACCGATGTCGCGAAGGGACTGCTCGAGCTTCTCCAGCGTCCTGCATTTCTCCAACGCCTCGTCGAGCTGACGGCGGATCGAAAGCAAGGGCTCCCTGGACGCGTCCTCCTCGGCCATACCCTGGTCCAGCGCCCGCAGGCCGGCGCAATCCATCTGGGCGTCCACCAGCGCCTGGCGATAGGTCGCGGCCTTTGCGCAGAGGGTCAGCTCGGCGTCCAATTGCGCCCTCAGCGTCGCGAGCGGGGGGCGGGAGGCATCGTGCGCGCCCAGCTTCAGGTCGAGCGACCGCATCGCCTCGCAGTCGCCGCCGGCCCCCGAGAGGGCGGCGCCGAGCTCATCCGCTATCCTGCACAGCTCGAGCTCCCGGTTGAGCCGATCGCGCGCCTGGATCATGGGTTCGGCGCCCGCCGGCGGCTCGCCCAACGCCCCGTCGAGACCCGACACCAGGTCGCAATCCCCGGGCTGGCTGTCGAGGCGCGCCATGTAACTTGCGGCCGTCTCGCAGGCGGAGATCCGATCCTCGAGCCGGGCGGCAACCCCGGCGAGGGACGGACGGTCGAGGTTGCGGCCCTCAATCCCCTGGCGGAGGTCGCCGAGCCGGGAACAGTCCCAACCGGCCCCGGCCACATCCTCGCCAACGGCGGCGGCCTGCTCGCAGTAGCCTTGCTCCGCGACAAGGCGCGCGCGGATCTCGGCAAAATCATCGCGTCGCGGGTCGAGCCTATCCAGCCGGGCCTCCAGCGCCTTAAGCAGATCGGGCTGGGCGCAATCGTTTGCGATCGCCCGCCCCAGCTCCTCTTCCAGGGACCGGTTCTGCTGATGGTCGAGCCAATACCAGCCGCCGCCCGCGAGCGCCAGGACCAACGCCAGCGCCGAGCCCCAGACCCAGACCGCTCGCCGCCGGGCACTGGCGGCCCGGGCGTCCGAGACCGAGCCGATCGGCCGGCCCCTGAGACCGGGCTTGACCAGCACGAAGCCCCACAGCGTCAGTACGGGCTCGTCGCCTATGACATAGACATGGGTGTCGTCGGGGAAATGGGTCGCCGCCCGAAGGGTCCGCGCCAGGGACTCGGAACCCCGGCTGAGTCGGGGAAGCTCGTCGGCGAGCCTCCGCAGCGATGCCAGACGGTCGTCGAGCTTGGCCTTCGCGGCCGCGCGGCGCGCCGGCGGCAGGGATGTCAGCGCCGCCGGCTGACCGGCGAGATCGCTGTACCAGTCGACGGTCTTTCCGTCGGCGCAGGGAACCGGAAGCGCCAACACGGAGGCGGTCACGGCGGGAAGGTGACGGCGGATCACCGCCTGCAGCTCCCGGTGGAGCGCATCCAGGCCCGCGAAATCGTCCGTCAACAACCGAAACCCGCTGACGTCGACCCGCGCGACACGAAGTGACCGCTGAACCAACCTGTCCCTCTCCCTGCGCCCCCATTGGCCCAACGGCCTGACCGGACCTTAGTCTACAGGCTCATCAGCCGGGCGAACAACGGCGCGGCGGGTACCCTTTGCCGGCTGATTCCGGCCGACCCGGAGGGCAGGGTCAATGATCGCGTCGGAAGGGGGGCGAGTACAGGTGCAGAACCAGGTCCGGCACCGAGATGCCTGCGCTCTGAACCCGCATCGCCTCAAGCGGACTCGAAGCAAACGCAGCTGATCGGCGGCAGGTGGGTACTGATGCAACTCCAGCCGTCGCCCTGGTTCTCGCTGACCCACAAGGAGCCGGTCGTGCTCCCGAATGCCAGCCGCTCGCCGTCGGCGGATACGTCCAGCGCGTGGCGGTAAACCAGATCATAAGCGGGCCCGTGCGGAAGCCCGGCGCTCAGGACATCGAAGCTCCGGCCGCCGTCCCGGGTGCGGGTAGCAACCAGCCGTGCGTCGACCGGGATGCGCTGCTCATCTTTGGTGGCCGGCACGAACCAAGCGATGTCCGGGTCATTCGGGTGCACCGCGACCGCGAAGCCGAAGCTCGACGGCGGTACCTCGGCAAGCTCGCGCCAGTTGGCGCCGGCGTCGTCACTGACGAAGATGCCGTTGTGATGCTGCATCCACATCCGGTCCGGCGCCGCGGGGCATTGGACCATCCGATGCGGGTCCTGCATCGCCGGGTCCTCGTCCATGCCGGGCGGCGTGTAGTCGTTGCGCAGCCCGCTGCCGAGCAGCTCCCAGCTCGCGCCGGCGTCGCGGGTCGCCCAGACGCCGCCGACCGAGACCGCGACGGTCACATGGGCAGGATCGCGGGGATCGACCAGCACCGAATGGATGCCGGCGAAGTCGTAGCCGCCGCCCATCCATCGCCGGCGCCGCGGGTCGTCCCACAGCGGCGCGCACCAGCTCCCAGCCGTCACCGCCGTCGACGGAGCGGAACAGTCCTCCCGGGATGGTCCCGCACCACAGCTCGCCGGGCGCACCGGCGGCCAGCGACCAGATCAGCTGGGTGCTCCACGGCAGATCGAGACCGCGCATCGGGTCCTTGTCCTCGATGCCGTCCGGCTTCTCGGGATAGGTCGGCACCGGTGCCTCGTTCCAGGTAGCCCCGCCGTCCTCCGAGCGCCGCATCTTGACGCCGAAGTGTCCGAGCGCCAGCGCCGCATGCAACCGCCGTCCGCCAGGCTCCACGAGCACCAGGGAGACCGGGTCGCCGAGGAACCAGGTGTCCGCGATGACCCAGCGTCCGTCGCCGCCGCGCTCGATCCGAAACAGCCCCTTTCGTGTCCCGACCAGTAGTCGATCGCTCATGGGTCTCTCCAAAATGACGAGGGTTTCCGGTCCCGCGGCCTGCTGCCGGCGTCTGCTGGCCTATCCTCCCGAGAGTGCCTGCACGACGAATACCTCGTCACCATCCGAAACGACATCGGACAGCTTGGCGCGGTCCCGGATCAGCTCCCGGTTGACGAAGATGGCGACGTGTTTGCGCAGAGCGCCCTGGTCGTCGAGCACATAGCCGCGTACCCGGGGATTGTTCAGAAAGTAGTCCTCGAGGACCTCCCGCAGCGTGTCACCAGCCGCCTCGGCTTCCGGGCATTCGAGATGCCGGGCCAGGTTCGGTGTGAAACTGAGCGAAGTTGGCATGGCGGTGTCGCGACGACCGAAGTCCGAGGGTGCGGCTGATGCAGTATAGGTTGATTTTCGGCGCACGCTTTACATCACCAAGCTGCGCGCGGTTGAGGCCGAGGGAGGACGAATCCGGGGTAAGTACGATCCAGGGTGTCGTGAGGGTCCAACATCTCGTTGGGGGCGAGCGGGTAGCAGATCGGCAGCCCGGTGCCGTGCTCGATGCTTTCGGCGATCGAATGCTTGTTCGGGTAGCACTGGCCTCTTCCGGTAGCGAGTTCGTCTTGGCATCCCGTCCATCAGCACCTTGCCGGGCTTTGCGGACGACGGAGCAGAGGCTCACTTCGACAGGGTCGAAGGGTTGCAACCGCCGCGGAATTGAAAAGCCCCGCCTTGTCGGGGCGGGGCTATCGCGTTTCTCGATCCGGACCCGGTCCGGTTGGCGCAAGGGCCGAGGGTCAGTTGTTCTGGATCACGATCCTCGGGAACTTGGCCGCGTAGTCCTTGGCCTGCAGGGACAGCTTGGCCGCGGTCTTGCGCGCGATCTCCCGGTAGATCTCGGTCGCCCGGGAATCCGGTTGGGCCACCACGGTCGGCTTGCCGCTGTCGGTCTCCTCGCGGATGTGGATGTCGAGCGGCAGCGAGCCCAGCAGGCTCACGCCGTACTGCTCGGACATGCTCTGGCCGCCGCCGGAGCCAAAGATGTGCTCCTCATGACCGCATTTGGAGCAGATGTGGATGCTCATGTTCTCCACGATACCGAGCACCGGCACCTCGACCTTCTGGAACATCTTCAGTCCCTTGCGCGCGTCCAGAAGGGCGATGTCCTGGGGCGTGGTGACGATGATGGCGCCTGAGACCGGCACCTTCTGGGCCAGCGTCAGCTGGGTGTCGCCGGTACCGGGCGGCAGGTCGATCACGAGGTAGTCCAGGTCGGCCCAGTTGGTGTCGTTGAGCAGCTGCTCGAGGGCCTGCGTGACCATCGGTCCGCGCCAGATCATCGGCGTCTCCTCGTCGATCAGGAAGCCGATGGACATGGCCTGCAGGTGATAGCTGTTCATCGGCTCCAGGCTGCTTCCGTCCTTGGACTCCGGCTTGCCGGTGATCCCGAGCATCCGGGGCTGGGACGGGCCGTAGATATCCGCGTCCAGGATGCCGACACGGCCCCCCTCGGCAGAGAGCGCCAGC
Organism: uncultured Gammaproteobacteria bacterium; assembly: GCA_963707135.1. Taxonomy (GTDB): domain Bacteria; phylum Pseudomonadota; class Gammaproteobacteria; order Chromatiales; family Chromatiaceae; genus JBGSTR01. Next base: position 145,436 of record CAVPOY010000013.1, on the reverse strand, counting down.
GCCAGGTTGACCGCCGTCGTGGACTTGCCGACGCCGCCCTTGCCCGAGGCCACGGCGATGATGTTCTTGACGTTGCCGATAGGCTTCAGAGATTTCTGTACCGAGTGGGCCTTGACCTCCCAGCTCACATCGACCTGGGCGGAACTGACGCCATCCACGGCCAACACGCGCTCCCGCACCGCATCGGCGATGGCCGCTTGGACACCCTTGGCCGGGAAACCCAGGACGACCTTGACCTTGACCTGGTCACCCTCGATCTCGATCCCCTTGACCACACCCGCGGCGACGAGGTCGAGGCCGAGATGGGGCTCCACGTAGCCCTTGATTGCGGTTTCTACCGATTCTTTCGTGACTTCAGCCATGATCAACTCCGAATGATTTTTGGTGTCCGGCGATGCCGGGGCCGGGCAACGGTATGGGCTCGGGATCGATTCCGCCGTGCATTTTCACGGTGAACCGCGGAACGGGGAGACAGGGATCGTTCGGCGTTTCCCGTGTCGGCCGAATGCTCCCTCCCATTTTCGGTCACATATAGAGACTGAAAACAAAGCTATCCAGAAACCGCGGTGCGAATCGCGAGCCGAGATGCTCCAGGGTTGGAAAAAATCAGTGTCTTCGTAGCCGCGCCCTTGCTCTGCGCGTCCAGATTGGTCTAGTCGCCGCCCAAATCAAGGGCAGGGTCACGTCCAGAACCGATGCTCCGGGTACGAGATTCTACGGGAATCGTTCGTGGGAACGGGAGCCGTACTGGAAGGCTTCGTCTCCGCTACGCGGCTCGATGACCGTTGGGCTGACCGTCGAACCCGCGTCCGCGGGGATGTTCCCACGCGCCGATTCAGAAGAGGCCTCGGTTGACGCTGAGGCACTGCGTTTCCCGTGCGGGCCGAGGATGGTCCGGCGCTGACAGTGGCCTACCCATTGAAAGATCCTACAACGCCCGTGTCAGCAGACCCAGGGAACAGTCGATGTCCGGCAGCGGGATACGCACCCGCCAGCCGTCGCCGTGCGCGACTCGGAGCGCGTCGCCGTCGGGCGATTCCATCCGCTCCAGCCGAAAGCCGTGGTTGCCGGAGGGCGTCAGCAGCTCCAGCTGGTCGCCGACCTCGAACCGGTTCCTGACCTCGATCTCGGCCCAGTCTCCCGCGCGGCCGGTGACGTCGCCGACGAAGATCCGGCGCTGGTTACGCGACGCACCGTCGGCGTAGTTCTGAAGCTCCGCGGGCGCGTGCCGCCGGTAGAAGCCCTCGGTGTAGCCGCGGTTTGCCAGTCCTTCGAGGTCGGTCAGCAGCTCGCGCCGGAACGGCCGTCCGGCCATCGCGTCGTCGATCGCGGCCCGATAGACCTGCGCGGTCCGGGCCGCGTAGTAGTGTGACTTGGTGCGGCCCTCGATCTTCAGGCAATCGATGCCCATCGCGGTCAGACGGCCCACGTGCTCGACGGCGCGCAGGTCCTTGGCGTTCATCACATAGGTGCCGTTCTCGTCCTCGAACACCGGCAGATATTGGCCGGGGCGCTTCGACTCCTCCAGCACGAGGTCCGCTTCGGCCACGGAGCCCACCCGGTACTCCCATCGGCAGGCGTTGGTGCAGGTCCCCTGATTCGCGTCCCGGTGGTTGAAGTATCCGGAAAGCAGGCACCGGCCCGAGTAGGCGATGCACAGCGCGCCGTGGACGAAGACCTCGAGCTCGGTATCGGGGCAGGCCGCGCGGATCTCGGCGATCTCGTCCAGCGACAGCTCCCTGCGACAGGATCACGCGTGCGATGCCCTGGCCGGCCCAGAAGCGCACGGCCGCCGCGTTGACGGTATTCGCCTGCACCGAAAGGTGGATGGGCATCTCCGGCCAACGCTCGCGAACCAGCAGGATCAGACCCGGGTCGGCCATGATCAGGGCGTCCGGACCCAGTGCAACGATAGGCTCCATGTCCGCGACAAAGGTGCGCAGCTTGGCGCCGTGGGGCATCAGGTTGGTCGCCAGATAGAAGCGCTTGCCCCGGGCATGGGCCTCGGCGATGCCGCGCTGGAGATTGTCGGCATCGAAGCCATTGTTCCGCACCCGCAGGCTGTAGCGGGGCAGTCCGGCGTAGACCGCGTCCGCGCCGTAGGCGAGCGCGTAGCGCAGGTGGCGCAGGCTACCGGCGGGAGACAGCAGCTCGGGACCGCCCGCCCGGGCCCCGCCGATCAATGCAGCTCCACCTCGAAGCTCAAGGTCTCGTCGGCCCCGATAAGGCGCTCGCGCACGACCTCCACTGGGAGCTTTTGGCCGGGTTGACCGTCCACCAGCGCGATGCGGATATCGGCATAGCTGGTGATCGGGTGCTCACCCACGCGCACGATCCGGTCGCCCTCCTCCAGCCCGGCGGCCTTGGCGCCGCTGCCCTCGGAGAACCCCTCCACATGGGTTCCGCTCTCCCCGTTCTCGGTGCTCAGCATCACCCCCAGCAGGCCGGGTGCCGGCAGCTCGACCCGGCGCGGAAACAGGAAGTAATCCGCGGCGTCGGGGTCGGGCTCCCGCTGGGTCCCGTTCAGCAGACTCGCGGCCGGGACATCGACCCGGCGCAGCAACCGTTTCGGAATGCCCTGGCCGTACTCCACATGACCGGACCCGGCGAGGACCACCAGTGTCTTTTCCGGGTGCTCGGTCAGGTAGCGCGCGGCGCGCTCCGCCATGCCCTCGTCCCAGAGCAGCTGGACCTCCAGGAAGTTCTCGATGTTCTTCTCCTCGGTCTTGGGGTGCATGTCGAACACCGCCTTGACCCGCTCGCGATAGGCCGGGTCGTCGCGGTCGATCTCGGCCGGTATGCGTGCCTTCTCGTCCGGATCGAGACCGGCGATTCCGACGTTGCCGACCTTTTCGGTCAGCTCCGACTCCAGATTCAGCGCGATCACCGGGAATCGCGTGCTCGCGGGCATATTGGAGGATCGGCCGGTAGAGCCGGTAGTCGAAGCGCCAGCGGTCGAAGTATTCGGTCAGACGCAGGAACTCCGCCTCGCTGATCTCGCCGGCGATATAGGCGTCGACATGGGCCTGAAAGGGTTGTTGGAAGAACTCCATGCCGATCGCGAGGTCCCGGCCTCGCGCCTTGAGCCCCCGGATCACGGCGAGCTGATTCAGATGATCCTCGTAGCGATCGTGGCTCTCGCCGACGAAGATCACGCGGCGGTCGGCAATAGTGTCGAGCAGCGGCTCCATGTCGGTGAGCGCGGCAAGATCCAGCACGCGGGTGTAGGTGTTCAGGCCCTGATCGTCGCCGACCTCGCCTCCGTGCGGATGCGCGAACACGCTCGCGGCGAACAATAACGCCGACGACGCAACCAGAGCCAGTGAACCGAGACGCCCGATGCCTGCCATAAAACCCCCTGCTGGTATTGGGCCGAAGCGGCCCGCATTATCCGCCACGCCGGGCGCCGCCGGCCAATTGGCGGCCACAGCCCAACGAGCCCCTGTGACTCCATTGCGATGAGTAAGTTTCTCCTTGCCGCCTCGCTGCTCCTGTGCCCCTGGCTCGCGCTGGCCGAGACGCCCATCGTCGGACACGACATTCGAGCCCGGGTCGAGCCTCCCACGGGCACGCTGCAGGTGACCGACCGGATCACGCTGCCGGAAGGCAGCGACGACTGGACCCTGGTGCTGCACAGCGGCCTATCGCCACGGGTACTCGAGCCGGGTGCAACGCTCGAGCGCATCGGCCGCGAAGGGCACCTCGAGCGCTACCGGCTGCGCCGAAGCGCCTCCGGGCCGGTGACTCTGGAATATGGGGGCGAGATTCGCCACGCAATGGAGAGCCTTGCCGAGGGCATGGGCCGCGCACGCCAGTCTACGCTGGGCACCATTGGTCCGGAGGGCGTGTTCTTGGACGGCTCCAGCGGCTGGTACCCGCGGGTCGAGGGAAGCCTGCAGCGCTTCGACCTTCGCGTCGAGCTGCCCGAGGACTGGGTCGCCGTGTCCCAGGGGGCGGGACCCGGGCAGGAGAGCGCGGATGCCGGTGCCTACCGCTGGTCGGAGCAGCACCCCCAGGACGACATCTACCTCATCGCCGCGCCTTTCCATCTCTATCGCGCCGACGCCGGTGGTTTCGATGCCCAGGTCTACCTGCGCTCCCCCGACGACGCCCTGGCCGAACGCTACCTGAAGGCGACCGAGGACTACGTGGCGCTCTACGACCGGCTGATCGGCCCTTACCCCTACGCCAAGTTCGCCCTGGTCGAGAACTTCTGGGAGACCGGCTACGGCATGCCGTCGTTCACGCTGCTCGGCCCGCGCGTGCTGCGCCTGCCGTTCATCATCGATACCTCCTACCCGCACGAGGTGCTGCACAACTGGTGGGGCAACGGCGTCTATGTCGATTACGCCTCGGGCAACTGGAGCGAGGGCCTGACCGCCTACCTGGCCGATCACCTGATGAAGGAGCGGGCCGGCAGCGGTGCGGAGTATCGCCGCGACACCCTCAAGGCCTACGCGGACTATGTCCGCGACGGCGAGGATTTCCCCCTCACGGCGTTCCGCGGACGCCACGGCTCGGCCAGCCAGGCCATCGGCTACGGCAAGACCGCGATGTTCTTTCATATGTTGCGCCGCCAACTCGGCGACCAGGTCTTCCGGCAGGGCCTGCAGCGCTTCTACGCCGACAACCGATTCCGGGCTGCCAGCTACGACGACATCCGGCGCGCGTTCGAGACGGTGAGCGAAAGTGACCTGCGGGGATTCTTCGACGCCTGGACCACGCGCGCCGGGGCTCCGAGCCTGGCCCTGACCGACGTCCAGGTCGAGCCTGCACCGGGCGGTTTTCAGGTGACCGGTCAGGTCGACCAGACCCAGAGTGATCGACCCTTCCCGCTCCGGGTACCGGTCGTGATCCATCAGGAATCCGGCCCGCCGCAGGTGAGCGAGGTGACGCTCGACGGCCGAACCGGCCGCTTCGCCACGCACGTCGCGTCACGGCCCGTCCGGGTCGCCGCGGACCCGTCGTTCGACCTGTTCCGCGCCCTCGCCCCGGGTGAAACCCCGGTGACCCTGAGCAGCCTGTTCGGCGCGGAGACCGGGGTGATCGTCCTGCCCGCTGGCGAGCCGGCCGACCGCGTAAACGCCTACCGCCAGCTCGCCGAGGCCTGGCGGCGCGGCAACGACGGCTGGGAGATCCGTCGCGACGACGAGCTGGAGCAGGTTCCGACGGACCGCCCGGTCTGGCTACTGGGCTGGGACAACCGGCTGGCGACGACCGTGCTCGACGGCGCACCGGGCGTCACGTTGACCGATGACGGGCTCGACCTCACCGGCCCCGCCAAGCCCGTGACCCGGAGCGGCGACAGCGTCGTGCTAACTCGACTGATCGGTGGACAGCCGCTCGGATGGGTGGCGTCCGCGAGCCCGGAGGCGATCGCGGGCCTGGCCCGCAAGCTCCCGCACTACGGCAAGTACAGCTATCTGGTGTTCACCGGCTCAGCGCCGGACATCCGGGACAAGGGGCAATGGCCGGTGAGCGATTCCCCTCTGATGGTCTGGCTGACCGACCAGCGCCCCGCGCTCCAGGATCCTCCGGAAGCGCCGCTGGACGCGGAAATCCGCGAACCCTGAATCGCACATCCGGCTTCCGATGCCCGCAATCGTGCTCCGGCGCTGGTCGCCGGCCCGAGAGCACCCTTGTGTGGGTTTCGGGTATGAGCTCAAACCCGCTGGCGACTGGACGTGCCCGAAATCCCGCCCGCGATCAGATGGGCGATGCGCAGCGGTTCCGGTATCTGGCCGTTGAAGGTCAGGCCGGCGACCGCTTCCGCGGCTTGCTCAAAGTCCAGACCAGCGCACTGGAGCCAGACCCCGGCCCCTTCCCGGGGCGGTCCTGCCCGCTCGATCAGCCGCCATTTGCGCCGGCCGCCCGGGACCTTCTCCAGCAACGCCCGGCGGATGGCCTCCATGTCCGGTGGCTTTCGAGCCACGACGATGACCGGCAGGCCGAGAGACCCGCTCAATCCGCGGATGTCCACCACGTTGAATCCCGCTACGGCGATGCCTTGCAGGAGCACCAGCTGCAAGTGCTCGCGGAATCGGCTGGTTGCGATCAGCTCGGCGATGCGCCTGGTCGAGTTGACCCCGTCACGTCGCGCGCGCGTGCGCAGCACGCCGTCGAGTCGCGCTCCGGAGCAGACGGCGCCGATGAGATCGACATCGCCGCGATGACCCGGAGTGAAGGGACCGTCGTCGAGCCCGACGGCGTGGGTTAGGCGTTGGGTCACGAGGCCCTCTGCGGAATCCGCGTTCGGCGACCAGCCTTGGGAGACGCCGTGCCGCTAGGGTTTGACGTCGAGCACGGGCGTGTCCGGGTAGGCATCGATCGCGTCGATTTCGATGACGTTGCCCCGAACCGCGAGTACCCGGCAGCGGCTCAAGGCGATGGGGTTGGGCCGAACCGGGGCGCGCGTCGCGAACACGCCGCGCAACGGATTCCGCGGATCGCCCCGCGGATGCACTTGCAGGATCGCCCGCCGCTCCGGGGTGTCGTTGCGGTCGAACCAGTACAGGACCCAGATCGCGTCCAGGTCCTCGACGCCCAGCAGGGCCGGCAGAAACGCGGGCTCGATCTCGATGCGGGTCTTGCCGTTCGCCTTGCGCACCCAACCGATGGGCCGGACCTCATACAACGGCACGACTCCCGCGCCGGGCGGATCCTCGCCGCTCACGGACGCACCCGGCCCTAACGCGAGCCAGAAATTGAGCAGGAGTAAGAGGTACTTCGTGATTCGCATGGCCTTCCACCGGCGTTTCGCGAGTCGCTTTCGATGGGGGCGGTTTTGAGGATAGTACGGACACCTCGCCCAAGCGACCTATGATGGCGGAATGTCCGATCGAACAACTGCCGGAAATCGACAGCATGCGCCAAGAGCCCTTATTCAGCCGCAGCGGATACTACCGCTATCTACTCGACATCAATGTCCTGCTGCACCGCGAGGCCGCCGTGGCGACGCGGGAGGCGCTCAAGGACTGGCGGTTGGCGCACCCTACCGGAAGCACCGTCCGGGTGCTGGACCTGGCCTGCGGCGGGCTGCCGCTGACCATCGCCGAGGTCATGGCCGGCTTCCCGGGGCTGGATTTCGACTATACCGGCGTGGACATCAACCCCGATCAAGTCGCCGAGGCACGCCGGTTCGCGTTCCCGGCGAACGTCGTGTCGAGCCGCGTGCTGGAGAGCAATGCCTGGGACCTGGATGGGCTCAGGCTCCCCGGCGGCTTCGATCTGGTCTACAGCGGCATGAACCTGCATCACGGGACACCGGAGGAGATCCATTTTCTCGGGCTTCAGCTCCGACGGCTGCTCGCGCGGCAGGGACTGTTCATCAGCCACGATGTCTACCGGCCCGACGGCACCCTGTACCGGCGCAGACCGGACACCAACCCCCGGAAGCCGAGCGAGTCCTGGCGGCTGGTGCCCCCCGAGCGGCTTCGGGAAGCCGGGGTTCCCCCGGCCGGTCTCCCGGAAGATCTTGCGTCGCGCGAGCCGGAATGGCGGCTCGACTATTTGCGGCGCATGCTTGAGACGCTGCTAGCCAGGGGAGGCGACCCCGGTGGTGCCGAAAGCACCGTGGCGCACATGCGCGAGCGCGATTACCCGATCTCCCAGCAGGAGCTCCTCTCGACCTTCTCGGGGCTCGGGTTCCGGGTCAGCGGGGGCCGATACGACGCCCAGGGCGAACCGATGGCCCCCTATGTCGCCTTTTGCGCCGCACGGCTGGTCGAGCCCGATGCGGCTTAGCCGCCGCTACCCATTCCCAATCAAGCACGGGCACGAGACCGGCAAACGGGGCGGAACCTGATGCCGGTACAATAGGCCTACCGTCCCTGCCCTATTGCCTCCGCCGATGCGCCGCTGGACCCGTGTTACCGTCCTCTCGACCCTTGCCGCCGCGATCGCCGCCGTCTGGTGGTGGCTTGCGCGCCCCGAGCCGGTGGCGGTGCGAGTACAGGCCGTGGAGAGCGGCGTCGTCGAGGAGACGGTCGCGAACACCCGCGCGGGCACCGTCAAGGCCTGCCGCCGGGCGAAGCTGGCGCCGAGCACCGGCGGGCAGATCGCCGCGCTCGACGTCCACGAGGGGGATAGGGTCGAGACCGGCCAGCTGCTGCTGGAGCTCTGGAACCAGGATCTGAAGGCCAAGGTGACGCTGGCCGAGCGGGAGGCCGACGCCGGCGAGGCGCGCGCCCGCGCCGCCTGCCTGAACGCCGACAACGCCGAGCGCGAGGCCGCCCGCCAGGTGAAGCTCAAGGCGCGGCGCATGGCCTCCGAGGAGGCGGTGGACCGGGCCATTACCGCGGCACAGGCCGGCCAGGCCGACTGTGAGGCCGCCCACGCCACGGCGCGAGTCAACACGGCTCGGCTCGGGGTGGCTCAGGCGGAACTCGAGCGTACCCGGTTGAAGGCGCCGTTCGACGGTGTCGTCGCCGAGGTGTCCGGGGAGCTGAATGAGTACGTGACGCCCTCCCCGCCCGGCATCCCGACCCCGCCGGCGGTCGACCTGATCGACGACAGCTGCTTCTACATCTCCGCCCCGATCGACGAGGTGGACGCGCCCCGCGTCCGGCTCGGCGCCGAGGCCCGGGTCACGCTGGATGCCTACGGCGAGCGCGCCTTCCCCGGCCGGGTGCGCCGTATCGCGCCCTACGTGCTCGATGTCGAGAAGCAGTCGCGCACCGTCGAGGTCGAGGTCGAGATCCTGGACCCGCCCGCGGATGCCCCCCTGCTTGCCGGTTACAGCGCCGACGTCGAGGTCATCGTGGAGCGCCGCGAGGACGTGCTTCGGGTGCCCACCGCCGCGGTGCGCGCGGAAGGCGGCGTGCTGGTGCTCGACCCTTCGACCGGACTGCTCGCGGAGCGCGCCATCGAGAAAGGGCTGAGCAATTGGGACCAGACCGAGGTACGGTCAGGCCTCGAGCAAGGCGAGCGCGTGGTGCTGTCGCTGGACCGCGACGGCGTGGAGGACGGGGCGCTCGCGACGGCCGAAGCCGACGGGAAATGATTCGCCTCTCCGGCATCGTGCGCACCTTCGAGGTCGGCGATCAGCCGGTCCATGCGTTGCGCGACATCGACCTCTCCCTCGAGGACGGCGAGTACGCGGCCATCATGGGCCCGTCGGGGTCCGGCAAGAGCACGCTGCTGAATATTCTCGGCCTGCTGGACCGTCCGGACGCCGGCAGCTATGAGCTGGACGGCCGGGAGACGACCAAGCTCAACGAAGAAGAGAGGGCGGCGCTGCGCCGCGAGCGCATTGGGTTCGTCTTCCAATCCTTCCATCTGATCCCGCGCCTGTCGGCGGCCGATAACGTGGCGCTGCCGCTGGTGCTGGCCGGACTCCCGCCAAGCGAGCGCCGGGAACGGGTGGACCGCATCCTCGCCGCCCTGGGGCTCACCGATCGCGCCCACCACCGGCCGGACCAGCTCTCCGGCGGCCAACGCCAACGGGTCGCGATCGCGCGGGCGACCATCATGGAGCCCGGGCTGATCCTGGCCGACGAGCCCACCGGAAACCTCGACCGCAGCTCGGGCCAGGAGGTGATCCAGACCCTCGAGGCCCTCAATGCCCGCGGTCTCACGCTGCTGATCGTGACTCACGACGCCGAGATCGGGGATCGGGCGCGTCGGCGGGTTCGCATGGACGACGGGGGCATCCTGGAGGACAGGTGCGCCTAGATGACAGCCTGTACTACGGTGCGCGGTCGCTCACGACCCACCGCGCGCGCACCTGGCTGACCCTGTTCGCGATGGGGCTGGGCACCGCGGCGGTGGTGCTGCTGTCCGCCCTAGGGGAAGGCGCGCGACACTACGTGCTCAACGAGTTCACGCAGCTCGGCACCCACCTCCTGATCGTCCTGCCCGGTCGCAACGAGACATCGGGCGGCCCCCCGCCGCTGTTCGGCGAGACGCCCCGCGACCTGACGCTGGACGACGCCGTCGCCCTGTCACGCTCCCGGTTCGTCACGCGCATGGCGCCCATTGCGGTCGGCTCGGCACCCGTCTCTTACGGCAGCCTGCAGCGCGAGGTGACCATCGTGGGCTCGACCAGCGACTTCCAGCCGGTGCGCCAGCTCGAGCTCGCGCAGGGGCTCTTTCTGCCCCCGGGCGACCCGGAACGTGCCCGGCCGGTAACGGTGCTCGGCGAGACGCTGGCGCGGGAGCTGTTCGGCAACCGAAGCCCGCTCGGCGAGTGGATTCGTATCGGCGACCGACGCTTCCGGGTCATCGGCCTGCTGGCGACCAAGGGCCAGTCCCTGGGACAGGAGCTGGGGGACCTGGCCATCATCCCGGTCGCCTCGGCGCAGGCCCTGTTCAACACCCCGGCCCTGTTTCGCGTCCTGGTCCAGGCCCCGAGCCGCTCCGTGCTGGCCGACGCGGAGGAGGCGATCCGGGCCATCGTCCGCGAGCGTCACGAGGGTGAGGACGACGTCACCATCATCACCCAGGACGCGTTGCTCTCGACCTTCGACCGGATCCTGACGGCGCTGACCCTGGCGGTGACCGGAATCGCGGCGATCAGCATGACCGTGGCCGGGGTGCTGATCATGAACGTGATGCTGGTCGCCGTCGCCCAGCGTACCGGTGAGATCGGCCTGCTCAAGGCCCTGGGGGCCCCGAAGCGTCAGATCCTCCGGTTATTCCTGCTGGAGGCACTGCTGTTGTCCGGCGCCGGCACGGCCGGGGGGCTGGCCCTGGCATTCGCCGCCGTGACGCTGTTCAACAGCCAGGTGGACGCCTTCAAGCTGGTGGTCCCGTTCTGGGCGCCGCTGGCGGCGGCGGCCGTATCGATAGCGGCCGGACTGATATTCGGCCTGCTCCCGGCCCTGCGGGCGGCCAGACTGGATCCCGTGGTCGCGCTGGCGGACCGCTGATCGTGCGCGCCCGCGACCTCGCCCAGTTCACGCTCGGCGCCATCCGGGCGCATCGCACCCGCAGCCTGCTGACGGTGACCGGGATCGCCATCGGCGTGGCGGCCGTGGTCCTGCTAACCGCCATCGGCGAGGGCATCCACCGCTTCGTGCTCGCCGAGTTCACCCAGTTCGGCACCAACCTGATCGCGATCGCCCCCGGCAAGAGCAACACGCTGGGGATGTCCGGGGCGATCATCAGCAACGTACGGCCCCTGAGCCTGGGCGACGCCGCGGCGCTGAACCGCTTGCCGGGCGTCGAGGCGGTCCTGCCGATGGTCCAGGGCAATGCCGCGGTCGAGGTCGGCGGTCGAAGCCGGCGGACCACCGTCTTCGGCGTCGGCGCAAGCGTGCCCGAGGTCTGGCGGATGCGCCCCGCCATCGGCCGTTTCCTGCCGGAGGACGAGGCCGGCCAGGCGCGCGCCTTCGCGGTGCTTGGGACCAAGCTTCACCGGGAGCTGTTCGGCGACACGGCGCCGTTGGGGAGCCGTATACGCATCGGCGGCGAGCCCTACCGTGTGGCCGGGGTCATGGAGCCCAAGGGGCAGATGCTGGGCTTCGACCTCGACGACTCGGTCTTCATCCCGGTGAGCCGGGCGCTGGGGCTGTTCAACCGCGAAAGTCTGATGGAGCTGGATCTGCTGTACGCGGGGGAAGCAGATAGCGAGTCGGTGGTCGAACGTGTGCGCGAGCTGCTGAAACAGCGTCACGGTTCGGAGGACTTCACCATCACCACCCAGGATCAGATGCTCGATGTGCTGGGCTCCGTGCTCGACGTGCTGACGCTAGCGGTCGGCGCACTCGGAGGCATCTCGCTCGTGGTGGGCGGTGTGGGCATCCTCACCATCATGACCATCGCCGTGCGCGAGCGCCGGCGGGAGATCGGCCTTCTGCGGGCACTGGGCGCCGAGCGCGACCAGATCCTGATGCTGTTCCTGCTGGAGGCGGTGCTGCTCGCGCTGCTGGGCGGCGCCGTCGGCTTCGCCGTCGGCGCCGGCGGCGCCTGGCTGATCGGCGCGGCGGTGCCCGCTCTGCCGACCCAGACCGCCTGGGACTTCGTCGTCGTAGCCGAGCTGACGGCAGCGCTGATCGGGCTGGCCGCCGGCGTGGTTCCGGCGCTCCGGGCGGCCGCTCTGGACCCGGTCGAGGCCTTGCACGACGAGTGAGCCGCCGCCTCCCGCGGTCAGTCCCGCCCGAATATCCACCGCCAGGTCGTCTGCAGCCGTTCGGAGCGGTCGGCTCACACCGGCCGCCGCGCGGAGCCCCCGGCAGGCCAGCTCCGCGGACTCACGCCTTGAGCCACCGCCACGCGCATCCTTGAGTCACCCCCGAGACACTGCCCGCTGGAGATGACGATGGATACGCTGATGAATGCCCTCGTGATCCTGCTCTTTGTAACCGGTACCTATCTGATGCTCGGCCTCGTCTGCGTGGCGATCGAGCAGATTCCCGCTCTGGCCGGAGCCCGCCCGCGCCGGGCGCGCTCCCAGACCAGCCGCACGCAACGGCGTACCCGATCCCCGCGACCGCGGCGCAGGATGGGTCGACCCGAGGACGCGGCCAGTGACGCGCGGTAGTCACGGACGGCGCGTCTCGCAGCGGGACAACCCGCTTCGACGCGGGGAGATGCGACCTGCTACGTAGACAGCGCCGGTCAAAGCCGACATCCTTCGTGAACACTTCTCGCCCGCCCCGCGTCCCCCTTGGCGGCGGGGCGCGCTACACCGACGGGAGCAACCGATGATCGAGGCGGCCTTCCTGACCGGCATGGGCATGTACATCCTGTACAAGGTCATCATCCAGGCCCTCTACACGGTGAAGCCGAACGAGCGGGCCGTGATCACGTCATTCGGCCGTGCCCGGCGGCACGGCGACCAGGTGGTCCTGGACGAGCGCCTGAGCCCCGAGGAGCGCGCCCGCTACAGCTTTCCCCGGCTGCGTGTCGTTGGCCCCGGCGGACCCTATTTCAAATGGCCCTGGCAGGAGGTCCACAAGGTGGACGTGGCGACCCAGGCCCTGGATCTGACCTGGGATCCGACCAAGAGCCAATCCACGATCGAGGCCGTGACCAAGGACAATCTGACCACGGGCGTCAACGGCCAGATCCGATTCCGGGTGGCGCAGGACAACCTCTACGCCTTTTTCTTCGGCGTCGACGCGCCGCTGCAGCACGTGATGGGCTATTTCATCTCTGTGCTGCGCGAGCGTATCGCGAACTTCTCGGATCCCAAGGGGCAGGGTCTGATCGGCGACACGGCGATTGACGGCGAAGGCACCGGGGCGGCCGAGCTCTCGGAAGGCGTCTCGATCAACGACCTGCGCAAGAACCTGCCGCTGCTTAACGAGTACATGGAGCAGCAATGCGCCTCGACCGGCGCGCGCTACGGCATCGAGCTGGACGCCGCGCTGATCACCCAGATCGACCCGCCGCCCGAGGTGGACCGGGCGTTGTCCGCCATCAACAGCACCCGCAACCAGGTCGCGGCGGACATCAGCACGGCGCGGGCCGACGCCGAGCAGCAGATCACCATGAGCAAGCGCGCCGTCGACATCGCGATGAACAATGCGCGGGCCGAGGTCGCACCGCTGCGCGAGCTGGCCGACACCCTGGCGCGCATCAAGGGCGGCGGGGGCAGCGAGGCCCTGCGCGCCTATCTCCGGAACATGCGCATTCCGCTGCTGAGGAACGCCCGGCGCATCGTCCAGACCACCGGCGGCGAGCGCTAAGGAGAACCTGATGCCCATCGACGAATCCTTGGCGCCCTACGTCCTACCTCTGATGGCCCTCGCGGCGGGGGTTCTGTTCATCCCGATCCTGCTCGGCGTGGCGAACCGCTTCGGTCTTTACACCATCGTCAACGAGCGCGAGGCCCAGGTGTTCACCCTGTTCGGCCGCGTGATCGGCACCATCGACCAGGCCGGCCTGCGGATACCCCTCCTCCACTTCGGCCCCAAGGCCCTGCTGGTGCCCTTCTTCGGCAAGCGCTACCCGGTCAGCACCGCGCTTCGCCAACACTATCTGCGCGACCAGATGGTGAACTCCGGCGAGGGCACCCCGATGGGCGTCGGCATCTGGTACGAGATGCGGGTCAGCGACCCGGTGGCCTACCTGTTCAACAACGCCAACCCGGAAGGCTCGCTGCAAGCCAACGTGGCGAGCTCCACCATCTCGACGCTGAGCAATCTGGACATGGACAAGATGCTCGAGGACCGGCACCAGTTGAGCCATCAGGTGCGTGCAACCGTCTCGCCGCTGTCGGAAAAATGGGGCTATCAGCTCGGCTCGGTCTACATCCGTAAGGTGGCCTTCACGGACCGCCAGATGGTCGACAACATCACCGAGAAGGTCGTCAAGCGCCTGGTTCAGGTCACCAGTGCCATGAAGCAGGACGGTGAGAACCGGGTCGGGCTGATCAAGAGCCAGACCGCCTATAAGGTCTCCCAGAAGATGGCCGAGGCCGCCGCGACCCGGCCCTCGGTGGTGGGCGACGCCCTGAACGATATCGCGCGCCAGGACCCGGAAGTCCTGGACGCGGTCCTGGACGTGATGGAGACCGAGCGCCTCGTCGAATCGAACGCGGAGGTGGACGTGCTGCCGCCCGGTGCGAATCTGCTCGTTCAGCTGGGCCCGACGGCCGGCTCCGCACCCGACGGCGCGAGGCGCCCGACACTCGATCCGCTCCTATCCGGTTGATGCGGGCACCGTCGATCCGTCGGCCAATGCTCGACTCACGGGCGCGATGATTCGACGGATTGGTATACCCCGCTAATACCAGATTTCGGTTTTCGTCATTCACGAACGATTTCGAAATTTTCCGTGAGAAGGGTACGGAGCTTTTCCGCATGTGAGCCCAGCTCGTCCAAAAACTTACGGCACGCGGCGGTGAATTGATCGAAACGTTCGTAATAGTGGTTGTAGAGCACTTGGCGTTTGAAGTCTTTCCACAACCGCTCGATCAAATTTAGGTTCGGCGAGTGCGGCGGAAGGAAGATGAGGCGGATGCGGGAGGCTTGGAGGTACTCGCTCACCGCCTTGGCGCGGTAATACAGGGCATTATCGCAGTAAACGGTGATGAGCGGGGCGTCGGGGTTGACCGCCTCGATCTGCCGGAACAACGCGATGGCCGAGGCGGCGTCGATGGTATCGTCGAAGCGGAACTCCCCGCGCAGGCTACCCAGGGCGATAGCACCGTTGATATTGAGGCGCCGCCGCCCGGTGTTGCTCTTGATCGGGAAGATCTCCCCGCGGCGCTGATGCAGATGAATCTGCAACTGCATCACGTCGTCTCCGATATCACCGGCAAGACCGTCATGCGCATCATTCGCGCCATTCTCAAGGGCGTTTGCGATCCCGCCACGCTGGCGAGATACCGCGACGCCCCCTGCAAGGCTTCGGCAGAGAGCATCGCCCACGCCCTCGAAGGCAGCTATCCTCCCGAGCACCTGTTCGCGCTGAGCCAGGCGGTCGCCCTCTACGATACCTACCAACGCCATGTCGCGGAATGCGACCAGCACCTGGAGGCAATGCTGGTCCGGCTGCACGCCCCCAACGGAGCCATTACCCGCCGCGCGGCATACCACACGCCAACCCAACGCGTTGAACTTCGATGTCCGTGCTGCCCTGTACGCGATGATCGGTGTGGATCTGACCCAGATCCACGGCATCGGGCCGTCGCTGGCGTTGAAGCTCGTCAGCGAGTGCGGCACCGACTTTTCGAAGTGGCCGACGGCCAAGCACTTCACCTCCCGGTTATGTCTGGCCCCCGGCAACAAGATCTCCGGTGGCAAGGTGCTGTCCGCTCAGACCCGTCGCTCGAAGAACCTCACCAGCGCGCTGCTGCGCTTGGCCGCCGTCAACGTGGGTAAGACCGAGAGCGCCCTGGGGCCTTCTACCGCCGCCTGGCCACGCGCGTGGGCAAAGCGAAGGCAGTGACGTCACGGCACGGAAACTTGCGATCTTGTTCTATAACACCCTGCGCTACGGCGTGGACTACAGCGACCCGGGGGCGTCGTATTACGAGGAGCGCCATCGCTACCCACCCTCTGGTCTGCCAAGGGCGCGCCCCTCGACGGGTGCCTAACAAGATCAAGGTATGCGCACCCGGCCGCCTTCAGTGCTTGTTCCGAGGAATCATCGCCGCGCGATCTACGGGACCCTGAGGGACCAGATTGGCGCGATTTTTCGAGGAGTAGCCCCCTGCGGTGGGATGCCACGACAGGGGCCGACAGGTCACGCGGGGCAGCAGGCTTGCTTTTCGTCCGGGTCCCGATCTGCCTCGTCAGACCGGTGCCACGCAGCATGTTCTCCGACCGGCTCAAGGCCGCCCGCGGACGTTTCCATCAAACCATGGGCTTGAGAGTTGCGCGGTCCGTCTCCACCGAACGGAGGTAAACAACGCGACAGGAGCAAGACATGCGCGCCATGGTCCTTCCCAGGTTCGGCGACCCGGATCTTTTCGAGCTGCGGGAGATCGAACGACCCTCGCCAGGGCCCGGAGAAATCCTGGTGCGCGTGATGGCATCCGGGACGAACCCGGTAGACGCCAAACTGCGGGCAAACGGAACCTGGGCCAATCTGGTTCCGCCTGTGATACTTGGCTACGACGCGGCGGGCATCGTCGATGAGGTCGGCCCCGGCGTGCAGGACCTCGCGGCCGGCGACGAGGTCTGGTACACCCCCGAGATTTTCGGCAATCCCCACGGCAGCTACGCGGAGTACGAGGTGGTGCCCGCGCGGCTGGCAGCGCCCAAACCGAAGGGGCTTTCCTTCGTCGAGGCCGCTGCCGTGCCGTTGGCCGGGGGTACGGCCTGGGAGGCCGTGATCCGGCGCTTGGCCTTGCGCCCTGGCGAGACGGTGCTCATCCATGGCGGGGCCGGCGGGGTCGGCTCCTTTGCCGTGCAATTCGCCCACGCCGCCGGGGCGCGGGTGTTGGCCACCGCGAGCGCCGGAAACCTGGAATTGCTCCGGCAACTGGGCGCCGACCTGGCCATCGACTACCGTTCCGAGAAGGTCACGGATATCGTCTTGGCGGAGACCGGCGGCAAGGGTGCCGATGCGGCCTTCGACATCGAGGGCACGGATCGAGTGGCTCGCTGCCTGCCCGCGCTGCGACCCGGTGCGCGGGTCGCTTGCATACTCCCGCCACAGGGCGATTTAACGCTGCTGTACCAGCGCAACATCGCGCTGCACGGCGTGTTTCTGACCCGCGAGAGGCGCCGGCTGGAAGAGATGCGGCCGTTGTTCGACAGGGGACAGGCGCGGCCGATTATTGACCAGGTCATGCCCTTGGAGGACGTCCGCCGCGCCCATGAGCGCCTCGACTCAGGGCATGGGCGCGGGAAGATCGTCCTGGAGATCGCCCAACCCTGATTCGAATACGTAACCCGAGCCTCCTAGCCGCGTGGTCCGGTGACGCTGAATCTGCCGATCTTGGACGGACCTGTTCGCAAAGAGCGGCAGATATACGGCGGTTGTTCGAGCCACAACGCGGCGCGCCACCGGGAAAAACATGAGCGGCTTCTGGCGCAAGCCGTCCGGCTGGGCCTGAACGGCCCCAGTTGGCCTGGGCAGACACCTGCGCTACCCCCGCATCT
The DNA here is from genome assembly GCA_963707135.1 of uncultured Gammaproteobacteria bacterium. Lineage (GTDB taxonomy): Bacteria > Pseudomonadota > Gammaproteobacteria > Chromatiales > Chromatiaceae > JBGSTR01. The sequence goes on along the minus strand of CAVPOY010000013.1, from coordinate 127,938 downwards.
CTGAACCCAGACCGTCGGCAAGGTGCGCCTGGCCAAGACAACCTGGGTCGACCAGTCCTGGCACGTCGCCCTTTACCTGACGACTGGCGGACTGGCCACATCGACGGTCCGAGACGGCACGCGCCAGTTCCAGATCGACTTCGACTGCATCGATCACCAGCGGCGGGTATGCGCGAGCGACGGCGCGCGCAGGGGCTTTCCGCTGACGCCCATGTCGGTGGCGGGCTTTTTGCCGGGTTTGACGCGTCTCCTCGCCGAGATGGCAATTCCGGTCGGTATCCACGATGTCCCGAACGAGATACCGGATCCGATCTCATTCAGTCAGGATCGGGGGCATGCCGCATACGATTACGACTAAGCCAACCGGTACTGCCATGAGCTGCTGCAGGCCGACCGAATGTTCAGGAGGTTCCGCGCTCGCTTCACGGGTAAACGCCGCCCGGTTCACTTCTTTTGGGGGGCAACGACCTTGCGGCGACGCGCTTCTCGGGAAGGCCGGCGCCGGAGCGCCCCGGTGGCATTCCCCAGCCTCCGGACCGCGTCACGCGCAAGGCGTAGAGCCGGGAGGTCGGCAGCGCCGAGTCCTGGCCCGGCGAGCGGGACGGGTCCCGGGAGGTCCTCCTGCTGCTGGACAACGGCCGCTCGCGCATCTTCGCCGACCCGTAGCTGAGGCAGACGCTGCGCTGTATCCGCTGCGCGGCCTGCACGAACCACTGCCCCGTCTACACCCGCCTCGGCGGCCACACCGACGGCACCGTTTACCCGGGACCGATCGCCGGACCCGCGAGCCCCCGCGGGTCGCCCCCCGGAGCCTGCACAGGCTGGCAGAGGAGAACGGGTTCCACGGCGAGGCTTCGCGACCCTCCGCGCCCATGGGGAGCGCCGATCGATTCCGCCCCCCGTGGGGGCAGGGATGCCGGCCGTTTCATGTCACCTAAGCGACCAGAAACACAATCTAAGAAGGGCACTTGCACCGCGCCAAGATCGCCAGGCTTGGCAGGCAGAGACACCCAAGAAGGATCTCCGGTGCGCGCGGGTGGACAGTCTGGCGGTCGCCCTACCAACCCCGGGGTAGCCCCCTGGCGTCGACCAAGCGCCGTGCGAGCGTCAGACTGGCAGGCCGAAGATTTGCCGAATATTCGGACCGGATCGGTCTGCTTCGATTCGAATATTGGGCTCGAGGCGATGCTTCGCGCGCCCCGGTCGGATACTATCCCCGAGGTCAACGATCTCGGGCGGGCGGACGGTGACCGCGACTCAGGTTGGCAACCCGGCGTAGGTTGCAGGCAGGGCCAACTTCGAGCGGCGACGCGGCTGCCGCCCTCCGCGTCCGCACGGCAAAAGCCGCCGCGGGAATTCGAATTCATGTCAGGCTCCGACGTCCTGAAGCACGCGAGGGTCCACGAGCGGGCCGTAAGTCTGCTCGAGCGGTTCTTTGCCGCCGACGGCGAGCAGGGGCGAAGAACCGTCTTCAATTTGGCGTTCGGTAACAGCGAGCGCGACCCACGCGGCACCATCGTTTACACGGGCTCTACGCTCGAGTTTGCTGACCACGCCGTAGGAAGGCTTCTGGCATTCGGCTGCGCGGACCGCGGCCGCCACTGCCTGTCCCTCCTGCTCGGAACAATGGCGGAAGTCCGAGGCCGGCAGGGCGATCCGGACTATTCCGACCTCCCTCCCCTGATCGATGCGCTCTGCTTGCTGCCCACCCGCGGGGAGGAGCTTGCCTACCTCGACCGCCTGCTGTCCGAGATCGACGAGAAGGCACGACTCTACGCGCCGCTGCGCGGTATAGCCGACATCGAGTCCGCGGCGAAAACGGTAGCCCTGCTGAGACCCTGGAGCGACGACGAGGACATCGCCCTCCTGCTCCACCGTCCACAACCTCGCAAGGGGTCCACCGAACGCCGGCCACGGGAGTACGACGACATCCTCGTTGCCTTCGGCGATGTCCAGCAGGCCGCACTCTTAGGCGCGCCCGGCGCCGGCAAGAGCACCACGCTGCGCAAGCTAGCCGCGGACCTCGCCCGGAGGGCCCGAACGGATCCCGAGGCACCCCTTCCCGTTCTCGCGAGCCTCGGCAGCTGGCGCGGCGACGAGGATCTGGCGGGTTTCCTCGAGGATCGCGTTCCGGAGGTCGGCTGGGCCGTCCCGGCGTTAAGCGAAAGGGGCCGGCTGGTCCTGCTGCTCGACGGACTCAACGAAGTACCGACCGCCAAGCGCAAGGCGAAGGCTGCCGCGGTGGCGGCCTTCAAGGGCTTACTGGCCAGAGCCACGCCCTTTATCGTCTCCTGCCGGCGCGACGACTACGCGGGAGACCTTGATCTGGGCCTCGACACCCTGAGCCTGGAGCCCCTCTCGCCCCAGCGCGTCCGGCAGGTACTGCATCACTGGCTGCCGGAAGACGCGGAGGGCGTCGCGCCGGGCAGCGCCGAGCGCCTGTTCTGGCAGCTCGCGGGGGACGAGCGCCTCGCCGGCGTGCTCGCAAAGTGGCTGGCGGCCGGCGCGACCGAGGACGCCTTCTGGTCCGTGTCCGACCCGCGAGACGACGAGAAGGCCTACGCGGGGACGGACAACGCCGATGACGAGATCTGGCGTCGTTGCATTCCCAACCCGCGCAGCCTGCTGCGCCTGGCGTCCAACCCGTTCATGCTCACCATGCTCTACCAGGTCTGGGTCTTCGAGGGGGAGCTGCCGCGCAACCGGGGTGACCTGTTCGCCAGATTCATCGACCGCCTGCTGCGCCGCGAGGGTCTGCTGGCCAGGGACCCGTCCGGTCACTGGGTCCGGACAGTAGAGGGCGAGCGGCTGCTGGAGGGTCTGTGCCAAGTCGCCTGGAGTATGCAGGGTGAGCGCGTCGACAGGGACCGGGAGGAGGCCGACGACTTCGGCGTGCCGGGTGTACTCGCCAGGGAAGACGTCCTTGAGGCGCTGGTCGGCGAGCCACCTGTCGACCAGTCCGAGGACCTCGGCATGCAGACCGTTATCAGACGAAGTGACGTGCTCGCGGTCCTCGGCGACGCGTCGCCGTTGAAGAAGGCCGAGGACGCGAGCCTTCTCGAGGGCACCGAGGAGATCCGTTTTCGCCATCAATTGCTGCAGGAATACTTCACCGCAACCGCGATGCAGCGACGCATCGCCGCCGGCGAGCTCTCGGCCGATCAGCTCTGGCCGGCGGAGCGCTGGTGGGAGCGCAGCGGCTGGGAAGAATCCGCGGTGCTGCTCGCCGGACTGCACGCCCAGGATTGCACCCCTGTGATCCGCTGGCTCATGGACGCCCAGCCCGAGGTCGCTGCCCAGTGTATCCCGGAGAGCGGCGCGGAGATCGCCGACCGGGATGCCCTGTTCCGGGAACTTCACGCCGCTTGGCGGCCCCGACTGACCGATGCCACCCGCGAGCCCCGGCCCGAGGCCCGCGCCGCCGTCGGTCGCGCCCTAGGCCGTCTTGGTCTCGACGACCGCAAGGGCGTCGGCGTTACCGATGAAGGCCTGCCCGACATCGACTGGGTGGAGATCCCGGGCAGCGAGTTCGTCTACCAGAATGGCGAGCGGCGACGTATCGAGACCTTCCACATCGCGCGCTTTCCCGTCACCAATGCCCAGTTCCGCGCCTTCGTCGACGCGCCGGACGGCTACGCAAGCGATCTTTGGTGGAAAGGTCTTAGTGTTGATGAGCCTGACCGCCACCCTGACCAGCCAAGGTGGGACATCGCCAACCACCCGCGGGAGATGGTGAGTTGGTTCGAGGCGATGGCCTTCTGTGCCTGGTTGAGCTACAAGACCGGCCTCGATATCCAACTGCCTACAGAGTGGCAATGGGAGCGGGCGGCGCGGGGCACCGACGGCAGGATCTACCCATGGGGACCGGAGTACCGGTCGGGCCTGGCGAACATCAACGAAACTTTGCGCGATGTCGGGCCGCACTATCTGGAGCGAACGTCCGCCGTCGGCATCTACCCCCAAGGTTCCTCCCCGGAGGGCGTGCTGGATCTGTCCGGAAACGTCTGGGAGTGGTGTCTTAACGAATACAGCAACCCAGACCAAACGCGGCTAGGCGGCGAGGAGTCTCGCGTGGTGCGCGGCGGCTCCTGGGACAACGACCGGGACTTCGCGCGCGCGGACGACCGCTACGACTTCCACCCGAACTACCGCGACGACGACTTCGGCTTTCGTGTGGTGTGCGCGTCCCCCATCCCCGCTGAGCGCTGAGCCACTGGTCTCTGAACACTGATCTTCTGCCCGCTGAACCGCGCGCAGCGCGGTCGCGCGCGATTTTATCCACAGACCGGCGGCCAATGCGCGACGGGGCGTCCCGAAAAGCCCCAGAAAACCCTCCGCGGGACTGGCTCAGAGTCCGCACCGTCGGTTAACCTGAACAGGCCGGAAAACCGGTGGGGCGGCCCGATTCCGAGTCTCGCGTGGTGCGCGGCGGCTCCTGGAACAACAACCAGGACAACGCGCGCGCGGACAACCGCAACAACAACCACCCGAACAACCGCAACGACAACAACGGCTTTCGTGTGGTGTGCGCGTCCCACATCCATCGTCTACCCTCCGGATGCCGACAGGTCCCGCCGACCAAGGTTTGCGGGATGCGGCGGAGGGCAGGTGGATGGCGCGGGCGGGTCCCGTCCGCACGCCGCTCGCGGCGTCGGGCGCATATCGAAGCGAGGCGCCGCCCGGGCGCAGAGCCCCGCGGCGCCTCATCCCTGCGCTCGATCCGCCTGGCGGATCCAACCACCGAGCAGCCGCCCGACCTCGGCCACCATGCGGCTGACGTGCTCGTACTGACCGTCGGACAGCCAGCGCCAGCGATGGGCGAGCCGCAGATAGAGCCGCAGCCTGTTGAGGGCGGCATCCGCTCCCGCCAGCGCTTCCCGCCGTTGCCTGCCCGCGCCGGCACTGCGCCGCGAAGAGCTGCTCCGGCAGGTCCAGGGCCGCCCCCAGTAGACGCTCCGTCACCGTGTGCCGGAATGGCCGCGGAAACGACTCCCCCTTGGGCACCAGCCATTCCAGCAGGTCGAAGACGCGAGCGAAGATGACCATGTCTTCCGCCATTGCCCAACCCTCCGAGGCGACGCTTCGAACGGGTGACCGCCTGGGACAACCTGTTGCTGGCCTGGCGCAAGGCGGCGCGCGGCAAGCGCGGCAAGCCGGATGTGGCGCGCTTCGAGTACCAGGTCGCCGACAGGCTTGCTCGCGCTGCAGTCCGCGCTACGGGCCGGTACCTGGCGGCCCGGCGGCTATGTCCACTTCCACATCCACGAGCCCAAGCGCCGGCGCATCAGCGCCGCGCCCTTCGCCGACCGGGTGGTGCACCACGCGCTCTGCAACCTCATCGAGCCGCTCTTCGAGCGCCTGTTCATCCCGCGACAGCTACGCCAACCGCGCGGGCAAGGGCACCCACCGGGCCGTGGACCGGCTGCAGCAGCTTCGCCCGGCGCCATCCGCTACGTGCTGCGGCTGGACATCGTCCAGCACTTTCCCGTCGATCGACCACGCGATCCTGCTGGACATCCTGGCCCGCGCAGATGCGCGGACGCCGCGCGTGCTGGACCTGGTCGCGCGGATCATCGACAGCGGCGACCGGCGTGCTGGACCAGGAGTACCAGATGGTCTGGTTCCCCGGCGACGACCTGCTGGCCGCCTGCCGCCCGCGGGGTCTGCCCATCGGCAATCTCACCTCCCAGTTCTGGTCGAACTGCTACCTGCACCCCCTCGACCAGTTCGTCAAGCGCGGAGCTGGGCTGCCGCGCCTACCTGCGCTACGTGGACGACATCGCCCTGTTCGCGCGACAGCAAGCCCCAGCTCTGGGCCTGGAAGCGGGCGATCGTCGAGCGGCTCGCGCGGCTGCGGCTGACCGTGCACGAGGGCTCCGCCCAGGTGGTGCCGGTCGCCTGCGGCATTCCCTGGCTCGGTTTCGTGGTCTATCCCGACCCATCGGCGCGTCAAGGCGCGCAAGGTCGTGCGAGGGCACCCGCCGACTCGGCGAACGATTCGACGCCTGGCGCGCAGGGGCGCATCAGCTTCGCCGAGTTCGACGCCAGCGTCCAGGGCTGGATCAACCATGTCCGCTATGCCGACTCCTGGGGACTGCGCGAGCATGTGCTCAGCCGTTTCGTCTGGTAACCGTGTCGCGCGGGCTCGCATCGCCGGGGTCCAGCGGGCTGGACAGGCGTCTCCGCGCGACCGCGCTTCGCGCGGTACAGAAGACAGAAGATCAGTGTCCAGTGACCAGCGGATCAGTGTTCAGTGGGAATGGGGGACGCGCACACCACACGAAAGCCGATGTAGACGTTGCGGTCGTTCGGGTGGTCGTAGTAGCGGTAGACCGCGCGCGCGTCGTCCTGGTCGTAGTCCCAGGAGCCGCCGCGCACCACGCGAGACTCGTCGCCGCCTGGCTCGGTTCTTCGCGGATCTTTCGTACTGGTTACGGCACCACTCCCAGACGTTGCCTGCCAGATCGTAGACCCCCTGAAGACTGCGGCCGCGCGGATACATCCCGACTGCCGTGGTGCGGCCAATGCCGGACTCGTAGGTGTTGGCAACCCCGTCGATCCATTCCGGTCCCCAGGGGTAGACGAAATCGCGTTGGGCGCTCTGCGCCGCCCACTGCCACTCCCACTCGTCCGGCAAGCGCACCTCGAATCCCAGCCGCTGCGTCAGCCAGCGGCAGAAGGCGGTGGCGTCATACCAGGAGACGTTGTCGGCCGGGTAGCTCGCGTAGCGCCGCAGCTGGCCGGCCGGGCTCCGGCTCCTGCGTGAGCCCCTCCCACCAGTCGGCGGACCGGTAGCCGTCGTCGGCGTCGAGGAAGGCCTTGTACTGGGCATAGGTGACCGGATAGGCCGCGATGCGGAAGGGGGCGACCTCGAAGGTCCCGTGATTCTCGATCTCGACCTCGCCAGCGGGGATGTCACACCAGCGGATGTCCGGCACGCCGTCCTTTGTCACCCCGACGCCGCGACGGGGGTCGCCGATCTCCGACAGACGCATGCCGATGGTCTCGCGGCGCTCATGGCCGACGTCCCCGTGCAACAGCTCGTCTCGCAGTGAATCGGCCTCCGGCGTCAGGAACGCAGCAACATCCCGGTCACCTTCCAAGTCCTCGAGGAGAGCGGACTTGGCGAGCAGCCGGCGGGCCGGTTCGAGCACCTCGTGCTTCCACTGGAGAATCGCCGGTCGGCCTTCCCGTATCCAGACGCGCGTCTCCTCTAGGACCCTGTGGCGGAGCCGCAGGGCCTCACGGGAGTCCTTGATCCACTCGACGAGCCTTGGCCACTCGCGCAGCAGGGCCTCGTGGGCGACCTCGACGGTCGGCGGCTCGCCCTCACGGCCGCGAGTCGTGAGCAGGCGGGCCTTGACGAACCGGTCCACCAGGCGCAGGGCCTGGGCGTCCTGATGCCAGGCCGACAGCCGCTCCCGCTGGCGGGTGGGCGGCTCGTCCCCGCTGACGCGGGTGAGGCGCGCGAAGACACGCCCCAGCACCTCATCGAATTCCCCGCCTAGGTCCTTGAGGGTCTGATCGGCACGGCGGGCAATGGCGCCGCCGAGACCGCCGAAGTCCTCCCCCTGGTAGGTTGCGAGGTCCAGGTGCCGTTGGGGCGCACAGCGCTCGTAGAGCTCCCGCAGGGCAAAGGCCATGAGTGCGAGCCCGCCCTCTCGCCCGGCGGCCTCGGCGGCGATCTCGGGCGCGAGGCGGGGATCGAGCCCCCACGGAACCGATTGCCAATTGCCGTGGCGGTCCTTCTCCAGCAGATCGACCTCGGTGAGCGGCCCCGTGACCATACGCTCCAACGAGAGGCGGTCCGGCGGGCCGAGCAGGAAATGGCCGCCCCGTTCCACGACCAGCTTCAGGCTCGGGTGGCCGACACAGTGGTGGAAGAAGTCCGCCCGCAAGGTGCCCAGCACCTGGAAGCGCGGCGATTGCCCCCGGTTCGCTGGCTTGGTGGCATCGATCAGCTGCTCGATGAAGGCCTCCCGCCGGGATTCGTCCACCGCGGTGAACAGCTCCTCCATCTGATCCAGGATCAACAGCCACCGGCCACCCGGCTGACGCCGCGAGCAGGGTCTCGGCGAGGGCGGCGAGGGAGCCCTTACCGGCGTCGATGTCGGCGAGGGACTGGTCCCAGTCGAAGTCGAGCATCTCCTCGAAGCCGTCGCGCTCCTTGATGGCCGCCACGGTAGCGGCCCGCAGGGCCCCCATCGGCGAGCCCATCTCCGCCGGCCTCATCGCCGCGATGAGCCAACCATCGCTGCCCGGAAGCTCGGGCACATCGCCGCGCTCCAATCCGGCCCAAAGCCCGGCGCGGACCAGGGACGACTTGCCGCAGCCCGAGGCACCGACGACGATCAGGAAACGCCGGCCCTGCTCGGTGTTGAGCGCGTCGATCAACCCCTGAAGCTCGGCCTCGCGACCGAAGAAGACGGGCCAGTGGCGGCGATCGAAATAGGCCAGCCCGCGGTACGGCTTGCCCTTCCACGGCGGCCGCAGGCGGTCGGCTCGGCGGGCGCAGAGCTCCGCCACCAGATGCCCGATCCTGGTGCCCGCATCGCGGTCGGACCCGTAGAAGTCGCTCAGGTATTGCAGCAGGGCGCAGACCGGAAGCTTGCCGCCGAGCAGCCTCGATGCGTGCTCCTCGCAAAGCCCCAGCAGGCTGTCCGCGGCCTCGCTTTGGCTGCCGCCGTACTTGATGTCCAGCCAGATCGGGTGCCCACGCAGGAGCACGGCCGAGCAGGACCTTGCGCTGGCCCGGATCCTCCCAGAAAGGGAGCCCGTAGAGGAGCTGCTCGATGCGTTCTCGCTGACCGGCGTCCATGGCTCAGTAGCCGATCAGTCGAGCACGGTCATCGCGGCGAGCAGGTCCGGCGCCTGCGCCTTGAGCCGGTCCCGGACCGCGATCATGCTGGTGCCCTGATTGCGCCACTGTAGCTCCTCCAATTGTTTCGATCCTGGCCGCTTGGGGTCCGCCTGGCGAACGCGACCATCGCCATCCCACCGCTCGTCCTGGACGGCGCCATGATGGATGGCGACCACGGCGAAGTCGTCGTCGAACACCGGCGAGCCCGAGGAGCCCGCCTGGGTGCTGGTGTAGTACTGCACCAGCCTGTCGTCGGCCGCGGCCACCATGTTGTTCTGCATGGAGATCTTTTTCGGGAACCCGCCCGGGTGCTGGATGATGGCGACACGCTGGTCCTGCGCTAGCCTTGCTGGTCTGATCGGCAGGTAGTGTCCAAGCTGCGGCGGGTCCTTGAGACGGACGACGGACACGTCGAGTTCTGGGTCCGTGAACAGAAGGGCCTCGTCGGCGGCGCCTACCGTGATCTCGTCGCGCTTGCTCTTGTCTATGCCTAGCTCGTAGAAGAAGCTGACCTCCGCGCGCCGGGCCGCATCGGCGTCTCTGATGACGTGGTGGTTGGTCATCATGAGGTCCGGTGCGACCAGGAATCCGGTCCCCTTCTCGACCTTCCCGCCACTGGGAACCTCCACGCGGACGACGGCGTCCGCCGCCTGAAGCGCCTGGTGAAGGTAGTAGATGTGTTTGAGGGTGTCCTCGCCGATGATGCGCTCGCGCACCACCTCCGCGGGTGTACGCTCGTCGCGCCAGGTCTCCGCCGGCGCGGGCGCGAGGTCCGCCCCCCAACCCAGGCGCTGGCGCATGTCCACCAGCTTCTCCTGATGAGGGGGACCGACGAGTGGCTCGATGAACTGGGCAATCAGGCCGAGGGCCGGTACGCCTGAGACGACCTCGTAGCCGTCGAACAACTGGATCAGGGCGTATGCGGCGACTTTGGTCGGTCGCCCCGTCTTCAGCCAACGAAGCCGTTTTCTGACATCCTCGTTGAGCCCATAGCCGCCCGAGGGCATGCTTAACGATGGTCTGGCGCCCGTCTGCTTCCATGAATTGCGGCAGGTCGCTCAGGGCGTAGAGCAAGGTCAAGCGGTCGCTGTGTTGGAGCTTGGTGCTCATGGTGTTTCCTTCTTGGCGCCCACCGTCGCTCTCGAAGTGTACTTCAGGGTACCGACCGCCGAAATCCGACACCGACTACAACTCAAAGCGCGACGGAGATGCCCTTTGGATGGAACGCCTGGTAGCCCCTCGCCTTTTGGTCCCCGGCATCGCTCCAAGCGGCGGTCGTGGAGGTCAGGTAGTTGAAATGCAGCCTCGGCTTCCCGCGGGCCTGGTGGGACTCGAGCAGCAGATCGACGGCCCGTGCGTGTGGGTGGCGAAACACCGCACCGCTGGTCGAGACGAGGTAATGCTTGCAGCTCAGCCGAGCCAGCAGCTCAGGACTGATATTCGCGACGCTGCCGTGGTGCGGGAGCTTGAAGCCGGTCAGTGACAGCCGCTTGTCAGGGTCCGGCACCAGGGTGTCGATGGAGGCGGTCAGCACCGATGGCCAGGCGTCGCCGGCGAGCAGAAAGCGCGCCTGCGGCCTATCCTTCGGGTACTCGAGCAGCAGGGCGATGCTGCTGCCGTTGGCCTTGCTGGTATCGCCGCCGAAGGGTGCGTCGGCCCCCGGCTCGCCGCCGTCTCCGCCGAGGACGTCGCCGAGTGTTTCCGCCAGGTCGCTGTCGTCATCGGCCGGCAGCTCGAAGCGGTCCTCCTCCGGCTCTTCTTCCTCGCCGCCGAGGACGTCGCCCAACGGCCGCAGGTTACGGCTGGCCTCGAGCTTCGCCCTCAAGGTCTGGGTGTCGCCCGACGTGACACCGGCCTTGCGCAGCTCGTCCGCCCAATTGTCCTTGAGCTCGAGCAGACGCTCCTGGTCCGGCGAGAGCAGGGTGAGTCGGCAGTCGCCGGCCAATGTCGTTACCGGCAGCTCACCGCGACCGCGGTCGATGACGGCCTGCCGGTCGGGAAGGTCGAGGTTCCATACCTCACGGCCCAGCCAGGCCTCGTAGTCGGCGATCAGCATGCCCAGCATCTCGCCCTGCAGCGCCCCGAGGGGTTCACCCGCGGGGTCGGGCACCTGGTTGAGCTGTTCACGGCCATTGAACCAGATACGATTGAAGGTGCAATTCAGCGCCTCCGCGTCCTGCAGCAGGCGGACCACGCCCTCGATGTGGTCGGCGTCGATGTGGGTGATCACCAGCAGCTCGAATATCCGCTCATCCGCGGGCAGGTGCAGGATGCGCTCGCACAGCGCCGGGTAGGTGTGGCCCGGACCGCCGTCGATCAGGATGCGGTGCACCGTACGTGGCCGCTACCGTATTCGATCCACAGGCAATCGCCGTGCGCGGCGGGCAGCATCTCAAGGCGAAACATGGGCGTGGTCTCCGGTAGCGGTCGCGGGTATGTGCCGTGGAGTCAGGCGCCACTCGGCATCACCCAGCGCGACCAGGCAGAGCGACATCAGGTACCCGTTGGCGAGCATGCGCCTTCGCACCCGCCGCATGATGGTGCCGAAATCCGCCTCGGGGTCGTCCACCGCCAACAGCTGGCTGACGAGCTCGCGCGCCACGGGCGCGGCATGGCGGCCCAGGATCTGAGCCAGGGTGCCGACCACGATGGAGGTGTGCAGCTGCTGGAAACGCCGCGCCAGGCCGGCATAGCCGACCTCGGTGGCGGCCCCCGTGCGGCAGCCAAGCAGCAGCACGATAGGCCCGGGATCGACGCCGTCGGGATTGACGTAAAGCTCCGTCAGCTGATCCCGTCGTAAGCGGCGGTTCTCCGCGGGCAGTTGCTGGTCGCCGATCTCCAGGTAATCGAGCGCCGCCTCGACGTCGTGGTGCGGGAGGGCGACGAGCAGCTGCGGGTGTCCGTGGAGCGCCTGCTTCCACTGGTCCCAGTCGTCGGCCCGTCCGGGCTCGTCGAAGTGCTGCCTCAGCGACTGCCAGACGCCTTCCCGGTCTTCCGCATCCACCCGGTGACTGCTCGCGAACAAGACATGACCGAGCGCAGGCAGGGTACGCCGGGCCTCGGTCGGGGCCGCGATGTGCGCGTCGGGCGCGTCGGGGTCGAGGCGCTCGATGATCTTCTTTAGCGACCAGAAGCCCATTGGACAGATGGTGGGTACCCGGTCGCGCTGCGCCAGCGTCAGCGGGGCGTCCCCACACACCGGGCAGCTGTCCTCATCGGACATCAACGCCGCCGCCCAGCCGTCGCAAAGCCTGGGTTCGTCGACCGGCGATCCCCGATCGTAGACGAACTCCAGCGGCACATACCCGCGTGCATCGCGGTTGAGCAGCTGAATGCGTGTCCCCGGGTCCTTGAAGCCTTGCGCACTGAGCTCGTTGTAGATCACCGCGCCATGCCGGGCCATGTCGCGCAGCAGGCGCAGGACGTCGCGGTCGTTGGCGTCGAGCATGGGCCGCGTGTCCGACGCGCCCTGTGCTGCGCGCCGACGTACCAGGGACTTCTCGGTGAGGAACAGGCTCTGGTTGACCCACTCGAGCGCCTTGTCCGCCTCCTTGAGATCGTATTGGCCAGCGGCCCGATCGCCGAAAACCCGCAGGCTGGGTTGCGCGGGAGGGGCGCTCGGGTCTTGCCCCGGGCGCGCCCGGTCCTCTCCCCAGACAACGGTGGCGTCGAACTGGCTGCGCTCGGGCAGCTCAATGACCTCGCGGCGGCTGACCTGGACCCGCACCTGCACGTCCTGGTGCGGCATCTCGGGTTCCCCGGGCGCAACGGCGAAGGCTTGCACCTGCACTACCTCGAAAACACGTCCCCGGAAGAGAAAAGCGATGTCCGCGCAGACGAACCGCTCCCCAACCGGCACGGTGATGCGCAGGTCGCAGTCGCCGGTGCGCGCATCGCGTGCCGCCGGCAACAGCAGGGGCTTGGCGTCCGTTTGATTGCCCCAGGACAGCACGACCTTGAGCAACAGCCCTTCCGGCGGGATATCTATCCGAGGGATCGGCTGGTCGGCCATCGGTGCGTCCTCCGGCAGCCCGATCCAGCAGCGGATCAGGTTTTCGGCGCCGGCGACGAAGGAGTTGCGGGGCTTGCCCTCGTAGAGAATCCGGGCATGCACGCGGCGCTCCTCTTCCAGTGATTCCCGCTCGACCTCGACGGACTCGGGCTCGGAGCCCCGGCCTCCCCGATCGGGAGACGGGGGCGCAATTGCCGCCGTGTGTAGCTCGTCGTCGATCAACGGAGTGCGTCCGGGTGCCGAAGGCGCGCCGCCGCCGGCGCCTCGGTACGGGGAGCCAGCCCTCCCGGCGATATGGTCAGCGACAATCGCCAGCAGGCGAAGCAGACGCACGCGGTCGTGGGGGTCGCTTTCGGTCTCGAGCAGCCTGCTGATCTCGCGGATCACGCGGGCCGGATCGTCTCGCGCCAGTATCCAGGCAAGCTGGTCGTCATCGAGCGCCGGTCGCGCGGCGTTGAGGTGCGCCCTTGCAAGCTCCGCCACCGGCCATGTGTTGGCAGGAATCTCATCGGGGACGGAACCGATGATCTCGTTGCCTATTTCGACGTTGGCCCAAGCGTCTGGGGCAAGTTGGGCAGCGCGCCGGTTCCCCGCTGTCACAGTATCGAGGATCTGCTGTGCGAGAGCCTCATCGGGCTCGACTTCCGTCTCTTCGACCTCAACCTCGAGGTGCACGCGCGGGCTAGCCGGTTCGGATGGCGTCGTGCTCTCGCCACTGTCCACTTCGTCTTCGGTCGCGATGGGGTTGCCTTCGGCATCGGCGATGCCGGTCGCCGCCCAACTGACCAGTTGCACCAGGCGCTCGGCAGGGCAGCCATCGCAATTGTCCAGGGCGTCCAGCAGGTGCTCGCGCATTGCTGGAGGTATAGGACGGATCGCGGCGATCTCCTCATACGCGGTCCATGGACTGCCCCAGAAAAACTCGGGCACCGGTCCGCAACCGTCGAGGATTGCATCGAGCGCACGGTAGTCTCCGACCCGCGCCAGGGCCAGCGCTCGCCAGAATCCTGCAGTTGGCGGAGCGTCTTCCGGCAGCGGCGGTACCTGGGAAACGGCAATCCCCTCCTCCTCGAGCTGCAGCGCGGCCAGGAGCGCGAAGGCGCCTATGTCACCGTCGCGGGCCGCCGCCAGTGCCGGTCCCACGCATGATGGATCGCGCACCTCCCGCAACGCCGTGGCGACCGCATCACGGTCGGGCTCGTCAGGGTCATCGGCTAGACCGCGCAGGTGTCTGCGCAGCGAAAGGAGTGGTATCCGAACGGCTAGAGCCAAGGCGCCACGGCGTGCATTCGAACCGGTGGGTTCATCCCGCACCAACTCGTAGGCGAGGTTGGCCAGCCTCTGCCAGGCGTCCTGATCGAGCGGGAAGCGCGCCGCGGCTTGCAGCGCCGCGAGGCGCACGCCGGGATCCGCCTCCTCCTCCGCCCCTTTGAGCAACGGCTCGATGGCATCGACGTCAACGGTTACCATTTGAACTCTCCTCGGTTGAAGAGCCGATCCCCCGGCTCAGGCCACCAATTCAGGGGTGTACATCTGCAGGCGATGCTCGAGCAGCGCCCCGGCGTGGCGGGTGAGGACGTCCATCTCCGCCTGGCTGAGCTTCTTCAGGTGCGTTCGAATTGCCGAGGCGAAGGCCGCATCTCCTGGGTGCGCTTCCCCCTCCTCGCTGTTGATCGAGAACCACACCGGCTTTAGGCCGCCAGGCAGGCCGGCGCTCAGCTCCAGGCGTTTGAACTGCAGGCCACGGACCTGCTCCATGAGGATGTCGATGGAGGCAACCAGCACGGCCGTGCCGGATTCGGTCGGCCGCTCGTCGATCTCGAAGGGCTTGCCCGCATCGCTGACGATGACGTAGTCGAGGGCATTGCGGCTGCGCCGCATCAGCGGATTGACACCCAGATTGTCATACACGCCGCCGTCGCTCAGTGTGACGTAGTCGACCCCGGCTGCCGGATATTCGCTCGCATCCAGGCGCAGGGGTGGAAAAACCGGCGGAAAGGCGGACGAGGCGGCCACGGCCCGACTCAGCGCGAAACCGCCCGCGGCGACGGTTCCGAGCTGCCACTCACCCATCTCCGACGGGCGCCCTCCCCCAGTGACGAAGAAGAACATGTTGCCGGTCGCCAGGTTGGTCGCGTTCAGGTAGAGGCGCGGCCCGCCCTGCAGCGAATCCAGCGTACGGCCCTTGAACAGGTCGCGATCGTAGGCGTCGCGGAGCTTGTCCAGACGGGAGGCGAACGGGTCGAGGATGCCCCCGACGACCGAGGACACGGCGATCGAAGTGTTGCGCAGGTATTTTTCCAGCTTATCCAGCGCATCGTCCTCGCCCCAGTGGCTGGCGAGAAAGGCGCCGGCGATGCTGCCGCCGCTCACACAGGTCAGGAGGTCCAGGTCCCATAACATGCCCCGCTCATGCAAGGAACGGAATACGCCCAAATGAAACGCGGCAGCCCGGAAGCCTCCGCCCGAGAGTGCCAGGCCCACGCGCTTTCGCAGCCCGTTTACCAAGATTGTCATCGCTTTCTCCTCCAGTTCGCCGCAAGCTATCGCAGCACTAATCACCTGGGTCAGGTCGAATGCTGCGGTTTAACCTCATGCCGCGCGTTCTCGATGCAAATGTAGCCGAATTGGCGCAAAACGCCCTCGCCCCCAGCCGCGTTCCGCGGCTGAGCAAGCGAGTGATACGGGAGAGCCAGGTTGCCCCAGTGCCGATCGGAACCTGTCAGCGACTTTGAGACACGGACGATCACGGTTCACTGACCAATCCCCTCGTCCATCGATGAAGTGGGTGGTTTGGTCCAAACCGCTTCGGCAACGGCGGTGGCGGCTGCATCCAGCCGAAGCCTCGCTGCCGCGATCCGGCTATCATCCCAGGCTGCTCGTCCGCCCATTGCGAGCGAGCGGACCGCTGCGACGCGGCCCCAACATCAATTCCCCGATCCCGAAGCAAGCCAATGTCTAACGACTTACCACACCTGTTTCAGCCGCTGACCATCCAATCCGTGACGCTCCGAAACCGCATCGGAGTATCGCCGATGTGCCAGTACTCGTCGGAAGACGGTGTCGCCAACGACTGGCACCTGGTCCACCTGGGCGCACGGGCAGCGGGTGGGGCCGGACTGGTCATGGCGGAAGCGACATCGGTTTCGCCCGAGGGTCGCATCACGCCGGGATGCGCCGGGCTCTGGTCAGACGAGCAGGTCGATCCGCTAACCCGCGTCAACCGGTTCGTGAAGGCTCAGGGGGCCGTGCCCGGCATTCAGCTCGCCCACGCCGGACGCAAGGCCTCCGCGGCGAGACCCTGGGAGGGCGGCGCCCACCTCGCCGACGACGCCGGGGGCTGGCCGACCCTGGCCCCGAGCGCCCTGGCCTTCGGGGCGGAGCTTCCCAAGGTGCCGAGGGCGATGACCGAAACGGACATCGCCCGGGTCCAGGGCGATTTCGTCGAGTCGACCCGGCGGGCGCTCGCCGCTGGCTACGAGTGGCTGGAGATCCACGCGGCCCACGGCTACCTGAGCCATCAGTTCCTCTCTCCACTATCGAACCATCGCACCGACCGCTACGGCGGAACCTTCGAGAACCGGGTGCGCTTCCTGATCGAAACCACCCGAGCAGTCCGCGCGGTATGGCCGGAGCGGCTCCCATTGGGGGTCCGGTTCTCATGCAGCGACTGGGTGGACGGGGGCTGGGACATCGAGCAGAGCATTGAGCTTGCCCGGCTGCTCAAGGGCGAGGGCGTGGATCTGATCGATTGCAGCTCCGGCGGCCTGGTGCCGGACGCGAGCATTCCGGCCGGCCCCGGCTTCCAAGTGCCCTTCGCCGAGCGAATCCGGCGCGAGGCGGGCATCGCAACCGCGGCGGTCGGCCTGATCACGGCGCCGACCCACGCGGACGAGATCATCCGCAACGGACGCGCGGACCTCGTACTGCTCGCCCGCGAGCTCCTGCGCGACGCCGAGTGGCCGCTGCGTGCGGCAAGGGCCCTGGGGAAGACGGCGATGCTGAATCCGCCCCTGCAGTACGAACGGGCCTGGTAAGCGTTCGGCGAGCGGTTTGCCCCGCGCGGGCGGCCGCCCGCGTTGGCGCCTGCTATCGGTGCTTCGCGGTGCTCATCGCACGAGGCCCTGCTCGAGGATCTGCCGCCTGACCGCCATGACCTCGTCGAAATCACCGGCAAGAGCCGGTTCGAGCTCGAACCGGACGCCCTTGTCTCCGGGGAAGGGGCGTCGGTGGTCGAAGTCGCCGACAAAGATCGCGTCCGGTATCTCGTCAAAGGCCGCGCAGTCGGGCTCGCCGTCGGCGGACTCCTGGTTGTAGTGCCTGCAGAAAAGGCACATGGGCGGCAAAAGGCACATGGACTCTCGCCTTGTTGTTTGCTCTCCGCCTCGAAAGGCGCATCTGGCGAGGACCACGCGTTGGTGGTCGCCCGCCTCGACGCTCCTAGATCTGGGTCAGGCAAACCGGAAACAAGCCGCGCGACGCCCGAGCCGGGCGTCAGTTCGAGTCAATCAACCAGCTCGCCCTGCAGCACGCGCTTGAAGCTCAGCTGCCCGTCGCGGACGTCCACTTCCACCAGGTCCCCGGGTCCGAACTTCCCGGACAGGATCTCCTGGGCCAGCGGGTTCTCCAGCTGGGCGCGGATCGCGCGCTTGAGCGGCCGGGCCCCGTAGACCGGGTCGAAGCCGGCCTCGCCCAGGTGGTCGAGAGCCGCGTCGCTGACCTCCAGGCCCATGTCGCGGTCGCCCAGGCGCTTTTGCAGGTAGTGGATCTGGATCCGGGCGATGGCGCGGATCTGGGCCGAGTCGAGCGGGTGAAAGACCACGATCTCGTCGAGCCGGTTGATGAACTCCGGTCGAAAGGCCACGCGGACGACCTCCATCACGGCCTCCTTCATGGCCGCGTAGTTCTCCTCGCCGGCCTTCTGCTGGATGACGTCGGAGCCCAGGTTCGAGGTCATGACGATGACCGCGTTGCGGAAGTCCACGGTGCGCCCCTGGCCGTCGGTCAGGCGCCCGTCGTCAAGGACCTGCAGCAGGACATTAAAGACATCCGGGTGGGCCTTCTCGACCTCGTCGAGCAGGATCACGCTGTAGGGCCGGCGCCGGATGGCCTCGGTGAGATAACCGCCCTCCTCGTAGCCGACGTAGCCGGGCGGAGCGCCGATCAGCCGGGCAACCGAGTGCTTCTCCATGAATTCGGACATGTCGATCCGAACCATCGCCTCCTCGGTGTCGAACAGGAACGCCGCCAGCGCCTTGCACAGCTCGGTCTTACCGACGCCGGTCGGGCCGAGGAACAGGAACGAGCCGATCGGGCGGTTCGGGTCCGAGAGCCCCGCCCGGGAGCGGCGGATGGCGTCGCTCACGGCACGCACGGCCTCGTCCTGGCCGACCACGCGCTTGCCGATCTCCTCCTCCATGCGCAGCAGCTTGTCGCGCTCGCCCTCGAGCATCTTGGAGACAGGGATCCCGGTCCACTTGGACACGATCTCGGCGATCTCCTCCTCGGTGACCTTGTTTCGCAGAAGCCTCTTCTCGGTGTGCTCGGCCTCGGTGGCAGCCTCCAGCTGCTTCATCAGCTCCGGGATGCGCCCGTACTGGAGCTCGGACATGCGCGCCAGATCGCCGGCGCGCCGCGCCGTCTCCATCTCCACTCGGGCGCGGTCGAGCTCTTCCTTGACGTGGGCGGTGCCCTGGAGCGACGCCTTCTCGGCCTTCCAGACCTCGTCCAGGTCCGAGAACTCCCGCTCCAGGCGGCCGATCTGCTCCTCCAGGTCGCTGAGCCGTCGCTTGGAGGCCTCGTCGGACTCCTTTTTCAACGCCTCGCGCTCGATCTTGAGCTGGATCAGACGGCGATCTAGTCTGTCCATCTCCTCGGGCATGGAATCGATCTCCATACGGATCTGGGACGCCGCCTCGTCGATCAGATCGATGGCCTTGTCCGGGAGCTGGCGATCGGTGATGTAGCGATGGGACAGGGTCGCCGCGGCGACGATGGCCGGGTCCGTGATCTCGACCGCGTGGTGGACCTCGTAGCGCTCCTTCAAGCCGCGCAGGATGGCGATGGTGTCCTCGACGTTCGGCTCGTCCACCAACACCTTTTGGAACCGGCGCTCCAGGGCGGCGTCCTTCTCGACATACTTTCGGTACTCGTCGAGGGTCGTGGCGCCGATGCAGTGCAGCTCGCCGCGGGCCAGCGCGGGTTTCAGCATATTGCCGGCGTCCATGGACCCCTCGGCCTTGCCGGCGCCGACCATGGTGTGAAGCTCGTCGATGAACAGGATGATGTTGCCCTCCTGTTTGGCGACGTCGTTGAGCACCGCCTTCAGACGCTCCTCGAACTCGCCACGGAACTTCGCGCCGGCAATCAGGGCGGCCATGTCGAGCGATAGCAGGCGCTTGGTCTTGATCCCCTCGGGCACCTCGCCGTTGACGATGCGCTGGGCGAGCCCCTCGACGATGGCGGTCTTGCCCACGCCGGGCTCGCCGATCAGCACCGGGTTGTTCTTGGTGCGCCGGGCGAGCACCTGGATGGTGCGGCGGATCTCGTCGTCCCGGCCGATCACGGGGTCGAGCTTACCCTGCTCGGCCCGCTCCGTGAGATCGATGCTGTATTTCTCCAGCGCCTGACGCTGCTCCTCGGCATTGGGGTCGTCGATCTTCTGGCCTCCCCTAACCGACTCGATCGCCTTTTCCAGCGCGCCCTTGCTTGCCCCGGCATCGCGCAGGGCAGTTCCCAGCGTGCCCCGGTCCTCGAGCGCGGCCAGCACGAACAGCTCCGACGAGATGTATTGATCGCCGCGCTGCTGGGCCAGCTTGTCGGTCTGGTTGAGCAGCCGGCCGAGGTCGTTACTGATGTGCAGGTCGCCAGCGGCGCCCTGCACCTGGGGCAGCCGGTCCAGGGCCTCGCCGAGCGCCGATCGCAGCCGATTGACGTTGACGTCGGCCTTGACCAGCAGGTGCCGCGCCGTACCGCCCTGCTGATCGAGCAGCGCGGTCATCAGATGCAACGGCTCGATGAATTGATGATCGCGCCCCACGGCCAGGCTCTGGGCATCCGCCAGCGCCATCTGGAGCTTGTCTGTCAGCTTGTCCATCCGCATCGGGAATATCTCCGAGGCTCATGTGGTTTTGAACGAAATTAGGGGCGAGCGCCGGCGCTTCAAGCCGCGCCTTTCCGGTCAGCGACCGGGGCGCCGGAGATTCGGCTATCATGGGCCCGTGAACCTGCGCGACCTCAAATATATCCTGGCCGTCGCCGACACCCGGCACTTCGGGCGGGCGGCCGAGCGCTGCTTCGTCAGCCAGCCCACGCTGAGCGGCCAGATCAAGAAGCTCGAGGACGAGCTCGGCGTCGTTATCTTCGAGCGTACCAACCGCTCGGTCGAGATCACCCCGGTCGGCGAGGACATCCTCACCCACGCCCGCCTGGCGCTGGAGCAGGCCGAGGCCATCCAGCAAGTGGCCCGCTCTCACCAGGACCCGCTCGCCGGACCGCTGCGGATTGGCGCCATCCCGACCCTCAGCCCCTATCTGATGCCCCTGGTGCTGGTGCCGCTGAAGCGCACCTACCCGGAGCTCAAGCTGGTGCTGTCGGAGGAGATCACCGATTCGCTGCTGGCGCGGCTGGCTCGCCACGAGATCGACGCCGCGCTGCTCGCCACCCCCACCGACGACACTGACCTCGAGTCCATGCCCCTGTTCGACGAGCCCTTCTGGCTGGCGCATCCGCGCGGCCACCCGCTCGGCGACAAGGACGAGATCACGGCGGACGACCTCGAGTCGATCGACCTGCTGCTGCTCGCCGAGGGGCACTGCCTGACCCATCAGGTGATGGATGTCTGCCGACTCGCGGAACGTCCGACGCGAGGCGAGATGGCCGACCTGCGGGCCGCGAGCCTCGAGACCCTGCTCCAGTTGGTCGGCGCGAATTTTGGCTGCACCCTGGTCCCGGCGCTGGCGATCCGCGGCGGCTGGATGACCGACAGCGGCATCATTGCCCGCCCACTCGACCTGCCGGACGCCTACCGCCGGGTGTCGCTGGTGTTTCGCCGCAGCTTCCCGCGCCGCCGCGCGCTGGAGGCGTTCGCCGGCGTCGTTCGGGACCAGCTACCGAACACCGTGAAGCGCCTCGGCGAGCCGGGACCCGATCCCGTCCCGGCGAAGGCCGCCGGGCTTGGCTAGTCGAGGCCCGGGGCGTTAGCCCGGTGAGACAGGGCTATCTTGTTATTCAGACGCGCCCGGACCGGCCCGGGCTGGTTCGGTTGCTGGGTGTGGACCGGCTCCCGACCGCGCCCTCGGCCGACGCTCGCCGAGAAGACATCCCGGTCGTCCGCTATGCCGCCGCCTTCACGGACCTCGACGCCGCGCTGATGCACGCCCATGCCGGGCTTCGCCGCGGCCTGATCGACGTCGACGCCCGACTATACCGCACCGATCCACTGAAGGCGGTCGCTGTTGCAGACGCCGTCGAGCTGCGGCACCGCGTTGCCTACCTGGACCCGGAGCTGGCCGCCGCTCCCCGCCTTTTGGCCGAGACCTCCCGGCTGCGGGCGCGTCACCGGCTCGCGGATAGGATCTGGACCGGCGTCGGCATCGCAGGCGATCCTGCTGCTGTTCTTCAAGCTGGTTCTGGGGTTCTGAAGGGGAGCCGATTGACCCGCCCGAGTCGCCGCCCATCAGCGAGGCGCCCCGAGAGAACGGTGGTCAGGGCGGCTGGGGCGCTCGGGTTTCGACCGTTGCGCGTGCTACCCCGGCCGGAGTACGGAGCGGCATCGCCCCGTGCTCCTGGCCAGGATTCTTGGGCTGAAACGCGGAAATGCCGGACGGCGTTCCGCGCCGGCGCGAGGTTTACTCGGGCAGGTGCGCGGCGGCCACCTGAGTGCTCTCTTGCTCCGCCTCTCCGGCGACCACGATCAGCGTCTGAGGTCGTGCATAGCCCGGGTATCCCCAGGCTCCGGACCAGGCGTAAGGACCCCCGGCCCAGCCGTACGGACCGCCCCATCGGTGGGGACCGTGCCAGTAGTCCCGGTCGTAGTAGTAGTCCCGGTCCCTGCCAAAGAACCAGTTGAACGGGTTCATGTCGCTGAAGATACCGTCGGCGTGAGCAGCGCTCGTCACCGCAACGCCGCTCAGTCCCACTGTCGCCGCTACAGTCGCGGCCACAATCGCTCGCTTTGTCATGGTGTTACCTCCACTCATCGGATGAACAGGGAACGTCGCACATACTAATATTCTAATGCTGTATCGGCAAGACCCGCATTCGGGACCAACGGCGCAAACCCGTCGAACAGGTTGCGACGGGCATGCCGGCTGGCGTTCGGGCTGACGTTTGGCGAGAGGCGCGTCAACCGCCGCGACAGCCGTCTCGTGCCGAACGGGACAACTCGTGGCGTTCCACTTCCGTGTATTCCTCCCCGAGCGCAGCACCCTTGCCGCACTGGAGGGCCCACCGCCGAGGAGCAGCGCAACCCGCGCGGACGCGAAACACTCTTCAACAGCCGCCGGCGTCTATATGGACGGCAAGCCAGACACAGCGCGGCTCGTCCGATGTCTCAAGCACCCGATGCGGCGTGCGGGCCGGGATGAACAGATGGTCGCCGGCGCCGAGGGCGACGGTCTCGCCGTCCACCCAGAGTCTGGCGCACCCCTGGAGCAGCAGCACCCACTCGTCCTGGGGCTGGTCGTAGAGCACCCCCTCGGGGCGGGCGCTGCTGACGATGCGCTCGATCCGGACGTTCCGGCAGCGTAGCAGCTCGTCGAAGACCTCACCGTCGGCGGGCCTGGGCAGCCCCCGGAGCAGGTTCGCCGGCTCGCTTCGGCCGCTCACAACAGCACCCGCTCGATGCCGCCCGCTCGGACCCGGTCGACGAAGCGCTGCTGCCATCCGTCGCCAAGCATCCGTCCGGCGAGCTCGACGACGATGTAATCGGTTCGCAGTCCGGTCTCGTCCGCATACTTGGCCAGGCCCTGCTGGCACGCGGGACAGGACGTCAGGAGCTTGACGTCGCCGTCGGCGCGGTCCCGGCCCGCGAGCATCTGGATACCCTGGATCAGATCCTCCCGCTTGCGGAACCGGATCTGGTTGGCAATGTCCGGCCGCGACGTCCCCAGGGTCCCGGCCTCGCCGCAGCAGCGCTCGGAGAGCCTGACCTCCTGCCCGATCAGGCTGGAGGCGACCCTGACCGGTGCGTGGGTCTTCATCGGCGTGTGGCAGGGGTCGTGGTAGAGGTACTGAACGCCGGGCACCCCGTTCAGGCTCAGGCCCCGCTCCATCAGCCACTCGTGGATGTCTAGCAGGCGACAGCCGGGGAAGATCCGCTCGAACTCGTACTTGAGCAGCTGGTCCATGCAGGTCCCGCAGGAGACAAGCACGGTGCGGATGTCGAGATAGTTCAGGGTATTGGCGACCCGGTGGAAGAGCACCCGGTTCTCCATCGTGATCCTCCGCCCCCGTTCCTCCAGGCCGGCGGCGCTCTGGGGATAGCCGCAGCAGAGATAGCCGGGCGGCAGCACGGTCTGGGCACCCTGACCGTAGAGCATGGCCAGGGTTGCAAGCCCGACATCGGAGAACAACCGCTCGGAGCCGCAGCCCGGGAAGTAGAACACGGCCTCGGCGTCTTCGGGCGCGACCTCGGGATCGCGCAGGATCGGGACCTGGGTGCGGTCCTCGAGCCCGAGGACCTGGCGGAAGGTGCGCCTCGGCAGCTCGACCCGGATCGGCCGGCTGACCAGGTCTAGGGCCAGACCGACGGTCGAGGGCTGGAGCGAGGTCGCCGCGGGACGTTCGGTGCGCGACCGGGTCAGGCCCAGCGCCCTGGCCGCCCCGTGTGCCAGATTCATGCCCGCGAAGCCCCATTCGGCGAGGCCCTTGCGCAACAAGCGAATCGCGCGCGGGTCGGTGGCGTTGAGGAAGCGCATCGCCGCCCAGGCGCCCGGGCTGAATCGCTTCTGGCCGCGGGCGACCAGGATGCGCCGCATCCGCATGGTTACGTTGCCAAAATCGATGTCGACCGGACAGGGGCTCTCGCACTTGTGACAAACCGTACAGTGGTCGGCGACGTCGTTCATGGCCTCGAAGTGACGCACCGAGAGTCCGCGCCGGGTCTGCTCCTCGTAGAGGAAGGCCTCGATAATCAGACCCGCGGCGAGGATCTTGTTCCTCGGCGAGTAGAGCAGGTTCGCCCGCGGCACGTGGGTCATGCACTTGGGCTTGCACTTGCCGCAGCGAAGGCAGTGCCGGACGTCGTCGTTCAGGGCGCCGAGCTCGGTCTCCTCCAGGATGATGGCCTCCTGCTGGACCAGTCGGAGCGACGGAGTGTAGGCGCCATCGAGCCCGGACCCTGACATCAGCTTTCCGCGATTGAATCGCGCGTGCGGGTCGACCCGTTGCTTGTAGGCCGCGAAGGCATCGAGCTTCGCCGACTCCAGAAACTGCAGCTTGGTGATGCCGATGCCGTGCTCGCCGGAGATCACGCCGCCGAGCGACCGGGCGAGCCCCATGATGCGCGCGACCACCCGCTCGGCCGCTTGAAGCATCGCGTAGTCGGCGGAGTGGACCGGGATATTGGTGTGCACATTGCCGTCGCCAGCGTGCATGTGCAGGGCCACGAACAGCCGCGAGTCGCGTACCCGGGCGTGGATCTCGGCCAAACGCTCGCGCACCCGGACCAGGTCCTGTCCGGCGAAGATCTCGCACAGCCGCTCGCCGACCTCGCGGCCGTAGGACTGGCGCAGGTCCCGCCGCAGCATCATCGCGAGCAGGCTGTCGCCTTGCCGGACGCGGTCCGACTCGCTCTCGCCGAGCAGTTCGGGGTTGTCGGCCGCCGGCTCGTCCAGCCTGGCCGCGATCGACCGCCAGCGCTTACGGGCGCCGGCCACCACCTCGCGCGCCGCGCCGCGCTTGGCCTCGAGAATCGCCAGCGCCTCGTCGGAGTCGCCGTACTCCGCGTCGAGCCGCGCCTCGGCAAGGTCTCCGGCCAGATACTCGAGCACCGCGGTCATGATCGCGTCTTTGTTGGCGATGGACTGCTCGATGTTGATCCGCTCGATGCCGCGGCTGTAGTCCGCCAGCCGCTCGAGCGGAATCACCACGTCCTCGTTGACCTTGAAGGCGTTGGTGTGACGCGAGATGGCTGCCGTGCGGGCGCGGTCGAGCCAGAAGCGCTTCCGGGCCTCCGGGCTCACGGCGATGAAGCCCTCCCCGTCGCGGGCCTCGGCGAGCGCTACGACCCGCTGGGCGGCCGCCGCCACGGCGGACTCGTCGTCGCCGACCAGGTCGGCGATCAGGACCATCTTCGGCAGCTCGCGCCGGGCGGACTTGGTCGTGTAATCGACGGCGCGGACATATCGCTCGTCCAGGTGCTCCAGGCCCGCCACCCGCACCGCGGGCAGCGCCGCGACATAGTCCTTGATCTCGACGATCGCCGGGACCGCGACCTCGAGGTCGGTGCCGAAAAACTCCAGACAGATTGTCCGGACATGGTCCGGCATGCGGTGGAGCACGAAGCGCGCCGACGTGATCAGCCCGTCGCAGCCCTCCTTCTGGACCCCGGGGAGTCCGGACAGGAACTTGTCGGTCACATCCTTGCCGAGGCCCGCCTTGCGGAAGGCCCCGCCCGGCATCTCGAGCATCTCGGGCTCGCCCCGCGGCGTGCTCCCATCTGCGCCGAAACGCGACACGCGAAAACGCACGCGGGCCCGGTCGTGGATCTTGCCCAGGTTGTGGTCCAGCCGCTCGACCTCCAGCCAGTCCGCGTCCGGCGTGACCATCCGCCAGGAGACCAGATTATCGAGCGCGGTGCCCCAGAGCACGGCCTTCTTGCCACCGGCGTTCATGGCGACGTTGCCGCCGATGGTGGAGGCGTCCTGGGAGGTGGGATCCACGGCGAAGGCCAGTCCGTGGCGCTCGGCGAGCTCCGAAACGCGGCGGGTCACGACGCCGGCACCGCAGCGTACCGTGGGCACGGCGCCCTCGACGCCGGGGAGCGGAACGGACTCGACCTCGGACAGGTCCTCGAGCTTCTCGGTATTGATGACGGCCGTCATCGGGTGCAGGGGCACGGCCGAGCCGGTGTAGCCGGTCCCGCCCCCGCGCGGTATCAGCGTCAGACCGCAGCCGATGCAGGCGCGCACGATCGGCGCGACCTCGGCCTCGGTGTCGGGCGAGATCACGACGAAGGGGAGCTCGACGCGCCAGTCCGTCGCATCGGTCGCATGAGAGACCCGGGCCATGCCGCCGAAGTCGAGGTTATCCTTGCGGGTGACGCCCGCCAGCGCCTTGCGCAGCCGCTCGCGCTGGCCCCGCTCGGTCTCGAACCAGTCGGCGAAACGACGCACGGCGGCGCGAGCGGCGACCAGCAGCTCGCCGGCCTTGCGGTTCTCGTTCAGACGCTGCTCGAACTGATCGAGACGATGGTCCAGGGCCTGGAGCAGCAGGGCGCGCCGTCGCGGGTTCTCCAGCAGGTCGTCCTGCAGGTACGGGTTGCGGGTCACCACCCACATGTCGCCCAGCACCTCGAACAGCATCCGCGCGGACCGCCCCGTGCGCCGTGTGCCCCGCAGCTCCTCGATCAGGCGCCACATCTCGACCCCGAGGAAGCGGATCACGATCTCCCGATCGGAGAAGGAGGTGTAGTTGTACGGGATCTCGCGAATTCGCTGCTGGACGTCGGACATGGGAAAACGGGGGCGGGTGCGTTATTGCAGTGCACAAAATGGTACTGCAAAGTACTCTGCCAATCGCCATGACACTTGAAAGCTAATGGGCGAGGACCGAGGATTGGGGCTCGTCCATTCCGCGTCCCGCGCCGTCGATCCGCCGATTCCCCGATCCATCGGCCCAGGCGTCGGCCACTCATCTGAAGGAGATACCGATAATGATCCGCTTTAGCACCCTGACCCTTTCCGCACTCGTGCTCGCCTCGTCCGCCACGCTGGCCGGCGACGTGGAGGATGCCGTCGACTATCGGCAAGGGGTTATGAACGTGTTTTCGTGGAACCTGGAGCATATGGGGGCCATGGTGAAGGGCAAGACCGCGTTCGACGCGGATGCCTTCAAGGGCTACGCGGCCGATCTGGCCGCTGCATCGCAGCTCGATGTGCTGAAGGGCTTTCCGGAAGACTCGGTGGACGACGACAGCGACGCCCTCGACGAGATCTGGCTGAAATGGTCGGACTTCGAGGCCAAGCTCCAGGACCTGCGGGACCAGTCGGCGAAGCTCGCCGAGGTCGCCGCCACCGGCGACGAGGCGGCGATGAAGGCCCAGTTCGCCGAGGTCGGCGGCGCCTGCAAGGCGTGCCACAAGGCCTATAAGGACTGACCTCGCCAGCTCGCCTCGATGAGCCCACCGCCGCGACACGGCGTCTTCCTGGACCTGGGCAGCATCGACCGCGGCGACATGGACCTGACGCGGCTAAACGAGGCCTGTCCGCGCTGGGACCTGCACCCGGCGACGCGGCCCGAGCAGACCGCGGAAAGGATCGCCGACGCCGATCTGGTGGTCACGAACAAGGTCGTGCTTGGCCGTGACCTGATTCTCGGCGCGCGGTCGTTGCGTCTGATCTGCGTTGCCGCGACCGGGACCAACAACGTCGATCTGGAGACGGCGCGCCGAACCGGCGTCGCGGTCCGCAACGTGACCGGCTACGCGACCCCATCGGTCGTCCAGCACGTCTTCGCGCTGATGCTCGCGCACTTCACCCGGCTCCCGGCCTGGCTTGCATCCGTGCGGGCCGGCGACTGGTCGCGCAGCGAGCACTTCTGCCTGCTCGATCACCCGATCGAGGAGGTCGCCGGCCGGACCATCGGCATCGTCGGCCTCGGTGAGCTGGGACGGGGCGTCGCCGCCGTCGCGCGCGCCATGGGGATGCGGGTACTGGTCGCGCAGCGCCCGGGCGGAGATCCGAGCCCGGATCGGCTGCCCCTGGCCGAGCTGCTGCCGAAGGTCGACGTGCTGACGCTGCACTGTCCGCTGACCGAGCGGACCCGCGGCCTCATCGGGGCGGCGGAGCTGGCGCTGATGAGACCGGACGCTCTGCTGATCAACACCGCGCGCGGCGGCATCGTCGATGAGCTGGCACTTGTGGACGCCCTGCGGGCGGGGCGCCTCGGCGGCGCGGCATTCGACGTGCTGACCGGGGAGCCGCCCCCGGAAACCCACCCGCTGCTGGCCGCGGACGTGCCAAACCTCCTGGTTACCCCGCACGTGGCCTGGGCAAGCCGGGCCGCGCGCCAGCGGCTCCTGGATGCCACGGCCGAGAACGTGCGCCGGTTCGGCAAGGACTGAGTCGCGGATGGGGCCTCTTTCAGCTGTTGGCTAACGGAGCACCCTCGATTCCAGCTCGAACATCGGCTTGCTCTCCGGACCCACCTCGTGGAGCGCCGGATTCAGGTAGCGTATGCCCAACGTGGGCTTGACTTTCAGCGACAACAGCGACGGGTCGAGGTAACGCTTCATCAGGCGGCGGGCGTTACCCGAGTTGCGCATGCCCCTCAGCGTACGGACCTTGTTCAGGGCCACCGTGGTCGGCTGCTGCCCCCCGTGCCTCCGGTAGTGATTGATCACTGACTCGGTGTAGTTGAGCGTTTCCAGATAGGTGACGTTGCTGTTGGTGCGGTCCACCACGCCCTCCCCGGCGTTGTAGGCCATGATCACCCGCCCGTAATCCTTTTGGTACTTGCCGAGCAGCCGCTTGATATGGCGGGTGCCGGTGCGCAGGTTGGTGCCGGGGTCGAAGAGGGCATCGACCGAGGTCACGCCATAGTCCGCGGCCGTGGCCGGCATCACCTGCATCAGGCCCACGGCCCCGGCCGGTGAGACCGCGTGGGCGTTATAATTCGACTCGGCGGCGACCACCGCCTGCACCAGCGCCTGCTCGACCCCGTACTTCTTGGCCGTCTCCGCGATCATCGCCTGCACCTGGGCGCGGCTCGGGCGCGGGCGGTTCGGCGGCGTAGGAAGCGCCCGCTTGATCGGCTCGGCCGCCCGGTCGTCCGCCGAACCCGTCGCCCGATCCGCCGCGGGCAGCGCATCGAGCTCGACCGCCCCCGGACAGGCCCAGGGCGACAGCAGCAGGATCAATAACGAACGACGCGCGGTCCGGGAATTCAGCATGCGGAGCTCGGCTGTCGGGGCCATTTGGCGGCACATCAGACGATAGTGCCGCAACGAATTCAAGTGGAATGCGCGCGCTCAGGCCCGGCCCGGGCGGAGCCAGGGCTCGAGCAGGTCCGCCGCCTCCCCGATGCCGGTCGGCTCAAGCGACCGCGGGCGGCCCGCCGCCAGCAGCGCGCCCAGCGGCCCGGCAAGCCGGCCGGCACGCAGGTCCTCGATCGGGATCTCCCGCATCGGCACCCATTCGGCGAGCCAGGGGAGCAGATAGGGCTCCTCGGGCCAATCCCCGCGGGCCACGTAGAGCACCGGCACGCCATTGCAGGCGGCCTCGGTGAAGGTCCCGTAGCCGGGCTTGGCGATCATCAGGTCGCAGGAACCGAGGACGTCGAGGACACCTAGTCCGTGCTCAGCGAGCACCGAGGTGTCGGCACGGGCGCTGCCAATCGGATCGGGCACCAGCCACTGGAACCGATCCTGCTGCGGCCAGTCGAGCAGTGACTCGAACCCCGAGAAGCCCCCGAACTGCACCAGCACCATCGGCCGGCCGGCCGGTATCCCCAACCGCTCCCGGAGCTCCGAGGCGCGGTCGGGACACACCCGCGCGATGGGACCGACATCGCGGGCGTTCGGAAGCCAGGTCATGGGCATCGAGGGCGCGGGGCGGATGAACAGGTCCGCGGCCGCATAGACCGAGCGCATCCGCTCCATCAGGTCCGCCGGCACCGCGCCGGCGACCGGGCTCGCATTCAGGATGTCGTACCAGGTCAGCGAGCAGAGGCCGACCGCCGGGATTCCAAGCCGCCGAGCGGCGTCGAGGGGCAGCCAAGGCACATCGGCGACGACGAGATCCGGCCGATGCTCGCGCAGCAGCTCGATCTGCCGCTCCAAGTGGCGCTCGTATTCGATGTCGAATCGCGCGTATTCGGCGAGGCTCGCGGTCCAACGTGTCCGGAGCGGGCCGTCCATCAGCAGGCCGAGGTCGGCGGCCCGCGGCACATGGGCGAATCCGGGGGGCAGCCGCCGCCGGGCGAACAGCGGGTCGATGTCGCCCTGCAACGTGACCTTGAGCCCCGGCAAGCGGCAGGTCAGGGCCTCGACGACCGGGGACGACTGGGCGAGGTGCCCGTAGCCGTGGGCGGTGATCGACAGAAGGAGATGGGGCATGGCGCTCGACCGCGGCGGAGGGACAACAGGATAGCAGGTTTGGCGGTACGGGCCGCGACGGCCGCCGGCTCGACGCGCCGGGACCTCACCGGGCTCGCCGCTCAGCCCAGCGTGTAGCCCGCGTCGACATTCAGGATGGCGCCGGTAATTACCCGAGCCCGGCTCGAGGCGAGAAACAGGACGGCCTCGGCCACGTCCTCCGGGGTGACGACCCGCTGCTGGAGCACGTGCCGCCTGGCAACGGTCTGCTGAATCAGGTCTGTTGCGCCGCCCCACATCTCGGACGGCACGACGCCCGGGGCCACGCCGTTGACGCGGATACCCCTGGGCCCGAGGCCGAGCGCCAGCCGTTTGGTGAGCATGTCCAGACCCGCCTTGCTGACCGAGTAGCTGGTCGAGGTGCAGGAGGCGAACGGGTGCTGGGCGCAGGCCGAGGAGATGTTCACGACCACCGGAGCGGTGCTGCGGCCGAGAAGCTCGGCGAACACCTGGGTCATCGCGAACGGGGCGACCAGGTTGGTCTCCAGGGTCGCCCGCCACGCCTCCAGATCCTCCTCGAGGAACCCGGAGCCCCGGATCACGCCGGCGTTGTTCACCAGCACGTCCAGCCTGCCCGCCCCCTCGGCGACCTCCTCGGCCAGCCGGCGGCGAAAGTCCGGGTCGTTGACGTCACCGGCGAGCGCCACCAGCGCCCCGCCGTGGACGGCCGACTCGGACCGGGCTTTCAGCCGCTCAATCTTCGCGGGATTCCGGCCGAAGCTGTACACGCGGTCGCCGGCACCGAGGAAACCGGTCACCAGCGCCTCGCCTATTCCCGACGTCCCGCCGCTGACGCAGACGACTCGACGGCTGTCGCCAACGCTATCGCTCATCGCTCGCGCTGGCCAAGACTGGCGTGGATCAAGGCGCCGTTGAGCACCGGAGCGCCGGCCGCAAAGGCCACGGCGTCGGCGATCTCCTCGGGCTCTATCAGCCGGTCGAAGGCCGACATCGCCGTAATCGACGCGAGCAGCTCGGCGTTGCCGCCGATGAGCCCGCGCAGCTGCTCGGTGTCGGTGAAACCGGGACAGATCATGCAGGTATGGATGCCACGGCCGGCCAGGTCCTGACAGGTCGCGCGCATCATGCCCGCCAGCGCGTGCTTGGCGATCACATAGCTGGCGACACCGGGCACCGCCTTCTCCGCCAGCGTGGAGCCGATGTAGAGGACGCTCGAACCCGCGGCCATCCCCGGCACGACGATCTGATTCAGGCCGTTGGCCGCGACGACGTTGAGTTCCAGGACCTCCCGCAGGTCCGCGTTCGGTAGCGCATCGATGCGGTCGGAGCGCATGACCGAGGCATTGTGCACCAGGCAGATCCGCCCGGCGTCGGCGAGCAAGGGCGCAAGCTCGGCCCCGAGCGCTTCCACGGCGCCGGGTTCGGCCAGGTTGCAGGCCAGGTTCTCGACGCCATGCTCCCGGCAGGGGCGACGCGAGATGTTGACGACGGCATAGCCTTCGACCAGGAACCGGACCGCGATGGCACGCCCGATTCCGGAGCTGGCGCCGGTGACGATCAGCAGATTCATTCGAGCTCCCAGCGCGAGAAGGCCCACTGCCCGAGGCCGGAGGAGACCCCGAGCTCGATGGCGTGGATCGGCTGGCCGGCCAGCTCTGGCCGGTCGCGCAGCCGGTCGAGCAGCAGGGCCGCAAGCTCCTCAATGGTGACGTTGCGGATCGGCAGCAGCAACAGGTCGCGGGCGAGAAAGACGATGCGCTCCGCGGCGAACAGCACGACGATGCTGTCCTCGTGCCGCTCGATGCGAAGATGGGGCGAGCGCTCGGGAATGAGAAAGCGCTCGTCGAGCTCGTCGCAGAGCGCTCTCAGCACCCGCTTGAGGATCACATAGTCGAAGGTCAGGCCGTTCTCGCCGACCTGGGCGGTCACCGAGCACTGGACCTGGAAGTTGTGGCCATGCAGGTTCTCCCGGTCTTCGGCCGAGAAGATCGTGAAGTGCCCGGCACTGAAGTTCAGGTACTCCTTGCTGACGGCGATGCGGGTCATGGGGCGTGAAGGCACGGCGGTCTCCGGGTCGTGGCCGAGCGCCGCGGGATCGGCGCGTTCCAGCCGATGTGGGGGCGGCGCCGGCAAAACCCCCGTTCGAGCGCCGAGACGAATCGAGCCAGGGATCGGGAGGCGCCGGATGCGGCGGGCCGGGCTCAGGGCACGCAACCCGGGAGCCAGCAGCGCGCGACCTTCAGCCTGCCCCGCGCAGCGTCGTAATGGCTGATCAGCGGGAGGCCGTCTTCCGCGATGGCGATCGAGCTGTACCAGCCCTCGTGGCCCTCGCCGTCCTGGGTTGCGATCGAGAAGCCGTTGCAGGCCGAGTCCCGGCAGCGGGCGATCTTCAGGCGTCCGTTCGTGCGGTCGTGGTAGCTCACCAGCGGCCGGCCCTCAGGGTCTACTACGATGGAGGTGAAGGTGCCCACATGCCCGGGGCGGTCGAGGGTCACGAGCCGCGCCACCCGACAGGACGGGCCGGTACACTTGGCCACCCGAAGATTGGCCCGGGAACGGTCGTGGTAGCTGATGACGGGGGCTCCGTCACTTCCGATCGCAATACCGGTGTGCCAGCCCGTGTAGCCGCTACGGTCCAGGGTCGAGATCTCGGCATCCCTGCAAAGCTCGTCCAGACAATGGGCGACCTTGAGCGCCCCCCGGTCCTGGTCGTGATAGCTGATGACCGCCAGCCCGTCGACGCCGATCGCGAGGTCCGCGTAGAGGCCAACGTTGCCCTGCTGGTCGACGCGCTCGATCTCGGCCGAGGTGCAGGCCGGGTCCGAGCAACGGGCCAGCTTCAGATCGCCACGGGTCGTGTCGTAATAGCCGATGACAGGCAGACCATCCAGATCGACCGCCAGGGCGCTGTACCAGCCGACATTGCCCCGGGTGTCGACCGGCGTCACTTCGGCGCAGCCGCAGCCGGCGTCCCTGCAGCGGGCGAGCTTGAGGTCGCCCCTGATCCCGTCGTAATAGCTGATGATCGGATAGCCGTCGGCGCCGATCGCCAGGCTGTTGTGCTTGCCGACATTTCCTTCCGCGTCGACGACGGCGACGGTTCCCTGGCTGCAGCAGGCATCCTCGCAGCGCATGAGCTTCAGGTTGTGGCGATCGGAGTCGTGGAAGGCGACCAGCGGCAGGCCATCGTGGCCGATCGCGATCGACGAATAGGTCCCGGGGACCCCGGAAGGAAAGGGTGACAGGCTCGCCGCCGGGCTGCAGCCGGGATCGCTGCAGCGGGCGAGCCTGAGGTCGCCCCGGCTGTCGTCCAGGTAAGCCATGACCGGCCGGCCGGAGGGGTCGAGCCGGACCGATGAGAACAGGCCGACGGTGCCCTCGGCGTCGACGGTACTGATCTCGGCGTCGCGGCAGGCCGGGTCCCGGCAACGCGCCAGGCGCAGGTCGCCATTGGTGAAATCGTAGTAGCTTACGACCGGCGAACCGTCCGCCGAGAGTGCGACGGCGCTGTAGTCGCCGACGATGCCGTCGCGGTCGAGGGTGGTGATCCGGCGGCCGTTGCAGGCCGGGTCGTCACAGCGGGCAAGCTTCAGATCGCCGCGCGTGATGTCCTGGTAGGCGATCACCGGCAGGCCGTCTTCGGTGACGGCGACGGCGCTGCGTCCCCCGACGATACCCTCGCTGTCGACCCGGACAAGAGAAACGAGACGGCACGCCCGGTCGCCGCACCTGGCGAGCTTGAGGTCGCGGGAGTCGAGGTCGAAATAGCTGATCACCGGAAACCCGTCCCGACCGACGGCGATGGCGGTCCACTCGCCGACGTTGCCGCCCCTGTCGAGCGTGATCAGGTCCCAGCGGCGGCATTCGGGATCGCGGCAACGCGCGAGCTTCAGCGCCCCCTGGGTCTCGTCCCGGTAGCTGATCAGCGGGGCGCCGTCCGGGCCAATCGCAATGGCGCTGAACAGGCCCACGCGTCCCGCCTGGTCGAGGCTCTCGATACGCACCTGCTCGCAGCCCGGATCCGCGCAGAGGGCGAGCCTGAGGTCGCCGTTTCCGCGGTCAAAATAGCTCACCCGAGGCAAACCCTCGGGCGTCAGCGCCAGCGCGCTGAAGCCGCCCACGTCCGGCCCGCCGTCGAGCACCCGCACCTGCCTCACCCGGCAGCCCGGATCGGCGCATGTCACCAGCTTGAGCCGGCCGTGGGTGCGGTCCGAGTAGCTGACCACCGGCGACCCGTCGGGGGCCAGCGCCAGCGAGGCGTAGTAGCCCACGTCCCCGTCCGCGTCCAGCGTCTCGAATCGGTCTTCCCGGGCGGCCGGACCAGGGTCCGGACAGGGGATACCTGTATCGAAGCGCGACATCCGCGGCTCCGGGGTATAGAGCCTGGCGGCCAGGAATCCCGCGTGGTAGGCGTGTGGCATCAGGGTACGAACCAGGGCGTCCCAGCCAAACGGCCCGTCGATCCAGGGTCCTGGCGGATCTCCCGCCCGAGCCCCTGGCCGGGAATCGGCGTTGCCGAATAAGCGCCGGAGGCGGGTTTCCGCCGCGTTGGGATCGAGCAGATCGTCAAAGGACACCGGGGGCACCAATGGGATACTGCCGATGTTCAGCGCCTGGATTTCCGGTGGGGGCGCAGACACCTGTCCCGGTAGCACCGGGTAGGCTCTGTCGGCCAGGGTGCCCGCGCCGCGAACCGGGGAGCCAAGGATGGCCAGGCAGAGCAGGGCCCGGGGCAACATCTTCCGCTTGTCGTGCGCGTGAAACATGACGGGCCCCGACCGTTCGACGAGGACTCGGGCTCTTGTCCGATCCCCGTACTACTGCAGGGGAACCAATAGCACGACCGGGTTCCTGGGCGTCAGCTCCGCTCCACCGCGCCCGGCCGGTGTCGAGTATCGGACCAGGACCCGCTCCAGGGCCGGAAAACCCACGAACAGACCTACCGCGGCCGAGGCCAGCGCGGACGGCCGGTCGCAGCTGAAGCGGTAGCTGGCGCCCATTTCCGAATGCCCGGCCGCGGCTCCCCCCATTTTCGTGCTGCCCGGGTCGGCATCCACATCGACATGAGCCAACCAGCAGCCCGCCTCGGTGTTGAAGCGAAACAGGGCGTCGCCGGTCTTCAGGTTCTCGGCGGCGAGACGCAAGGTCTGCCGCTCGTCGGCGGTGCGCGGGGCGCGCTCGAAGCCGATCAGGGTCGCGGCCGGGGCCGTAAGGCGCACGGCGACATCCGAGCCATCGGCGGTGATGCCAACCTGGGCGATCCCGTGGACGTGGCCCACCTGATTCACTCGGTCATCGCCCGTCGCCAGCGCGACTCCGGAGACGGCCAGCAACAGGGTCAACAATGAGATGTCGGGGATTCTCGCTCGCACGTGGTCCGTTTCCTCGGGGTGTTCGGGGGCGATTATGCGCGAGAGATCAACGCCCGGTCGACGTGGCCTCGCAGTCCGCACAGGTGCCGATCAGCTCGATCACCCGGCGACGGGGCCGGAACCCGGCCTGCTGCACGGCGCCTTGCAGGCTGTCCGCGACGCGCTCGTCGTCGATCTCGGCCACACCGCCGCACTCGGCGCAGATCAGGAACTGGCTCGCGTGGGGTCGTTCCGGGTGCACGCAGCCGACAAAGGCATGCAGGCTCTCGAGCTTGTGCACCAGCCCCTGGGCGAGCAGAAACTCGAGCGCCCTGTAGACAGTCGGCGGCGCCGTGGCACGAGGGCCGTCACGCATCGCCTCCAGGATCTCGTAGGCGCCGACCGGCCGGCCCACCGAGCAGAGGATCTCCAGCACCCGGCGACGGCGATCCGTGAGCCGGACGCCGCGCTTACGGCACAGGACGACGGCACGCTCCAGGGCGTCCCGGGCAGCCGCAGGACTCATGGCGCTGCCATTGGGGACGGGCGCGACATCGCCCGCCGCATTGCCCGGCGTCCCGTCAGGACGCGGGCTAGGATCGACGACAGCACGTAGACCCCCCCGGCGAGCAGAACCATGGTCGGACCTGCGGGCAGATCGGGCCCGTAAGACAGCGCCAGCCCGGCCGACGTGAACAGCCCCCCGAGCAGGGTCGCGATCACCATCATGGCCCCAAGCGAATGCACATAGTGGCCCGCAATCGCGGCCGGCAGCGTCAGCAGGGCGATCACCAGAATCAGGCCCACGACCTGGATCAGCAGCACCACGGTCACCGCCACCAGACACAGCAGCAGCAGGTAGAAAAAGGCGACCGGAACCCCGCGCAGACGCGCGAACTCCTCGTCGAACGTCACCGCGAGAAACTGGCGGTAAAAAAGGGCCACTGTCAGCACCAGGATCAGGTCCAGGCCAGCCATGAACCAAATCTCGCGCGCCGGCACCAGCAGGATGTTGCCAAACAGGAAGCTCATCAGGTCGGCCGAGTAGCCGGGCGTCTTGGCGATGAAAAGGATGCCGACGGCCATGCCAATCGCCCACAGGGCACCGATCAGGGTATCCTCCTGCGTCTTCCAAGCGAGCCTTACGGTGCCGATCAGCAACGCCGAGACCACGGCGGCGGCGAGCGCGCCGAGAACGGGGTCGAACCCGAAATAGACGGCTGCACCCATGCCCCCGAGCACGGAGTGTGCGATACCCCCGGCGAGGAAGGCGATCCGCTTCACGACAACGAAGGTGCCCATCACGCCGCAACCGACGCTGGCGAGCAGACCAGCCACGAGCGCTACCTGCAGAAACCGCTGATCGGCCAAGGCAACAAAAAACTCGTTCACGGGCGCGAGCCGTCGAGCTCAGGCAGCATACGCCGGCCGGGGAGCGCCACGCTCAATGCCGGTGCGCGACCGAGCGCACGGCCTCTCCGTAGAGGTCTTTGATCACATCGCTGTCTACGGCATCGGTCCTATGGCAGATCAGGGTCCTGTTCAGACAGGCGACCCGCTTGACATAGCTCGAGATAAACGCGATGTCATGCGACACCACGAGGATGGTCAGCCGCTCCCTGAGGCTGGCAAGCAGATCGAAGATATCTCCTTCCATCCGCTGATCGATGTTGGCCGTGGGCTCGTCGAGGATCAGCAGTTCCGGGTCGCCGACGAGCGCGCGCGCCAGCAGGACCCGCTGCAGCTGCCCGCCCGACAGGGTGCCGATCGGCCGCCGTGCCAGGTCCCCCGCTTCGACCTCCTCAAGGGCGCGGCGGGACGCGGCGTGGTCCGATTTGCGATACCAGCCTGCCATGGCCCCGACGCCGAGTCGACCCATCAGCACGACCTGTTCCACCGAGATCGGGAAGTCCCGCGGAAAGGTCGGGTGCTGAGCGACATAGCCGACGCGCCGCCGCGACTCCCGCGGCGGACGGCCTAAGACCCGGACCCTGCCAGTCTGTGGGTCCAGCAGACCCAGTATCAGCTTCAGCAGCGTGCTCTTGCCGCCGGCGTTCGGGCCCACAAGGCCAACGAAATCGCCCGCCGCGAGCTCGAAATCGATGCCCTGCAGCACGGCCTGCTCCCCGTACGAGAAGCTCAGGCCCTCGATAGAGACAACGGACATGTTCACGCGCGTAGCACTCGGTCACCTGAAAACGGATCGGCAACGCCGGTCATCTAATTACTGCGGAGCCTGAAGGCAACGCGGACACGCCACCTCGCCCCCGGCAAATTCGGAGCTGCGGTTCATACCTCGGAGAGAAGACAACAATACGTCGACGTGTTGAGCACATGATACGGTATATCGTTGCATTAGCAACCCATTTCACAGCCGCACAACCCTTCCCGGGAGATAGCGCCCAACGAGTAACCAAAACCACTATTTTCACCGGCCTAACCTGGATACTAGCGAAGTCAGCCCAGCTCAGGCAGTCAATTCGAGCGATCGGTTCTACATACCGGTTTCGGTGCTTTGAGGCGCAGTGCCGCTCTCATTCAGAGAGCGGCACGTACACAGATCGTAATTCCTTGGTTGCCTTGCTTGTTGGCTTGGTCACGAGCCTGTGTC
Source organism: uncultured Gammaproteobacteria bacterium (assembly GCA_963707135.1). Classification (GTDB taxonomy): domain Bacteria; phylum Pseudomonadota; class Gammaproteobacteria; order Chromatiales; family Chromatiaceae; genus JBGSTR01. The sequence continues at coordinate 89,826 of CAVPOY010000013.1, read as the reverse complement.
TCATGCCGACGCCGGTACCCACGCTTCAATGAGCGCGGGCACCGTCCACGACTTGGACCGGGCGCAACTTCGTTAACAGAGAAACAGGCCGAATTGTGTGACGAAAATCACAAATACGAGCGGCGCCGACAGGCCAGCTTAGGGGCCGAATAACCAAGCTTTTTTAGTGTGTTATCGAGGGCTTCTACACGGCCAAGCCGCCAGTCCGGCGGCTATTGTGACGCCATTAAAAGAAGCGAAAAAAAAGGCTACGCGTGTTGCAGAAATGTGCGTAGTCTTGTTAGTAACAAGAATTGTCAATAACTGCCCCGGAAGGTATACAATTCGGGGAAATCCATCGCACAATCGGGGTCTTAAAATGAAGTCTGCAGCCGTCGCCACCGTCACCAGCATCGATTTCTCTTTCCGCGAGTTCTCGCAGCTCTCCACTCATGTCGACAGAAACAATGCGTGCGCCTGGTGTTATATGGACCCTACACCAAGGGCCTGCTTCACGCCACAACTGCTCGACGAGCTGAAGCGATGGTGCGACTACCTGCACAATAACGCAGAGTTGGTTGGAATCAAATACCACGTTATCGCCTCTAAGGCCCCTGGCGTATTCAATCTCGGTGGCGATCTCGACCTGTTCCGGAACCTCGCCATGCAGGGCGACCGGGACGGGCTACTCGCCTATGGCACGGCCTGCATCGACGCCCTGTACGCTAACATCGCGCACTTTGACCGTGATGTGACGACCATCTCACTGGTTCAGGGTGAGGCGCTGGGCGGCGGCTTCGAGACCGCACTCTCCAGCGACGTGATCATCGCAGAGCGTGGCGCGCGCATGGGTTTCCCGGAAGTACTGTTCAATCTGTTCCCCGGCATGGGCGCTTACAGTCTGCTCTCGCGCAAGCTGGACCCGAAGCGTGCCGAGCGCATGATACTCAGCGGCAAGGTCTACACGGCCGAGGAACTGTTCGAGATGGGTCTGGTGGACATCTTGGTGGACGAGGGTGAGGGTGAACGAGCGGTCTACGACTACATCAAGCGCGAGAACCGGGCGCGAAACGGCTTCCGCGCCCTGCGACAGGTACGCGATATGCGCGACCCAATCACCTACAAGGAGCTCATGGACGTGCTGGTGGTCTGGGTCGATGCGGCAATGAAGCTCGAGCATCGGGACCTGCGAATGATGGAACGGCTGGTTGCGCGCCAGCAGCAGCAGGGCGCCGTGGCCGCGTAGGGACGCGGCTCGACCGACGCGACAAACTTCACGACAGCACTGGATCGCTAGGGAAACGCTGACCTAATTGCGTTTCCCGTCCGGGCCAAGGATACCCCCAACTGATCAAGTGCCAGGGTGGCATTTGATCAATTCCCTAGAGCGGCTGCTCGGCAGGCACCAGCCGGGCGGGGAGGCTCGGATGAGAGCGGGAACCGTTCCGCGACAGTTCACTCCCGTCGACTGAACCCGGTTCGGCGGAACGATGAAGGGCTTGAGGCTGAAGGTCTCAGGCCTTTTCTCGTTTGGCTGCGACGCGGGGGACGAGCGTAATGAGCATGGGCAGTTGAACCCGGAAAGAGCACTCAGCGTTGAGCTGCTAGCGATTGGCCGCGACAGAACAACCGCCCGCATTTTCGCTCGACCGATTTCCGGCCACCGTGCGGGTGATGGCGAATGCAATGTTTTACATGAAGATCAAGAGCTAAGGGCTAATCGCCAGAAGCTTACGGCTCTTTCTTGGTCGAAAGTATCTTGGCCCGGGCTGACGCCCCTGAGCACGACAACGTCAAAGCTCTGCAGGTCCGGGTACGCGGACTCCATCGTTCTCGCGCCGACGGGAAAGGCGGGCGCCGACCTAGCCGCATTGCGGTCTCCGTCCGTGAATTCGTGGCATCTGGTCAGCCGCGCGTGCCGTTCGCCTCTTCCGCAACCTCCGCCAGCCGCCCAGCGGTCGCCTCATGAGCCGCGCGTAACTGCTCGATCAGCTCGCGGGACCTATCCGTCCCCAGATCGAAGGGCTTCAGCGCCCTTATCTGCTGACAGCAGACGGCAACCCGCGTCGCCCCAAGTTCACCGGCGCTGCCCCTGAGCGCATGAATGGCATCGTGAAGCGCCGGATAGTCCCGCGCGGCGTTCGCCTCAACCATCGCCCCTATTGAGCGGGTGCTGTCCCTGACGAAGCCGCGAACAAGCTCCTCGAAGAAATCGGAGCCGGCGCCGAGCGTTTTCAACGAGGCAAGCTTGGCATCATCGAGCAGCCGTTCGGAATCCGTTGCCGCCGCGCTAATTTTGCGCCGTGCGGGCTCGGCGCGCGGTGCCGTGGGTTCACGACGCGCCGGCGACACGGATAGGCTCAGGCTCGCGAGGGTCCGCAGGAGCTTGTCCGTCTCTACCGGCTTCGTGAGGAAAGCGTCGACCCCGGCGTCGCGACAAGCCGACATGGCATCCGGGGTTGCATCCGCGGTCAGGACGATCGCCGGTATCGGGCGCTCCCTGGTCATGAACCGGTAGGCGCGGAATACGTCCAACCCGCCCCGCTTGGGCATGTTCATGTCCAGAATCATCAGGTCGAAGTCGGCGTCGGGGTCATCCAGCAGATCCAGCGCGGCCTCGCCGTCCTCGACGGCCGTGATCCGATGACCGGCTCGCTCCAGGATGCCGCTTAGCACCATTCGGTTGGTCGCATTGTCCTCGGCCACGAGAATCTGCAGGCTGGCGTCCCGGGCCTCGGCGAACTGGCGGTAACGGTCCGCGAGCGACACCACCTTGCTGGTGGGCGGATGTACCGACTGGGCCACGTGCAGGGCGTTGAACAGCAGCATCGAGTCGACTGGCGCGAACAGCACGGACCTGTAACCAGCTTCCAGCCCAGCTTGTTTCGAGTCGGCGAGCGGCGGCGCGTTGAACATGACCATCTCGGTGCCGTCGAGCAGCCGCTCGGCGCGCACGCTAGCCGCGAACTGGTGCGGGTCCATGTCAAGGTCCGGCGCGGCTACAAGCACCAGGTCGAACGGCTCGCGGGCCCGCCGGGCCTGCACCAGATCGGAAAAGGCCCGGGCCGACGACCGGACCGATTGAAATCTCAGACCCCAGCCGTTCAGGAGCTCGCCTACATCGCGCGCGGTATCCGGCGCGGCCAGCACCAATATATTCGTCTCCTGGAGCGTCCGCGGCCGAACCGTCGCGCCCTCATGCTGCAACACGAACGGCAGCTCGACCCAGAACAGGGAGCCACGCCCCGGCTCGCTGTCGACACCGATGCGCCCGTTCATCAGCAGCGCCAGCTCCCGCGCGATCGCGGTCCCTAGGCCCGTCCCGCCGTAAAGCCGCGAGGTCGAGGTCTCCGCCTGGCTGAAACTGTCGAAGATGCGTTCCAGGTCGGACTCGGCGATGCCAATGCCCGTGTCCTCGACCTCGAACCGAAGCCGGCAGCTTCCCGGAACCCTCTCGCCCGCCAGCAGCGACACCCTCACGTCGACGCCGCCGCTCTCGGTAAACTTGAGCGCGTTGCCGACCAGGTTGGTCAGGATCTGGCGCGTATGCAGCGGATCTCCCCGCAGCAGGAACGGGGCCTCCGGATCGATATCAAGCGCCAGCCGCAGCGATTTACGCTCGGCCTGGGCGCGGAACATCTGGATCGTGTCGGCGAGCAGTTGGTGCAAATCGAAATCGATCGACTCGATCCCGACACGCCCCGCCTCAATTTTCGAGAAATCCAGTATGTTCTCGATGATACCGAGCAGCGTTTGCGCCGAACCCTGAATGGTACGGGCGAAGACCTCCTGCTCGGGCCTCAGCTCCGAGTCCATCAGCAGGTCGCCCATGCCGATGACACCGTTCAGGGGGGTGCGCAGCTCGTGACTCATCTTCGCCAGGAACCGGGTCTTGGCCGCGTTGGCCTCCTCGGCCCTGCGTTTCAGCCGCTCCTTCTTCTTGAGCAGGCTCGCCGCGTAGGCCGGGATAACGACAAGGACGATCAGGTAACTGGTGACGAAATGCGGGTGCGTGCTCCAAAAGGGGGAGTACAGCCCGATGGCCGAGAATCCCACCAGCGAAACGATCGTGGAGCACGCGAGATACGGCAGGCCGAACCTAAAACCATTACCTATGATGACCCACAGGTAGAGCGCCAGCAGGACCGTGCCGGCCTCGCCGGAGACCGACATGGCCGCCGTGGTCGTCGTTATGTCCAGCAGGATGCCGGCGCAGCGGCGGAGCGGCGACGGTGCTGGGCGAAAGAGGATCGAGACGTAAATCGCGATCGCGCCCGCCATGAACCCCGCCGCCAGACCAAAGACGATCAGCTTGACCGGGGCCAGACCCCCGCTGAAATCCAGCGTGGTCATGTAAAGGCTCGCGATCAGCCCCAGAACGAGGCGGACGAGAGCCTGCGTGTGCTCTTCAGATCGGCGCCGCGCATTCAGCCGCAGCGACCGGAGCACGTGCCGCGGCCCGGTCATCGGACCCGGGGATTGAAGGATCCGGGGAGTACCCGCCTGGAGACTGCGTGTGGGCCGACACCCTCTCTTGGCGGCGCGTCGCGCAGGCGCTTGCGCACGAGTCGGACGTCGTCGAGCCGCTCGAAGAAGGCGAGGACGCAGGCGGGGTCGAAATGGGTCCCGGAGCGCTCCCTCAGGAACCCAAGTGCCTTGCCCATGGTCCAGGCATTCTTGTACGGGCGGTCGGTCGTCAGGGCATCGAAGACGTCAACCAGGGCAACGATACGCGCTTCCAGCGGGATGGCCTCGCCCCCAATGCCGTCGGGATACCCCAGCGCGTCGTAACGCTCGTGATGGTGTCTTGCGATCGACGCCCCAAGCCTAAGGTAACGGGAGGGGCTGTCCTTAAGAATCTCGTACCCGATCCTGGCGTGTCCGCGCATGATCTCAAACTCCTCCTGAGTCAGTCTGCCCGGTTTTAGCAGTATCCTGTCCGGTATGCCTACCTTTCCGATGTCGTGCATCGGCGCCGCACGCTCGATGTCGTCGCAGAAATCAGCCGGCTGCCCCAGCGCCTCGGCGACTAGACGACTGTACCACGCGATGCGCAGCACATGGTTACCGGTGCCCTCGTCACGGTACTCGACGGCCTTGGCCAGCCGGATCAGCGTCTCCTGCTCCCGGTCCCTTATCGCCCGTGTCGCGATCGCGACCTTTTCCTCCAGCTCGCTCACCTGATTGCAGATGACCTGCTGCTGGTAGCGGAGCGTCAGCAGGTTGCGGCACCGGGCCCGGCACTCGTACTCGTCGATGGGGCGGTTCAGGAAATCGCTGGCGCCCGCGTCGAGGGCGTCATAACGGATATTGCGGTCCTCTACCACGGTGATGACGACCACGGGCACGTCGGCACAGTCGGGCAGGGCACGCAGCTCGCGAATGAACCGGACCCCGTTCATCTGCGGCATCAGATAGTCCGTCAGGACCAGATCCGGGGTCTCCTTGCGGATGGCTTCTAGCGCCAGCGTCGGATCGTCGAACACCAGCACCCGAAGTCCGGGGTCGATGCCCCGGATCAGTTGCTCGAGAATCTTTCGCCCGGTGGCCTGATCGTCGACGACGACCACGAGCGCCGACTCTTGGGCTGGAGACGGGACACGCATGGCGCTAGCCTGAAGCCTGCTCATAAGGAAAATCCATGGTACTGGCCGTAGTGAGCCGAAGATCCCGTTCGACCGGCGTCGATGCGGACGCCCCGCGCGCTCCCTGTGTTGTTTTCGTTCATATCCCTGCGCGTCGATTATCCGGGGGACAATAGAGAGCCCGGATAGGATCTTGTTTTCTTTATAGCATCCTGAGCACAAGATAGAAGCGTTTTCTGCGACCAACAACCCGAAAAACCCGGAACTGTGTCACAGCGCACGCTGCGCTCTCGCTATAGGCGACGAGGCCGACGGCGCGGCCGACAGGCGGTCGCGGCCCGCCGCTGGCCCCTAGAGCGATCGGCATTGTTGACACGCCGACGCCGGAATCAGCACCATGCGCGGGCTGCGGCTCTGCCGTGGACGCAACATTTTTCGGCTATGACCGGCCCGGAGGCCGGTGACTCCGAAGACGTCGCGGGCCGCCGCTCAAGGTTGCCGTTGAACCACCAGAGCCGATTCACAAGGAGCAATCCCCTATGCCAACGCCCCGGTTGCCGATTCTGCTCGCACTGGCCTTCTTGGTCCCGATCTGTGCGCCCGTCCTCGCCGGGGAGGCCAACCCCGCGGGCCAGGTCACGGGCGGCAAGATGTCCACCCACCCGGACTGGTTCAAGGAGAGCTTCCTCGATATCGGAGAAGACGTCGGCGAGGCGGCCGGCGCGAACAGGCACGTCATCCTGTTCATGGAAATGAACGGTTGCCCCTACTGCTACAAGATGATCGAGGAGAACTTCCGCAACGCGCCTTACCGGGACTTCATCCAGGAACACTTCGACGTCATCGCGCTGAACGTCAAGGGAGACCGGGAGGTGGCGCTCGACGCGGAGACCACAGTCAGCGAGAAGGAGGTCGCCGACCTCCTCGGCGTCCGCTTCACGCCGACGCTGGTCTTCCTGAACCAGTACAACAAGCCCGTGGCCCGGGTCAGCGGCTACCGTAACGTCGAAGACTTCAAGCCAGTCCTGGAATACGTCGCCGAGAAGGCCTACGAGACCAGGACGCTCGCCGAGTATCTGGACGCGAAAAAGCCAATGGGAGTCTACAGCTTTAGGGCCCACCCTCAGATACAGGATCTAACGGATCTGAGCACCGTGCCGGACCGCCCGCTCGCGCTCTTGTTCGAGGACTCGGGCTGCGTGGCCTGCGCCGCGCTTCATGACGGTCATCTCGCTGACCCCGCTGTAAACGCAATACTCGAACGCTTCACCCTGGTCCGCCTCGACGCGCTATCCGAGGCACCCATCGTCGGCCCGACGGGCAACCAGACCACACCGAAGGCCCTCGCCGCCACACTGGGGATCGAGTACCGCCCGAGCCTGGTGCTGTTCGATAAGGGCCGGGAAATCGCGCGTATCGAGAGCATGCTCTACCGCTTCCATTTCGCCGGCATACTGGAGTATGTCGGCGAGAGGAAGTACCTCGATTACCCGGATAGCCCCTTCGACTACATCAACGCGAAAACGGCAGAGCTTACCGCGGCCGGCAAGGACGTCTCCATTTCCGAGGAATAGACCCCGCAAGGTATCCGGCCCGACCCGACAGGCATCACGGCTCGCCCCCCTGCGCGATGGGCACGTAGTACAGCCAGGCGTCCTGGTCGACCTTGAGGTCGATCAGGCTCCCGTTCCTGACGTCCAGATGCAGATAGATGGGCACGCCGGCCCCGACGTGGATGCCGTAGCCCGCCGGGAAGCTGATGCCGGTGTCGGTGATGTTCGAGCCCAGATAGGTGCTGCCTGAGTCCGCACTGTAGTCGTAAAGACCCGGGCCCGCGTATTTCGCCCGGAAGATGCAGCCCGTGGCGTCGTTCTCGGAGCACTGGTACATCTCAGGCCGGGTGCTGAGCTCCATGTCCACGTAGAGGTCAACGTCCGCCTGCTCGGCCGCCACCACGGCTAGGATAGCTACGTTGGTCTTGGGCACCCAGACGCCGGCGCGATCCTTGTGACAGGTCTGGCCCCTCCGGCACAGCCCGGTCGTTGCCTTGATCACCGCCGTGTTGAGCGGCCGTATGTCCGAGAACCCGCCCGCGGCGGAAGCCGTCGGGGCCGTCAGGGCCCACGCCGCGAACGCCAGCCCGACAACAATTGGATACCGTCGAATGAGCCGCATGGCCGTCTCCCCATTACGTCATCACGTCGAGTTGTTGATTGTTCTTACCGCGCCCACGGGGGCCCGCTCGAGGCTCGAGCGCTCAGCCGAGCCGCACCTCGATCCGGCACCCGGCAAGACCCGTCGCCAGAACGACCCGCACCGCCCCGTCCGTGACCGGGACATCCTGGCCGTCGAGTCGGGCGGAGATCGGCTGTCGGCCCCGATTCGGGTTCTCGATCAGGATATCGCAGAGCGTCTCACCGCCAAGCAGCCGGTGCCGGATCCGGAAACCGGGCCAATCCGCCGGGATACAGGGCCGAATGACCAGTGTCCGGCCATTCTCGACCGAGAGCCCGAGCACCGACTCCAGCGCGACCCGGTACATCCATCCGGCCGAGCCGGTGTACCAGCTCCAGCCCCCGCGTCCGACGTGGGGCGGCTCGCCGTAGACATCCGCCGCGACCGCGTAGGGCTCGACGCGATAGGCGTCCGCGAGCCTCCGCGTGAGGCCGAATGGCTGATCGGGGTCAGCATCTCCAGCAGCCGGGCGGCGCGCTCGGCGCGACCAAGCCGCGCCATGGCCATCACCGCCCAGCACGCGGCATGGGTGTACTGGCCGCCATTCTCCCGCACCCCGGCGACATAGCCCTTGATGTAGCCCGGGTCATGCGGCGTGTCGACGAACGGCGGGGTGAGAAGGCGGATGATCCCGTCCGCCTCCGATACAAGCTCCGTTTCCAGAGCGTCCATCGCCCGCTCGGCCCGGTCACGAGGGACCGCCCCGGAGATCACGGCCCAGGACTGGGCCAGGGCGTCGATGCGGCACTCGGCGTCGCCATCGCAACCCAGCGGCGTGCCGTCGTCGTAATAGGCCCGGCGGTACCAGGCCCCGTCCCAGCCTGCGTCCTGAAGGGCCGCCGGCCAGGTTCTCCCGGTACTCGGCGTAGCGCGCGACCCGGTCTGGCATCCTCCCGCCGTTCGCACAGCGGAATGAAGTCGCCGAGGATCTGGAACAGGAAGAAACCAAGCCAGACACTCTCGCCGCGCCCCTCGCGTCCGACGCGATTCATGCCGTCGTTCCAGTCCCCGGTGCCCATCAGCGGAAGGCCGTGGGCGCCGCGGGTCAGGGAGCGGTCGATCGCGCGACAGCAGTGCTCGTAGACGTCCGCAGACTCGCCGCTCGGCTCGGGCAGCAGATAGGCCTCGTCCTCCCCCGGCGCGAGCGTCCTGGCCGCCAGGAACGGCGCCGGCTCTTCCAGTAGCGCCTCGTCGCCGGTGACCTGGACATAGTGGCCGGTGACGAAGGGCAGCCACAGCAGATCATCCGAGAACCGGGTGCGCAGGCCGCGTCCCATCGGCGCCGGGTGCCACCAGTGGAGCACGTCCCCCTCGACGAACTGGTTGCCGGCGTGCAGCAGGATCTGCGCCCGCGTCAGATCGGGGCGCAGATAGACCAGCGCCGCGGCGTCCTGAAGCTGGTCCCGGTAGCCGTAGGCGCCGCCCGACTGGTAGAAGGCCGAGCGGGCCCAGATCCGGCAGCCGAGGTTCTGGTACTGGAGCCAGCCGTTGAACATCAGGTCGATGGCCGGCGACGGGGTCTCGACCCGGGTGCGCGAGACCAGGTCAGCCCAGAACCCCGTTGCCTCCGCGAGAGCAGCCCCGACCGCGCCGGGGACGCGGTAGCGTCCAACCAGCTCGTCCAGCTCGGCCTCGCCGAGACACTCTCCGAGCAGAAAGGCACATTCCGCCGTCTCGCCCGAGGCCAACCTGATCCGCACCTGCTGCGCAAAGCAGGGCTCCAGGCCGCGGCCGCAAGCAGCATCCAGCTCGGCCCCGGGCCTCAGCGCCGCCGGGCTCGACGGGTCGCCATGCCGCCCGATGAAGGCGAGACGGTCGCCGCTGAAGGCGCTGCCCTCGACCTCCACGCCCGCCACATCCCCCACGACGGAAAAGGCGAACGCGATGCCGCCGGCGAAGTCCCCGGCCTCCGGGTTGACCGCCGTCAGCAAGTCTCGCCCCGCGTCGAACGCGGTCACGACCGGGCTCGGCGAGACCCGGGCTGCCCACCCAGGACCAGGCGCTGGTACGAAAACACGGACAGCGTGCGCGGTGCCGCGCCCTTGTTGGTCAGTCTCAGGCGCAGGATCCGGACTGGGTCGGCGCGCGGAACGAACAGCGTCGATCTCCTGGGTGAGCCCGGAGTAGTCGCAGGTGAAACGGGAGTAACCGAGGCCGTGACGCACCTCGTAGTCGCACGGGGCCGGCATCGGGCCGGGCGTCGGCGACCAGGCCGCGCCTGAGTCCTCGTCGCGGATATAACAGGACTCGCCGTGGGGGTCGCTCACCGGGTCGTTGTCCCAGGGCGTCAGCCGGTTCGCCTGGCTGTTGCGGGCCCAGGTGTAGCCGGCACCGCTCTCGCTCACCAGCAGACCGCAGCGCTCGTTGGCGATGACGTTGATCCAGGGCTGGGGCGGCCGGCGCGGGGCGTCCCGTCCCCAGGGAAGACGGATGACATACTCGGTGCCGTCCGCCGAGAAGCCCCCGTAGCCGTTGAAGAAGAGCAACCCGTCGACGGCGGCTCCGTCTTCCGCGTCAGCCGGCGAGGACCCGCCCGGAGACACCGCGGGCGAGCATGCACGTCGGCCGCCGGCACGCATGAGCCGGATATCGGGCTCGACCAGCCGCAACGCGCCGGCCCGATCCGGCGCGACACCGGTCAGGAACAGGGTCTCGACCTCTTCGCCGGGCGCCAGCTCGACGACGGTCCGCAGGCTGAGCACGGGGTCCAGCACATTGCCGACCGTGCCTGAAAGCGGCGCATCGCCCAGCAACGCCGCCGGACTGGCCGGGGTCCGGCCGCGGCCGAGAAAGCGGGCGCGGTCGCTCTCCCACTGCACCGGCTCAGCACCGGCCAGGGCGTGGACCATCCAGGGCCAGGCCTCGTGCTGGGCGCGCGGACGCCGGCGTGCCAACAGCGCCCCGCTTGCGGGGTCGCGCTCGGTCTGGACAAAGAGCTTGGCGAAAGCCGGGTGGGCGGCATCGGCGTCCGCGGGAAAGAGGACGACCTCCAGATAGCTGGTCAGCTCGACGCGCCGCGCCCGCGCGGACAGGTTCCTCAGCCGGACCCGTCGTCGCTCCAGATCGGCGTGGGCGTCGATACTGACCGCGAGACGCGCCTCGATACCCTCGTCCTCCCGTTCCACGGCGAAGCGCTCGCCGTCGAGCCCGGCCCGATAGCGCCCGGTGGACGTTCGCGTCGGCTGATATCCGAGGGACCAGTAGCGCCCGGTGTCCAGGTCGCGCAGATAGACGATCGAGCCCAGATCGTCCTGAATCGGGTCGTTCCGCCAGCGGTTCAACGCAATCCCGTTGCAGGAGGACTGGCCGGCGCCGCTGTCCGAGATCAGCAGCTCGTAGCGGCCGTTCGTCAGGCGATGCAGGGCCGCGGCGGGGGCCTTGGGATCGTTGAAGCGGGCAGTGCTCATCGTGGTGATCGGTGGACCTGTTTCGGTTGATGGGCAGCGTCAGACCAGTGCATCGACCTCGGCGGGCGCGCCGGAGATGCGGAACTCCGCCGCGTTGAAGTCCGGAATGGGCCTGCCGTTCACGCGGACCTCGCGCAGCGGGCGGTCATCCGGCGGCACCCAGACGATGCCGCCGGGCGGCGGGCGCAGTTCCCCCCCGATCCTCAGCTTCAGGGCGCCGCCCTCGCCGCGGCTCAGCCGCAGGTCCAGCCGGCCGTACCAGGTCGGCAGACCCGATACGGCGATGTCGCCGGCGTCGAGCCATTCCCCGGGGATCCCGGCGCAGACCACGAGCGACCGGTCGGAGCCCCGCTCGAATGCGAACAGGTCGCGGAAGACCAGGACGTACTCGGCCCCGATCCAGGCATGGGGCAGGTCCCCCTGGTGCCCCGGGGTATCGGGGTCCCGCCAGGCGATCTCGGGCCACTGGTTCCAGGCAGGCGGGCGGCGCTCGGCGAGGAAGAAGCGCAGCAGCTCGTGGGCCTCCGAGCGCCGGCCGAGTCGCACCAACGCCCCGGCGATGCGGATCTCGTACGGGGTGTAGTTGGTCCAGTCGACCGGATTTTCGCCGTGCATGGCCCTGAAACGCGCCATGAACCGATCGAAGGTGCTCGTCAGGGCGGCGTCGGGCAGACTATCGGCCTCGTCGATCACCGTCAGCGCATTGGCCACGGCGGTCGGGTCCGCGTCGGCCCATTCGACCGAACCCGGCAGAAAGTCGATGCCACGGGTCGTCATGGTGCGTTCGAGTGAGTTCAGGAGAGTGCCGCGAAAGTCCTGGCTCAGGGCGGTGAGGCGAGCGGACTCGGCTCGATCGCCGACGACGCCCGCAAGCTCGGCCGCATCCTTCAGGCCCCGAAGCGCCCAGAAATCGTCCCAGTAGGCGTGAACCGGGTGGGCGAGATAGCCCTCGTGGCTAACCGACTCCGGCAGCAGCCCGAAGCAGGCGCTCTTGTCGGGGGCCCGGTACTCGGGCGTCAGCCGCTCGGCGCGCAGCCGTTCCAGATAACCGACCGCCCTCTGCACCTGGGGCCAGAGGTCATCGACCAGACGCGGGTCCCCGGTAAACCGGTAGTGGTCGGCGATCGCGAAAATGAGCTCCCCGTGGCTGTCGTGCTCGGCGAGCCAGTCGGGCCCCTTGCGATCGACGCAGCAGGGCACATTACCATCCGCGGCCTGAAACCGGGCGTACAAGCGGACAAAGGCGTCCGCATCGGCAGCACGGCCCATCCGGGTCAGGGCGGCGGCCATGATGGCCCCGTCCCGTATCCAGGATCGGGTGTAGCGTCGTGGGCCCGGCTGCAGGGCCGGGCCGTCGCGGTTGATCAGCACATGCGCGGTCGCGCTCACGCAGGTCCGGGCGTAGTCCTGCGCCACCGCCGGGAGCTCGAAGCGAACCCCGGCGAGCACGTCCGTCCACTGGCTCAACGCCTGCTCGAAGCGTCGTTCTCCCTCCTCGGGTGCAACCCGGCCCCGGCCGCTTGCGTCCGGCGGCTGGCGACTGGCGGCGGACAGGTCGTCGCCGAAAGGGATCGTCAGATAGATGTCGTCGCCGGCGCCCGGCGCCAGTTCCAGGTCGAAGCCGAGCGCCGCCGACGCATAGCCGAAGGCGTCGCTGACCCCGCTTGCGGCGGGGACCGAGCCGCGCGCCAGATAGTCGGTGACAGGCCCCTGGTCGAAGGCGGCGGCCCCGACCTCCGTCGGGGCGCGGTGCGGAACCACGGACCTGTTGCCGTTGACCCAGAGTGCGCCCTCGTCGAAGCGGATATCGCGCACCGCGCTGACCCCGCCGAGGTCCTCCCACGCCTGCCACGGGGGCGAGACCTGAAACGGCCGCACGGCCACGAACAGGCGCGCCGTCAGCGGCCGCGGGCCACGGTTTTCCAGCCGGTAACGCGCCTGGAGCAGCGCGTGCCCGGGCTCGCCGCTCGCGAATGCCGTGATCGTCAGGACCCAGCCGTCCCCGTTCCAGATCGCCGACGGAATGGGCAGCGAGTCCCGCTCGAGGCATTGGGTGATCTCGCAGTCCGCCCAGGTGACCAGTCCGTTGTCGAGATAGAGGAAGGGCTCCAGCGTAAAGCTGCCCCGGCCGACCTCCAGCAACCCCTCCTCGTTGAGTAGCGCCGGCACCCTGCCCTCCGGAATGTCCACGGGTGTCCAGTAGCTCTGCCGGCGATAGAGCCACTTGGGGTAGCGGCCCGGCTCACCCGCCTCGGCGACCTGATGAAAGAAGTCGTTCAGCGAACGGGAGAAGTCATAGGGCCGCACCTCGAGCGAGACGACACCGGGTACCTCGTCGCCGGACAGCGGGGCAACCTCGAGCCGCAGAAAGCGCGACGCCCCCCGCGGCAGATAGACGAAGCTCCGCCCGCCGGCCGAGGCCGGCGCCCGATACATCGTCCGCCAGTGATCCCCGTCATCCGAGGCATCAACGGCGAAGGCCCGATCCCGGGGCGAGTCGGTCCAGTGCAGGACCAGACCGCCGTACTCCCGTTCCTGGCGAAAATCGATCAGCAGCCGGGCGCGGCGGTCGGAGGAGGCCGCTCGCCAGCTGGTCGCCGCTCGCCCGTCCATGGCGAACCCGGGTTCATGACCCGGCAGTGCGCTGGAGGCCGAGATCAGCGGGGGCTCGGAGGGCGTCCGGTCCTCGAGACGCAGGTCGGCGACCCGAACCGTCCCCCGCCCGCCGGGGCCGGCGGCCACGACCAGCTCCAGCGCGCCCACGTCGCGTACGGCGCCGCCCCCGGCCGGCCCCCAGGCGAATTCTATGTCCCGGCTGGGAATGGTCAGCGTGCGCCAGTCCGGGCCGAATTCGAACGCCTCCTGCTGGTAGCGCCAGACGTTGACGCCGGACGGATCCACAAGCTTGAATTCGAGCTTGTTGGGCGGGGCCTCGCCGCACAGCTCGAAGCTGAAGGCAAAGGACTCGGGAAGGCTCAACTCGAACGGCCGGCGGGCCACGACGAAACCGCCCCCGCCCCGGAAGTCGAAGTCCAGGCGCATGACCCGCCCGCGGGGACCCTGCTCGGGCGTGATGGCGAGCCGCGCCTGTCCCGAGGCGACGGTCGTCCAGCCGGAGAGATCGGTGAAATCATCCAGGAGCCGGGTTTTCATGCTGGAACCCTTAGGTAGCGGAGCGGCCCAGTCGCTTGGCAAGACGGCGCTCGGCACATCGGTGAACGGAGTCGCGGCGGCCTTCGCGCCAAAGCTATACTCGCGTCAGCCCGATGTCACCCTGGCCGTTGATCGGCGGCCGCGGGGCCTGGACGGGAGCACCGCCCCTCAACCTCGATTCCCGAGCCGCCGATGAGTCTCATCTGGTCCGCCCTGAAGGCGTTGCGGGTCCCGATCCGCGAACAGGCCTGGAGCCGCTTCGTCGGTATGCTGCGGCGCCTTGCGCGCTCCGAGGTCGGCGGCAAAGCTAAGGGCCTGCTCGTTCTCTTGATCGTTTTTCTTTTCGCCATCAACGGCCTGAACGTGCTGAACAGCTACGTCGGCCGGGACTTCATGACGGCGATCGAAAACCAGAACATGGGCGGCTTCATGCGATACGCCCTGCTCTACCTGGTCGTGTTTGCCATCTCGACGGTCGTCGCCGTCATGTACCGCTTCGCCGAGGAGCGGCTCGGGCTGCTGTGGCGGACCTGGCTCACCGAACAGGCCATCGGCCGCTACCTCGGCGCACGGAACTACTTCCGGCTCCACGCGATGGGCGAGCTCCAAAACCCGGACCAGCGGATCTCCGAGGACATCCGGGTGCTTACCGCCACCACCCTATCGTTCATGTTGATGTTCCTCAACGCCAGCTTCACCGTGGTCGCGTTCTCGGGCGTCATGTGGAGCATCAGCCCGTTGCTGTTCGTCGTCGCGGTCTCCTACTCCATCCTCGGTTCCCTGCTCACGATCTACCTTGGACGCCCCCTGGTACGGCTCAATTACGACCAATTGGACAAGGAGGCAAATTTCCGCGCGCGCTTGGTTCACGTGAGGGAGAACGCCGAGTCGGTCGCCCTGCTGCGCCGCGAGGGCCGGCTGAGGGCCGGGCTGCTGGATCGCCTTGACCTGCTGGCCGCCAATTTCCAACGCATGATCGAGGTAAACCGGAACCTCGGCTTCTTCACGACCGGCTACAACTATCTGATTCAGATCATCCCGGCCCTCATCGTCGCCCCGCTGTTCATCAATGGAGAGGCCGAGTTCGGCGTGATCAGCCAGTCGGCAATGGCCTTTGGCCACCTCCTGGGCGCGTTCTCGCTGATCATCACCCAGTTCCAGTCCATATCCAATTACACGGCCGTTGTCGTCCGGCTCGACGCCCTGCGCGAGGCCATGGGCGAGGAGCGCCCGCCGAACATGCCGACCGTCGAGTTCAGCGAGGACTGCGGCAGCGTCGCCTTCGAGAACCTGACCCTTTGCTCCCAGCGCACGGGTCAGAAGCTGATCGATAACCTCAGCCTGTCGATCCCGACGGGGACCTATCTGCTGGTGCGGGCGACCAATGAGTCGGCGGAAAAGGCCTTGTTCAGGGCGACGGCGGACCTTTGGTACTGCGGCGAAGGGCGGATCCTGCACCCGGGACATGACGACATCTTCTTCCTGCCGGAGCGCCCGTACCTGCCGCCCGGAACCCTGCGCGAGATCCTGCTGCGCGTGGGTCAGGAGCACGAGATCTTGGACGAGGCGATCTTGTCGATCCTCAAGGCGCTCAACCTGGACGACGTACTGTCCCGGGCCGGCGGGCTCGACGTGGAGCGCAACTGGGGCGATATCCTTTCGCTGGGCGAGCAGCAGCGTCTGGCCTTTTCCCGCGTGTTGCTGGCGGCCCCCCGGTTCGTGTTCCTCGATCATCCGAGCCGGGCGCTCAGCGAATGCTCGATCGACGACCTGCTGAAGCTGCTGCGTAAGCACGGCATCACCTACATGACCCTCGGCGACGTCGCCGACCACCCGCGGTTCTACGACCGGCTGCTAGAGATCGCCGGCGACGGTACCTGGACGCTTCGCCCGCCGACGGTCGCGGAGACGAATACGAACGGCTCCGCCGACGACCGGCCGTCGCCGAACAGCGCGGCCCCGAAACCCTGATCGCCGACGACCATGACCAGCCCGGAGCACTTTCCGCACGATTTTCTCTGGGGTGCCGCCACCTCGGCCTATCAGATCGAGGGCTCGCCGCTCGCCGATGGGGCCGGCCCCAGTATCTGGCACCGTTTCTGCCACACCCCGGGGATGGTCGCGAACGGCGACACCGGCGACCTCGCCTGCGATCACTACCGCCGCTACCGAGAAGACATCACGCTGATGGCGGGGCTGGGGCTGAAGGCGTATCGCTTCAGCATCGCCTGGGGAAGAATCTTTCCGGACGGCACCGGCCGTCTGAACCCAAAGGGGCTGGATTTCTACCGGCGCCTCACGGACGGGCTGCTCGAGCGGGGCATCGAGCCCATGATCACGCTCTACCACTGGGATCTGCCCGCCGCGCTGAATGACCGCGGGGGCTGGCTGAACCCGGACAGCGCGGGCTGGTTCGCCGCTTACGCCGAGACCCTGTTCCGGGCGCTCGACGACCGCGTCCGGCTCTGGGTGACCCTGAACGAGCCGTGGGTCGTGGTGGTTGGGGGATACCTGCAGGGCACGCTTGCCCCGGGTCACCGCAACCCGTACGAGGCGCCACTCGCGGCCCACAATCTGCTCCGGGCACATGGGGCCGCCGTCGCCGCCTACCGGGCGCAGGGCCGCCACCGCATCGGGCTCGCCGTGAACCTGGAGCCCCAGCACGCGGCGAGCGCCGATCCGCTGGATCTGGCCGCGGCGGCACGCCGCGACGCCTTCGTCAACCGGTGGTTTCTGGACCCGGTGTTCCTCGGCCACTACCCGGCGGAGCTGAAGCCCATGTTCGCCGAGGCCTGGCCGCGCGCTCGGGACGGCGATATGGAGGCCATCCGCGCCCCCATCGACTTCGTCGGCGTCAACTACTACTCGCGCAATCGGGTCCGCGACGACCCGTCCGACCTGCCCGTGCGGGCGACGCGGGTCCGGCAGGACGGTCGCCCGCACACGGCGATGGATTGGGAGATCTACCCCGACGGGCTGACCGAGACGCTGCTATGGATCAGGGATCGCTACGCCAATCCGCCGGTCTACGTCACGGAGAATGGCGCGGCCTTCGACGACCCACCTCCCGACGGCGGCGAGGTTCGGGACCTCCCGCGGGTCGAGTATCTGCACGCCCATCTGATCGCCGCTGGAGACGCCCTGCGACAGGGGGCCGACCTCAAGGGCTACTTCGCCTGGTCCCTGCTCGACAACTTCGAGTGGGCTTACGGCTATTCGAAGCGTTTCGGCCTGGTCCATGTGGACTACCAGACCCAGCGGCGTACGCTGAAGTCCAGCGCCCGCTTCTACGCCGAGGTCATCCGCAGCGGGGGCGCAAATCTAGGGATATGCTGATCAAACGCCATCCTCGGCCCCGAGCGGAACAATAGATCAGCGTTTCCCTTGGGCGCGACCGAGGCCGCGCCTCGCGAGTAATCAGGAGACGGCCGGCCGCGGCGGCTCGGCACCGGGACCGTCCGGGGCGGCCCACAGCAGGGTGTGAAGCTCGTACAGGCCGTCCCGATGTGACAGCAGCGCCCGTTTCTCGGCCGCGTTCAGGCTGTCGGCGCCCTCGTCCTGAAGCTGAAAGATCAGACCCTCAAGATAATGCCGGCGCCGGCGGCTTGGCGTCTCCGCGGGCAGCAAAGCCGTGTGCAGCGCATAGGCACCCGGGTCGACGACGGCCTGATGCCACAGCCCCGCGCTCGTCAGCGCCCGGCCGGCGGTCGCCTGGGGGGCCGCCAGGTTCGCCTCGAGCAGCCCCAGCACGCGGGGCTCGTCCGACTCCTCCGGGGTGAGAAAGATGCCGGCGCGCCGGGCCAGCAGGCCGAGGGACGTGCGGCTGGTGATCATCGAGACAGGGATCGCGAGCGCCAGGCCGGCCAGCACGGGCGTGAACCACCAGAAGAAGGCAGGAACATAGAAATAGGCCAGTACACCCGCCACCGCGGCGGTCAGTGTGTGGACGGCGTGGGCGCCGAATGCCTCGGCGAACCCGGTCTGGTGATCGCCCCGCTGCTGCGGCGGCCAGCCGACGTTCTTTCGCATCAGGATCGAGAACACGAACTTGCTCTGGAAGAGCATCAGCACGGGGGCCAGCAGCACCGAGAACAGGCTCTCGATCAGCACGCTCACGCTGGCCCTCGGCACGCCGCCGAAGCGCTTCGCCAACTCGGGCCTGACCCCGAGCAGGACCAGTGCGAGCAGTTTCGGCAGGAAGAGCATCGCCAGCGTAACCCAGAGCACGGTGGCCATCTCGACCCGGTAAGACGCCGGCCAGACCGGGAACAGGTTGTCGACGTAGAAATATACCGGCGCCTGTAGGCTCCTGAGATAGGCCTCGATGCCGGTCACTACCAGAAAGATCAGCCACAGTGGCGAGGCCGCATAGGACATCACGCCCATCGCGAAGTGGATGCGGCTCAGGGGCTTGAAGCCCTTCGCGAAGACCAGCCGGGCATGCTGAAGATTGCCCTGGCACCAGCGCCGGTCGCGTTTGGCATAGTCGATCAGCGTCGGGGGGATCTCCTCGTAGCTGCCACCGAGATCATAGGCGAGCCACACTCTCCAGCCCGCCCGGCGCAGCAGCGCCGCCTCGACGAAATCGTGGCTGAGGATCTCGCCCCCGAAGGGCTCGCCGCCCGGCAACTTCGGCAGCCCGCAGTGATCGGCGAACGGCCGGACGCGGATGATCGCGTTGTGACCCCAGAAGTTGCTCGTGCCGAGTTGCCAATAGGACAGCCCGGCGGCGAACATGCGCCCGTAGAGACTGCCCGCGAACTGGAGCATGCGGGCGAACAGCGACGAGCGATTGACCGGAACCGGCGGCACCTGGATCAGGGCCACGCCGGGGTTGCGCTCCATGCGATCGACCATCTCGACCAGAGTCGCGCCGGACATGATGCTGTCGGCGTCGAGCACGATCATGTACCGGTAGCGGCCGCCCCAGTTCCGACAGAAGTCGGCCAGGTTGCCGCTCTTGCGGCTCGTGTTCTCGACCCGGTTCCGATAGAAGACCCGGGCCGGCAGACCCATTTCCAGGGCCCATTGCCGCCAGTGCAGCTCCTCCTGCACCCAGACGTCGGGGTCGCGGGTGTCGCTCAGCACGAAGATCTCGAAGCCCTCGTGCCGGCCGGTCTCCGCCAGGGACTGGTAGATCGCCCGCAGGCCGGCGAAGACGCGAACCGGGTCCTCGTTGTAGACGGGCATTACCAGGGCGGTCTTGAACGGTTCGGCGCCCTCGTTCTCCGGTCCGGCGGTCCGCCGTCCCCCGCCCAGGCGGCAATGGTCGCGGCCCGTCAGCAGCATCCCGAATCCCATGGTGGCGGTCCAGAAGGACGCGCTGATCCAGAGTATGAGCACCATGTAGAGGACCAGCAGCAGGAGCTCGAGCGGCGTGATGCCGCCGTCCTTGATCGCCACGCTCAGCAGCGTCATGGCGCCCAGGGTCGTTAGCGTGACCAGCGAGAAATACAGTACCCGGCGATGCCCATGACCGCCGCTCGGCTTTCCCGGGGAGGTAGTCATAGGCCTTGATCCGGCTACGCGGACCCCTCCCGCCCGGGACCGGGGCCCCGGCGAATCAGTCCGGCGAGGCGTGCGCCGAGTCCCTGGCAACAGAGCGCTATGACCTGGGGATCCATCGCCAGCGGGGCGGGCTCGGGAATCGGAGAAAGGCCGCCCGCCAGGATCGCCGGCGCCAGGCTCTCTCCAGACACGCCCGCCCAGCGCCGGGTCCATCCGGGAACGGCCCCCCCCAGGACCGCCGCGCGGGCGGCAAGAAGCGCGTCCGTGTCGCCGTGGATGCCCAGCTCGTCGCCCAACCATTCCAGCAGCAGGGCATGGGCTTCCTCGATCGCGGCCTCAATGGGATCCTCGAGCTCGCCCTCGGCGGCGCGCGCCTCGACCCGCGAGCCCACGCGAGCGCCCAACAGCTCGAGCTCGAGGGAGCTGCTGACACCGAGCGCCCGAAGGTAGTCGGAGACGCGCGTTTCAGCCTCCGTCGCACGGACAGGTGACCCCGTGCCGGAGTCCCCCGCACGTTCGGCCATAGAATGGGATGGAAACGCGCCCCAGCCGGGCAGACCGGGGGCGGGTGCGGTCACTCCCGAACCCATTGATAGCTCCAGGTCTCGCTCAGCACATCGTGGCCCTCACGCAGGAAGGCCCGCAAGTCCACCGGCCGGGTATCCTCGGGCGTCAGCTCGAAAAACAGGCGCCAGCCCTTGACGTACGGGTTCCACTGGACCACCGGCGGCGACAGCTCGCCGGACGAGGCGGTGACCACGGCCTCGACCGGGGTCTCCGGCGGCAGGGCCGCCAGGGTCTCTCCCGCGAAATCGATCACGAACTTGCGCCGGCTGGGATCCGGTATGTCGTTTCCGCCCGAGCCGATGCGGGTGGAGACAGTTCGCCCGCCACTCAACCGGCCTTCCGGATCGGTGGCGAAGCGCAGCCGGTACTCGAATTCCCACTCGTCCTCGGGCGCGGCCTGGCGTTCCGGTACCCAGAAGGCCACGATGTTGTCATAGCGCTCGGCGTTGCTCGGTATCTCGACCAGTTCCACGGAACCCTTGCCCCAATCGCCCAGCGGCTCGACCACCAGGCTCGGGCGGTTCTGGTAATGGGCCTCCAGGTCCTGGTAGTTGTTGTAATCGCGGTCTCGCTGCAGCAGGCCGAAAGAGCGCGGATTCTCGATCTGAAAGCGGTTGACCCTAAGCCCCAGAGGATTGACCAGCGGCCGCCAGATCCGCTCCCCGGACCCGGTCTCGACAATCAGACCGTCCGAATCGTGGACCTCGGGTCGGAAGTTATCCATAAATCGGTCCGTGTTTTCGCCGTGAAAGAACATGCTGGTCAGGGGCGCTATTCCGACCTTCTGCACGGCGTTCCGGAATACCAGGTGGGACTTGACGTCCATTACCGTCTGAAGCCCGGGTTTCAGAACGAATCGGTAGGCCCCGGTGACGCTCTCGCTGTCCAACAGGGCGTAGAGCGTGATCTCGGTGGCGTCCTTTCCTGGCTTCTCGATCCAGAACTCGCGAAAGACCGGGAACTCCTCGTTGCTCGGCAGCCCGGTGTCGATCGCCAGACCGCGCGCCGTGATGCCGTAATTCAGCCCCTGCCCGACCGCGCGGAAATAGCTCGCACCCTGGAAAACAACCACCTCGTCGAGCAGATCGTCGCGGTTGATCGGGTAATGCAGCCGGAATCCCGCGAACCCCATGTCATGAGGAACCTCGGTAGGCAGATCGTTCTTGCCGTAATCGAACAGTTCGTTGCTGAACTCGACCGGTACAACCTGTCCGTTCTCTATGATGTTGACGGTGACCCGATCCTCGTACAGGAACCCGCGGGAGAAGAACTGGGCCTGGAACGGCAGCGCCTGGTCGCGCCACAGTGAAGCCTCCTTGCGAAATCGGATGTCCCGATACTGGTCGTAGTTGAGCTTGGCGAAGAACTCCGGAAGACCCGGGCGGTCCGGCTCGTACGGCGACTGGGCCAGTTCGTTCGCGCGGCGCACCACGTTGGCGAAGGTGAAGTGGCCCGGGACACCCAGGTCCTCAGGGGGACCCTCTGTCCCGGTATCGGCCCGGGAAACACCCACGACCGCAAGGGTCAGACAGACCAGTACAACGCTGCGGATACTCGGGTTCATGCTACTCACTCACGATCTCTCGATCGGTCTCGGACGGATGGGTAATGGCTCCGGCGGGTTGGCGGACCGGCGGATTCGGGGTACGTGTATTCCGGAAACCGGGTTCGTTCGACGGACCGCAATGTTACACGCCACTGCGGCCACGCGAGGCCAGGGTGCGTGGCAGGCAGCTGACCAGGGCCCGGGTGGTCTTGCCGCTCCGCATTGTAGCGGGAAACGCCGAGAATTCAGCGTTCCCATCGCTCACCCGGGCTTCTCTCCCAGGTCAAACAGCTCTCGGTACTCGGAGGCATCGAACACCAAGTCGATCTGTGCGATCCGGCCGTCGCGCACCCTGGCCCATTGCGCGACCTCGACCGCCTGTTTTTCCGAGATTTGGATCCGATAGGTCAGAAAATGGCAGATATCGTCGCCGTCGACGAACACCTTGCGCACCTCGACGCCCTGAACGATCCCACTGGCGAGTGTCAGGTACTGGACGAGCTCGTCGGCGGACTGAAAGCTCGAGATCGGGCTTCGGTAGACGAACTCCTTATCGGCGAGGAATTCTCGGGCGCGCTCATGGTCGCGGTCGCGTAGCGCGTTCAGATAGGCGTCGACAACGGATCTAGGATCGGCGGTATCCATTCGGAAGGCCCCGGGGTCGCGCGGGTTCACTCAGTGCTCCGGGCGCCCGTCGACGCCACGCGGGATAGCATACCCCGGCGCATCCTATCGTGCCGCCCTTTGCCAAACCAGGGTCTGCGAGAAATACAACCTGGTCCGCCGTCGGGACGTTGCGGCCCCGCACAGGCCGGCGCAAGACCTCAGGCGGCCACCTCCTGGGGCGCCGGCAGGAACCAGGTCTTCGCGATTT
The DNA here is from genome assembly GCA_963707135.1 of uncultured Gammaproteobacteria bacterium. GTDB lineage: Bacteria > Pseudomonadota > Gammaproteobacteria > Chromatiales > Chromatiaceae > JBGSTR01. The sequence goes on along the minus strand of CAVPOY010000013.1, from coordinate 66,972 downwards.
CGGAGTGCAGCTCCCCGATGGCCACCTGAAGCTCGTCGACGAACGCGTGCAACTGACTCTGGCTCAACAGCCAGGGCTCGACGCCCTCGAGATGGCGCTTGATCCGGCCCACGACCCGCAGCGGCGCATCACCGCGGGGCAACCGCTCTAGGCTGAGCCGCAGCGCGTCCACGCAGTGGCTCACCGAGCGCGGGAAAGCGGGGCTCTGGAGAAGGAAGCGCAGCACGTACCCGCGCTGCACGCGCACCTGCTCGCTGCGGCGGTATGCCTGGTAGCCCGTCATGGATTTGAGCACGCTGACCCACTGGATGTTCTCGAAGGGGCGCAGCTCGGTCGTCTCCTCCGGCAAGAGATTCGCGGAACGCACGTCTACGATCCGGGTGGTCATGTCCGCCCGCTCAAGGAAACGTCCAAGGTGCAGGAAATCGTAGCCCTGATCGTGGAGCATGGTGCCCGACAGCAGCCCGGTGATGCTCTGGCAACCCAATATCACGTATTTCAGGTAGGTGTGCCGCCCGCCCTTGGTCATGCCCTTCGGAAGCTGGTCGCGGGCGTAGTAATAGAGCTCGTTCAGCAGCTCCCAGACCTCCCGCGGCACGAAGTCGCGAATGGTGCGGCAGTTCTCCCGCGCCGCCGCCAGCGCGGACAGGATGGAGCCCGGGTTGTGCTCGTCCGCGAGCAGGAAACGCACCACCGGGCGCTCGCCGTAGTCCTTGTGGTGCTCCTCGAAGAGCTCGGTGGTCCCGGTGATGTCGATCAGCGGCCGCCAGCCGGGCGCTATGCCCTTTGGGAGGTCCAACAGCAGGTTGGCGTTGACGGTGACGATTCGGGCCGTGTTCTCCGCCCGCTCCACAAAGCGGGAGAGCCAATAGATGTTTTCCGCGACGCGTGAGAGCATGCTTCAAGCCCCCCAAATGATCAGTTGGCGTCCGCGTGATCGGGGACGATCCAGGTGTCTTTGCTCCCGCCGCCCTGGGATGAGTTGACCACCAGCGAACCCTTGCGCAGCGCCACCCGGGTCAGCCCGCCCATGGTCACCTGCTGCCGATCCGCGGACAGAATGAAGGGGCGCAGGTCCACGTGGCGGGGCTCGACCCGATCGCCTATGACCGTGGGTACCGTGGAGAGCCGTAGCGCCGGTTGGGCGATGTAGTTTCTCGGGTCCTTCTTGATCAGCCCGGCGAACCGGTCGCGCTCGGCCTTGGTGGATGCGGGGCCGACCAGCATGCCGTAGCCGCCGGACTCGTTGGCCGGCTTGACCACCATCTCCTCCATGTGCTCCAACGTATAAGCGAGCGCCTGGGGATCCATGCAGCGGTAGGTGGGGACGTTCGGAATGATCGGGTCGGCATCCAGGTAGTAGCGGATGATCTCCGGCACGAAGGCGTAGACCACCTTGTCGTCGGCCACACCGGCGCCCGGTGCGTTGGCCAGCGCAACCCTGCCCTTCTTCCATGCCCGCAGCAGACCGGGCACCCCGAGCGTCGACTCAGGCAGGAAGGCCTCCGGGTCCAGGAAGAGATCGTCGATGCGCCGGTAGATGACGTCCACGCGCTCCGGCCCGTCGACGGTGCGCATGTAGACGCAGTCGTCGTCATCGACGAACAGGTCGCGCCCCTCGACCAGCTCGCAGCCCATCTGCTGGGCCAGATAGGCGTGCTCGAAATAGGCCGAGTTGTAGATACCCGGGGTCATCACGACCACCTCCGGGTAGTCGGCCGGCCGGGGCGACAGGGCTGCCAGGGTATCGAACAGCTGGGACGGGTAGTCGTCGACCGGCAGCGGTGCATAGTGCTCGAACAGCTCCGGGAACACCCGCTTGGTGACCAGCCGGTTCTCGAGCATATAGGACACGCCGGAGGGCACCCGCAGATTGTCCTCGAGCACATAGATGACACCGTCGGCGTCGCGCACCAGGTCGGACCCGCAGATATGGGCCCAGATGCCCAGCGGCGGGTCCACGCCGACGCACTGGGGGCGAAAGTTGACGGACTTCTCCAGCACCTCGGCCGGGAACACCCCGTCCTTGATGATCCGCTGATCGTGGTAGAGGTCGTCGATAAACCGGTTCAGGGCCTGCACCCGCTGCTTCAGGCCCGCCTCGACCCGCTCCCACTCCGACGCCGGTATGATCCTCGGGATGATGTCGAACGGCCAGGCACGATCGATGGTCCCGCCCTCGTCGGAGTACACGGTAAAGGTGACGCCCATCTCCTTGATCGCAAGATCCGCCGCGTCCTGGCGGGCGACCAGCTCCTCGGGACCCAGGTCCTCGAGGTCATCCAGCAGGCCGGCGAAGGCCCCGCGCCCCCTACCGGGCGCGGCGACCAGTTCGTCGTAAAAGTCCTCGCACGGATAGGTGTTCCAATCGATACTCATAATGGCCCCCTTGGGCTCGGGCTCGGTTGGGCGATGCCGGCGGCGCCCCCACGGGGCGGTCCGCACCTTGGGGCCAGAGTATGCTGGACATCGGGCCGTTCCGTCCATCCTGGCCGCGGAACATCAGTTTCGGTGCGATCCGTCAACCTTGGAATTGGATTTTCCCCCGCCATGACCTACTGCCTCGGACTGGCCCTCAACGACGGGCTCGTGCTGGCCGCGGACTCACGCACCAACGCGGGCGTCGACTATGTAACGACCTTCAGCAAGCTCCACGTTTTCCAGCCGGCCAGGGATCGACTGTTCGTACTGCTGTCGGCCGGCAATCTCGCGACCACCCAGGAGGTGCTGAACCGCATCCGCAGGGACCTGGATCAGCCCCAGTCCGGGGACGGCCTGCTCGGCGCCAAGTATCTCTTCGAGGCCGCGGACTATGTCGGCAAGGTCAGCCTCGGCGTGCAACGCGACCATGGCCCCGCCCTGAGCCAGAGCGGGGTCAGCGCCGAGACCACGCTGATCCTCGGAGGCCAGATCGCCGGCCAGCCCCACGGGCTCTATCTGATCTACCCCCAGGGCAACTACTTCGCCGCGTCCCCCGAGACGCCCTATCTGCAGATCGGCGAGAACAAGTACGGCAAGCCGGCCCTGGACCGCATTGTCGACCCGACGCTCTCGCTCGACGACGGGGCTCGCCTGTGCGTGGTATCGCTCGACGCCACCGCACGCTCCAACGTCACCGTAGGGCCGCCGTTCGAGGTCGCAATCTACCCGCGCGACGCGCTGGCACTGTCCCACCGGCTGAAGCTGACCGCGGACTCGCCGGCCCTGAGGGCGCTCTCCAAGAGCTGGAACGACGGCATACGCGGCGTCTTCGATGGTCTGCCCCGCTTCGACTGGGAGCAGATGGGCGACACCGGCCAGGCTCAGGTGCTCGCGTAACGCCGCCATGGCGCCCGCTGGCGGCCGGTGGCGAAAGATCGGCCCGGGTCGACCAGCGCATGCCCGCGGATCGCGGTGCGCCCGAGCAGCATCCGGAACAGCATGGTCTCGCGATTGGTCAAGGTCAGCTCGATCGGCCATTCGAGCGTGCCGAAAAGGAGCCGGGTGCCGATCACGAATCGTTCCTCGGCGTGACCGCCCGAATCGGTGACCCGGCGCCGGTCGATCACCGGCGCCTCGCAGTGCACGACGATGTCCCAGCGATGTCGCAGCGGGTGCACGCCGAAACGCACGTGGACCTTTCCTCCGCGCCGAAACGGATCCAGATAGAAGGCGTGAAGGGTCGAGGTCCGGGCGCCCGTGTCCACCTTGGCCTTGATCAGCGGGAGACCCAGGTCCGGCAAGGCCAACCATTCGCGCCAGCCGAGCATCAAGGGTTCGTGCCCGAGGTCGGCCTCATTCGAATCAGCCATCGGCGCCACCCCTCAAGCCCGTCAGAGCATCGGTCACCAGGTCACGATTGCCGGCGCCGGGGCGAAACGCGGCATAGGCAAAGCGTTCGATAGCGGGCGCGTCGGCGACCTCGAACAGCTCACCGGCCTCGATGGACTGGCCCACCAGCTCCCGGGGCAGATAGGCCGCACCGCCCACCCGGCGCAGCAGGTCGAGCGCCATCAGGCCCTGCGACAGCCGAAGCGATGGAGGCGGGAGCTCGGGGTAATGGGCCGAATGCGCCATCATGAATGGGGTCCCCCAGTCCACCAGGATATAGCCCTGGCCGGTCGCCTCCTCCGCGCTGAGGTCCGGCCGGTCCGCGACCAGGACCAACCGGATCCGCGCCACCTGCTCCATTTCCAGCTCCTGGATGCTCGGGGGCTCGAACAGAAAGACCAGATCGAGCAGGTCCGAGGCAAGCCGACGCACCAGCGCATCCGCCGGCAGTATCTCGATCTGCAAGGCCAGATTGGCATGCGACCCGCGCAGCCCGGCGGCCCAGTCCCTGACCCGGATCGGCCAAAGGTCCAGCTGGCAACCCACCGCCAGCGACCGGCCGAAGCGCTCATCGAGTGCCAACTCGTGGCGGGCGCGTTCCCAGCCGCGGACGATGGTCTCGGCGTAGCGCAGCAGCCGGTGGCCGGCGGGCGTAAGCTGGATGTCGTTGCGTCGCCGGTTGAACACCTCCACGCCGAGCGTCGTCTCGAGCAGCTTGACCCGCGCGCTGACCGCGGATTGGGTCACGCACAGATGCTCGGCCGCCTTGCCGAAATGCCGGGTTCGCGCGACCTCGATGAAGGTTCTCAGTAAGGCAATGTCCACGTCCGCGGCCCGTTCCCGTCGCGCACCTGTAAATTCAGTCCCGGCCGGGCTATGCTGCGGCCGCCGTGAGGCGAAAATCGAGACCGCGCTTTCGCTTTCCGTTCACGCAACGTCCAGGACGGTGTTTGTGCGTGCTTCCATAGCACAGCCGACGCACAAACCCAAGCACCCGACCTACTGAAGTGAGACAGACACACCCCCTTGAAGGAGCACCATCGATGAAGACGACCCCTATTGCGATCTGCGCCCTGGCTCTGGCCTTGCTTGCCCCGCCGATGCCGCTACTGGCCGATACCGAGGACGAGTGCCGCGAAATGGCCGCCGACGAGGAGGTTCCGGCGGAGGATATGGAGGATTTCATGGCCGAATGCCTGGCCGCGGCGAGCTCCGACGAGGCGGAGGACCAGGGCCACGAGGATGACCACGACCAGTCCTCTGAGCGATAGGCCTCGGGAGTCCAAGATGCCCAGGTTGCCCTGCACGCTCGCGCTGACAGCGCTGATCGCCGCTCACCCGGTCGCCGCCGACCAGGCGACCGCGAAGATACTCGCGCCCTGGGAGGCCAACGGCCAGCTGTTCCAGGTCGCCGTCGACAAGCTCCAGTTCATCGGCACCTTCGAGGGCATCATGTATATCGAGCACGGCGAGGGGCTGCTGGACGCGGCGCTGTTCACCTGCCCCTCGACCCAGATCATTCACGTGCTCAGCAACCAGGCGCAAGGCCACGGCTTCTGTACCATCGAGAGCCCCAACGGCGATTACATCTACGCCGAGTTCACCTGCGACGGCGAGCCGGGGGCGTGCACCGGCAAGTTCACGCTGACCGGGGGCACCGGCAAGCTCACCGGCATCACCGGCGAGAGCGACCTGATCGTGCGCACGGCATTGAGCGGCACCACCATCGACGAGCAGAGTGGCGGCACCGTATCGGCGGCCAAAGGCCTCGCCATCTGGCCCGAGATGCGGTTCGATGTCCCCGGAAAGCCCGGGGACATCTCCGGCATGCTGGGGACCGGACCCGGCGCATCCCCTGAACCCGCGACGAACGGCTCCGGAGGGACCAGCCCGCCGCCCGACCCCAGCCCGGGACCGGCGAGCGAGTAGGATACGTGCAGAGTACACGTCGGCGCCGACTCGCCACCTGGCTTTGGTTGGCGTGTGTATTCCCCGCCGCCTCTGACGCCGGCGACATCGTGGGCCATGCCATCGTGCGCGATGACGGGTCCATGCTGATCCAAAACCGGGTCGTCGAGCTCCAGGGAATCTATCTGCCGCCGACCGACTTCCAGTGCCGAGACTGGGAGCGCCCGGCACGCTGCGCCAGCCGTGGCGTACTGGCGCTGGATTTCAAGGTACGAGGCTTCATCACCTGCCGGCCGCGCGGTGAATCCAGTGACGGCGCGATCCTGGCAACTTGCTTTGTTGGTCGCACGGGGCTCAGCCCCGGCGAGGACCTGGGTGCCTACCTGATCGAGCGAGGCTGGGCGGTCGCGACGCCGGACGCCCCCTTCGAGTACCAGGTGTTGGAGAAGATCGCGCGCAGCCGGGGCATGGGCATCTGGGGCTTCACGGTCGACTCGTACTCCCGGCCCATCTGGGACTAGGAAGATACTGACATCATCAATTGCTATCCTGGCGCTTGACTTACTCACGCTCCGAGAGGCGCGAATCGTTCCGCTCGAACATGTACGTTGGGGTGAGGCACGAACCTCTGAGCTTCGACACCCGCGATCGCCAACCCGCCCTCCGGCATGGGCTCAGTCCCCCGGTTCGTCCGCCGGCTCGAATTCGAGCGACACCGAGTTGATGCAGTAGCGCAGACCCGTCGGCCGCGGGCCGTCCGGAAATACGTGCCCCAGGTGTGCCCCGCAGTGGCTGCAATGGACCTCGGTTCGACGCATGCCGAGGCTCCGGTCCTCCTCGGTTCCGACCGCAGCCTCCGCGGCGGGCTTCCAGAAGCTCGGCCAGCCGCTGCCCGAGTCGTACTTCTCCGCGGACCGGAACAGCTCCACCCCGCAGCAGCCGCACCGGTAGCTGCCATCCTCCTTGTGGGCGTGATACTTCCCGGTGAAGGCCATCTCGGTACCCTTCTCGCGGCAAACCCGGTACTGCTCCGGCGTCAGCTCCGCGCGCCAATCGGCATCGGTCTTCTCGATCTTCTCGCTCATGCTGTTCTCACTGGGTCTTGGACGCGGCGGCTCGGCCACCTTGAGGGTGCATCACCCGCCGCTTATACTGTGATGTTTTCCTAGGAGGCTCGTCATGCAGACGAACTCCTGGAGCCAACGGCAGGCCGTATGACAATCCGCTCCTTCAACCCGCCTTCACGAACGCTTATGGGGCCCGGTCCGGCCGATGTCCACCCGCGGGTGCTCGCGGCGATGGCGCGGCCCACGATCGGCCATCTGGACCCTCGCTTCGTCGACATGATGGAGGAGCTTAAGGAGCTGCTCCGCTACGCCTTCCGGACCGAGAATGCGCTGACCATGCCGATCTCGGCACCCGGCTCCGCCGGCATGGAGACCTGCTTTGCGAACCTGGTGGAGCCCGGGGATCGCGTCGTGGTCTGCATCAACGGCGTGTTCGGCGGGCGCATGAAGGAAAACGTCGAGCGCGCCGGCGGCGAGGCGATTGTCGTCCAGGGGACCTGGGGGCGTGCGCTCGACCCCGACCAGGTCGAGGACACGCTCAACGCCCACCCGGAGGCTCGGATCCTGGCCTTCGTCCAGGCAGAGACCAGCACCGGCGCCCTGTCCGATGCCCGCCTGCTCGCGGAGGTCGCGCGCCGGCACGACTGCCTGACCGTCGTCGATGCCGTCACCTCGCTGGGCGGCTCCGAGCTGGAGGTAGACGCCTGGGGGCTCGACGCCGTCTACGCCGGCTCCCAGAAGTGCCTGTCCTGCACCCCGGGCATGTCGCCGGTAACCTTCGGCGAGCGGGCGCTGGAGAAGGTCCGGACCCGCAAGACCCGGGTCCGCAGCTGGTTCCTGGACCTGAACCTGGTCCTGGGGTACTGGAGCGGGGCGCAACAGCGCACCTACCACCACACGGCGCCGGTAAATGCGCTCTATGCCCTGCACGAGGCGCTGGTGATGCTCTCCGAGGAGGGTATCGAGCAGGCCTGGGCCCGCCACCGCCGCAATCATCTGGCGCTTCGCGCCGGACTCGAGGTGCTGGGCCTGGAGCTGATCGTCCCGGAGGCCGAGCGGCTGCCGCAGCTCAACAGCGTCGCCGTCCCTGGCGGCGTCGATGATGCCGAGCTGCGCGGGCGGCTGCTCTCCCGTTACAGTCTCGAGATCGGGGCCGGACTCGGCGCGCTGGCCGGGAAGATCCTGCGCATCGGGCTGATGGGCTACAGCAGTCGGCCCGAGAACATCATGCTCTGTATCGGCGCCCTCGGCTCCGAGCTCAACCGGCTCGGCCATTCGGTCGACACGGGCGGGGCCCTGTCCGCCGTCCAGGGCTCGCTGATCGGCTGACCGTCGCCGGCTTCCGCAACCGATGTTTCTGAAGAACCCGCACCGACTCTGGGTGCGCCTGCTGTTCGCGATCGGCGCGGTCGGCCTGTTCGTGTTTGGCTACCAATGGGGAAACGAGTATCAGCGCCGCAATGCCGAGCCGCCGCGGATCGACGGCGTACTCATACGTCCGCCGGCCGCGATTCCGGGTTTCCGGCTCCAGGACCCGATCGGCCGGGCATTCGATCAGGAGACCCTGGCGACGGGTTGGACCCTGCTGACCTTCGCCGACCTCAGCTCGGCCGACGGTCACCTCGCGATCCAGCGGCTGATCGACGCCTACAACCGGGTCGCGGACCGGGAGGATCTCCACGAGGCGCTGCGGCTCGCTCTGGTCACGACCACGGACATGCCGAACCTGGCCCGGGACTTCTCGGCCATGACGCCGGCGCTCTTCGTACTGAGCGGCGAGGCGGCTGAAACGGCCCGGCTGCGGGACGCGTTGGGCGTAACCGGAGACGAGCCACCCCCGCTGTTCGTCTTCGGGCCCGGCGGCTACCTGCTTGCCTTGCTGCCCGCCGGGGCGGACGGGGCCGCTGTCGCCAGAGATCTGACCGCGATCCACGAGCGAGCTTTTTTTTTGCTACCGGAGGAGCCGTGACCGCGCCGGACCCGCGCTGGCACGACCGGCTCTTCGTCGCGTTGCAGCACCTGCTGCCGCAACACCTTTTGTCGCGGCTCATGTATCGACTCACGCGAGTCGAGTGGCGGCCCGTAAAGACCTTGCTGATCGGGGGCTTCGTACGGACCTTCGAGATCCGCATGGACGAGGCCCTGGAGAGCGACCCGGCCGCTTACCCGAGCTTCAACGCCCTGTTCACGCGAGCGCTTCGACCCGAGGCCCGTCCGCTGGACCCGGCGCCTGACGCAATCCTGTCCCCAGTGGACGGTACCATCAGCCAGATCGGCAGCATCCGGGACGGGAGGCTGATCCAGGCCAAGGGTCATAGCTACTCGCTGCGCGACCTGCTCGGTGGGGAGGAAGACGCTGGCCGGCCGTTCGACGGCGGCGCCTTCGCGACCATCTATCTGTCACCCAGGGACTATCACCGGATACACATGCCGCTCGCCGGAGCACTGACCGAGATGATTCACATCCCCGGTCGGCTGTTCAGCGTCAATGCGGCCACGACGGCACTGGTCCCAGGACTCTTCGCCCGCAACGAGCGGGTGGCCTGCCTGTTCACCGGCGACTCGGGGCCAATGGCCGTCGTCCTGGTCGGGGCGATCTTCGTCGGAGGGATCGAGACAGTCTGGCACGGGGAGGTGACTCCAACCGCGTTGCGGGAGCCGATACAGCGATGGCGCTACGGAAAGGAATCGCCGGTCCGGCTCGAACGGGGTGCCGAGATGGGCCGCTTCAACATGGGGTCGACCGTGATTCTGCTGTTTCCGCGGGGAACCGTAATCTGGGATCAGGGCCTCGCCACCGGGGGTCGGGTACGGGTCGGACAGCGGATCGGGTCGCGGCTTGCCCGCGCGGCCGACCCGGATCAGCCGCGCCGGACGAACCCGAGACCCTAGTACTTGCGGGAGCGCAGATATTCGGCGAAGCCCTCGCCGAGCTCCGGGTGCATGAGCCCGAACTCTACGGTCGCCTCCAGGTAACCGAGCTTGCTGCCACAGTCGTAGCGTTTGCCCTGAAACGGGTAGGCGATGACCGGCTCGTCCTTCAGCAGGTCCGCGATGCCGTCTGTGAGCTGGATCTCACCGCCGGCGCCGCGTCCTGTGCGCTCGAGCTTGCCAAAGATACCGGGCGTCAGCAGGTAGCGGCCGACCACGGCCAGATTCGACGGCGCATCGGCCGGGTCCGGCTTCTCGACGATCGAGGTCACCCGAAGCTCGCCCTGTGCGCCCGGTTCGACCTCGACGATGCCGTATTTGTTGGTCTCGTCCCGCGGGACCTCCTCGACGCAGACCACGCTGCAGCCGAAGCGCCCATAGACGTCGGCCATCTGGGCGACCGCGCCCTTGCCCTCGTTGTAGATCAGATCGTCGGCCAGGATTACGGCGAAAGGCTCGTTGCCCACCACGTCCTTCGCGCACAGAACCGCGTGGCCCAGACCCAAGGCCTCGGCCTGGCGGACGTAGACACAGGTCACCTCGGATGGCATGACGTTCTGAACGATGTGCAGGAGCTTGTCCTTGCCGGCGCTCTTGAGCTCCACCTCGAGTTCGTAGGCCTTGTCGAAGTGGTCCTCGATCGAGCGCTTGCTGCGCCCTGTGATGAACACCAGCTGACTCACGCCGGCGGCCTCGGCCTCCTCCGCCGCGTACTGGATCAGCGGCTTGTCGACGATCGGCAGCATCTCCTTAGGGCTCGCCTTGGTGGCGGGCAGGAAGCGCGTGCCCAACCCGGCGACGGGGAATACGGCCTTTCGGATCTTTGCCATCGAATCGTCTCCTGCAAAATCAGTTCGTTATTGCGCCGGTTACCGAGAAGAAACTTATCGAAGGCCCCGGCATCATCCGCGCTCCAGGCGGGCTGGGAGTGAGGTCACTTAGGGAACGAATGTTACTACGCCGTTCGCGCCGCCGCCGCGAGCGGTGAGCAGACCACGCCGTCAAGGCCGGCCTTGCGCCCAGGCCCGGCCTGGCTCAGGCGATCCTCCGCCCGGTCAGCACCTCGTCACCGGGGATGCGCTCCGGCTCGACGGCCTTCACCGACCCCCAGCGCTTGCAGCTCGGGCATTGCCAGTGCAGGGCGCGGGCCTCGAAGCCGCAGTGCTCACACTGGTAGACCGGCTGGCGCGGCAGCAGGTGGCGGACGACCTCCAACACGATGCGCTCCCGGCGCCGCGACTCGGCGTCGGCGTCGGCGTCGGCGCCAGAATCACGCCCCTGCAGATCGAGCAGCCGCTCCAAGGCCAGCAGATCGGCGTGGCCGGCCAGATAACGGGTCAGCCTATCGGCCGCCGCCGCGGGCCCGCGCTCCCGCTCGACGGCGTCGCTGAGGGTCAGCATCATCGGCGGGCTGGGGTGGTCCTGAGCCAGAGTCTCAAGCGTGCCGACGACCTGGCCGGGCCGGGTCCGGTCCAGGGCCTGGACCAGCGATGGCAGAATATCCGGAAGATAAGGTGCGCCCTGCCCGGCCACCCCGAGCAGCCGCTGCAGTGCCGCGTCGATCTCCCCGTCGGCCAGCGCAATCTCCGCCTCCAGCATGGCGGCCCGCACACAGCCGGGGTCGGACTGCTCGGCCAGCCGAAGCTGCCGCCTCGCCTCCGCGGCGCCTCCGGTGCGGCGCGACTCCTCGGCGAGCTCGCAGTGGTAATGGGCGATTTCGCCATTCATCGGCCGCTCCGTCAGGGGCTCGAGACGCTCGGCGACCTCCAGGCACCGCACCCAGTCGCGCTCCTGCTGGTAGATGTCCAGCAGCCCCAGCAGCGCCCGCTCGCGGTGCAGACCGGTGTCGACCAGGTCCTGGAACAGCGTCTCGGCCCGGTCGAAAAGACCCGCGCGCATGTAGTCCTGCCCGAGCTCGAATACGGCGTAACCCCGCTGCTCGGCGTTGAGATTGTCGCGGGCAACCAGGTTCTGGTGAATGCGGATCGCGCGCTCCACCTCGCCACGGCGGCGAAACAGGCTGCCCAGCGCCAAATGGGTCTCGACGGTCTCGCGGTCGACCTCGGCGAGCTTCAGGAAGACGTCGATCGCCTTGTCCGGCTGCTCGTCGAGCAGATACTTCAGGCCCCGGAAGAACGCGGGGTCCGCGCCGCCGGGGGTCTGCTCCCGCGTGGGTACGCTCCCCGCGCCGGGCCAGCCACCACCCCGACGCGGCAGCCACCGGCAGCAGCAGGAACAGGAGCTCGATCACCGGCCCGCGCCGCTAGCGAGCGAGGGCGCCCGCGCGCGGATCCCGCGCCACGCCGGTGCGCCCCCCAAGATTGATCGCCGGGGGCCCGATTCGAGTCCGAATGCTTCGATCACGGCATGAATGATACAGGCTATGCTGCTGAACCGCATGAAACGAGGGCGTAGCCAGGGGACGGCGACCAACAGCCGGCGCTTTGTTCCCGCGCCGGAAAACCCCATCATTCAGACGTCAAAGGCGAACATCCGTCAAATCGCAAAGCTTAAGGAGCCGCGAAGTGGAAGAGCTGAAGGGCAAAGTCGTTATCGTCACCGGCGCGGCCGGCAACCTCGGGCGCGCCGTGTCGCGCGCGTTTGCGGGCCGGGGTGCTCGGCTGGCCCTGGTCGACCTGGACCCGAACGCGCTCGAAGGTGCGCGGCTCGCGTTGCCGGCCGGCACCGACGCGGCCACCTTCGCCGCCGACCTGATACGGGCCGACGCGGTGGCCGACGCGGCCGAACGGATCGGAGCGCACTTCGGGCGCGTGGACGTGCTCGCCAACATCGCCGGCGGCTTCACGATGGGACCGCCGCTGCACGAAACGACGGACCGGGACTGGGAATTCATGATGGACCTGAACGCGCGGACGGTGTTCAACTGCTGCCGCGCCTTCGTGCCCGGGCTGCTGGCGGCCGGCGACGGGCGCATAATCAACGTATCGGCCAGGGCCGCCACGCGCGGCATGGGGCACATGGCGCCCTACTGCGCCTCCAAGGCCGCGGTCATCACGCTGACCGAGAGCCTTGCCGACGAACTGAAGGACCAGGGCATCAACGTCAACTGCATTATGCCGGGCACCGTGGACACTCCCCAGAACCGCGCCGCGATGCCGGACCAGGACCATGACCGCTGGGTCCCGGTCGAGGCGCTCGCGGACGTCATCCTGTTCCTCGCCTCCGACGCCGCCCGCTGCGTCACAGGGGCCTCCATTCCGGTCTACGGCCGAAGCTGAGCCAACGCGTGTCATCCAGTCAATGCCCTAACCCGAAACGCCGCAACGACCGGGGCGCTCGCGCGCGCACGCTCGTCGCCCTGTCCGCCGCCGTCTCACTGCTCGTCAGCGGCACCGCCGCTGCCCGCCTGCCTCTGGACGAGGCCACCGAACAACTGCTGGTCGAGGCCGTCGAGGCCGCCGCGGCCGTAGACTTCTACAACGCGCGCTGCCGCAGCGACGTCTCCGGCCGCCGCACGGACAACCTGAACAAGGAGCTGGTCAGCCGGCTACGCACGACCGTGCTCTCGGTACAGGACGACCTGTTCCCCGAGCGCAGCTATAGGCGCGTGCAGGAACGGCTGCAAGAAGAATTTCTGGAGACCCTGCGCCAGGCTGGCGGCTGCAAGGGGGCCAAGGAATCCGGTGTGCCAGAACGGCTTGGGGCACGCTACGAGGCGGCGATAACCGCCATTGAGGCACTGCCCTAGGCCAGCCAAGCCGTCGCCATCCCTCGCTTTCTCCGCGAGGGGCTCATCGACGGGACGGTTTGTGTGCGCCCGAAGGCGAGCCTTGTCATGGCTCAGGGATTTGGCGAACGTTCGAAAGTGGGTGTACAGCACGTTGCCGTCGTCCGGGCGGCGATGATCTTGGCGGACCTACCGTTGGTCACCAGCGCCCACATGGACTGCGCCAGGCCCTAGGCGATGGACGAGCACCGCACGCGCAAGACCATCCAGGTTCCCCGGCGGACCGCACCACGCCCGGCCCCATCCAGGCTACCGGGCGGCGATTAAGTTGGGTGGCGAGCGGTCGATCTGGTACGCGCCACGACGCCTCGTGACCAACGGGGCGCGCCAGATGGGAATACCGCCTCGGCTTGATGGCCCGCAATCGCCCTCAAAGCGCGCGCGCGAGCACCACGGCATCCTCCCGGCCCCTGCGGCTGGGGTAGTAGCCGCGCCGAATCCCGACCTCGCAGAAACCCTCGGACGCGTAGAGCGCCCGAGCCAAGCGGTTGGAAACCCGCACCTCCAGGAACGCGGTGTCGACATCGCGCCCCCGCGCCAAAGCAAGCAGCCGGCGCAGCAGCTTGCGGCCGAGCCGCATCCCCTGCCAGCTGGGGTGCACGCAGATATTCAGGATGTGGCACTCCCCAGCGGCCACGGACATGACACCGTGGCCAACGATCTCCGTGCCGGACTCAGCCACCCAGCAGCTGTATCCGACCCGCAGACAATCCCGGAAGATCCCCTCGGTCCACGGGTGATCGTACGCCGCCGCCTCGACGGCGAGCACCGAGGGCACGTCACCCTCGCACATCGGGCGAAGCGAGAACCCCAACTCCTTTGCCGCGGTGCTCATGTAACCCGGTAACCTATACCCAAAGCGTCCCAGCCTCGACCCCCCTTTCGAGCCGACGCCGGAGTAAGTTTCAACAGCGGCGTTAGAGCCGCCCAAAGCCAATCATGCCAACGTCAGATCGCTCCGGATATCCGCCCAGTCGTCATAAATCGGAAGGCGTTTCCGGATATAGTTGCGCCCATGCCGGCATTCCGGGCCGGCTCATGGATCCGGACTCGCCCCACGTCGGAGAGATCGATGTCACAGTCTCAGATGGTCACCCTCGACGGCAACGAGGCCGCAGCCTACATCGCGCACCTGACCAACGAGGTCATCGCGATCTACCCGATCACGCCGGCCTCCCCGATGGGCGAGTGGTCCGACGAATGGTCTTCCCTGGGCACCAGAAACCTTTGGGGTACGGTCCCCGACGTGATCGAGATGCAGAGCGAGGCGGGGGCCGCCGGCGCTATCCACGGCGCGCTGCAGGCCGGCTCGCTGGCGACGACCTTCACGGCGTCGCAGGGTTTGCTGCTGATGATCCCCAACATGTACAAGATCGCTGGCGAGCTGACCCCGACGGTTCTGCATGTCTCGGCGCGCTCGCTGGCGGCGCAGGCCCTGTCGATCTTCGGGGATCACTCCGATGTGATGGCTTGCCGCGGCACCGGCTACGCGATGCTCTGCTCGGCCTCGGTCCAGGAGGTGATGGACTTCGCGTTGATCGCCCAGGCCGCCACGCTCGCGAGCCGGGTGCCCTTCCTGCACTTCTTCGACGGCTTCCGGACCTCCCACGAGGTGGCGAAGGTCGAGCGGCTCCCGGTCGAGGTAATCCGGGCGATGATCGATGACGGGCTCGTCGATGCCTTCCGCCAGCGCGCTTTGAACCCGGACCGGCCGGTGATTCGCGGCACCTCCCAGAACCCGGATGTGTACTTCCAGGGGCGCGAGACCGTCAACCGCTTCTACTCCGCGACACCCGATCTGGTCGAGCAGACGATGGACCGGTTCGCCGCGCTGACGGGGCGGCGCTACGGTCTGTTCGAGTACGTCGGTGCCCCGGACGCAGAACGCGTGATCGTGATCATGGGCTCGGGGTTGGGCGCGGCCGAGGAGGCCGTACAGAGCCTGGCAGCGCGCGGCGAGCGCGTGGGGTTGGTGAAGGTCCGATTGTTCCGGCCCTTCGCGCCGGAGCGCCTGCTCGCGGCGATACCGGACTCGGCGACGCGGATCGCTGTCCTCGACCGCACCAAGGAGCCGGGAGCCGACGGCGAGCCGCTGTACAAGGACGTCGTCACCGCATTGGCGCAGGCGCTCGGCGACGGCCGCCGGACGACCATGCCGCGAGTGGTCGGCGGGCGCTATGGCCTGTCGTCGAAGGAATTCACGCCGGCGATGGTCAAGGGCGTGCTCGATGAGCTTACCAAGGAGCGACCCAAGAATCCCTTCACCATCGGCATCACCGACGACGTGACCCACACCAGCCTGGACTGGGATCCCTCCTTCCGGCCGGAGGCGCCGGGCGTTACGGCCTGCGTCTTCTACGGGCTGGGATCGGACGGCACCGTTTCGGCCAACAAGAACTCGATCAAGATCATCAGCGAGGAGACCGAGAACTACGGTCAGGGCTACTTCCAATACGACTCCAAAAAGGCGGGGGCGGTCACGGTCAGCCACCTGCGTTTCGGGCCGCGGCCGATCGAGAGCACTTACCTGATCGGTGACAGCGAGGCGAGCTTCGTCGCCTGTCATCAGCCGAACTTCGTTACCCGCTACGACATGCTCGTCAAGGCGCGTGACGGCGCGGTGTTCCTGCTCAACTCACCCACCCCAGCGGACCGGGTGTGGGACGACCTGCCGCGTCGGATGCAGCAGCAGATCATCGACAAGGGCCTGAGCCTCTATGTCATCGACGCCTACGCGATCGCCGCGCAGACCGGCATGGGCCGGCGCATCAACACCATCATGCAGACCTGCTTCTTCGCCATCTCCGGCATCCTGCCGCGCGAGGAGGCGATCGCGCAGATCAAGGCGGCGGTTAAGAAAACCTACGGCAAGAAGGGCCAGCGCCTGTTGGACCGCAACTTCGCGGCCATCGACGCCACCCTGGCGGGGCTGAACCGCGTCGCGACACCCGATCAGGCCACTAGCGCGTTCGACCGGCCGCCCACGGTGCCGGCCGGCGCGCCCGATTTCGTAAGGGCCATCACCGCGACCCTGATGGCCGATCGTGGCGACCACCTGCCGGTCAGCCTGATGCCGGCCGATGGCACCTGGCCCACCGGAACGACGCGCTTCGAGAAACGGAACATCGCGCTGCAACTACCGAAGTGGGAGGAGGACATCTGCACCCACTGCGGGAAGTGCCCGCTGGTCTGCCCCCATGCCGCGATCCGCTCGAAGGTCTATCCGGCCGCGCTGACCGACGAGGCGCCGGAGACCTTCCAGCACGTCCAGATCAAGGGCAAGGACTTCCCCGCCGACTACCACATCACCTACCAGGTCGCCCCGGACGACTGCACCGGTTGCGGCCTGTGCGTCGAGGTGTGCCCGATCCGCGACCGTAAGGACCCGAAACGCAAGGCGCTGAACATGCACCCGGCGCCCGAGCGTCACGATCTGGAGCAGGCCAACTGGGATTTCTTCCTCGGCCTGCCTGAGTACGATCGCACCCGGCTCGAAGCCAGCAAGATCAAGCACGCGATGATCCTGCAACCGCTGTTCGAATTCTCGGGGGCCTGCGTGGGCTGCGGCGAGACGCCCTACATCAAGCTCGCTACCCAGCTCTTCGGCGACCGCATGCTGATCGCCAACGCCACCGGCTGCTCGTCGATCTACGGGGGCAATCTGCCCACGACGCCCTACACCAAGAACGCCGAGGGGCGTGGGCCGAGCTGGAACAACTCGCTGTTCGAGGACAACGCCGAATTCGGGCTGGGTATCCGGCTCGCCGTCGACAAGCAGACGCAGCACGCGCGCGAGTTGGTCCTGGCGCTCGCGGACAAAATCGGCGGCGACCTGGCCGACGCCCTGCTCAACGCCGACCAATCCGACGAGGCCGGAATCCACGAGCAGCGCGAGCGGGTCGCGGCGCTGAAGGAGCGACTCGCGAACATCGACGCCCCCGACGCGCGCGCCCTGCTCGCCATCTGCGGCCAATTGGTCAAGCGCAGCGTCTGGATCATCGGCGGAGACGGCTGGGCCTACGACATTGGCTATGGCGGTGTGGACCATGTGCTGGCGTCGGGCCGCAATGTGAATCTATTGGTGCTGGACACCGAGGTCTATTCCAACACCGGGGGCCAGACATCCAAGGCGACCCCGCTGGGTGCGGTCGCGAAGTTCGCCGCCGCCGGTAAACCGACGTTCAAGAAGGACCTGGCCATGATGGCCATGGCCTACGAGAACGTCTACGTGGCCTCGGTGGCGTTCGGCGCCAAGGACGTGCAGACCATCAGGGCCTTCATCGAGGCCGAGTCCTACGACGGGCCCTCCCTGATCGTCGCCTACTCACCGTGCATCGCCCACGGGGTTGATCTGTCCAACAACCTGCGCCAGCAGGACATGGCGGTCAGCTCGGGGCATTGGGCCTTGTTCCGCTATGACCCGCGCAAGCTCGCGCTCGGCGAAAACCCGCTGCATATCGACAGCAAGGCGCCCAGTATCCCCTACCGGGACTATATAGCCACAGAGACCCGTTTCAGCGTATTGAGCCGCACGCACCCGGACGCGGCGGAGCGGTTCCTCCGAATGGCGCAAAAACATGTGGAGACCCGCTTCTCACTCTACGAGCAGCTTGCGCACCTGGCCGTGCAGCGGGCGCCCGATCCCGAGAAGCGAACCCCTGCTGAGAACGATTGATCAGACAGGTTCCCGCTAGGCTGGCGGGCGCCCGATCCGCAGCGGCTTGATCAACGGCGGAACGGCCGTTCGGCGCCGCCCTAACAGTCAACTGCGCACCGCGCTGGAGAAACGCGATGGACCTGACGACCCGATACCTCGGATTGACCATCAAGAACCCGTTCGTACCCTCCGCCTCCCCCCTCACCAAGGGCGTCGACATGGCCAGGGAGCTCGAGGACAACGGTGCCGCGGCCGTGATCATGTGGTCGTTGTTCGAAGAGGCCATCAGCGCCGAATCCGAGTCCATGGTGCGCTTCCTGCACCACCAGGAGATCGGCTTCGCGGAGGCCGGCGACGGGTTCCTGCCCGCCTGGCAGGACTTCGAAAGCGGCCTGGATCTGTACCTGGACAACATACGGCGGCTCAAGGACGCGCTGGACATCCCGGTCATCGCGAGCCTCAACGGCGTAACGACCAGCGGCTGGATTTCCCACGCGAAGGAGCTCGAAGAAGCGGGTGCGGACGCGCTGGAGCTCAACGTCTACTATGTCGCCGCGGACATCGGTCAGACCGGGGCGGAGGTCGAGCAACGCTACCTGGACCTTCTGACCGAGCTGCGCAGCCAGATCCAGCTGCCGGTCAACATGAAGCTGTCGCCCTCCTTCAGCTCCGTGGGCAACATGGTGAATCGGCTCGCCGCTGCGGGCGCGAACGGAGTGGCGCTGTTCAACCGGTTCTACCAGCCCGACATCAATATCGACAGCCTTCGACTCCAGCCTAGCCTGCACCCGTCCACGTCAGCCGACGCGCTGCTCGCGATGCGCTGGATCGCCATACTCTACGGACGCGTCAATGGCCTTTCGCTCGGCGCGACGGGGGGTGTCCACATTCCTGACGATGCGATCAAGCTGCTGCTCGCCGGCGCCGACGTCGTGCATCTATGCACCGCGTTGCTCGCAAAGGGGCCCGCTTACCTGTCGCGCTTCATCGACGGGCTTACCGGCTGGATGGCGGAACAGGGCTTCGACTCCGTCGAGGAGTTCCGCGGCCGGGTGAGCGCGCTTACGGTACCGAACCCGGCCGAATTTGAGCGGGCGAACTACGTCAACATACTCGACAGTTACAGTTTCTCCCCGGGCGTAATGGTGTGACCAGAACCGTATGACGCCACGGGCAATTCTCCATCAAACCTGCCGTCACCGTTTCTAGAATTTTCTCGCTCAGGACCCTCAATGCTGCATCGATACGCCCTTCCTGTCGCTAAAATCGGCCTTTTTCTCCCGCTCGCGTTTCTTATTCCTACGACTGACGTCGCTGCCGCCAATAACGATACTCCTAAGGCACTCCACGAAATCGGCGTGCTATCCGTCCTTGAGCATGGCGCCACGCCAAACGACGAGTCCGACGACACGGCCGCCATCCAGGCCGCAATGATCACGGCCCGCGACAAGGGAATGACAACCTTCATCCCCCCTGGCGTATACCAGATCTCCGATACCCTGAAATGCTCTCAGCAAACCAAGCACATCGATGGCAAGTGGCGCATCGAACGCCGACTCCCCTGCACACTAACAGGCTCTTCCAAGGGAGAGTCTATTCTGAAGCTCGCCTCGGGAGCGGCAGGGTTCGACGACCCGAAGGCGCCGAAACCGCTCATATGGATCTGGGCTGAACCCTACAAGGGGAATAATGCCGGGAGCGACGACCCGGAAGATCAGCAGGCTAGCATCTCATTCAATCAAGTCGTAAAGGATTTGACCGCAGACATTAGATCTCCACGAAATGCGGGGGCGGTTGGCATCCGTCACGCCGGATCCCAGGGTTCTACCATTGAGAATGTCAAGATACTTGCGGACGGCGCATTCGCGGGCTTCTATGATTCCCCCGGTCAAGGCGGCGGAGTTTATAATGCAATCGTCGAGGGCGGCCGTTATGGCGTTTTTGCGGAAAAGGCGGCACGATATCCATTGTTTGTCGGATGTCGATTCCTTGATCAACAGGATGTTGCCGTTCACTGGGAGGGGCATTCGCTGCTATCGCTGGTAGGGTTCCACATAAGGAAGACAACCAATGGGCCTGCTATCCGCCTGGTAAGGGGCGGACCCAAGGTGGGTAAAGGAATCGCACTGGTCGACGGAGTGATAGAAGCTGCCGGCCAAACGGCCCTCGACAATGCCGCTCGGAAGATACTCACGTTAGACAATGTCTACATTCGAGGGACGAAGGAAATTGTCAGCATCAAAAAGCAGAAGAGCCTAGAGGCGCAGGAAGGTTGGACAAAAGTATCGCGGTACGTATACACGGGCAATGGTTATGTATCTCTCGTTGGAGGTCGGGAGCATGCCGAGGGGTACGTCTTGGCCGATACCAGTCCATCGGCCGCCCCGTCCATAGACGGGCTCATCAAACCACACTTATGGGACGACTCATTTCCATCGTTCGAGGATGCGGACGCGGCGAATGTGCGAGCGTACGGTGCGATACCCGATGACGACAACGACGACACGGCCGCGATCAAGAAGGCGCTTTCTGTAAACCGGTCCGTTCTACTTCCCAAGGGCACATACCTGATCTCCGATACAATCGTCTTGGGACCTGATAGCCACCTTTTCGGTGTAGGCAAGACCGCTTCGGTGTTACGAGAGAATCCGGCTTGGAATGCGAGCCCGGGAACGCCGATGCTGACGACGGTCGACGACGCCAACGCAGGGCCTTCTCTCTCGTTCGTTCTCCTCGAGACAACAAGCCCCAACGTCACGCCGGTGCATTGGCGGGCCGGGCGAAAATCGATCGTCCGCGACATCATGGTTGGGCCTAAAGACCCTTACTACCAAAAAAAGCTTCCCGGCACGCCGCATCACACCTTCCTTATTAGCCACTCGGGCGGGGGACGTTGGTACGCTGTGGCGGCCGAATGGGGCCACCTGCACGGGTCTACCCGTCACAAGGATTATTCGCATCTTTTGGTAAATGGGACACGCGAGCCATTGAGCTTCTACGGGTTGAATATTGAACGCGATGCGGTCTGGCCTCAGTCCGAAATCAGGGATGCCAGTAATGTGAACATCTATTATCTAAAGGCCGAGGCAGCCGAGTGGCCGAAGGGCGAACATGGACCAGGGGTCCTGCTGGTGAACCGCTCGTCGAATATTCGCTTGTTCGGCTTCGCGGGCAACGCGCGACCCAAGGGCGCCGCGAATGTTAAGGTCGTCGAGAGCCACAATATTCGTCTGCTGCAGGTTGCGGGTTTTAAGCCGAGCGACGATTTTGCAAATCTTGAGGTCGTCAAGTCCGGCCACTCGACGCGCATCAGCGGCAAGACGCCGCTCGCGATCTATTCAGACGAGGCGGATGCGGCCAAGGGGACAATCGACTGAGCGAAAGAACAGTGCGCGGTGCGAGGGCATTCGCCGCGAGCCATGCGCGCATCCTTGTACGGCAGTGAACCGCTGCTTGCTGGGCTCGCCCGCAAATCAGCCGCGGTGATTCCTCAGGGCCTCGATACGCCGCCACAGCCGGCTGTCGTTCTTGGTCAGGTCGCCGGCAGCCGGCGGTCCCCAGGTGCCCGCAGCGTAGTTCGGAAAATCGCGCGGCGGCAGGGCGTTCCAGACGTCAAGCACCGACTGTACGATCCCCCAGCCCTTCTCGACCGTTTCGGCGTGCTTGTAGAGCGTCGCATCGCCGTTCATACAATCGTAGATCAGCGTCTCGTAGCCGGTGGCCGGTTTGTTACCGAAGTAGTCCTCGTAGGAAAAGTCCATGTTGACCGTCCCAATTCGCATTGTCGGGCCCGGGACTTTGGCGCCGAAGCTCATCTGGATGCCTTCGTTCGGCTGTATTCTGAGCACCAGCATGTCCGGCCGTAGCTCATCGACATCGGTGTCCTCGAACATGATGGTCGGTGCCTGCTTGAACTGGATCGCGACCTCCGTGTATTGGGCCGTCAGCCGCTTGCCGGTACGCAGGTAGAAGGGCACCCCCGCCCAGCGCCAATTGTCCATGCTCAGCTTCAACGCCGCGAAGGTCTCGGTGCGCGAGTTGGGGTCGACTCCCGGGGACGATCGGTAGTCGGGGACCTTCTGTCCGTCCGGCATGGTCCCGGCGCCATACTGACCGCGCACCGCGCAGGTAAGGACCTGTTCGGGAGTCAGCGGATGAATCGCGTCCAGCACCTTGTTGACCTCATCACGCAGGGCCTTGGCCTTAAACGAGTTCGGCGGCTCCATCGCCAGAAACCCGAGTAGGACCAGCACGTGGTTAGGGATCATGTCCCGCAGCGCACCGGCCTCCTCATAATAGGCGCCTCGGTGCTCGACGCCCACGGATTCGGCGACCGTGATCTGCACATGGTCGATGTGCTGCCGGTTCCAGAGCGGCTCGATGAAACCGTTCGCGAACCGGAAAACCATGATGTTCTGCACAGTCTCCTTGCCCAGGTAGTGGTCGATCCGGTAGATCTGATCTTCATCCATGTGCAGGTGAAGCTCGCGATTCAGGGCAATCGCCGATTCCAGGTCGCGGCCGAAGGGTTTCTCGATGATCACGCGGCGCCAGTCGTTCTCGGTCTCGTGCAGCAGGCCAACGTCCCCAAGCTGAGCCGTGACCTGGCCGAACAGGCTCGGCGGGATCGCAAGATAAAAGAGGTAGTTGCCCTCGGTACCTCGCTCGGCGTCGAGTCGGCTCAGGCGCTCGCACAGGCGCTCGTAATGCGTGCCATCGAGCAGGTCGACCTGCATGTAATGGATGCGGGCCACGAGACGCTCCCAGACGCCCTGGTCGAACGCCTCCCCCAGATGCTCCCGCATAGGCTCGCCGATACGGGCCCGAAACCCGTCATCATCCATCTCCAGCCGGTCCAGCCCGAGCACCGCGAAGCTGTCAGGGAGCAAGCGCGCGGCGCTGAGGTGGAACAGGGACGGGACCAGCTTCCGCGCGGTCAAGTCACCGCCCGCGCCGAAGATCACCATCACATTCGGCGGCGCTGGCGGCGCCTCGGTGAAATCAGTTCGTATGAGGGACATCATGGGACTCCGGTAGACATGCGCTGCAGTAGCTGGAATTCGACCGGTCCCGGACCGATCGCCTTCGTCTCAGGTTTCCGGCTTCTCGTGATGACCGCCGAACTGATAGCGCATCGCCGACAGGATCCGGTTCCCAAAGTCCGCCTCGCCGCGGGACGCAAACCGCTCGAACAAAGCGGCCGTCAGCAGCGGTGCCGGGGTGCCCGTCTCGATCGCGGCCTGGCAGGTCCAGCGGCCCTCACCGGAGTCCGATACGCGGCCGCCAAAGTCGTTCAGGTCCCGGTCGCCGTGCAACGCGATAGCGGTCAGATCCAGGAGCCATGAGGAAACCACGCTGCCGCGACGCCAGACCTCGGCGACGTCGGCCAGATTGATGTCGTATTGATAATGCTCAGGGTGCTCCAGTGGTGCCGTTTCGGCGTCCGCGGCCCGGTCCTCGCGGCCGACGCCGGCATGCCCGAGAAGGTTGAACCCTTCCGCATAGGCGGCCATCAGCGCGTACTCGATACCGTTGTGGACCATCTTGACGAAGTGCCCGGCACCGCTCGGGCCGCAATGGAGATAGCCCCTCTCGGCCGCGCTCCGCTCACCCGTGCGCCCGACGGTGCGCTCGATGTCACCGGCACCGGGAGCGAGCGCCGCGAAGATCGGATCGAGATGTCGAACCGCATCACCATCGCCGCCGATCATCAGGCAGTAGCCGCGCTCGCGGCCCCAGACTCCGCCGGAGGTGCCGCAGTCCAGAAACCGGATGCCCGCTTCCTCCAGGGACTCCGAGTGGCGGATGTCCTCTCTGTAGTTCGAGTTACCGCCATCGACGATGATGTCGCCCCGCTGCAGATGGGGCCTGAGGTCGGCGATGACGCCATCTACCACCGCCGCCGGGACCATGATCCAGGCCGCGCGCGGCGACGTCAGCCGGGCGCAAAAGTCGGCGATATCGGAAGCGCCGATCGCGCCTTCCCTGACCAACGCGTCGACCGCCTTCCGGTCCCGGTCGTAGACGACACAGTCGTGCCCCGCGACCATCAGCCGGTGAACCATATTGGCGCCCATGCGCCCGAGGCCGATCATTCCGAGTTGCATGTCATAACTCCTTGGGAGCTGGTTGGTTTGCTGGCGCCAGTCGTTTCAGGCGACTTGCCGACCGGATGCGCGCACGGACGCATGGTCCCATATCTCACGAGTGGCGTGCAGTTGCGGCTGACGGATGCTCGCCATTGAGCGCGTGCATCCCGTCCGCCGCGGCTAGCCAACCACCTCGATGCGCTGTTCCCATCTCGGCCGGATCCCGGAACCAAGCGCTCCGTCGTGAATCGACGCCACGACCCTCGGGCCCTGCCCTCCGAACCGGCGAGCAATCAGTGCCAATGGGCTTGAAAAGCACGCCAGCCCGTTCCCCCCGGGCGATGCAGTTCTGCGCGCCGTTTCTCACCCGCGGGTGAACCGATCTCTCAGTTCAAAAACAGAGACCTTCCACCTGCGCTCTTTTGTCGCGCACGTCACGAAAGCCCCCGATCAGACTACCTAGTCTTGACCCTGCCAACATCTGTTGGGCCGAAACGAAAACGCTCCAAAAACGTCGCGCCCTTCCATTCAATCCCATGGAGGGGACGCGGCGAATAACAACGAATCAACGCAATCAGCCGGGGTGGCGCAATGGCAAATCGAAATGCCGTGTCGAGTGAAACGCTGCTTGATTCCCTGCGCCAGCGGGGTGTTTCACGCAGGGCCTTCCTTAAATTCTGCTCTATCACGGCCACCTCGCTGGCCCTGCCGCGTGACCTCAACGGGTGGTTCGCGGAGAGTCTGGCGGCGGCGCCGCGCCCCGCGGTGATCTGGCTGTCCGCCCAGGAGTGCACGGGCTGCAGCGAGTCGCTGCTGCGCGCCTACGAGCCAACCATCGAGAATCTGATCCTCGATCACTTCTCGCTGGACTACCACAACACGCTGATGGGCCCCGCCGGCGAGGCCGCCGAGCGCTCGCGCGATGAAACCATCGCCGCCGGCGGCTACGTCCTGGTGGTGGACGGCTCGGTACCCCTGCGCGAGGGCGGCGCCTGGTCGGCGAT
Source organism: uncultured Gammaproteobacteria bacterium (assembly GCA_963707135.1). Classification (GTDB taxonomy): domain Bacteria; phylum Pseudomonadota; class Gammaproteobacteria; order Chromatiales; family Chromatiaceae; genus JBGSTR01. The sequence continues at coordinate 41,758 of CAVPOY010000013.1, read as the reverse complement.
CGGAGGGCGCTCGGCCCTGGATGCGGTCGGTGAGGCGGTGGGCAACGCCGCCCTGGTGCTGGCGGTGGGCAATTGCGCCGCCTTCGGCGGGCTGCCGCGGGCCTACCCGAACCCGGGCGACGCGCTGGGCGTCGACGAGCTCATGAACCAGGGACTGATCCCCGCCCAGACGCTGATCAACCTGCCCGGCTGCCCGCCGGTGCCGGAGGTCCTGACCGGGACCATCGCCTGGTTCCTCGCCCACGGGACCGCCCCGGATCTGGATGCGCATAGACGCCCCCTCGTGTACTACGGCAGGACCGTCCATGACTCCTGCAGCCGCCTGGAGCACTACCGGAACGGGGAGTTCGCCCGGTCCTTCGACGATGAGGGCGCGCGCCAGGGCTGGTGTCTGTTCGAGCTCGGCTGCAAGGGTCCAAGCACCTACAACGCTTGCAGCAGCCTGAAGTGGAACCAGGGCACCAGCTACCCGATGCACTCGGGCCACGGCTGCATCGGCTGCTCCCAACCGGACTTCTGGGACCGGGTCGACGCCGGCGTGGCCGGCTTCTACGACCTCGGCTTCTAGCGCCGCCGTCGCGGCGGATTCGGGATCCCTTTCTCACCGTAACAGCCCGGCGCGGCGACGCCCGCGCCCCCGGGCAGGGGTACACAGATGACTAGAGTAGTGGTTGATCCAATCACCCGCATCGAGGGCCACCTGCGCATCGAGGCGGAGGTCGACGCCAATGGCGACATCACCCGCGCCTCCAGCTGCGGGACCATGATCCGCGGCATCGAGATGATCATGCAGGGGCGCGACCCCCGCGAGGCCTGGGCCTTCTCCCAGCGCATCTGCGGGGTCTGCACCACCTCCCATGGCATCACCTCGGTGCGCGCCGTCGAGGACGCCCTCGGCTACCCGATTCCGGAGAACGCCGAGATCATCCGCAACCTGATGAACGGCGCGCAGTACATCCAGGATCACGTGGTCCATTTCTATCACCTGCATGCCATGGACTGGGTGGACGTGGTCTCCGCCCTGAACGCCGATCCGGCCCTCACCGCCCAGGCCCAGCGCTGCATCAGCGACTGGCACAACAACAGCACCGCCTATTTCGCCGAGGTCCAGCAGAAGCTCAAGGGCTTCGTCGATGCCGGCCAGCTCGGCATTTTCAAGAACGCCTACTGGGGTCACCCCGAGTACAAGCTGCCCCCGGAGATCAATCTGCTGGCCTTCGCCCATTACCTGGAGGCCCTGGGCTGGCAGCGCAGCATCGCCAAGGTGCATGCCATCTTCGGCGGCAAGAACCCACACCCGAGCTTCGTGGTGGGCGGCATGCCCTGCGCCATCGACACTCGCGGCGAGACCACCGCCGTGAACGGCACCAATCTGGCCCTGGTCGCGGATCTGATCGCCGAGGGGCGCGAGTTCGTCGACAAGGTCTACCTGCCCGACCTGCTCGCCATCGCCCGCTTCTACAAGGACTGGGCGAACAAGGGCGAGGGACTGGGCAACTTCCTGTCCTTCGGGGATTTCCCCCAGTACGACATCGCCGACCCCGCGGGCTATTTCTTCCCGCGCGGGGCCATCCTGGGGCGCGACCTCTCCCAGGTCCTGGAGGTGGACCTGAACGACGTCAACCAGGTCCAGGAGCTGGTCAGTCACTCCTGGTACGACTACAGCGCCGGCAAGGACGCACCGCTGCACCCCTACGAGGGTGAGACCCGGCCCCGTTACACCGGCCCGCCGCTGCCTTACAGCCAGCTGGACCTGGACGCCGAGTATTCCTGGGTCAAGTCGCCGCGCTGGTACGGCAACCCGATGGAGGTCGGCCCGCTGGCGCGGGTCGTAATCATGTACGCCCAGGGCAACGAGGCGGTGCGCGAGGGCGTGAACCGCTTCCTCGGCGAGCTGAAGATGCCGCTGAGCGCACTCTATTCGACCCTCGGACGCACCGCCGCGCGCGGCATCGAGTGCGGCGCGCTGGCCGGTCAGATGGAGCTCTGGTACCGGCGCCTGATGGACAACATCGCCGCCGGCAACGTAACCGTGTTCAACGACGCGCTGTTCGACCCGGCCAGTTGGCCGCCCCAGGCCCAGGGCGTGGGCTTCATGGAGGCGCCTCGCGGTGCGCTGGCCCACTGGGTGGTCATCGCCGACGGCCTGATCGAGAACTTCCAGGCCGTGGTGCCCACCACCTGGAATGCCAGCCCCCGCGATGCCCTGGGTCGGGAGGGACCCTATGACGCCGCCCTGCGAGGACACCATTTGCACGACCCCGGGCAACCCCTGGAGGTCCTGCGCACCCTCCACAGCTTCGACCCCTGCATGGGATGCGCGGTGCACCTCGCCGATCCGGCCGGTAACGAGCTGCTGAAGGTAAGCGTGATCTAGCGGGGCGATGAACATGTACAACAAGACCATCCTGCGGCTCGCGGCGGCCGTTCTGCCGTTGGCCCTCTCTTTTGCGGCGACGACGGGCGTCCAGGCGAAAGACAGCTCATCATTCGGTCCGGCGGTGGACGCCTACTGTCAGCCGAGGAACGGGCAGCGCCCGTACGCCGACCAGGGGTGCGCCCTGTGTCATGCCGCGAGCCTCAAGACCCGGGTCGATCCCGAGTGGGGCTGGTACTACGCCGGTGACTACGGGCAGTTCTGCCCCGACCAGGTGAACAACCCGCCGAACGCCACAATCACCGCCCCGGCCGGAGACCTCACCGTCATCGAGGGCGATCGGATTCTGTTCCAGGGCAGCGGCAGCGATCCCGACGGTCATACGCCCTTGGGTTACAGTTGGGACTTCGGTGGCGCGGCACCGACCTCTACCCAACAAAACCCGGGTGAGATCAGCTTCCCGACCGCCGGTGTCTACCTGGTGCGGCTCTGGGTAACCGACCGCCTGGGCCTGACCGACCCAACGCCGGCCCAGCGCCGAATCACCGTCGAGGCGCCGGCGCCGGTGTGCTCGGATGGCGACGGCGACGGCTTCAGCCCCGAGGGCGGGAGCTGCGGTCCCGTGGACTGCGACGACCGTGACCCGACGGTCAATCCCGGCGCCGAGGAGAGCTGCAGCGACGGCCTCGACAACAACTGCAACGGGCTGGTGGATGCGGACGACCCCGGCGCGGTCGGCTGCCCCGTAAGCGCGCTCTGCAGCGACCTCGACGGCGACGGCTTCAGTTTTGAAGGCGGGTTCTGCGGTCCGGCAGACTGCGACGACGGCGATGCCGCCATCAACCCAGGCGCGGCCGAGGCCTGCTCCGACGGCTTCGACAACGACTGCGACGGCCTCGCCGACGGCGCCGATACCGAATGCGACGGCAGCGACTGTATCGGGGCGCTGATCGACGATTCGGCGCAGGTCCGCATCGAGACAGCGGCTTGGCGTGTCAGGCGCGCCCGCCTGGTGATCAGAGGCGACGGCGTGCCGGTCGGCGAAGCGGTCGTCATCCGCAACGCCTACAGCCTGGAGCCCATCGCCACCGCCACCGTCAATGTAAGGGGGATCTGGGTCTACCGGGTCGACAGTCCGGCCGTCATCCCTTGCGCGGTAATGGCAGAGTACGGCGGCTCCACGGACACCCTAGCGGTCGCCCGTGCCCCGGCCGATTGCGACCTGGGGAGTAACGAGCCGCCGGTGGCAGCCGAAGACACCTACGAGATGGCCCAGGGCGGCGTCCTCATGGTCGGGGCGCCCGGCGTGCTTGGCAACGACGAGGACCCGGACGGCGGCGACCTGGAAGCCCGGCTTGTCGACTCCGTCGCCCACGGCTCCTTGAGTCTGAGCCTCGACGGCGGCTTCGAGTACCGCCCCGATGCCGGGTTCTCCGGTGCCGACGGCTTCACCTACCAGGCAAGCGACGGCACCGACCAGAGCGCTCCGGCAAGGGTGACCCTGGACGTGCAGCCCGCCCCGGAACCGCAACTGCGGGTGGAGTTCAGAGAAGTGAGATGGAAATCCGGCGATCGCAAGCTCGTCGGCAAGGGCACCGATGCGCCTTCGAAGACCGTGATGGAGATCCTGGACGCGGACACCGGTAAGGCGCTGGGCAGCGTCAAGACGGAAGACGATGGCAAGTTCGAGATCGAGCTCCGGCTGACCTCGGCGCCCTGCCGCATCCAGGGTCGGCACGGCGGCAGGACCAGCGCCCCGTACCCGGTGCAAGATGCCCGCTGCAGCGACCACGGCGAAGGTGACGACGACTGAGATCCCGGCAACGAAACGCCGGACCAACCCCCCGGCCACCGGCATCCCGGTGGCCGGGGAGCGGAACAGCGACAGAACTGAAAACCCGGTTCCCGAGGGCAAGGCGTCCGAGGCCTTGGACTCGACGGACGACCGACCCGCCTCCCGCGCTCGCAGTCCGTTCAGCCCTGTCCCTGTTTTCCGGCAGCCCCCTGGGTCGCCGCGGCGATCCGGGCTTCCAGCTTTTCCGCCGCCTCTTGGAGGTCCCGCGGGTGGGTGCACAGCAACTCCGGCACGCGGGAGACCTCGACGTGCAGTGCGATGCGCTCGTCCTCGGCGTTGTGGTGATCGACCAGCCATACACCCGGGATCGCGCTCTCCCAGATTCGCGTGGGGCCGAAGGCGTCCACACGTGCCTCCACCTCCCCTCGGCCGAGCAGGTTCAGCAGGCGTTCCTCGTCGCCGGGACCAAAGGGAATGGCCCCGAGGTCGATCTGGGTGCGCGCCCCGCCGTCCGCCAACCGCTTCAGCGCATGGCGGATCTCGTGGAGCACCGGAAGGGCATTACCCCAACTCTGGGCTTCCCCGGATGCGGTTTCGACTCGGATCGGAATCGACTCGAGCTTAGGCATTGCGGAGTCCCCCCAAGGTTGTCGGATAGAGTATTGTCCCGCGCCACTCAGGACTCGTCCCCCGCCTCTGCCGCCCAGCGCACGGCGAGGTCGCGAACGGCAGCCACTGCGACAGGAACGGCCGCCTCCACCGCCGGCGTCAAGCGGTCACCCCAATCGACCTTGGCCGGCTCGATACCCACCATGGCGCGGAAGGGCGGCAGCGTGCTCGTGAGCCGAGCCATGTCCATCAGGTCCTGCAGGCTCACCTCGTGCACACTCTTGCCCTTTCCGCTGAGCTGGCGATCCATTGCCTTCCCCTCGAAGACCCGCACCGTGCCCGGCTCGGCGCCCATGACGGCCGCATCGACAACGATCAGTCGCTCGGAATCGGCGATGGGTCCAGCCAGCGTGAAACTGAGGGTACCCCCGTCGAGAAACACGGCGTCCGGAACGTCCCTGGCGGACTCAAGCCGGCGAACCACCTCGACACCGACCGCCTCATCGCTGAGCAAGGTGTTGCCGAGTCCGAGAATCAACGTGGTTGGATTCATGTATCTCCTGTCGAGGTCTCGTCGTGACCAGCAAGCGGGGGCGACTCCGGACTCTTGTATGCAAAGACCGCAATAGCCGCGGTTTACGGGCCTCGGCCGCGATCAGCCGAACGGTCAACCGACCGTTGCTCTCCATGCCGCTCTCGGCCTCGCGGGCTGACCTCAGCCGTCCTTCCAGCCCTGTTTGGAGGCCTTTCGCCCCCAGACCCATACATAGTTGACTCCACTGACGACCACTGTAACCAGGCACGCCCAGACCAGGGCCTCGACCAGGCCGTCGGGTACTCCTATCGGCCCGGCGCCCATGATCACCAACACGACCAGCAGAATCTGAAGGACGGTGTTGAGCTTGCTGACCCAGGTGGGCGCCGCCTCGACCTCCTCGACCCGGAAATTGTAGAGCAATGCGCCGCTGACGATGACCAGGTCCCGGAAGACGGATGCCAGGACCAGCCATAGCGGAATCAGGCCCATGGCGCCGAGAACGAGAAAGCAGCTGACGATCAGCACCTTGTCGGCCAGCGGGTCCAGGATGCCGCCGAGCCGGCTCTGCCAGCCGAAGTGCTTGGCCAGAAATCCGTCGAGCCCATCGGAAAGTCCGGCCGCGGCGAACAGGGCCAGCGCCCAGCCGAACTCCCGGGCCAGCAGCAGGTAGACCACCGGAATCACGGCGATCAGCCGCAGTACGCTGATGATGTTCGGCAGATCCCTTAGCTTCATGACGCGGCTCCCGCACCGCCCCGCGGATGAAGGCCTGATGCTAGCGCCAGCCGATACCGTCTGTCCAAGGCCCCTGAGCCTTGCGCGGCTGGTAGAATCGCGGCACTTACCGTCTCTCGAGCCACAGCATGCCGCAGAATTCGGACCGAACGCAGCACCAGCCGTCCCTCAGTTACCGCGATGCGGGCGTCGACATCGACGCGGGGGCCGCTCTGGTCGAGCGCATCAAGCCGCTGGCGGCCGCCACCTTCCGCCCCGGTGTCGTCACCGGGCTCGGCGGGTTTGGCGCGCTGTTCGAGCTGCCACTCGGACGCTACCGCCAGCCTGTTCTTGTTTCCGGCACCGATGGGGTCGGTACGAAGCTGAAGCTGGCCATCCAGCTCGCGCGCCACCAGACGGTCGGCATCGATCTGGTCGCCATGTGCGCCAACGACATTCTGGTCAGTGGCGCCGAGCCCCTATTCTTTCTGGACTACTACGCGACGGGGCGGCTGGATGTCGAGGTTGCCACGTCGGTGGTGGCCGGCATCGCGAAAGGCTGCGAGCTCGCCGGCTGCGCCCTGACCGGCGGCGAGACCGCCGAAATGCCAGGCATGTACGCCAACGGCGACTACGACCTCGCCGGCTTCTGCGTCGGCATTGCCGAGAAGAGCGACCTGATACTGCCGGAACGCGTGCAACCCGGGGATCGGCTGATCGGCCTCGCCTCCTCCGGCCCGCATTCCAACGGCTACTCACTGATCCGCCGTGTCATCGAGGTCAGCGGAGCGGATCTCGACGCGGACCTGGACGGCGCTTCCATCGGTGAGCGTCTGCTCGCACCGACGCGAATTTATGTCAAATCGGTCCTGCCGCTGGCCCGTGCGATGCGGGTCCACGCGCTGGCCCATATCACCGGCGGCGGGCTCACCGAGAACCTTCCCAGGGTGCTGCCCGAGGGAACGCGCGCGGTCGTCGATCTCTCGAGCTGGCAGCGCCCGGCCGTGTTCGACTGGATCCAGTCCGTCGGCGGCGTGTCGGACGCCGAGATGCTGCGCACCTTCAACTGCGGCGTCGGGATGGTCGTCTGCATCGGCGGCTCGGATGCCGAGCTAGCCCTGACGATGCTGCGAGACGCCGGCGAGCAGGCCTGGCCGCTCGGGCGGATCGAGTCCGGCGAGGGTGCGCCGGGCGTGACCTTCAGCGGCGGGAGCGCCGATGGCTGAGCACGACCCGCTGGCCGTCGTGGTACTGATTTCGGGGAGCGGCAGCAACCTGCAGGCCCTGATCGACGACCAGAATCGCGGCGAGGCTCCGGTGCGTATCGCGGCCGTGATCAGCAACCAGCCCGGCGTGCGAGGGCTCGAACGGGCGCGGCGCGCGGGCATTCCGATGGAAGTCCTGAGCCACAAGGCATTCGCCGACCGCGAGAGCTACGACGGCGAGCTGGCGGCACTGATCGACCGCTACCAGCCCGGCCTCGTCGTGCTGGCCGGCTTCATGAGGATACTGACACCGGGGTTCGTCGCCCACTACGCCGGCCGGATGCTCAACATCCACCCTTCCCTGCTGCCCAAGTACCGGGGACTGCACACCCACCAGCGGGTACTCGATGCCGGCGATACCGAGCACGGGGCCAGCGTCCATTTCGTGACCGACGAGCTCGACGGCGGACCGGTCATCATCCAGGCGCGGGTGCCAGTGCTGCCCGGCGACGATGCCGAGACCCTGGCGGCCCGGGTCCTGCGCGAGGAGCATCGGATCTACCCGACCGCAGTACGCTGGTTCGCCGAGGGCCGGCTTCGGCTCGGGGAGGACGGATTGCCCTGGCTGGACGGAACGGCGCTGCGATCGCCGCGGCTGATCGAGCGCGGTGACTCCGGCGGTTAGCGGCCCCGCGGCCGCCGGGTCAGTGCTCGCAATTGCCGAGTTGCTGTGAGACTGCCGGTGAACCCGGGTTGCGCTCATACAGGACCGATCGTGTGTTGCCGGAAGACACGGTCCAACGGGTGGCGGTACGCCCTGGCGTTCGGGCCGCATCCCGGTCCGACCTAAACTCCCGATGCGCTTGTGTGCTCAAACTGAGCGAAGTAGGCACTGGTCACAGGCCACCGGGAAGCTCCTTGCCCTTGTGGATCATTGAGCTTGACCCTTTTGCCCGGGCCCTTGTGCGGGGACGGCGGACCCGCCCCCGCACCGGGAGCGGGCCGAGGCGGGCCGAGGGACGGACGGGGTCGGTCCGCGTTGCTCAGCGGGGGTTGACGACAACGCCCTCTTCCAGCCCTCGCAGGGTCTCCAGGGCCGCCGGGAAGTCCAGCGCCTCGATCTGCCGCAGCAGCTCGCGTCCCTCCCCGGGCGCTTCGGCGCCGACCCAGCGCTCCAGCCAGGGCAGGTGGTCCAGGGCGCGGGTATTGCCTGCCTCGAGCAGCGCCTCCAGCTCGCGCATGCGCTGGCTCCGCTCCCCGCCGCGTGGCCCGGAGCTCCCCACGGATGCCGGCTTCCACCGCCGGTGTCTCCAGCCCCGCGAGCACCGCCAGGGCGGCCTCTGCACTGGCGAAGAAGCGGGCACGCAGGTCGGCATCGACGGGGCCGTCGTTCGCCAGCGCTCGCTCCAGCCGCCCTGCCGTCTCGGCGAGCTCCTCCGCCCCCAGCGCCCCGCCGGCCCCGCGCAGGCGATGCAGCCGGTCGCCCGCCCGCGCCCGCGTCCCCGGCGTCCAGGGCGCTGCGGATGGCGGTTACCGCCTCGGGGTACTCGGCGACGAAGGCCCGCACCATGCGGCGCCAGGCGTCCGGGAGACTCGTCCAGCCAGTGCCGCACCTTGGCCGCATCGAAACCCGGCAGTACAGCGTCCACGGCGCTGCGCGGCAGACGCCGGCCGCGGGACGCTCGATCTCCTCGGCCGGCAACCGCAGCCAGCGGCACAGCTCGGCGTAGAGGGTCTCGGGCTCCAGCGGCTTGGTGAGGTAGCCGTCCATGCCCGCCGCCAGACAACGCTCGCGCTCTCCGGCCAGGGCGTTGGCCGTCAGGGCGACGATGGGCGGCCCCCCGCCCGGCAGGGCGCGGATGCGCCGGCAGGCCTCCAGTCCGTCCATCTCCGGCATGCGGATGTCCATGAGCACGAGGTCGAAGCCACCCCGGGCCGCCGCGGCCACCGCCTCGGCACCGGTGGCGGCCAGGGTGACCACGGCGCCGCGCCTGCCCAGCAGGTCGCGGACCAGCAACTGGCTCGTCGTGTCGTCCTCCGCCACCAGCACCCGGGCACCGCGCAGGGCCTCCAGCGCCGGTGCCGGCACTGCCACCTCCTCGGCCTCTGCCGTCGCGCGGGGGAACGCCAGGCTGAACCAGAAGCGGCTGCCCTCGCCCTCGATGGACTCCACCTCCAGACGGCCGCCCATCAGGGCGACCAGGCGCGCGCTGATGGCCAGTCCCAGGCCGCTGCCGCCGTGGCTGCGGGTGCTCGAGGTGTCGAGCTGGGTGAAGGCCTCGAACAGGTCGGCGCGGCGCTCCTCGGGGATGCCGATGCCGGTGTCGGTGACCGCGAACCCCAGCCGCAGCTCGCGCTCGTCCTCTCGCCTCCATCCGCACGGTCAGCGTCACGCGTGCCCCGGGCGGTGAACTTGACCGCGTTGCCGACCAGGTTCAGCAGCACCTGGGTGAGGCGCAGCCCATCGCCGAGCAGCGTGCCGACCGGTTCCGCCGGCCCCTCGATGCGCAGCGCCAGCCCCTTGTCGGCGGCCTGCTGCTCCACCATCACCCGCACCCGATCGAGCACCGCGTCCAGCTCCAGCGGCTCTTGGCGCGGGTGCAGCTTGCCCGCCTCGATGCGGGAGAGGTCGAGGACGTCGTTGATCAGCGCCAGCAGGGTGCGGGCCGAGAGGTCGATCTTGCCCAGGTACTCGCGCAGCGCCGGCGCGGGGTCGGTCTCCAGCGACAGGCGGGTGAGGCCGATGACGGCGTTCAGCGGGGTGCGGATCTCGTGGCTCATGTTGGCCAGGAAGTCGCCCTTGGCGCGGCTGGCCCGGTCGGCCATCTCCTTGGCGCGCAGCAATTCGGTCTCCGCCTGCTTGCGGCGCCCCACCTCCCGATGCAGCCGGTGGTTCCAGTACAGGATGGTCGCCAGGATCAGCAGCGCCATCACCAGCACCTGCCACAACAGGGTGTAGTCGGGGGCGGTGACCACCTGGCGCAGCAGCCACTTGTTGTGAATGGCGGCGCGCTCCTCCGGGGTGATGGCGGCGATGGCGCGGTTGATCAGGGGGAGCAAGGGGGCCTGCCGCCGGCTGACCATCACCTGCAGCGGGAACTGCACGTCGGTGACGCCGACGAGCTTGACCCGCCCCGGCGGGAAGCCCTCGATCTGCTGGTGCAGCACCGGCAGGATGTCGACGGCGGCATCGGCCCGGCCGGCCGCGACCGCCTCCAGGGCCGCGCGCGTGTTGTCCACCAGGACGAAGTCGATCCCCGGGGAGTGGGCCTTCAGCAGATGGTAGGCGCTGTAGTCCCGGCCCACGGCGACGCGCCGCCCGTCCAGGGACGCGGTACCGGCGAACAGCCCCGCGTTGGCCGCGCCGGCGATGGCGATCGGGATAGCGCTCGTAGGGGTCGGAGAACAGGGCGTAGCGCTCGCGGTCGGCGGTCCGCGTGGTGGCGGCGTAGAGGTCGATGTCACCCCGCTCCATGGTCGCCAGGATGTCGCTGAAGGGCTGGCGTTCGCCGCCGGTCTCGCGCAGACCGAGCTTGTCGCGGATCAGCGCCCAGTAGTCCTCGGCGACACCCGTCGGCGCGCCGTCGGCGTCGGCAAAGTCGAAGGGCATCCACGCCGCGGCATGGGCCCGGCGGATCCGGGCGGCTTCCAGGTAGGCCCGTTCCTCGGCGTTGAGATCGACCTTGCCGGCGCCGGTCTCCTGGGTGAACCAACGGTTCCAGATGCGCTGCTTCTCCGCCTCCGGCATCTGCGCGAAGGACTTGTCCAGGATCGAGGCCAGCAGGGGCAGGCGCCTGCTCACCCCGAAATAGTGCCCGCGACGGCTGCGTTGGCCGTCGAAGACCGCAAACGCCTTGGGCTCGACATCGGTGAGGAGAGCGCGGCGCAGCAGGGCCTTGCCGGACTCCGTCTCGCTGATGGCGGCATCCGCCTCGCCGGTCGCGACCAGGCGGAACATCCCCTCGACGTCCGCCGCGGTGACGATGCGCGTGTCCGGCAGGACCTCGGGAAACCTGCGCGTTCCAGGAATACCCGGGATAGGTGGCCAGGGTCTTGCCGGCCAGGGATTCCAGGCCCTCGATGTCCCTGGCCTCTTTGCGGGCGAAGATGCTCAGCGTGAAATCGACGGTCCCTTGCGAGAAGAACAGGACCCTCGCGCGCTCCGGGGTGGGATTCACCGCCAGGGAGACGTCGAGCGTGCCCCGTTCGGTGCCTTCCTTCACTTGCTCGAGCGTCAGGAAGTGAAACTCGGCCCGCAGTCCGGCCCGCGCCGCAATGGCCCGCATCAGCTCGACCAGGTAACCGTCCACCCGGCCGTTCTGCTCCTGGATGTAGGGCGGCAGCGCGTAGGCGCCGACCCGGATGGTCGGATTGGCCGCGAGCCAGGCACGCTCTTCGTCGCTGAGATCCAGCGGTGCCTGCATGCCGCCGTCGGCCACCGAGGCCAGCCAGCGCTGGCGAATGGCGATGTGCTGTTCAGCGGTGATGGCGTTCAGTCCCTTGTCGATCAGCGAGATCAGCGGGGCCCATTCCTTGCGCGTGACCATCGCCTGCTTGTGCTCGCCGAAGGGGGTGGGGCCGGCCACCTTGAGGTTGACGATGCCATGGGCCTGCATCAGGTAGTCGGTCGACGAGCAGGTTGCCGACATAGGCGTCGGCGCTCCCGGTCGACACGGCCAGCAGCGCGTCTTTGGTGCTCTCCTGAACGGACAGGACGATGGCGGGCTCCGCGGTCTGCAAGAGGCCCTGCATGACATAGCCGCGCTCGACGGCCACTGTCCTTCCGCGCAGATCGTTCAGATCGTGAATGTCCTGCGTGTCCTTGCGGGTGAAGATCGTCCAGGGGGACGTGCAGGTAGTCCTCGCTCATGGCCAGCGTGGCCAGGCGTTCGTCGGTCCGTTTGGCCGCCGGCAGCAGATCATACTTGCGGTGCGCGCCGGCCATGTCCTCGAACCCCTCGATCCAGGAGTCCGCGGCGGGAACGAATCGGAAATCGATGTCGAACAGCTTGCCGACGATCCGCAGGTAGTCGACCGTCATGCCCTCGGCCTCGGGCCTGTTGATCTCCCAGGGCGGGTGATCGCCGATACGCACGCGCACGGTGTGCTTCTGCTCGAGCCAGGCACGCTCATCCGCACTGAGCGCGATGTTCGGGTGCTCCTCGGTGCCCCACTTGCGCAGGATCTGCATCATCGCGGCCGGGTCGATGGACGTCAGCGCCTTGTCGATGATGCCGAGCAGCGGTGCGTGCTCCTTCCGGATCGAATAGCGCAGCTCGATCTTGCTGCCCGGCACCGGAAACGCCAGGTGCAGGTCCCGCAGCATGTTCTCGGTGGCGATCCACTCCAGGTTGGCGCTGGAGATGGCCGCATCCACCTCGCCGTTCTGCACGGCCACCGCGAGCTCCAGCGGGCTATCGATCTCCACCGGGACGATCGCCGGCCAGTCGGCCAGCAATTTCGTGTCCGACAGGTTGGCGCGCAGCACGCCGACGCGGCGACCGGCGAGGTCCTCCATGCGCGCTACCGGGCTGCTCTGCCGGGTGAAGATGAACTTGTGCGTGCTGTAGGGACTGGTACTGAACAGGAATCGGTCCGCCCGCTCCGGGTGGCTGGCGGAGGCCGCCAGGCCGTAGAGCTCGCCGCGCTCGGCCCGCGCCACCATGTCGCCCCAGTTGCCCAATACCAGTTGGATGTTGGCCCCGGTGAGGGCGTTGATGCGCGCGATCAGGTCGGTCTCGATGCCGGCCTGGGTGCCGTCGTCCCGGCGCCAGACAAAGGGGCGCCAACGGGCATCGCTGCCCAGCAAGATGCGCGGGTTGGCGGCTAGCCAGTCCCGTTCGGCCTGGGCTCAGCTCGACCGGCTTCGGTCGCGGCGGCCAGGAGTGCGGGCAGCCAGCACAGCAGATGCCAGCAGCGACAGAAGGACTCTTGTGGGATACACGTCGTCGGGTTGTTTGTGATGGTTCCCGGCGGGTGCGGCGCTGGGTTTGCAGGACGTCCTACCGGCGCGCCAAATGCGTGCTGACCGAGCCGGTAGAGTCGGAGGCAACTGACACGCGAAAAAACTCGGCTCGACTGAGGGTAAACGTTGCCATCAGCGGACATCTTCGGCGTTAGCCCCTGAAATCATAGAGCCACCAGATGCTCGACGCCTGCGCCGACAACCGCCGCCAGCGGTACCGCGCGGTCCAACGTGACGAGTCGGCCGCCGTGGCGGACCGCGAGCGCGAGCAGGTAGACATCGGTCAACTGCCGCGATCCGAGCACATGGCGCCAGTCGAGACAGCGGGGCTCGAGCAGGCTCAGCTCATCGGGCCAGAACGCGTGCCAGGGCGTCTCGACCGCCTCGGCCAAGCGGGCGGCGATGGCGGCGGGCGGCTGCGAGCCGGGATAGCCCGGCTGGGACAGAATACGGATGCAGCCGTTTTGGGTCAGCGGGCAAGAGGCCCACCCCTGCTCGATGTTGACCTCCAGCCAAGCCCGGGCATCCGCATGATGCACGTGCGCGGAATCCAGCAGCGCAATCAGCACGTTCACGTCGAGCAACGCGCGCACTAGATGCCTTCTTCCTCGCGAATGCGCTCGACGGTCTCGTCGCCGACGATCCGGCCGGCGGCGGGCAGCGGGCGAAAGCCGAAGAAGGCCTCCGGCTCGCGCTCGGCCGCGGCCGACTCCAGCTTGGGCTGCGCCAACGCCCGACGGGCCAGCTCCGAGATGATGGCGCCGGCCGTGGTGCGCCGGCGGCGCGCGATCTCTCGCGCTGCCGCCAGGACCTCGTCGTCGATGTTCAGGGTGGTGCGCATGGACTCTCGATACTCGCGAAGAGAGATGCATTGATGCTATTGCATCAGATGCGCCGCGGCAAGCCGGTTGGTCTGCGCACGAGGAGATCGGTCTCGATGCCGGCCTGGGTAACGTCTTCCCGGCCCCAGACCCAGGGGCGCCAATGGGCGTCGCTGCCGAGCAGGATACGGGGGTCGGCGTCCAGCCAGTCGCGCTCGGCCTGCGTCAGCGTAATCCCGGGGGATTCCTGCGCCTGGAGCCGATATGGCCAGAACAGGATAGACAGCAACCACAGAGCGGTTCCGATCGGAGTTGTCTTACTGGGCCTCTTGGACTCGATGGCAGCCGGTGGAGAGGCGTGGCCGCCGCGGATTGACGGTGCTCCGGCGCGGCGAGGAAAATCGTCCCGTGGAGCAGAACGAGCACCGGATGTCACCCGAAACGCAGCAGAGCTCGGCCACGATCCTCATCGTCGACGACGAGCCGGTCCAGCTCCGCGCCATCGTCGCCGAGCTGAACGCGCTGGGCTTCGAGACCCTGATCGCCCGCGACGGGGCCGATGGCCTGCGCAAGGCCGAGCGGGGCGGACCCGACCTGATCCTGCTGGACATCCTGATGCCCGGCTGGGACGGCTACGAGACCTGCCGGCGCCTCAAGGCGGCTCCGGCGACCCGCGCCATCCCGGTGATCTTTCTCTCCGCGCTCTGCGATACGGCGCAGAAGCTCAAGGGCTTCGAGGCCGGCTGCGTGGACTACATCACCAAGCCCTTCGACCATCGCGAGGTCCTGGCGCGGGTCAGCGCGCACCTGCAGCAGCGGCACCTGTTCGCGCGCATGGCCGAGCAGGTCGAGCCGTCCCGCCAGGGGCGGGCGACCCTCGCCGGCAGCAAGGACGCTGTCCCCGGGGAGGAGGCGGATCAGATGGGCCTGCGTCTCGTCTACCGCGCCATCGACATCCTGCTCGACGAGATGGCCGACCCTCCCGGGCTCATCGAGCTGGCGCACCGGGTCGGCACCAACCAGGCGCGGCTCGGCCGCGAGTTCCAGACCCACCTGGGGATGAGCACCTTCGAGTACCTGCGCGAGCAGCGCCTGGTCCGTGCCCAGGAGCTGCTGGCCACCACCGACCGGCAGATCCAGCAGATCGCCGATGCCGATCGGCTTCAAGCGGGCCGGCGACTTCGCCACCGCCTTCAGGCTCCGCTTCGGCATGACGCCGAGGGAGTACCGCAAGCGGCACGGGTAGGAGAACTCGTCCGCAGCCCTACGCGCGAAGCCCGTAGGGTGGAACCGCTGCGCTTGTTCCACCCTACTGCGCTCTGGCCTGATCCACCGACGGCACCTGGCTCGCCACCGGCCACGGCACGGGTAACGGGGCCCTTCCGTATCTATGGGGGCGAGGTGCGCCCGGCGTTGCGAGCCGCCGCCGGGCCACGGCAGTCACGATTGGTCAGCCGCGCCAGCGACCAATGCCAGAAACTCATCGGGGGCAAGGATCGGCAGGATCCCGGCCGGAAAATCGCCGACGTTGCGCGTCAGCAGGTAGTCGGCGCGCGCGTGAAGGGCGCTGTAGAGCTGGATGGCATCCTCGAAGTCGGGGATTTCCGAGTCGATTGCCTGGTTCAGGATGCGCTGGTCCGGAGCGACGCTGGCAAAGACGTCGCGCAGCAGGACCAGTGCCCGGCGCGCGGCGGCCGTGTCGCGCGCCTTGCGAACGATGTAGAAGACATTGTTGAAGCTGATGGCCGAGACCAGCGCCTCGCAGGCGCCGGTCTCGGCCAGGGTCCAGACGCGGGCGGCCGCGGTGTAGAAGGGCTCGCGCTTCGCCAGGACGTCGAGCAGCAGGTTGGTGTCGACGAAGATCCTCATCCGGCGTCGCCGTAGCGCTCCCAGAGGGCATCACCCAGGAGATCGGCGTCCGCGCTGCCGGGGCCCAGCTCCACCAACCCGGTCGCGGCCCGAGTGAGGGGACCGATGAAGTCCGCGCCACGGGAATGATCCAGCGCATCGAGCCCGCGGACGAGCCCGGCGAGCATCGCCGAGACACTGGTGTTGCGGGCACGTGCCGCCTGCTTGGCGCGCTCGATGACCGACTCGTCCATGCTGAGGGTGAGCTTTGTGTTCATGGTGGACCCTGGGATACGTAATAGTTTCCAGAAAGCCTACGTATCACCGGCCGGATCGTCAAGCGCGCCGGCGACTTCGCCACCGCCTTCCGGCTCCGTTTCGGCATGACGCCGCGGGAGTACTACAGGCGGCACAGGTAACGGGGCCCTTCCGCATCCGGGTCGATGATATGCTCCCGGCGTTGCAAGCCACTGCCGGGCCACGCCCGCTAGGCAGATCCAGGGGCTCATGCCGGGCAACGCCTCAGCCCCGGCGCAGCAGCGAGCGCGAACACTAGCTCCACCCGACCTGTCTACCCGCCTCAAGCGAGCGGATCGATCCACGACAGGCCCGTGAATGCCGCAAAGTCCCTGTCCGTGCTCCAATGCGAGCGCCGCCAGGTGTGCGTCCGGCACGAGGTCCCCCGGTGTCAGGGTAGATGTCGCCTCTCCTTGAACGTATTTGTGTGAGCATAGGGGCATAACCCAGAGGGGGAGTATTCCTCCGCTGGTGGCTAACGGGAGGGAGCCCGTAGGGCGACTGGACGTTAGCCACCCGCGGGCGCGGCTCGAATACCCCTGATCATTGTCGAGGCGACCAACAGTGACCGAGTATTCAGAAGAACTCAAAGCGAACATCATCGCCAAGATGCTGCCGCCGAATAACGTCTCGGTTCCGCAACTGGTCCGCGAGACCGGCATCCCCAAGGACACCCTGTATACCTGGCGCAGCAAGCATCGCAAGGCCACGGGTGACGCGACGGTCCCACCACTGGCGCCCGGGGAACTCAACAGCGAAGAGAAGTTTGCCGTCGTCCTCGAGAGCGCCAGCCTCAACGAGGTGGAGCTCAGCGAATACTGCCGGCGTAAGGGGCTGTATGCGCAGCAGATCAACGCCTGGAGAACGTCCTGCCTGCAGGCCAATCCCTCCCACCGGCGCCGACCGTCGATCGGACCCAGCTGAAGGCACAGGCAAAGCACATCAAACAGCTGGAGGCGGAACTGCGGCGCAAAGAGAAGGCGTTGGCTGAGGCCGCGGCGCTGCTGGTACTGCCGGGTGGCCGCGGGTGATTGCGCACCCGCGGCTCCCACAGATCCGGACGTGCCCAATTCGGGCATCCGGCTCCTCGGCCTAGCAGACGCTACGTGGCGTAGATGCTGTGGACCACACGCGCGGGCGGGAGGGGGTAGCGCTGGACGAGGCGGGCGAAGGCCGCCCATGACAGACGCGCCGCTTGGGAGCGACGGTTGAGCCACTTGCGCCACTGCCGCCGGACCTCGTGGCGGAAGCGCGCCAAGGCGCGCCCGTTGCCCGTGAGCCCGTAGTAAGCGTCGTGACCGCGCAGTTTACGGCTCAAAGCCTGCCGCTGGACCGCCACCGGCAGGTGACGATGTTGGCGGCACCAGTCCCCAATCTGCCGCACGGCGCGGCTGAAGCGGGTCCTGGCCGTCTTGCGTTGCACCACCCAACGCCCCTTCCGGGAGCGCCCCCAATAGTGGGTGAAGCCGAGCAGGTCGAAGCTACGCCCACGTTGTGAGCCGCTCGCTTCGCCTGTCCGTGACGGACGGCGAAAATCCACCAGTCGCGTCTTCTCGGGGTGGAGTGTCAAGCCGAAGCGCGCGAAGCGTTTGGGCAACACGTCCAGTACCCGCCGCGCATCGTCTTCCCGCTCAAAGGCCAGCAGCGCATCATCGGCAAACCGGACCAGCATGGCCCGCCCGCGCAGACGTGGCTTGACCTCCTGCTCGAACCAGTGGTCGAGCACTTCGTGCAGGTAGATATTCGATACCAGCGGGCTGATCACCCCACCCTGCGGGCTGCCCCGCTCTGGGTAGCTGATCACCCCCTCTTCCATGACCCCAGCATGCATCCACTTGCCCAGCGCGCGACGGATCACACCGTCACGCACCCGTTGGTCGAGAAAGGCGTTGAGATGGGTCCTCTCGATACTGTCGAAGTACGACTGGATGTCGAGATCGATCACCCAGCCCCCGCCGATGGCCATCAGCCCCTGCCACAGCACTTCGAGTGCCTGGTGGGCACTGCGGCCCGGCCGAAAGCCGTAGGAGCAGTCCAGAAAGTCCTGCTCGTAGACCGGCTCCAGCACCATCAGCACTGCCCGCTGGAGGATCTTGTCTTCCAGTGTGGGGATACCGATGGGGCGGGTCTTGTTCTTCGCCCCGGCCTTGGGAATATGGACACGCCTGACCGGCGGCGCCCGATACAGGCCGCTCTTGAACCGTTCGAGCAAGTCGCTCAGGTTCTCCTGCAGCCGCTCCTCGTACGCCGCGGCGGTGACGCCGTCCACGCCGACCGCACCATCCTTGCGCGTGCGCCGATACGCCTCTTCCATCCACGCCAGGTCGATGTGGTGCGCCAGCGTCAGCAGCACCATCTGCGGTGCCCTTCTCGCCAAATCCGCGATCTTCTGTTGTTTCGTGGAGATGATCTCGCGATCCAATGTCCGCGTCATCTTGCCCTCCAGAAGGTGTCTAGACCGATCGGCCGCTTCCCTCCCGCGGGTCCTCTGGGGCGAGTTCCCCGCGCTCAGCGGTACTATCAGCCGACTCCGATTGCTCGCCCGCCGTCCCGCCGCGCTTCGTTGCCTTCGCTTGGCGGTACCTTGCCTCGGGTCCTCTTTGCTCCCGCCGGCCGGACCCGGCTCCGACGGACCTGGGCCACTTCTCCCGCGGCGCCCGCACCGCGTCTCGGTCAAGGAACGAGTGAGCCCTCCCAGGTTCCTGGGCGACCCTTGCGACCATGCCCTGCTCTTCGACCCCGGCGGAGTGCTCGCATCAGGCCCTTTCGATGCGCTCACTGTAGCCTTCCGCCTTTTACACAACGTCGGCTCCGCAACGGTTCTTTCGAGGCTCCATCACACGGCCTAGCCGCCTCCTGTGTACGCTTCGCAGGCGGGGTCACCCCCGCACCACGCAACACTCGGTTCCGGTGGATGGCCAATCCTTACCGGGTCAGGACTTTCACCTGCCGGGTCGCACTAAGAGGTTTCTGCTTGCTCACGTCATGTCTGCATGCTTCCCCCTCTTCCAGGCTTTGCCTGGCGCAAGCCGGGTGGCCGCGGGTGATTGCGCACCCGCGGCTCCCACAGAACCGGACGTGCCCAATTCGGGCATCCGGCTCCTCGGCCTAGCAGACGCTACGTGGCGTAGATGCTGTGGACCACACGCGCGGGCGGGAGGGGGTAGCGCTGGACGAGGCGGGCGAAGGCCGCCCATGACAGACGCGCCGCTTGGGAGCGACGGTTGAGCCACTTGCGCCACTGCCGCCGGACCTCGTGGCGGAAGCGCGCCAAGGCGCGCCCGTTGCCCGTGAGCCCGTAGTAAGCGTCGTGACCGCGCAGTTTACGGCTCAAAGCCTGCCGCTGGACCGCCACCGGCAGGTGACGATGTTGGCGGCACCAGTTCCCAATCTGCCGCACGGCGCGGCTGAAGCGGGTCCTGGCCGTCTTGCGTTGCACCACCCAACGCCCCTTCCGGGAGCGCCCCCAATAGTGGGTGAAGCCGAGTGTTGGGCCTCACGTTAATCCGCAATTCACCGGCACGTTTGGGTCGGAGTGCACCCCCGGTGAACTGGTGTTGGTGGTGAGCCAGAGGGGGCGAGCGTTCAGCCGCAGTTTCCCAAAGCCACCACCGTCAGGCGGGGGTGGCGTCGGTCTGGCAGACTAACGGGACCTCAGAACAGCAGAAGGCCCGCCACGGTTGCACCCGTGCGGGCCGGTGGCCGGTGCAACTCCGCTTCGACTGTGGACTCACCGGCGGGGAGTACGTTAGCCAACGGGGCTGGCGGAGGGCAAGCCTGCCGCGCTGTCCGCTGCATCCGCAGGGGGGTTGCGGCTTTGCCCGCCACGGCACCTACCGGCGCGTCACCCCGCCCGGCACCCGGATTCCCCGCTGGTACTGCCGGGTGGGGCATCGCACCTTCAGTCTGCTGCCGGACTGTCTGGCGGCGCGTCTCTCGGGCACCTTGGCGGAGGTCGAGGCCGTGGTGCGCCAGGTCGAGCAGGCGCCGAGCCTGGAGGCGGCCTGCCGGGAGCTACGTCCGGACATCGAGCTGCCCGGGGTGTTGCGCTGGGTCCGCCGACGGGTCCAGGCGGTGCATGCCGCGCTGCAGGCGCTCAAAGGGCTGTTGCCCGAGCGCTTCCCCTGCGTCCCCACGCTGGCCGCCTTCGCCGTCTGCCTTGGGGGCACCGAGGTGCTGGTGGCATTGCGGCCCATCGGCGAGCCGTTCCTGCAGCACTTGTCCAGCCCGCTCGGATTCCGCCCCCGGCGCACGCCGGGGGGCGGGCGCGGCCGCGCCCGCCAACACGGTGTGGGGCCGGACCCGCCGGGGTGCTTGGCGTAGGGTCGCGGCTGGCAGGCACCTTGGCCTGCGCCACCCGGAGCTCTTCCCCCATGAACGATCCTGAAACTGACCGCGCTCAGGCGATTGCCCTGTTCCGCTACGGGCTGATCGCTGAGCTGGTGCACCTGCCGCCGGGGACCAAAGGCCTGTCGGCGCGCCTTGCGCACAAGGCCAGCGGCGACTACACCATCCCCGGCAGCACCCGCACGCGGGTCGCTTCCGAGACGATCCGTGATTGGCTCAAGGCGTATCGGCGCGGCGGCTTCGACGCCCTGCTCCCGAAGCCGCGTGCCGACCGCGGCCAGGCCCGCGCCTTGCCCGCGGCGGTGGTCGAGGCGCTGCTCACGACCAAGGAGGACAACCCCAAGCTCTCGGTGCAGTTGGTCATCCGCGAGGCCAGACAGTCCCCCGAGGTGCCCGGAGACCTGCCGTTGCCGCCCTCCACCGTGCACCGCCTCCTCGCCCGCCATGGCTTGATGGACAAGCCCCAGGAGGAGCCGGGCGATCACGACCGGCGCCGCTTCGCCTTCGCCCAGGCCGGGGAGCTGTGGATGAGCGATGTGATGCACGGCCCCAGTGTCCTGGTCGGGGAGCGTACCCGGCGCAAGACCTATCTGCTCGCCTTCCTCGACGATGCCACCCGGGTCATCCCCTATGCCGCCTTTGCCCTGTCGGAGAACACCGCCACCTTCCTGCCGGTGCTCAAGCAGGCGCTCCTGCGCCGCGGCTTGCCGCAGCGCCTCTACGTGGACAACGGGGCCAACTACCGCTCCCAGCATCTGGCGCTGGTGTGCGCGAAGCTCGGCATCGCGCTGATCCATGCCCGTCCTTACCGGCCCCAGGGCAAGGGCAAGATCGAGCGCTGGTTCAAAACCGTGCGCGCCCAGGTCTTGACCCGCCTGACCCCGGAGGATACCGCCAGTGTCACGGCACTGAACCGCCGCTTGGCCGCCTGGATCGAAGGCGAGTACCACCACACGCCCCACCGCGGACTCGCGGGGGCGACGCCCCTGGAGCAGTGGGCACAGAGCACTGAGTCGGTGCGCTTCCCGGAGCCGGGGCTGGACCTGGACGACTTGTTCTTGTTTGAGGCCAAGCGCAAGGTGCAGAAGGACCGCACCGTGAGCCTCAACGGCGTGGTCTACGAGGTCGACGCCGCCCTGGTGGGCGAGACGCTGACCCTGCGCTTCGATCCCGCTGCGCCACCCCAGCGCCCGGTGCAGGTCTGCCACCAGGGGCGGGGCTGTGGGCTCGCCCGGGTGGTGGAGACCTACGCCAACTGCTTTGTGAAACGCGAGCGCCCGTCCCGCACCTTATCAGCCGATGGTCCGCCACCCCAGCCGCCGGCCTCGGCCCTGCGCCTGCGCGAGCTGGCGCGCGACACCGATGACGGGGAGGAGTGCTGATGTATCGCAAGCACTTCGCTCTGAGCGCCTTCCCCTTTGATGTGACGCCCCAGCCGGACGCCCTGTTTGCCTCGGCGACGCTGCGCGAGGCCGAGGCCCGTCTGACCCATCTGCTGGAGCTGCGCGCCGTCGGCCTGGTGACCGGCGAGGCCGGCTCGGGCAAGACCACGGTCTGCCGCAAGGTGGCCGCCGCGCTGCATCCGGGACTGTACCGGGTGTTCTATGTGCCGCTGTCCACCGGCAATGTGCTCGATATGTACAAGTCGATCGGCTGGGAGCTCGGGCTGCCCATCGAGCGCAACCGCGCGGCGGCCTTCCGCGCGATCCGCAGCGAGATCAGCCGCCTGACCCTGGAGGCCCGGCAACGCCCGGTGCTGATCGTCGATGAGGCCCATCACCTGAGAAACGAGGTGCTGGAGGATCTGCGGCTGCTGACCAATTACCAGATGGATTCGGAGAACCGGCTGTGTCTGCTGCTGGTCGGACTCACCGAGCTGCGCCGGCGTCTGGCCATGGCGGTGCACGAGTCCCTCGCCCAACGCATCGTGGTGCGTTACCACTTGGCCGGGCTCACGCGCGAGGAACTGCCCGAGTATCTGACTCATCGCCTGCGCCTGGCCGGCTGTGAACTGCCCTTGTTCGAGCCACCGGCGGTGGAGGCCTTGTTCCAGGCCACCCAGGGGATGCCGCGTAAGGTCAACCGGTTGGCCCACTATGCGCTCACCAGCGCGGCCCTCACCCAGGCCCGAACCGTCACCGCCGAGCATGTGCAGAGTGCCCGCGAGGAGGTGGCCCCATGATCCAGTTGCCCGAACGCTTCCACCTCCCCGTGCCAGAGCATTGGACACCCCAGCAGGCGCTGGCGGTGTTTGCCTTGCTCAATGAGCTCACCGATGCCATCTGGCACCGCTACCAGGCCGATCTGCTGCCCTTGGTCGACCCGGTGCTCAATACCGATACCGACCCGCAGCTCGATCTGTTCGGGCCTGACGAGGAGCTGCCCTTCTGAGTTCCCCCGGCCACCGCCGTGGTGGGCTTGCTTCACCACGGTGGCCTCGACGAGGTACTCGCCCCTCGTTGCCACCCCTCGCCCTCGACCGAACCCACCGGAGCAACCGCGAGATCCGCTTTGCTCCGTCTTCCACCGCTATCCCACCAGAGCCCTCAAACTGGAAATCCCCGCCGTACGCAATCCGGAAAACCCTGGGAATTCGGCGGTGAAACAATATGAGCGCTAACACCGAGCAGGTCGAAGCTACGCCCACGTTGTGAGCCGCTCGCTTCGCCTGTCCGTGACGGACGGCGAAAATCCACCAGTCGCGTCTTCTCGGGGTGGAGTGTCAAGCCGAAGCGCGCGAAGCGTTTGGGCAACACGTCCAGTACCCGCCGCGCATCGTCTTCCCGCTCAAAGGCCAGCAGCGCATCATCGGCAAACCGGACCAGCATGGCCCGCCCGCGCAGACGTGGCTTGACCTCCTGCTCGAACCAGTGGTCGAGCACTTCGTGCAGGTAGATATTCGATACCAGCGGGCTGATCACCCCACCCTGCGGGCTGCCCCGCTCTGGGTAGCTGATCACCCCCTCTTCCATGACCCCAGCATGCATCCACTTGCCCAGCGCGCGACGGATCACACCGTCACGCACCCGTTGGTCGAGAAAGGCGTTGAGATGGGTCCTCTCGATACTGTCGAAGTACGACTGGATGTCGAGATCGATCACCCAGCCCCCGCCGATGGCCATCAGCCCCTGCCACAGCACTTCGAGTGCCTGGTGGGCACTGCGGCCCGGCCGAAAGCCGTAGGAGCAGTCCAGAAAGTCCTGCTCGTAGACCGGCTCCAGCACCATCAGCACTGCCCGCTGGAGGATCTTGTCTTCCAGTGTGGGGATACCGATGGGGCGGGTCTTGTTCTTCGCCCCGGCCTTGGGAATATGGACACGCCTGACCGGCGGCGCCCGATACAGGCCGCTCTTGAACCGTTCGAGCAAGTCGCTCAGGTTCTCCTGCAGCCGCTCCTCGTACGCCGCGGCGGTGACGCCGTCCACGCCGACCGCACCATCCTTGCGCGTGCGCCGATACGCCTCTTCCATCCACGCCAGGTCGATGTGGTGCGCCAGCGTCAGCAGCACCATCTGCGGTGCCCTTCTCGCCAAATCCGCGATCTTCTGTTGTTTCGTGGAGATGATCTCGCGATCCAATGTCCGCGTCATCTTGCCCTCCAGAAGGTGTCTAGACCGATCGGCCGCTTCCCTCCCGCGGGTCCTCTGGGGCGAGTTCCCCGCGCTCAGCGGTACTATCAGCCGACTCCGATTGCTCGCCCGCCGTCCCGCCGCGCTTCGTTGCCTTCGCTTGGCGGTACCTTGCCTCGGGTCCTCTTTGCTCCCGCCGGCCGGACCCGGCTCCGACGGACCTGGGCCACTTCTCCCGCGGCGCCCGCACCGCGTCTCGGTCAAGGAACGAGTGAGCCCTCCCAGGTTCCTGGGCGACCCTTGCGACCATGCCCTGCTCTTCGACCCCGGCGGAGTGCTCGCATCAGGCCCTTTCGATGCGCTCACTGTAGCCTTCCGCCTTTTACACAACGTCGGCTCCGCAACGGTTCTTTCGAGGCTCCATCACACGGCCTAGCCGCCTCCTGTGTACGCTTCGCAGGCGGGGTCACCCCCGCACCACGCAACACTCGGTTCCGGTGGATGGCCAATCCTTACCGGGTCAGGACTTTCACCTGCCGGGTCGCACTAAGAGGTTTCTGCTTGCTCACGTCATGTCTGCATGCTTCCCCCTCTTCCAGGCTTTGCCTGGCGCAAGCAAAAAAAAATTCGGGCGCTCTGGGAGGAGCCCGAGGACGGAAAATCGGACTGCGGGAGCGCCAGGAGGTGATCGCGCTGATCGAGGAAACGTGCGCGGCCGGCGCGCGGCTCTCGGCGGCCTGCCGCGTGCTCGCGATCTCAGCGCGGTCGCTGCAACGCTGGCGTGAGGACGGTGAACGGAAGGCCGATGGCCGCCAGGCGGCCGGCGCCCGGCGCGAGCCGGCCAACAAGCTCTCCGCGCAGGAGCGCCGGCAGATCCTCGACACCGCCAATGCGCCGGAGTTCGCCCATAGCCCGCCGAGTCAGATCGTGCCGGCACTGGCGGACCGGGGTCTGTACCTGGCCTCGGAGTCGAGCTTCTATCGGGTCTTGCGTGAGGCCAATCAGCTGACCCGCCGCGGCAAGGCCAGGGCGCCGACGCGCCAGCGACCCATGCCGCTACAGGCCAGCGCACCGAATCAGCTGTGGAGCTGGGACATCACCTACCTCGTCACGACGGTCAAGGGGCTGTTCTTCTACCTCTACCTGATCATGGACGTCTACAGCCGCAAGATCGTCGGCTGGGAGGTGTTCGACACCGAGTCCACCGAACAGGCCGCCGGCGTGTTCCGCAAGACCCACCTGCGCGAAGGCGTTTGTGCCGATTCTCTGGTGCTGCACTCCGACAACGGCTCGCCCATGAAGGGAGCGACCATGCTCTCGACCCTGCAACGGCTCGGTGTCATGCCCTCGTTCAGCCGCCCCGCCGTCAGCGATGACAACCCCTACTCCGAGGCCCTGTTCAAGACCTTGAAGTACCACCCCGGCTACCCCGACAAGCCCTTCGACAGCCTTCAGGAGGCCCGTGAGTGGGTCGCCGGGTTCCAGCATTGGTACAACGAGGCGCACCGCCACAGTGGCCTGAAATTCGTCACGCCGGCGCAACGCCATCGGGGCGACGATGGCTTGATCCTGGAACAACGCCACGCCCTTTACCAGGCTGCCAAGGCCGAACGTCCAGAGCGCTGGTCGGGGCCGACGCGTAACTGGCAAGCCGAATCCATCGTCTACCTAAATCCCGGCAAACCGATGAAAACGGAGGGGGATCTCAAACAAAAAGCGGCTTAGAAAATGCGACATCTTCCTTGACAACGACCGACGGCGGCGTGGGCCCATTAGCCTCGGCGGCGCAAAACGCCTGTACATTAAATATGCCGAGCATCGTCAGTGTCGCGGCCACCCGGAGTGTTCCGAAATTCGTCATGCGTGTCTCGCTCCCGTCTTTTCGGCGTGCGATGTTGCTCGGCGCCACTTCGGCCGACCTGAGCGCTTTGCATCGTACCAGAGGGGCAAGGATGGATGCCCCGCTTGTTGGGCTGCGGGCTGGGCCGACGCCCGGGGCGTTTGTCAGGGAGCTCGAGGTTTCTGCGCATCTCCGTTGTTGGCGTGAGCGCCGCAGGTACGGAGTCACATGGAGCGACCGCAGAGCGACGTAAAGCTGCCGCTCACCAGTAACGCGCGAGGGGCCGGAGTTGGCCGAACAGAGTCGCTCACATGGTTTGGTTCGAGACGCAGTCATGCGTCCGTCTGCGGACAGTCGAGCCGATAACCGCGTTGTAGATCAAGCTGTTCGGTGGGCTATTCCAGGCTGGCTCGCGTCTTTGCGGCGATTTCGCCGGAGATCAGGCCCTGGGCCACGAATTGGTCCAGCATCTTGACAGCATCGCTCAGGGCATATCGGCGAAGGATCAGCGCCTGCAACTCCCCGACCAATGCCGGTTCATCGGTCGCCGCGGTATTCAATCGGCGCAGCGACTGTTCCCGCAAGGTCTGATAGGCGCGAACGCAGCCCGCGGCGATGACCTCGTCCAGCGCATGTTGTTTCGCAAGTCGCGCGACCTCCTCCGCGACATCGCCCGTCACCTCGAACAGCGCGAACTCATATTCGTAACTGACCCTCAGGTCCTGCCGATGCCGCTGTCCCCGGACCAGGTCGCTCAGCCCCGGCTGCATCACGTCCTCGAGCAGATCACCGGTGCCGGATCGCCGATCCAGGAACCCCGACCGCAGCTTTGGTTCCCATCCCGCCGCCAGGGGCTCATGGGCGGCGACCGGCGGCGGAATATGGTCCTGGCGGACCGATTCACGCTTAAGGTCCACCAGGAGTTGAAGCTTGCCAAACACCCCTTCGGAGACCACCCCAGCGTCGAACAGTCGTTGGTACCCCCTTTGTTCCAACGCCACGGCCTGGGACCACAGCGCCCGCCGGCTGAATCTTGGGGATGCCCCTGCCGCCGACCATGCCTCGCTCAACGCGGTTTCGGCCTGTTGAAGCCGGCCCTGCAGTCGCCGCCGCGCGTCCTCCAGGACCGCCATCCGAAAGGGTTCTTTCTCATCGAGTTTCGCGAGCGCATCGACGGCGCTGCGGCTCGCCAGATACATGGCCTCGGCGCCTAGCAAGCGGTCGATGTGCTCGGGGGTGTCGAGCCGCAGCCGGTGAATGAGGGTGCCCATGGTCCCGCCCGAGACGAGGATGGTGAACAGGACGACGCCCAGGGTCATGGCCAGGAGCAGATCCCGGTCCGCGAAGCCCTCGTCCAGGCTCAACACCAGGGCCAGCGCGACGGCCCCACGTAGCCCGCCCCAGGCCATGACGGTCTGAAACCGCCAGCCGATGGGGCCATCGCGCAGGAAACGATTCAGCGGCGGAATCAGAGTAAACACGACCACGGCGCGGGCGAGTACCGCGACACCGACGGCCAGCCCGATCGCTACCCCAAGCTCGCCGGGCTCGAAGGCGCGGATGCGTCCGAAGAGCTGGACGCTGCTCAACCCCACCAGCAGAAACACGAGACTGTTCGCGAGAAACGCCGCGAACTCCCAGAATTCCTTGAAGAACGCCCGCTGCGCCGCGGTGATACGCTCAGAGGCGTGTCGCCCAAGTGTGAGGCCCGCAACCATGACCGCGATCACTCCCGAGACATGTAGATAATGCTCGGCGACGATGAAGGTCATGTAGGCCACGATCACCGAAACGGTTACCTGGATCAGGCCATCGCGCTTGACAAGAACAAGGGCGAACCCGGCGAGTTTCCCCATCAGGATACCGACCCCGAGTCCACCTAGCAGAACCAGGGCGACGCGCCCCAGCACGTGCCCCGGCGAAAGGGTCTGCAGCCCATCGGACGCGACCAGGAACAGCACGACCTCGAAGGCCACGATCGCCGTCGCGTCGTTGAGCATGCTCTCCCCCTCCAGCAGGAGGGTGAGACGCCGGGCGACCCCGAATTCCTTGAAAAGCGCGATGACGGCCACCGGGTCGGTCGCTGAGATCAGTGCCCCGAACAGGAGGGCACTGCCGAGGGTCAGCGGCGTGAGCCAGGCTATCGACCCGCCGATCAGGAACATCGACAGCATCAGGCCCGGCGCGGCGAGGACCAGGATGGGCACGAGGTTTCGCTCGAGCAGGCGGTTGTCGAGGTTGATCGCCGACTCGAAGATAAGCGGTGGGACGAAAATGTAGAGGATGAGGTGCGGCGAGAGGACGACGTCCTGAAGGGCTGCGGAAGGGACGCCCAGCCGGTCCAGGTGTCCGAGCCCGAAACCGACCGCCACCAGACCCACCGTATAGGGCAGCTTCAGCGGCCTGAAGATGAAGGCACTCAGACAGGCTACCAGCAACAGCAGCAGCACCGCGGTTTCGAGGCCGAGGATGCTCACCTCTGATGAGAACCGGAAAAGGACGCGTTCTGTCATCTCTCCATCCTTCAACGGCAGGGCGCGCGGCGCGCGGTGTCCGTAAGACGGTCGCCGATCCGCCATCGCTGACTCGCTTGGTGCAACGCCATCCCCGAGGCCCGCTCAGTCCACCGGCACGATGCCCTTGACGCGCAGCGCATCCAGGGCGATCTGCTTGCGCAGCGGCAGATCGGCAACGCCGCGGGTGTCGAGATTCAATGCAAACAGCCAGGTGTCTCCGGCAGCTTCGACGTAGCCCACGTACCAGCCGATGCCCGGTGTGGTGCGCGCCGACCAGCCGGTCTTGGCGTAGAGTCGATAGCGCGGTGTCGCCTCGGCAAGCATGATGGTCTGCAGCGTATCGTAGCTGTTCGCCCGATACGGCAGGCGGCGCTCGACCAGCTGTCTGAGAAACGCCACCTGCTGCTCGGCGCTGATGGTCAGCGAGCCGTCAAGCCAGAACTGCGTGCCGTCAAACGGTTCGCGCAACTGCCCGTACCGCGCCTGACGGAGATAGGCCGGATACTTCGCCGCCCCCACCCGCCGCGCCAACTCCTGGTAGCACCAGACGCAGCTCACCTTGAACGCGCTCTCGAGCGTCTGGTCCCGGTTCCAATCGGCGATCGGGTGGAGCGTCCCATCCCACGGGATGGCCGCGTCCGCGCCGTCGATCACGCCTTCCTCGAGCGCAATCAAGGTGTTGAGCACCTTGAACGTGGACGCAACGGGAAGGGCGCGCCTCGCGCGCTCGTCGTTGTGGACGAAACGCTGGCCCGTCTTGGCCGATTCGATCAGCAGGGTCCCCGAAACGCCTGTCTCGCTGAACAGACGGGCGATAGCCGCGTCTTCGGCGTGCGCAAGCAGCGAAAAGCAGGCGAGGGAGAGGACCATGAGTGGCTTGAGCATTGCGGGTCGATTTGCGGGTAGGGGCCAATATCGCGTCGCCCTTGCGACCGAGTAAGAGGACCGGCACCGGCGATGGGCGGCCGCACCCCATCGCGGCCCGCGAGTCTCGCATGGGCTCGACTTGTGGAAAAACCGTGCCGGACTCGCGTTGCCAAGGCCGAGGGTGAGCCCTCCATGGCGTGCCCTCTCGGCGGTGACCACTCAGCCGAACTGCGGGTTGCGCTGGCCCAGCATCTCCGGCGTGATGAGCACCACGCCACCGCGGGTGACATGGAATCGCCGCGCGTCGTCCTCCGCGTCTTCACCGATCACCGCCCCGTCGGGTACACGACATCCGGCGTCGATGACCGCCTTGCGGATGCGGCAATCGCGCCCTACGGTGACGCCCGGAAAGACGACACATTCGTCCAGATCCGACCCCGCATCCACTCGGACATTGGAGAACAACAGGGAGCGACTCAGCCGGGCCGAGTGGACCACGCAGCCGCCCGAGACGATGGAGTCGATCACCGTACCCTGGGCGTAGCCCTCGCCGGTCAGGAACTTCGCGGCCGGGAGCTGCTGCTGGTGGGTAAGTATGGGCCACTTGCTGTCGTAGAGGTCCAGTTCGGGCTCCGGATCGACCAGCTCCATATTGGCCGCCCAGTAGGCGTCCACCGTCCCGGCATCCCGCCAGAAGCCCTGCTCGCCGGTCTCCGGGTCGCGAAACGGATAGGCATAGACCCGGCTGCGTGCGATGGCGTCCGGAATGATGTTGCGGCCGAAGTCCCGTTCCGACTCGGGGTCGCGCGCGTCCCGGATCAGCTCGTCGAACAGGAACTGGGTGTTGAACACGTAGATGCCCATGGAGGCCAGCGCCGTGTCGTCGCTTCCGGGCATCGGAACCGGCTGCTCCGGCTTTTCGTCGAAGTGCTGCACCCTGGCCTGTTCGTCGACGGTCATCACTCCGAAACCGCGCGCCTCCTCGAGCGACACCTCGACACAGCCCACGGTCATGTCCGCCTGCTGCTCCACGTGGAAGGCGAGCATGGCGCCGTAGTCCATCTTGTAGACGTGGTCCCCGGCCAGGATCAGCACCAGCTCCGGCTGGTGAGTGCGGATGATATCGAGGTTCTGATACACGGCGTCCGCGGTCCCCGCATACCAGTTGCCGGTAGTCCGCTGGGAGGCCGGCAGCACCTCGACGAATTCGCCGAGGTCGTTCTGGAATCGGCCCCAACCCCTGACCAGGTGCCGGATCAGCGAATGGGCCTTGTACTGGGTCAGAACGCCGATGCGCCGGATGCCCGAGTTGACGCAGTTCGACAGCGGAAAGTCGATGATGCGGAACTTGCCGCCGAAGTGCACTGCCGGTTTCGCGCGCCACTGGGTCAGATCCTGCAGCCGCGCGCCCCGCCCGCCGGCCAGGATCAGCGCGAGGGTATTGCGCGCGAGCCGGGTGATGTGCAGGGTCTTGGTGTCGATCTCCATTGGTCACCTCCTGAGACGATGCTCGGTCAGTGGTTGTGCGTTTCTTTTGCGGCTACTGTCTTCTTCGAGTTGCTCGAAGACCAGCGTTGCGAGCGGCGGAAGGGTCAGCAGGATCGAGTCGGCGCGGCCCTGGCTGACGACGGGCTCGGAGAGGACACGGCTGCCGTTGCCCACCCCGCTTCCGGAATACTCCGACGAATCCGTGCTCAGACGTTCCGCATACGAACCGGCAACCGGGACGCCGACCCGGTAGCCGTGGCGCGGCACCGGCGTGAAGTTGCAGACCACCAGAACCGGGTGGCTCCCCGGCGCACCCTTGCGCACGAAGGCGATCACCGATTGGTCCGTATCGCTGGCCTCGACCCACTCGAATCCCTCCGGGTCGCAATCCCGCTCGTGTAGGGCTGGCAGCGCGTGGTACAGCCGGTTCAAGTCCGTTACAAGTCGCGCTACCCCCTGGTGCCAGTGGATCTCGAGCAGGTCCCAATCCAGTCCCGAGTCGTGGTTCCACTCCCGCCCCTGGGCAAACTCCCCGCCCATGAACAGAAGTTTCTTGCCGGGGTGGGTCCACATGAAGCCCAGATAGGCACGCAGGTTGGCGAACTTCTGCCAGGCGTCGCCCGGCATGCGGGTCAACAGCGAACCCTTGCCGTGCACCACCTCGTCGTGACTCAGCGGCAGCACGAAGTTCTCGCTGAAGGCGTAGATCAGCCCGAAGGTCAGGCGGTCGTGGTGATAGCGGCGATGGATCGGCTCGTGCCCCATGTAGTCCAGCGTGTCGTGCATCCAGCCCATGTTCCACTTGTAGCCGAACCCCAGGCCACCCAGATAGACCGGCCGCGATACCGCCGGCCAGGCCGTGGACTCCTCCGCCACGGTGACGATGCCGGGATGGGTGCCGTAGAGCTCCTGGTTGACCTCCTTCAACAGCTCGATGGCCTCCAGGTTTTCCCGGCCGCCGTACTTGTTCGGGATCCATTCGCCCTCCTTGCGGCTGTAGTCCAGGTAGAGCATCGAGGCCACGGCGTCCATGCGCAGCCCGTCGAGGTGGTAGTGCTCTACCCAGAACAGGGCGTTACCCAACAGATAATTGCGCACCTCATTGCGACCGTAGTTGTAGATCAGCGTGTTCCAGTCCTGGTGGAAGCCCTGACGCGGATCGGCGTGCTCGTAGAGATGCGTGCCGTCGAAGTAGCCCAGGCCGTGGGCATCGGTAGGGAAGTGACCGGGCACCCAGTCCAGCAGCACGCCGATGCCGGCGCCGTGGCAGGCGTTGACGAAGTACTTGAAGTCCGCGGGCGTACCGAAACGGCTGGTCGGGGCGTAGAGCCCGATGGGCTGGTAGCCCCAGGAGCCGTCGAAGGGGTACTCGCTGATCGGCAGCAGCTCGATGTGGGTAAAGCCCATGGAGCTTGACGTAGGGCACCAGCTGCTCGGCCAGCTCCCGATAGGTCAGGTAGCGGTTTCCCTCCGCGGTCACGCGCCTCCAGGAGCCGAGGTGCACCTCGTAGATGCTGACCGGTGCATCACGCCCGGCCGCCGCCTGTCGCTGAGCGAGCCATTCCTGATCCGTCCACTCGAAGCCGTCCTCGCCATACACGCGGGCCGCGTTCTTGGGCGAGCGCTCGCACCAGAACGCATAGGGATCTGTCTTGAGCGGCAGCAGCTCGCCATTGGCGCCCTTGATCTCGTACTTGTAACTCGCCCCGATCGGGACACCGGGGACGAAGATCTCCCAGACCCCACACTCCTGACGCAGACGCATCGGATGACGGCGCCCGTCCCAGCCATTGAACTCCCCCACCACGGCCACCCGGCGGGCGCCCGGCGCCCAGACCGCGAAGGCGACGCCGCTGACCCCTTCGAGAATCATCGGGTGCGCACCGAGCTTCTCGAAGGGGCGCAGATGCTTACCCTCCGCCAACAGGTGGGTGTCGAGCTCCCCCAGGACCGGCGGAAACCGGTATGGATCCTCGAGGTCTTCGCTGTAGTCGCCCCAGGTCACCCGCAGCCGGTAAGGAAAGGGCTCTGCGTATCCATCCACGGTGCCGGAAAAGAGCCCGGCCCGGTGCTGCCGCTCCAGGTCGGCGAGCGCCTCCCCGGTCTCGCCGTGTATCAGCTGCACCCGGTCCGCGTCCGGCTGGAAGGTACGAATCACCCATCGGCCCTTGCGTCCCTCCGCGTGTAGGCCGCGCACGCCGAAAGGGTCCTCGTAATCCGCGCCAACGATGGCCCGAACGACGTCGGCGGGAAGCCGCGCCCCCCCGAGCTCGGCCAGATGGTCCCGCGCGCTGGCGTGGCTGGCGCACCAGACCCTTACCTCCAGGGGCGCGAGAGTGACCGGGCCGTTCAGGGCTCCCGCCGCGGCAGCGGATCCCGGACTGATATCGACATAGGTGTCGAAACTCGGCTCGACCTGGCCGACCAGAGGCGCCGGGTCTACGGTCTTGGGTCGGGCGGCGGAGGTATTGATCAGTGTCAGGGCACCGCCCTCGAGGCCGCCCTCGTCGCCCAGGCGCAGCAGGGCGACCAGGTCCGGGTCGGTGCCCTTGAGACGCCGTTGCGGGCCCTCGACGCCCAGGGCCGGGCACTCCTGCTTCATGCCGTTGACCGCCGCGATGAAGGGAGCGAGGTCGAACCGGGGCTCTTCCCAGTCCTCGGGCCGGGTACGCACCACGTCCAGGCGGCGCGAAAACCCGTATTCATACCCCATCGGCATCATGACCCCGGCGGAGAAGACCGCCGAGAACAGATAGCGCTGCCGGTAGTGCGCCTCCAGCTGATCGATATCCCGGATTCCCAGCTCGGCGGCCAGACGCTCGGTGTCATGGCTCTCCGGGAAGGCGATGGACGGGGCGATGCGCCGGAAGTCTTCGTACTGCTCCAGCAGCCAGGGCGCCTGGAAGTCCCACCATTTGGCGCTGTTGTAGAAGAAATCGAAACCGGCTTCCTCGAGGTCCCGGACCTGCTCGAGCGTTGCGCCCAGGGTCTCGGCGACGAACAGGAGGCCTGGGTCCTCCGCCCGTGCGGCGGCGATCAGGGCCGCCCACACCTCCGCCGGCACCTGGTAGGCTGCGTCGCACCGGAAGCCCTTCACGCCGAGACCGGCATAGTGGCGCAGGTAGCCGCCCCAGTAGCGGATCAGGCCCTCGCGGGACTCCGGGCTGGCGTAGTCGAGCTCGGCCAGGTCGCCCCAGACGGTCAGCTCCCGCGCATCCGCGGGGTCGATCGCGCCAGGGCTCACCAGCTCGCCACCCGCCTCGCGCCGATACCACTCGGGATGCTCGGCGACCAGATCCGCATCGCGGGCCGTGTGATTGACCACCAGGTCCATCATGACCTTGACGCCGCGCTTGCCGGCCGCCCTGACGAAATCGCCCAGCAGGCGCTTGGGGGACTTCTTCGATCCGCCTTGTACCAGGGGGTGCAGCCGGTAGGGATCCTTGATGGCGTACAGGCTTCCCGAGAAGCCCGGGTAGTGGAACGGATTCAGCATCACCCAATCGAAGCGCATCGCGGCGACGCGTGGCAGGTGACCATGCCAGTCCCTGCCGTCACCCTCGATGGGGCCCGCCAGCAGCGGGAACAGATTGTAGATCCGCGGTCCCGGGGTCATGAGCTTGGTCTCCACGGGAGTGGTCCTCAGTAGTCCTGCATCTGCGGGTGCACGGTCAGCTCATCGATCATCTGGTAGCCCGGCTGCTCGAGCACGCTGACGATCAAAGCGGCAAGCTCCGCGGGGCGCAGTGCGCCGGAGGCGTCCTTGCCGCCCTCCACGCCGGCATTGAACCCGGTGTCGACGATGCCCGGGTTGATCAGTGAGACCTTGACGCCCTTGTCCTTGACCTCGCGGGCAAGGCTCAGCGTGAAACCGCGCACGGCGAACTTGGAAGCGGCATAGACCGCCATATTCGCGATTGGGGTGAATGCCAGGTCGGAGGCGATGTTGACGATGTGACCCGACCCGCGGTCCAGCATGTCTGGCAGCAGCCGTTGGGTGAGGTGGATCAGACTCCGCAGGTTGACATCGAGAATGGCGTCGTGCTCGGTCAGGCTGTGCTCGAGGAACGGCTTATAGAAGCCGAGCCCCGCGTTGTTGATCAGAATGTCCACGCCTCCCGTGGCGCTGACGTGCGAGCAGACATCGGCGATCTCGCTGGTTTTCGCCAGATCGCAGACCATCGTCTCGCACGCCGAGCCGGTCGACCGCACCCGCGCGGCGACCTCATCGAGCCGAACCGGGTCGCGCGCCAGAAGCACGAGATTCGCCTGCCGATCGGCCAACTGAAGCGCCAGTTGACGGCCCAGCCCCCTGCTCGCGCCGGAGACCAGCGCGACCTTTCCGCGAAGCGGCATCGGGTCCGTCACGGGACGGGCTCGACTCGCGGGCGGCGGCCGCGCGCCGTCGGCGCTCGCGCAAGACCCACTGAACCCGGGATGGAGCCGGACCGCGGCCACGTCCCCGTGACCCGGTCCCCGGCGAGGGAGATTGCCAAGGCGTTCAACCGGCCATGGCAGCCCGCATCTCCGCGGCGTACTGGTCGGCGTTGAGACCGACGAGCAAGTGCATGACGCCGTCTTCCAGACGCATGATGCCCTGTACACCGGCTTTCTCCAGCCCGCCCTCGTCGAGCTTGCCGGCGTCCGCCAGGGTGACGCGCAATCGGGTCTCGGCACAGGCCTCGGCCTGCTGCACGTTCGCGCGGCCACCCAGACCCGCGAGCAGGGCGCGCGCCTTCTCCGGCGCCTGGGCGTCGCGGGCGCGCGGCCTCAAATCGTCGGCCTTGTAGCGCACCTTGGGCGCCGCCGCCCCCTCGGGCAGCTCGGCCTCATCGCCGGCGGTCTTGAGATATTCCTTCATGTCGGTCATGAGATTCTCGGATCGAGGCCCGAAGATCGCCTGCAGATTGTTGCCGACGGTCACCACGCCCGCCGCGCCGAGTGCCTTCAGCTTGTCCGGGTTCGCCTTGTTCATGTCGGCCACCGCAACGCGGAGGCGCGTGATGCAGGCATCCAGTGCCACTATGTTGCTCTTGCCGCCAAAGGCCAGCACCAGCTCCTTGGCGAACTCGTCGGCCACCTCGGCCTTGACCTGGGAGACATCGACAGTCTCGGCCTCTCGGCCCGGCGTCATCAGATTCATCCTTACGATCAGCATGCGAAACGCCGTGTAGTAGATCACGGCGAAGATCGGTCCCAGGATGAGAATGATCCAGGGCTTGATGTTGTTGACGTAGTAGAGGGCGTAATCGATGAAGCCGTGGGAGAAGGAGTAGCCCAGACGCGCATCCAGCAGGTAGGTAGACAGGAAGGCCAGTCCGACAAGCACCGCATGGACGACGTACAGAATGGGCGCGACGAACAGGAACGCGAACTCCAGGGGCTCGGTGATGCCCGTGAGGAAGGCGGTCAAGGCCGCGGAGGCCATGATGCCGCCGACCCGCGCCTTGTTCTCCGGCTTGGCCGTGTGGTAGATGGCCAGCGCCGCCGCCGGAAGCCCGAACATCTTGAATACGAAGCCGCCGCCGAGTATCGCCGCCTCGTAGTCGCCGGCGAAGAAGCGGCTGAGCACGCCGTGGACGGTCTCGCCGGTATCCGGGTTGACGTAGGTGCCGACCTCGAAAAAGAAGGGCACATTCCAGATGTGGTGCAGACCGAAGGGCAGGAGCATGCGCTCGACGACGCCGTAGATGGTCACCGCCATGGCCGGGTTGCCGTAGGCGGCCCAGTCGCCGAAATCGCGGATGGCGCCGCCGATGGGCGGCCACACGACCGCCAGCACGCCAGCCAGCGCGATGGCCGCGAAGGACACGACGATCGGCACGAAGCGCTTGCCGGCGAAGAACCCCAGATAGGGCGGCAGCTTGATGCGGTAGTAGCGGTTGAACAGCGCCGCGGCGATCAACCCGATCAGGATGCCGCCGAATACGCCGGTGTCGATGGACTCGATGCCGAAGATCTTCTTGATCTCGGCCCGGCTCTTGGCCGTGGGGAAAGGAACCATTTGCCCGTCACCGGCGTCGTACAGGGCCAGTGCGCCGCCACCCGCGTCTGCCTCCTGGAGGCTGAAGGGAACGTCGACGCCGTCGCAGCCGATCGCATTACCCTCGGTCTCGTCGGCCCGGGTCTTCTCGAGCGTCCGCCCCTCGGCGTCCAGGCAGATGAATCGCTGGCGCTCCACGTCGTACTCGATGTAGGCCGACTTCCCGCCGACCGCGCTGACCTGCAGCGGCTCAATCGGCGCGGTCCACGAGATGAAAAGCAGACCCATGATGCCCAGCGCCGCCAGCATCACGAAGTAACCGACCGTGGCGGCCATGGCGGCGACGCCGTCGTTGTCGGTGAAACCGAGCACGACACCGATGGCGAAGATCAGCGGCAGGATGGTGAATACGGCCCCGCCGGACGCGGCCATGATCTCACCGACCTTGATGAGCCAGGGCGCGAGGCCTTCGGCGCCCGCGATCGAGCTTCCCACGCCGAGCAGGATGCCGGCCACCGGCAGCACGGCCACCGGCAGCATGAGCGCCTTGCCGATCTTCTGCAGGGCGGAGAAGCTGCTATCCCAAGTCGATTTCAAAGACATGATCGTCTCCCGATTTAGAATTCCAGGGGCACCAGGGCGCGCACGTCGGCGGCGGTGTCCCGCGTCAGGGCACGTTGCGCCAACGCCTTGCACTCCTCGAGCGTTCGGCCGCGCACCTCCGCCTTGACCGTGGGCACCGACGGCACGCTGACGCTGAGCTCATCGACGCCGAGACCGACCAGTATCGGCACGGCCTGCGGATCGCTCGCGATGCCCCCGCAAACGCCCACCCATTTCCCACTGGCGTGCGCACCCTCTACCGTCTGCGCGATCAGCCGCAGGACCGCCGGGTTCATGGCGTCAGCCTTCGGCGCCAGCTTGGGATGTCCCCGGTCCATGGCCAGGGTGTACTGGGTCAGGTCGTTGGTGCCCACCGAGAAGAAGTCCACCTCCTTGGCGAACTGGGCGGCCATCACGGCCGTGGAGGGCACCTCGACCATGATCCCGACCTCCAGCGGAGTCCCGCGCCCGATCTTCTCCCGTTCCTCGTCCAGCACCCCCTTGATGGAGCGGATCTCGTCCAGGGTCGAGACCATCGGGAACATGATGCCCACCCGGCGGGTCTGCGCCAGCCGCAGGATGGCCCTGATCTGGGTGCGCAGGATCTCCGGCCGGTCGAGTGCGATGCGCACGCCCCGCACACCCAGGAACGGGTTCTCCTCCCGCGGCATGGGCAGGTAGGGCAACGGCTTGTCGCCACCGACGTCCAGCGTGCGAATGATCATCGGGCGGCCTTCCAGGGCCGCGGAGATCCCGTCGTAGACCCGGTACTGCTCGTCCTCGGTGGGTGCCGTCGCACGATCCAGATACAGTAGCTCCGAGCGCAACAGTCCGACCCCCTCGGCCCCCATCCGCACCGCCTCGCCGGCCTCTTGCTCATTGCCGATATTGGCCACGACCTCGACCCGATGGCCGTCGCGGGTCACCGCGGGCTCCTGGGCGGCGTCAAGGTCGGCCCGGCGCCGGGCGGCGGTCTTCTCCTTGATGTCCCTGATG
The DNA here is from genome assembly GCA_963707135.1 of uncultured Gammaproteobacteria bacterium. GTDB lineage: Bacteria > Pseudomonadota > Gammaproteobacteria > Chromatiales > Chromatiaceae > JBGSTR01. Next base: position 3,380 of record CAVPOY010000013.1, on the reverse strand, counting down.
CGCGCCATCTCGGCCCGGTCCGGATCCAACCGCAAGGTGCCGCGCGTGCCGTCGAGAATGACCGGCTTTCCGTTTTCGAGGTCCAGTGCCCGGGGCTCGATGCCCGCGACCGCCGGGATATCCAGCGCGCGGGCGATGATGGCGACATGGGAGGTCGCCCCGCCCCCGACGGTGCAGAAACCGAGCACCCGCGTACGATCGAGGCTCGCGGTGTCGGACGGTGTCAGCTCCTCGGCGACCAGGATGGTCTCCGGCGGCAGCTCCGGTTCCTCGGGCGGATGGCCGGTGATGATGCCGAGCACCCGGCGCCCCACGTCTCGCAGGTCGTTGGCGCGCCCCGCCAGCAGCGCGTTGCGCAGCTGCGCGAGGCGCTCGGCATGGGTGCTGTACGCCCGTTGCCAGGCATAGGCGGCGCTCTTGCCCTTCGCGATGGCGCTTTCGGCGATATCCATCAGAGTCGGGGTCGTCCAGCAGCTCCTGATGGGCCGCGAATATCGCCGCCTTGGCCGGGTCCGCCTGGGCGTGCAGCTCCGCCTGCAGGGCCTCGAGCTGGACCTTGGCGAGGTCCACCGCATCGTCCAGCCGGCGGCGCTCCTGATGGGGGTTGTCGCCCGCCTCGACGACCTGAATCTCCTCCCGGCGAAGCTGGAACACCTTGCCGACGGCGAGGCCCGGGGAGGCGGAGACGCCCAGCAGCAGGTTCGGGTCCTCCGAGCGCGGCCGGGGTGCCGGTGCGGAATCTATGCCGACCATCATCGTCGCCGGTGCCGGAGCCGGTCTGGCGCCCTCATCGCCGAGACCGGAGGCGAGCTCCGGGGTCAGCGCCGCGATGGCCTCGGTTGCATCCGGGCCCTCCGCGATCAGCACCACCTTATCCCCGTATCCGATCTCCAGACCCATGACGGAAACCACGCTCTTGGCGTTGGCCTGGTCGTTACCGCGCTGGAGCAGGACGCGCGACTTGAATTTCTTGGCCAGATTGGCCAGCACGGCGGCCGGGCGGGCGTGCAGCCCCGTTGAGTTGGGGACCAACACCGCCTCGGAGGTGACCCGCTGCCCCTTGAGCTCATCCCCGGAGGCAGCGCGGGCCGCGAGATCCAGGACCAGGGCCACGTCCTTGTTGGCCCGTACGCGTCCGGACGCCGGGCGCAGCCCGCTCAGCCGCTCGGTATTGATGACTACCATCTGGGTGAGCAGGCTCTTGGCGTGGGTGGCGAGAAAGTCCGCGTCGAACCCGATCAGGGGATCGCCGGCGGCGACGGTCTGGCCTTCGGTCACCCGCGGGGAGAAGCCCTCGCCCTTGAGCTCCACGGTATCGAGCCCGATGTGCATCATCACCTCGATGCCTTCGGGGGTTGTGAGCGTCACCGCGTGTCCCGCGCGGTGGAGCTGGGTCACGGTACCGCCGCAGGGCGCGGTCAGTAGCTGGTTCAGCGGATCGATGGACAGGCCGTCCCCCACCATCTTCTGGGCGAACACCGGGTCCGGCACCTGCTCCAGCGGCACGATGACGCCGTCGAGTGGCGCCCGTAGCTCGATTGTCGACATCTCCGTCTCCTTCGTGGTCGTGTTATTCGGTTTACCGGATGGCCGAGCGCCACCCCATTCGTCAACGAGGGCATTCTCGCCGACCTGGCTCAGGAATCGGCAAACGACCTCTCAAGGTAGCGCGCCACCGCTTCCTCGTCGTTCCCGCCGATGACGGGGTGACCGGGGAGCGCGGCCTTGAGCCGCGGATCGGCGTTGCCCATCACAATCCCGGTCCCGGCGCCGCGCAGCATCTCGATGTCGTTCAGCCCATCGCCGAAGGCCAGCGTCATTGACCTATCGATGCCCTTTCGAAGGCATATGCGCTCCAGCGCCGCACCCTTGGAAACGCCCGCGGCCATTGCCTCCAGCGTGAACGGCAGGGAGAAGGTCGTCGAGACCCTGTCGGCCCAGTGCTCGCGGATATGGTCCTCGAGCTCGCGCAGCCTCGCGTGCTCACCGTAGTAGAACACCTTCAGCACGGGCTGATGATCGAGCCTGCGGAAATCGACCTCCCGATAGGAGAAACCGGATTCCTCATGGTAGACGAGCAGACTCGGCTCCGGCCGCTCGACAAGCCACTCGTGGGCGCTAAACAGGTTGGTGTGAACCGGTGCGAACGCCGGATCCGAGACGAGGAACTCGAGACACTCGGGCTCGAGGCTCGTCATTTCGACGACTTCGCCGAATTCGTCGTGAACCGCCGCGCCGTTGCAGGATATCGTCTGGACGCCGTGACCGATGAGCGCGGAAATAGCGCTCACGTCCCGGTAGTGACGTCCGGAGGCCAGGACCAGCTCGATCCCCCGCTGCCGCAGGGCGCGCAACACCGCGAGGGTGTAGTCGCCCACGCGGTGGCCGGGGTTCAACAGCGTCCCGTCGAGGTCGCAGCTGATAAGTCTCCAGGTCATTCGGCCATCTCTTCGATAACGACCCCGAACCGTACGTTATTAGCTGGGATGCAATACCTGCCCAACAGAGCGGGTCGCGTCAAGCCATTTTTATGAACGTCCCTGCAAATCGGCGGACCGCGCGGGTGCACACAACCCCTCGCCGTCGGTGGGACCTATCGGCGATCCGGCTCCGATCGACTCGCTCGGAGACCTTGCTGCGTCGCGCACCCGGGATCCGTGGCGTGGGCCGGCGCACGTCGCCCGCAATTCAACGAACGTCCACCTATTTGTTTCTCTTAAGTCTTCTCGGGTGGATGTTAACTGCGAGTCGCGTACACTCTGGCCCCTCACCGCCGACGCCGGGTCGGCTAACCACGGACAGGCGTGACCCCGCGTGTTCTCCAATCGAAACCAACGAAAGCTGGGCCACCGGATCCGGGGTGTCCTGCCCGGTCCTCTGACACTTTCAGGATACCAGCGATACCGGCCGCGCCCGCTGGCCGGCAGCGACCCGGCGGTCTCGGCGACCCTGCGGCGCGGGCTGACCGTGCTGACCGGGGCGCTGAATCTCTTTCCCGACGCTATCCGGCGCGGCCTTATCGCGCCCGTTCTTGCGCAGTCCCTCAGGACCGGGTGTCTGATGAAGGAATGGGTGGAGTCGGTCCAGCCGCCGCGAGCGGAGGTTCGCGAGGCCATGCCCGCGGATCCCGAGGACCCGGCGAAGGATAGTCCCGTCTGATTCACGGCCATTGTGAGGCCAGACTTGAGCACTTGCGGATATACGGGATGAACTCGAAGGCGCGGCTCTTAAGGCGCTTCATCGACTACCGAACCGCCGTCCTGATCGTGATCGCGAACATGATCGGGACCGGAGTCTTCACCACGCTCGGTCTCCAGGCGCAGGCCGTTCCAGATGGCGCCGCGCTGCTTTTGCTATGGGCCGTCGGCGGACTGTTGGCC